>DATBRC010000022.1:0-48708 GCA_036560485.1 Burkholderiaceae bacterium
TTCCACCAAAAAAACCGTCAAGAAAGGAGAAACCAACCCGAAACCACAAGACTTATCCACAGAGGCATAGTAATCTACGCAAAAATAGGGTGGGTCAAATTTCGATGAAAACAGTGGGTCAGTTTTAAGTGATTCTCAACATAAGTATGGAAAATACAGTGGAAAATTTGAACTCTGAACGCGGCGCATCTATCTATACGCCATTAATACTTAAAGTGTATGACTGGTATGTTCTCGGATTTTCAAACAGTTATGTTTGGCGATGCTCCACCAGAAAAATTCAGCTGCCTTTTTTTAAGAAACACCTGGGCCGTCGTCATTTGGATGTGGGCGTTGGTACTGGCTTTTATTTAGCAAATGCGACGTTCAATCCATCCGCAGAAATCAGCCTCATCGATCTGAATAAAAATAGTTTGAGCGCAGCAGCGAATCACATTGCAGACCTTAAACCGGCGTGTATTCAACAGGACGTTTTTAAACCGCTAGCGTTACCAGCAACAACGGTATTTGATTCAATATCGACGTTCTATTTGTTACATTGCCTTCCTGGGACCTTCGTTGACAAACGCGATGTCATTAAAAATTTGAAAAAACATCTTGCGCCGAACGGTGTGTTTTACGGCACAACGATTCTTGGAGATACGGCTAACCACAATATGTTAGGCCGCATCTTAATGAAGGTTTATAACAAAAAGGGCATCTTCAGCAATAAACAAGATTCGATTCAACTACTCCGTGAGATGTTGGAAAGCCAATTTCAAAACGTTGAGATTAGGCAGAACGGTCAAGTTGCCTTGTTTGTTGCAAGGGACTAGCTAAATCAGAATCAAGGGATCAATGGGGCAGACTCGATTGATATGCTGCGTAGATTGATTAAGAAGTTTCGTGCTTTGCCTTTGATAGATTTACTTGATCTATTGAAGAGCAAAAACTGCCATCGGAAATTAAAGTGGGTAGCATCGGTTAACTTTCACAGATAGAAAACAAATCGAGGCTAGTCTTTTTTATTTTCAGGAAGACGTGGTGCAGATACAAAAACGGCGACCGAAGTCGCCGTTGAAACCGTTATGGCTGATGTTATTTTTGCTTGCGGCGGCGTGCAAATGCTGCGCCTGCCAAGCCCAAACCCATCAAAGCCAGCGATGCCGGCTCAGGTATTGGAGTGCTGTCAATCTCTGCGGAAAAATACACAGTTTGGGAGTCGCTGCTGTTGTTACTGACATAGTTCCAGATCCAGGTTGGCGTATCAGCGCCATAACCTGAGCGAGTACCCCATGGTGCAACACCGTTAAGTCCCTCACCTACAACTGCGCCATAGGGAGTGCCAAAGCCTGTCGTATTCTGAGACCAACCGTTCACTCCGGTCAGCAAAGTATCCGTACCGTTAGCGAAGGTAAATGCGCTATCGCTTAATTTAAAATCGCCTAGAAAGCCGCCGGGACCGCCTTGATTGGTTGTTACCAAATGAATATAGTTTGTCACGCCGTTGGTCAGAGTTGCGCTGCCGGTATAGGTTGTCGGCCAAGTATCACCGAAGCTTACCAATGTACCTAATACCGAATCGTTGGTGCTGACGTAGAGGCTGAACACGTTGTCCACATTGACCGTGGTGGACAAGACCGTCGCAGAGGCAGAAGCGATACCAAACACCGTAAGCAGCAATGACATTGCTAATTTTTTCATGAGACTTCCTTTACAGAAATGATTTACTCCAATCAACATGCATGTTTCATGCCATAAATATTTTAATTTTAAAAATCAATGATTTAAGAAAAGAAATATCCTTCTGGAATTAAAAGTGTCAATATTCTCGACTAAATAAAAGGGGCGGCATCGCATTGTTTGAATCAATGGTGAATCAATGGGGTCAGACTCCATTGATCCTTTTCATAATATTTTCAATTCAAATCAGATGAGCATATGGATCCTAAAACCACTCACAAATTAATCGCACTGTTTCTACTCTTGGCAATTGGCGGTTGTGCCAACGTCGCACCTAGCAGTAATGTCACAGATACCCCAACGAAGGGCGCGTCCTTTTTGTATGGTCGCTTCTCAATGGATAATAAAGATGCTCCTCTTTTGCTGGATGGCTATCTAACAATCGGATTCAGGATTGATTGTGTCGATGGTCAGACTTACACGATTCAATTTTCCAATGAATCGAACCTACAACTGATCAAAATTGCCCCTTCAAAATGTTCATTTATCCAGATTGTCTACACGAATTCACACGGCACAATCGGTGACCGAAGAAGCGCGCCGGCAAGTGCACTGAAAATGGAAAAATTTGAAGCTGGACGAGGCTATTATTTAGGAGATTATTATGCAACTTCATGGAGAGACCGGGAGATGCCCAGGAATATAACAAAGCTAAGTTGGCGCATTACCTCCGCAAAGAATGAATATAACGCCACGACAGATGAAATGAAAAAGTTATATGTTAATTTTGCGAACATTCCGACCGAAGGCAAATTATTATTTCGTGAATTAGATCTATCCAATGCCCCGATAAGCAACTCACCGGCTTCAATACAAGAAACTGATCTTCAATGCTTCGTCAAATGTAAAAATGCGGGTGGCAATCAAATGGCATGACAAGACAAATGTGCAAAATAACTATATAAAAAAGCCATGTCGAGTGGAGTAACCGTGAGCCGTCATGCATTACCTATCTATTTATCACAAATAGATTGATTTTTACTCGTATAGTTTCGATTAAAATATCGAATACAGTATACGCACTGCAAATTTTCCCTTCTTTTTTGAAAAGATCTATTATGTCCACAACATCTACGCCCCGCACCACAGAGCACCGCCTGCAAGTTGCCACTGTTTTACACCAGTTCATTGAGAGCAAAGTACTGCCGGGCACAGGCATATCGCCCGCCGACTTCTGGAGTGGCTTTGACGCGATCGTGGCCGACCTGGCGCCCAAGAATATTGCGCTGTTGGCTGAGCGCGACCGCCTGCAACTGGAAATGGACGCGTGGCACAAGACCAACCCTGGCCCGATCGCCGATATGCCAGCCTACCGCGCGCATCTGGAAAAAATCGGCTACATGGTTCCAAGCCCCAAAAACGTCAAGATCACTACCAAAAACGTGGATGCCGAGCTGGCCGTGCAAGCGGGCCCGCAGCTGGTTGTGCCGGTACTCAATGCGCGCTACGCGCTGAACGCAGCCAACGCGCGTTGGGGCAGCTTGTACGACGCGCTGTATGGCACCGATGTGATCTCGGAAGACAACGGCTGCGAGAAGGCAGGCGCAAAAGGCGGCTACAACCCCAAGCGCGGCAAGAAGGTCATTGAATACGCGCGTCATGTGCTGGACCGCACCGCGCCGCTGAAGAAGGGTTCGCACGTTGGCTCCACCGGCTATCGCATCAACAAGGATGGCGAGTTGGTGGTCACGCTCAAGGATGGCAGCACGACCAAGCTGGCAGACAATTCCCAGTTCATCGGCTATCAGGGCGAAGCAAAGGATCCAAGCAGCGTGCTGCTGCAGCACAACGGTCTGCATCTGGACATCATCATCAACCGCAACACGCCGATCGGCAAAAGCGATGCTGCGGGTGTGAGCGATCTGGTGATCGAAGCCGCGCTGTCCACCATTCTGGATCTGGAAGATTCCGTCGCCGTGGTGGATGCCGAGGACAAAGTACTGGCCTACGGTAACTGGCTGGGCATTTTGCAAGGCACATTGACTGAAGAAGTGGAGAAGAACGGCAAGACCTTTACCCGCGGCCTGAACGCCGACCGCGTGTACACCGCTGCCAATGGCAAAGGGAAAGTCACGCTGCATGGCCGCTCGTTGATGTTTGTGCGTAACGTCGGTCACCTGATGACCAACCCTGCCGTGTTGTACACCGACGCAGCAGGCAAGACGCAAGAAATCCCTGAAGGCATTCTGGATGCCGTGGTCACCACGACCATCGCGATGCACGACCTGGCGCGCACCAAGAAGGATGGCATCCGCAATTCTCGCAAGGGCTCGGTCTACATCGTCAAGCCGAAGATGCATGGCCCTGCCGAAGTAGCCTTCGCCGCCGAACTGTTCACACGTGTAGAAAAAATGTTGGGCCTGCCCGACAGCACCGTCAAGCTCGGCATCATGGATGAAGAGCGCCGCACCAGCGTCAACCTGAAAGCCTGTATCGCTGCAGCAGCCAGCCGCGTGGCATTCATCAACACCGGCTTCCTCGACCGCACCGGCGACGAGATGCACACCGGCATGTACGCCGGCCCGATGATCCGCAAGGGCGACATGAAGACCAGTGCCTGGATCCAGGCCTATGAGAAGAACAACGTACTGGTCGGCTTGAGCTGCGGCTTGCGCGGCAAGGCGCAAATCGGCAAGGGCATGTGGGCCATGCCTGATTTGATGAAGGCAATGCTGGAGCAAAAGATTGTCCACCCAAAAGCCGGTGCCAACACCGCGTGGGTGCCAAGTCCCACCGGCGCCACGCTGCACGCGCTGCACTACCACCAGGTGCTGGTCTCCGACGTGCAAAAGGAATTGGAAAAGACCAACTACGAAAAAGCGCGCGACGGCATTCTCAACAACCTGCTGCAAGTGCCCGTCACCGCTACCCCGAACTGGAGCGACGCCGAAAAACAGCAAGAGCTGGACAACAATGCGCAAGGTATTTTGGGATACGTGGTGCGTTGGGTGGATCAAGGCGTGGGCTGCTCCAAGGTGCCTGATATCCATAACGTGGGCCTGATGGAAGACCGCGCCACGCTGCGTATCAGCAGCCAGCACATGGCTAACTGGTTGCTGCACGGCGTCGTCACCAAAGCACAAGTCACCGAAACCTTTGAACGCATGGCCGCTGTCGTGGACAAGCAAAACGCAGGCGACAAGCACTACAAAAACATGGCCGGCAACTTCGGCACCAGCATGGCCTACAAGGCAGCATGTGATTTGGTGTTTAAAGGCCTGGAGCAGCCTAGTGGGTACACCGAGCCACTGCTGCATGCTTGGCGTTTGAAGGTGAAAGCGCAGGCATAAAGCGCTGCGCACCCCGTTGGCTCTGTGCTGACCACAGACAATTAAAGGGGTAAGAGAAAATTAAAAGGGTCAGCATCGCATTGTTTATCTACCAGAGAATAATGCGATGCTGACCCTTTCGACTCTTTTAATTCGACCCTTTTGATTCATTCTACGTGAGCATTGCATCCCATATATATGGGATGTGCGACCACCGCGAACCCCTATACAATTAATCGAATTTTTCTTGATCTTCGTTATGGGAAAACAGCTCTCATGACTGCAATTATTTTTTCGTTATTCCTGTACACCATTTTGTGGTGTTTTCTTTCAAGTTGGCGGCTAATTGGCTTGGGGCTGAACGCTCCGATTGGCCATTCTGTTTTGTGGCTGTGATTGTTGCCGGTGTTTTAGGTTGAGGCATGTAAAGAATGATTCAAGAATGAAAACCATATCTGCGATCTGGAATATAACTGATAGCTTCTCGCGCAACCGGAAAGGTTTGCTTGTGCTTGCGACCCTTTTATCAATTTTTTCTCTGGTTGGTTGCGGCGGTAGCGGTGGTAGTAGCGCCGGCAGCAGTGGCGGCGGATCATCGGGAGGAGGCTCATCGTTGACAGTATCGGTGATCGGCAATGGAACGGTGACCTCAAGTCCTGCAGGCATATCTTGTCCCGGCACATGTACTTTTGCATTTGCGAGTGGAACGTCAGTTACATTGACAGCGACAGCCTCGCCTTCGACAGCAAGCAGTACCGTACATGGTACGGGCACAGAATTGTATGCATGGGGAGGAGCGACATGTACGGGCCAATCATCAAGTGGCGCTTGTTCTTTGACATTTACCAGCGGCACAACAGCGGCCGCAACCTTCACGCCGAAGGATTCCGATGTCTGGTGGGTAGCGCCAACCGGATCCGACAGCAATAACTGCAGGTCACTGAAAACGCCATGCCTGACAATCCACCATATGGTCGCTTCAATGGTCAGCGGCGATACCGCTTATTTTGCAGACGGAACGATGTCGAGTGAGTCGTTGGGCGGCAATGGCGGTCAATACACGAAAGACATTGTGGATGGGACATCCAGCAAGTACACACGTTTTCTGGGGTACAGCCGTTCGATCGGACTAGCGACCGCTGCAACCGTGGACGGCAACTACGCGAAACTGCCACTGTACCTGTGGCATAACAATTACGTCGAAGTCGGCTACCTGCGCTTCTTGCATTCTGTGGATAGCCCATGCGGCGTGGACGGCAGCTCCGGCTCAAATGCGAATTTCAACGCGACCAATATTTGGATTCACGACAGTGCCTGTGCCTACGCGAAACCAGCCGGTTCCGGCGCAAACGTCATTGGGCTGATTGCGAATCACTGTTCTGGTTGCTTGTTTGAGCGCAATTGGGCTTGGGGCTTCGGCTCGCGCTATGGTATCGCGCTATATGCCGGAATCAATAATGTTTTACGTGGGAATGTCGCTCGATATGACGGTGCACCGGATGGCCAACCTAAAGCCGGCATCGTTTTATACGATGAAGATAATTCTATCGCTGAAAACAATATCTCGATTGACTTCGATAAGGGAACCGATTCAACATCGGATGTACACGCCTCCCTGTTTACGACTTCATCGGTCACCACTGCCAACTACCCGTACGGACTTGGCACTGTTGCGTGGTACGGGAACATCGCGATGAATACCGGCGCCGCCGGCGATGGTGGCTTGTACTATGACAGCCACGCATCGATAACCAGCGGGTCGGGCGGCGCTACGCCGGCAACTTTCACCGCAATTAACAACATTGTTGCCGGCGTTACCGGTACCAATGCTGGCGGATTATGGATTTCTGCCGATAACCAAGCCACGACGCATGGCGGTAATCATACGTTTAATTTGAATCACAACACGATCTGGAATTCAAATAGCAATGGTGTGCGTATCGACAATTACCCTTATACCGCTGTCACATTCAGCAATACGATTGTGCATGGCGGCACCTTCACGTCGGCCGGTTGCTACAATAAACAGTGGACTGGGACACCTATCGCTGCGAATAATATCTGGTTTAATTGTGATAATTTGCTCTACACGGCAATGCCGGGTGCTACGAACACCAATCCAAATTTTTCATGGCTTGAGAACGTGACCAGCGGCCCGGCTTTCGGTACCGGCACAGGTGGTTCAAACATTGGCGCAACCGTCGTCAACAAGTATGTCAACGGATCATTGACCGGCAATCTGCTGTGGCCGTTCCAAAATGAGTCTTACATTCAAGCGGATTTTTGCGCTGGGCCAGACATCAGCAATGCAGCGACTTGCGAAGCAACGAATGCGACATCATGCACTGTCTATACACGTGGTCACAATACGACAGGTTTCTGCGCCAGTGGCAAAAGCTTGACGAAGTACATTTGGGAGCAGTTGGGTGGCACCAGTCCATATTGATGAGTCGCTCTACACACCATAAATGAGCCGGCATCGCTTAACTTTTGCGTATAAAAACAGATTGCATTGTTTATCCATCACTGAATAGCAATCCGATGATGACTCTTCTGATTTGGTGCCTGCTTGCCTAGTCAACTAAGGCCCTGTTTCTCCGCATGGTCCCACGATCCTGTCTTATCCAGATAAGGGGACTGTTCAGGTTCAGACCAGTAGAGCGGCAGTGAGCGCTCCACCCGCACAGCTTGCGTGATATGGAATCGCAGCAAGCGTTGTGCGCCCGGGAATGCACTAACTTCGTCGCCATTCCAAATGATTTCGGCATCTGCTTGTACGTAGAGCAGATCTCCACTCGCAAAGTCGATAAACAACAGGCCGGCGCGTGGATTGGCTACAAGATTACCTATCGTATTGAAATAGAAATTGCCAATTAAATCCGGCACGGTGATCGTGCTCGGGTCATCGATCCTGATAAAGCCCGGCTTGCCGCCGCGGTGCGATACGTCGCTGCCGTACTGTCTGCCAGTACCATTGCCCTCACCCAAATATGCGGTCGCAATAAAGAATGTATCGGCAGACGCGATCATCCGGCACATCACGTGATTTAGCTGGTCACTGCGATGCACTATTTTTTCTTTTGAGTCGGCAGCATCGTTCTTGAATCGCGGGATGCGCGCTTGGATATATTTCGGGCAGTTTCCAAAACTCTGTTTGATATCCAGACTAAAACTGTTTTTGCTGAGCTCGCTCACCGTTCCATTGGCGCGGTTACGCCGCCGCGTATGTGGCTCAATGCCCAGCAAACCGAGCTGAGCATTGAGGTGCAGTGTGTCGTGCAATGGATCTGCAAACAGTGCCGATGCATTTACCTCCAGCCGGCGTGCGTGGGGCGATGCGATGAAGCCTGGCTGGCCGACCAGTACGGAAGCTGAGGGCTGCCCCGCCTGATCGGCACTGCCGACAATCAGAAATGGCAACTGCGCGAAGAAGTCGCGATGCTGATCCGGCATATGATCACGGATGACCTGACGTCCACGCTCTGCGATCTTGTCCGCGATGCCCAATCGTTGATGCACTGACCGTTCACCTGCATGAAATGTCGTTTCATCTTGCCCTTGTGTCCAAGCTTCTGAATTTTGCATGTTCATACCCTTGTTCAATTTGTGCTTACTGTCGTCGCATCAACGAGGTAACTGCCATTATTTCGATTACCTAACCAAGCCGACTTTGCTTGGCTGCATCGGTATGAACCCCGGCATGGCTTCGATCCGTTTTAACCATGACTGGATGTGGGCGTAAGGATCAAGTGAGATTCCGCCTTCTGGTGCGTGCGCGATGTAACTGTAGGCCGCGATATCTGCAATCGTTATTGATTTCCCTGCGAGGAACTGCTGCGCTGATAATTGTTCATTCAGCACTGACAGAAGCTGCACTGCGGTAGCCTCTGCTCCTGCGCGATCCAGGGACAATCCAAACACGTTAATTTTTCTTGCCAAAGCTGGACCGTAGGCGATTTCACCTGCTGCCAGCGACAGGTAACGCTGTACTGTTGCGGCGCCTGCTGCATCGCGTGGCAACCAGCTCGGCTCGCCGTATTGGATGGCAAGATAAACCAGGATAGCGGTCGAGTCCGATAAGGTGACCGCTCCGTCTTCTATCACCGGCACCTGACCGAACGGATTTTTAACGAGAAACTCCGGCTGCCTGTGCTCTGCATTTTTCAGGTCGACATTGACAAGCTCAACCGGCAATCCCAGCAATGAAAGAAACAGTTCTACGCGATGTGCATGTCCTGACAACGGATGGCGGTACAGACGAATCGGTTTTGCTGGCTGGGCAATGGACATGAGTCTCTCCTGATGGATAACTTGTATTGAAAAGTAACGCGTTTTTTCTCAGCACGGCAAATACTGTACCGATCGTTCGGTACAGTACTATACCAAGCCGGACCTGTCAAGTATTCACGAGAAGCCCACTATTAATCGATCAATTGATGAGCGATGTTGTCAACGACGCGCAAGAACGGCGCTGTATTGGCAGTCGCGCGTGACAAGATGAGCGAGCCTTGTATAGCGATGACGATGCTCTCGGCGCGCCGGGCTGCTTCGGCCCGGTCAACACCCGACTCTTCGGCGACCTTCGCAAGGGCGCGCATGAGATTTTTTAATCGCTCGCCCATTTTTTTCTGGAAGATAGTTCCTGCTTCGCCGATGGTAAAAACGTCCGACAGGCATGACGTTGTGCCATCCTTGTAAAACTCGGAAAGCTTTGCAGAAAAGCGCTTCAAGCGTTTCTTTGGCGAATCGGTTCCTTGCAGCGCAGAGAGCACGTTTTCCGAAAACCACGTGGCCACCGAATCCAGCGCAGCTGCTGCCATATCCTCTTTGCCGTTCGGGAAATGGTGATACAAACTTGATCGTCCAAGGCCGGTCGCTTCCGATAATCTGGCCAGGCTGGCGCCTTCGTATCCATATTGGCGAAAAGCCGCAAGAATGCGATCAATTACTTCTTCACGTGAGAGATTCTGGCTGGTCATGATGGGATGTATTGTACCGAATGTTCGATCCATGTATATAAAAAGCCGCAAGTCGTAGGGCGTCAATAAGCAAGGCGCATTGCGTCCGACTTGCTGAATGCCCAACACACTACTACAAGCAATTAAATTTGCCGACCTTAACCCCTTTTCTTGTTGACGCACGTTTAACTCCACAGACGACGGCGGATTGCGCGTCATAGCAACCTTCAGGGCCAATTGGATTCCGCATGATCAGACTTAACGGGCTGAGGGTTTTTTACGTTTTTTAAAAAAATTGGGGGACCCTTAACATGCGCTCAAGATATGCAACACATGCCATTCTCACTGTGTCACTTTTCATTTTTTTGAACGCATGCTCAAAAAAATCAGAGGACGCAAACGGTTCTCCTTCATCGCTCATGGAACCGTCCAGTCCGGCAGCACAAGCCGCCGCTGCACCTGCTCCGGCTATGCAGGCATCTGCCGACTATCAAAGAAAAGCAAAATCGAGCAATCGCGCAGATGCCTCTGTTGCGGAACAAAAGTTTGAAAACATCAAGCCCGAGGCGCAACTCACCTCCACTGCAGTCACATATAACGATGGTGAACGCAAGTTCATCCGTACCGCGCATGCACGGTTCCGCGTCAAGGATGTTTATCGTTCTGCATTGGCGATTGAAGATGCGGTTTCCGCTCATGCCGGCTTTGTGGTCAAGAACGAGATTGGATCCAGCGTCCTGCAAAGCCAGCGCCATTCCGATAACGACGGCAATATCATCGAATTGTCCGAATACATCGTCAACGGCAATTTGACAGTGCGGGTACCAAGCGCCAAGACCCAGGAGTTTTTGCGAGCCATTGCAACACAAGTCGAATTTCTGGATCAACGCAATTTTGAAGCGCACGATGCGCAGTTCGATTTGTTACGCCAAAAGCTCAACTTTCAGCGCAACCAGGAAACGCAGGAAGAATTAGGACAAGCTACACGAGACGGCGGCAAACTTTCCCATAAAACAGAGGCGATCACCGCACGCAATGAAACCAAAGCCGCGCGCGATGAAGCAAAAATAGCGCAAAAGGAATTTGAAGACAAAATCGCCTTCAGCACAATCGAACTGAGCATTTATCAGCTATCCAGAATCTACCAAACCGAGTTCACCGATGTCGACGCCGTGCTCTTCAAGCACAAACCGAGTCTGGGCTACCGTGTGATGCAATCTCTCAGCGTCGGCTGGTATGATCTCCTCGACTTTGTGATTGATTTGGCCAAGGCTTGGCCATTGTGGATCATTGCAGCGTTGGGCTTTCTGATTGTGCGGCGCGTGATGAAAGCTCGGTCAATCCGTTAGCGAGATCAATGAGGGATTAAAGGGAATCGGCATCGGTTTATTCGCCGATGGGCGAATAAACCGATGCCGATCCTTTTTCTTTCTTTTTATTGCCAGGCTCCGTGCCCCGCCTAGTGCTCGGCCGGGAGCCCGACAATAGTTTCGAAGCCACCCCAGAACATGCGCTTGCCGTCGAACGGCATCTTCGAGGGATCCATCGAGTCCTTGAGCGCCGGATCCTCCATGACCTCCTTGCTGATGCGGTCGCGGTCTTCCTTGTTTCGATACACAACCCACGCCAACGCGATTACCTCATCGTCCTTGAGCTGCACGGCTTGAGGAAACGACGTGACCTTGCCGGGCTGAACATCGTCGCTGATTGAGTCGGAGTAATACAGAGCCCCGTGACGAATGTGAGCATCGCCCCATTCCGCAGACATGCGCTTGTAGGTATCGAGATTGCTACGGGGAACAGGGATGGTGATGGCGTCGATGTAGTGTGACATGAAACCTCCAAAAAATAAAAATTAGACCAGTTGTGACCACCACCGTTCCGCTCCTGCATCAAATGCAATTAAAGGGAATCAGCATCGCATTATTTATCCATCACTGAATGTTGACCTTTTTTGATTTATTTCGATACGCATGTCGCATCCTACTTGCCAACATTATCTAATCAAGAACATACGATATAGCTAGGAACAAGCCACGTTAAGCAATTCGAATGGATGCACTATTGCCTGAAGTAATTCTGATTTACTGCGGTTTGCCGAATGGCCAGTGCACCGGACACCAGTCACTGGCTGAATGGCCCGTGTACCGGAAACCGGTCACTGGTTAAGATTGTCCAGTTGCAAAAAAAGCAACTGGTTGCATTTACCAAGCAACTACAACAACAGTATCCAAATACTGACAGCAAGAAATTTAACAAGCGGCAATGGAATATATACCGGAGAGACGCAGGCTCACTTTTAGATTTCAACTTTAACGGAGACACCCATATGAAACACGCATCATCTTTACTCTTCCACTTCACAATCGTTGCATCCGTCTTCGCTTCATCATTAGCCTCAGCGACCAATTTATATGTCGCTACCACGGGTTCGGATTCGAACGCCGGCACCACCGCATCGGCTCCACTCAGGACAATCGTCAAGGCATCGCAGCTGGCAAAGCCCGGTGATATTGTGAACGTCGCTGCCGGCACCTATACGGGTGGATTCCAGACTACCTCAAGCGGCACTGCCACAGCGCGCATCACCTATCAATCAACAACCAAGTGGGGCGCTCGAATCGTGCCCGCTACGAACGGCGTTTTACTGTGGGACCATCGTGGAAACTACTCGGATATCGTCGGCTTTGATTTTGATGGTAGCGGAAGCACCACCACAAGGAATGGTCTCTATATCGGCGGTTCTTACAATGCGGTGCGAGGCAACCACGTTCACAACGTTGCACAGTCAGTCCCTTGCACCAGTGCCGGTGGTTCTGCCATTGGTTCGGACTCCTACTACAACGGCGTCAATAACGACGTGATTGGCAATTATGTTCACCATATCGGGGTGTCCACTTGCAATTTCATCCAGGGAATCTATATCAGCACCTCCGGTAATGTGAAAAACAATCTTGCTTACAATGTCGGCGGTGCCGCGATTCACCTGTGGCACGATGCCAGCCATGTAAACATCATCAATAACACGACAACTTCATCAGGTGTCGGGATCGTTGTCGGCGGTGGCGATTTTTATCACAGCACGACGCTCAAAGCCGATTACGTTAACGTTTACAACAATATCGTTTTCGACAATGGCATCGGCATTACCGAGCAGGGAACAACTGGACCAAACAATAGCTACCTGAATAATCTGGTTTACCAAAATACCACAAACTGGGATCTTGACTACGGTAAGAGCAACGCCGGAACCGTTGCAGCGGACCCGCAATTCGTCAGCTATAACCGGACAGGCAGTTCAGTCGACTTCCACCTGAAAAGTACCTCGCCCGCGATCAACAGAGGGCTTGCCAATTTAGCGCCATCGACTGATATTGAAGGTACCGCTCGTCCTCAAAACAGCTACTTCGATATTGGCGCTTATGAATATCGTTCTACTGCGGCAGCGGTCATGAGTGTATCACCCACCTCCCTGGTGTTCGCGTCTCAAACTGTTGGCACAACGAGCACAATTCAAATCGTCACGGTTAAAAATGCCGGCAATGCGAACATGACTATTCCGGCGGGTTTTGTGATGAGTGGAGACTTTGATTTCGGCGGAACCGGCACATGCAAAGTTGGAGTTAGTTATGCCCCCGGCACCAGTTGCACGGCAAGCGTTGTATTCAAACCAACAGCGATTGGCACACGCACAGGCTCATTAAAGATCACCAGCAATGTTTCATCGGTGACGGTATCGCTTTCCGGAACTGGAAAATAACAAAAGCTAAAGGGGCCAGCATCGCATTGTTACGAAATCGATGCTGAGCTTTTTGATTTTCTTTGATTTCAAACCGATATTTTGGAAAGGTACAAGGACCAAGCAATGGAGAAAGGAATACCTGAGACATAGCACAATCAATGCGCCAACACTGTCATACCGGCCGTGAAGTCGTCACTCGGATAGCCGCCTGTGTCAACGTATTCTCCCGCATCCTGATAACTGCCCTGATCCACGTACTCTTGTTGCTCGACATAGCTGCCGTCGTCTTCGTAGTATCCATCATCTTCATAACTGGTGCAGTTGCCGTCATTGTCGTAACTGTTACATTCCATATCTGCCACCCACACCCAATTCGAGACCCACACCGTATCTGTTATCCACTGCCAATCGGGGATCCATACCCAGTTCGAGACCCATATCTGATTCGGCAGCCATACCTTGGATGTCACTATTGATTTGGGAACTTGCGTCCTTCCGGATATGCAAGGATTCGTGACGGAGCAAAGGGCACGGTCAAAGAAAGTGGCATCCCCTGGAACCGGCGTGCTGAGGAAGGTCAGGCTTAAACTCAATTTGTCGCTGGCAAATGTTAGCGCTGTGGATCCAAAACTCATCGTTACGTTGGAGGCATTGCCTGCATGATTACTATCGACATCGCCAAATGGTGTTGAAAAGATGAATGAGGTGATCTGCATAGTCGACCAATCGTAATTGAAATTACCGGTGACAGTACCGTTCGCACTTCCAGTCACAACGCCACCTTGGATATTGTAAGTACGGATATCCGCAGCGAGTGCGGCCATGTTCGAGACGTAGGCGCGGACAGACATATCGTAAGTTGTGACATCCGTCGATGCAGTCACTGAACTGAGCAAACCCCTGGCACCAGTAAATGCATCATCGCCGCTGTAACGAGCGAGTTTATTTTGTGCGGAAAGCTGATCAGAGAAATATTGCGCTACTGCGATGCGTTCAGCAATTAATAGATTGTCGGATATTCCCTGCGAAGCATTGTTTGCCATGACGGATGACATGATTGCCAGCGGTGTGCCGCTTGCGCTCAATTGTCCATTAGAGATCACATTCACCCATGCATTCAATTCCGGTCCGCTCGGCGCGCGATTGAGGAGCTGCTGAAAGACGGCATTGACAGAATCGGTTGGGCTGCTTTTAACAAATAGCGACGTCGACTCTGTGCTGTTCCCTAAATTATCTACGAGCGCTTTTACATCTGTGCTGGTCGCATACGCGTTATTCAACGCTTGCAAATCCGTTGGCGCGTTGGCGTTGAACAAAGCGGTTTCAAGATTGATCAAACTGTTTGGGTCTGCCGGCCGTGCAAGATAAAAATAATACAATTCCTGAGCGACGGTTTGATAGCTTGATACATCCACCGATTGCACAGGAGTGGCTGCCCCCTGATTTCCATTCGATGATCCGTCACCGCCACACCCTGCCAGGATGGCGGCAGCAATCAAGGTAAGAAGATAGTTTCGCATGCTGGACCCGTATGGATAGTTCACTGGATAACGCAAATTCGAATGGCACTTGCCAATAGACGTAAATGCCAGTGATGCGCATGCTAGGAAGCCGTCAGTAACGGTGAGCAGCTTCCTGTCCAGATCAGCTTGCCATCCATGCCGAATGCTTTATAGATGCCGTCAGTGCGAGAAATGGAATGCCTGATACCGGTGGAAGTAGCAAATCCGATCTCCGTATCGGTGATGAAATATTCGTTGTAGGCGCCGCCCACTGTGGTCACTTTGTCGCCGACACGATGTCCATCAATCGTACGCGCCGTAATATCAACTACCCAATCGCGCGCTGAGCTAACCTGATTTTTATTTATAGTGCAATGCAAGGTTACCGGCATCGCGACCACGCGGACGGAAGTAATTAACAAAACCGTAGCGACAACTGCAAATTTCCCGGTGCTTACACCTATAGTTAGATTTTTCATCGCTCCCCCCTGATTTTCTTTTCTATGAAGTCACACGGTGTTTAAATGTTTGTGGCATCGATACTCCCAATGAACGAGCATCTGCCCTTTAAAAACTTTTAATGACACCCTATTAGCTCATGGAAAGCATTTAGCGACCATCCTAAAACCTGTATCATCTGTAACAAGTTGATACATTCTGATGACGCAATGCACGGCCTTTGCACCCACGTGGCATATGATGAACATTCACCGTGTTGGCAATGAAACCTGCCCGCCCTACCCGACTGCAAGCCTTCTTATTTCATAACGACCGACTCAAATAGCAAAAGGGGATGTGCCTGTAAGACGCACATCCCCCGCGCTTTTAATCTGAACAAATCCAATTGCCGATTAAATTGATTACTGCAATTCAGAATTAATTCATGTTACTGGTTACTGTATCCAATGAATTTTTCCATGTAGTGCTGCGGCGGTGAATGGGGTCAGTTCTAACATTCATACACTAAGTTATACCGATGTATAAAAATCAGAACCGATTTCTTCTTTGATTTAATGGTGATGACCATGGTCCCCATGAACGTGGCCATGCGTAATTTCTTCCGCGGTGGCTGCACGCACGTTTAACACCTCTACCCCTACGCGCAAAGATTTACCCGCCAGCGGGTGATTCCCATCGAGCATGACTTGATCGCCCTTGATTTTGAGTACGGTGTAAATCTGCTCTTCGCCCGCATCGTTATATCCTTCCAGTGACGCGCCCACTTTGACGCCTGGGGGAAAATCCTTTTTGGAAATCGTGCGCAGCAAATTTTCATCGCGCGGACCAAACGCGTCTTCCTGCGTCAAATGCAAGGCGGCTTTAAAACCCGGTTCCTGGCCTTGCAGGGCCGCTTCAATTTTGGGTAGCAGATTGTCATAACCACCGTGCAAATATGCCATTGGTGTTTTGCCGTTTTGGATGACCGCGCCATTACTTTCAGCGACGGTTAAACGCAGGGTTACAGCGGTGTCTTTATCAATTTTCATGGGATTTTCTCAGATAAAAAATGGCGGCACGTTCAAGAGTTGATTAGTCATGCGCTTGAATCATGCAAAGCATGCATAAATTGCGTTTGTACATATTTTGCCTGTCTATAAAATTCAAAGCGACAAATCATTTTATAACATGAACTGAATACATGTTAGGAGATGGGTCGTTAGAAGGAAAAATTCACCAACAAATTAGGAGCCACACATGCCACTGACATATGTTTCCATGCGGCGGGGTAAGCCAGCTGCTTATCGCAAGGCCATTCTCGACGGCCTCTATCAAGCCATGCGCGAGACTTTTAATGTGCCGGAGGACAATGGCTTTGTGACGATCACTGAACATGATGAGGACAACTTCAAATACGGCAAGTCGTATCTCGGCATTGAGCGTAGCGACGATCTCGTCTTCATGCAGCTCACGGTTAACAATACCCGAACGCTCGACCAGAAGAAGGCGCTGTACCGGCGTATTGTCGAGCGCCTGTCCGCCAGCCCCGGTTTGCGCCCGGAGGATATTTTTATCAGTCTGGTTGAGGTTCTGCCCGAGAATTGGTCAATGGGCAATGGCATTGCACAATATGCCCCACAGGAGCATAGTAACTAACAGCGGCCTTTATTTGCCGTACAAATTGCCAGCCCTCATTGAATGCATTGGAAGCAGCAGATCGTGGCTTTCTCTTTAGAACTTTGAAGAGAAGAAATGCGTAAGTGAAAACACTTGGAGCACGCATGTACGATGAAGTCCTGACATTCTGGTTTGAAGAGATCAGTCCCAAGATGTGGTTTGCAACAGATGCCGCATTTGACGGGATGATCAGAGATCGTTTTCTTTCGCTGCTGGTATCAGCCGCGCAAGGTGAGCTGTTTGACTGGCGTAAAGAACCCAAGGGGCGGCTCGCAGAAATCATTGTGCTGGACCAATTCTCTCGCAACATCTATCGCAACACTGCTGCCGCGTTCACACAAGATCCGATGGCTCTTGTGTTGTCTCAAGAAGCAATCAGTGCAGGCATCCAAAAAATCCTTGCTCCCAAGGAGTGCGCATTCCTGCTGATGCCCTATATGCATAGCGAGTCCAGAAAAATCCATGTCGTCGCGGAAAAACTTTTTCGAGAATCCACTCCTGCAGACAATCTCGATTTCGAGTTGAAGCATAAAGCAATCATTGATCGATTCGGACGCTATCCGCACAGGAACAAGCTTCTGGGACGTGTGTCGACTATGGAAGAAATTGAATTTCTGAAGCAGCCGGGATCGCGTTTTTAAAACAATAGGATTAGAATTCATTTCACTGTATGTGACCCAGGCGACGCGGTTGAATCGGGTTCGCAGCTGACGACGGGTTTTCATCGGATGTGCCCATCACATAACGTCCGATAGCATCGACAACCTTGCCTTGCGTGCCGATGAATTCCATACCGATCTTGTATCCATCCTGATCGTTTTCCCTGCAATAGGCCACTTGCAGTGATGCCGTGATATGTTGATTGAGACCGTCTACGGGGACATCGAAATCAATTTCGCATTTCTGGCCTTTTACCATTCGCTTGGACGATATCAGTCCAACGCCTGTGGTTGAAACATCGACCGTTTCCACGTCAAAGGTTTCACCTTTCGGCAATGTCAATTTGCCGTGACCCTCAAGCGGCTTGCGCGGCGCAGAACGCTGGTCCAGCTTGAAGGTCCCGATCGCCTTGGCCAAATAGCTGGCGCGGCCTTGGAGCGAGACTGCTGCATTGGCAGTTTGTTCGACCAGCAGCCGATTCTTTTGAGTCTCATCATCGATCTGCTCAATCGACCCATTAATCTGCTCCATGCCGGTTCTCTGGTCCTGGCTGGCCGAGGCAATTTCCCCCAGAATCTGGGTCACATGCTTGACGCTGGCCACAATCTCGTCCATGGTCGCACCTGCCTGGTCGACCATTTGCGTCCCTGCTTCGACCTTGTCGACGGAATTGCCGATCAACTCTTTTATCTCCTTGGCTGCTGCTGCGGAACGCTGTGCAAGACTGCGTACTTCTGCCGCCACCACAGCGAATCCTTTTCCCTGTTCGCCCGCCCGTGCAGCTTCGACTGCCGCATTTAACGCAAGGATATTGGTCTGGAATGCGATGCTGTCGATGACGCTGATGATATCGACAATTTTTCGTGCAGACTCGTTGATGGAATCCATCGTGGCAACCACTTGCGAAACTGCAACGCCGCCTTTCACCGCTACTTCAGAAGCGGATAAAGCGAGGCGATTGGCTTGATGGGCGCTATCGGAATTCTGCTTGACGGTGTCGTTGATTCTTTTTACCGAGTCCACCGTTGCTTCCAACGACTGCACCTGACGTTCGGTGCGCAGTTTAAGTTCATTATTGTCTTGTGCAATTTCTTCCGAAGCAGTCGCGATGACACCGGCTGTCTGTTGCACCAGCTCGATCGTGCCGTGCAAGTGCCGCACCATCATGCCGAGCGAGCGTACCATCTCACCCAATTCGTCTTGACGGTCGCTTTCGAGTGTGACGTCCAGATGCCCGGCTGCGATCGCACGGGTGGCTTGACTACTGATCAAAAGATCGTGCACCACCTGCCGCTGAATCAGCCAGGCAAAACCGACCGAAAGTATGCCTAACAACAATGCCAGCAAACCATTCCAGAATTGGTGTTGCACGGTTGCCGATTCGTATTTCTTGATATCGTTGCCTGAATCTGCCTTGATCAGTTCGATGATCGTGGACAAGGTCTTGTCCATATCCACGAAATTGGCATCCGCTGTCTGCAGTGCGGCGATACCCGCATTGGCATCGATGGTCGATTGATCGATCGCCATTTTGGCAGACTTATCATACTTGATCGTCTCATCAGAAAAATGCTGCGTCACGTTTCTGATTTCCTGATTGGAAACCGCTTGCGTATATTGGTTGATGCTTGCTGAAGCGGCAGTGAGCGACTGCCTGCGCTGTTCGTTTAATTGAGCGAGTTTTTTGTCGTCCAGTGATCTTCTGATCGCGACTGTCTTGTATAAATCTGCATGCTGTTTCGCCAGATTGACATGGATACTGTTAATGTTTGCAAGGCTAGACAATATTTCTTCACGGCTGGCCAGGCTTTGTGCCTTATAGCTTTGAAAAACCCAAAGCAACGCGCCAAATGAAAGCGCCTGCATGCTCAGGATGACTACCGGCGCAATCATCAATTTTTTTTGCAGCTTCATTATTGCCTCAATGTCTGAATACGCACAAAACCATCAGGATGTAGATATTCGTTTTATATATTCTGAAGAAAAGAAATTGTGTAATCGAGGTACGGCAGCATAGGTATCTCCATAATGGTCAGATAAGAAGATTCATGCTAATCGCGCGATGCGTTGACACGCAAGTTGTTTTTGCACAGAGTCGAGCCGATACAACAATCTCAATTTGTCACAATTATCAATAGTTCATCTATACGGCTTGACTGTAACAATTGGTAGTTTTGAAGTTAGTTTGAATAGAGCAGATTGCGGATCTGCATGTCCTGGATCAAATCGAGTAAACTTGAATGATGAATGACGATCTACCACCCCTTTTGCCCGCCAGTGCTTATCAAGCCAAGCAATGGATTGCCGACCTCAATGCACAATTAACTGCAAAGGATATTCTGATGCGCGATCCGCCGGAAGAACCAACCAGTTGCTGCGGCCGCGGCTGCAATGGCTGCGTGTGGGAGGGGTATATGAGCGCGGTAGGGTATTGGTGTGAGCAGGCGCGGGCGGCTTTACTCAAGCACTCTTAAAACCGCAAATAAAAGAGGGCAACATCGCGCCGTTTTAACTTCTCAAAATAATCGAGATAGTCCCTTTTTATTTTTTCTATGGATTGATAAAAAATGCGCCACCCGTCGCACTGCATCAGCAGATGGCGCCTGCCTATCGTAGTTTTAGCTTCTAGCCTGCTGCTGCCCTTGTGCCGTAGAAAGCACCAGGATTGCATCGGCTCCAATCAGTATGCCGACGATGATCTGATTTATTGCGGCGCCGTGTTCTGTGTCATAGAACGACAGAAAGAATGGCGACAACACCAACCAGATAGCGAGTACCAGTTGAACCCATTCTTCCCAGACACGTCCGGTACTGAGCGCTGCTATTGCGAAAACAACGGTAGCCACTCCCAGCACGTATGAGTCCCACGCAGCTGCATTGCTAGTCGATGTATATCCAGTCATCCAGAACGGTGAAATGAACAGCCAGATACCTAGTATCAAGATTACCCAGTCCTGCCAACGTTGTGTTTTCATGACAACCTCCAATCAAGCAATAACGAAGAAACGTGCCGTAATTACGGCACACCGGTACTGCTTTGAAAATCGCTGTGCGGCGAAGTTCCAAGGAGGGAGATAGATATAGAGTGAGAGTGTGCAGTTCCGATTTTCCTGTCTGCAGTGCTTCTGCATGCAGCGTGCCGGATCGGCAGAAAGTAAAGAAGATTAGCCGGGCAGCATCGATTTATTTTTATAAGGAATTATCTTTCCATATTACGATTTTGTCTTGCACCATACCGAGCAAAATAACGCCTCACAGTAAGTGCAGTGGCATTTCCAGAAAATTAGTATCCCACTTTTTTGCTCAGAACAAATCCACTTCCTGATCAAACGTGGTTGCGGCCGCGCCAAAGTCACCGACGATTTTTTGCCAGTCGTTTCCACGGTGAGTATCCAGGTATTCGAAGAACGACGAGGTCGGATCGTTCAGCAGCACTGCCACTGCGTAACCCAACATGTTGTCGCTGAATTTGACCAGCGCATCGTACTTGGTGCCGGTGGCGAGTGCGTCATCAATCACGACAGGTGCCACATCAAAATAAATGCCGGGCATCTTGCGCCGCAGATTGACGCCAAAGTCTGACGGCACTTCAGCTTTTGCCTGCGCAAAGCTGCGCAATTCGGAATAAAAGCCATAGGGCCGAATTTCAAAATAGTCCGTCAACGGCGGTGCAGCGCCAAGGTCTGCGGCTCTTTCGAACGCAGCTTCTACTTCATGCCGATCCGCCCTTTCTTTTTTAAGACGAATCCGAATCACCAGCGCCTCGGTAATGCCGGAAAATCCCGCTGCCTGAAAATGCCGGACGATACGTTCTGCCGCGCTATTGGCTGGCATGGCGGTAATGCTAGTCATTGGGAGTTCTTTCACAAAAAGATACAGTTATCACAAGTCCACAACTTGGAAGGATTGCCTTCCAGTATCATAACCAGAATTCCACCATTTTAGAATTGCTACGTGATGGACTCGACTGAACTTTCTGATCTGACTGAACTGATCCAGTTGATCAAACCATATTTGGCGCACCCCGCGACGCTGCTGACAGGGTTTGTCCTGGCGTCGTTCGTGATGATCTGGCGCCTGCAATCGGTTGAGAACAAAGGCTTCGAGGGTACGATCGTCGGCACCCTGATCATGCCGTATTGCTCGGGTTTCGCCAATCTGGTATTTGTGTATGTAATGAACCACACCAAGGGTGGCGGCAAAGCGGTCATCGAAAACTGCTTGGTGAACAACGTCACCAACCTGACATTGATCTTGGGACTGGCGGCATTGTTTTATGGAGCATCCCCGCCTGCCAAGGCTGAGAACAAAAAAGAAAAAGGGAAAAGCCAAAGCACCGACCAACTTCGCCTTTACCGGCTGGACATGCTGCTGACCTTGGTCGCAATGTTTTTGTTTACCGGTGCCACATGGGCGCTGGCCAAGGACCATGTGCTGGATTTTTATGATGGACTGGTATTGATCGGCCTGTTCTTGTTTTGGCAAGTGCTGCACGTGTTCGAAGTCATGAAGAACAATGTCAGGAAAAACCAGTCTTTCCGTTGGTCGATCATCTTCGACCTGCTGGTGATTGGCGTGTGTGCCTACGTGGTCTACTTGAGTGTGGATTACCTGGTGCAATGGGCCACGACCGCAAAGAATCCGTATATCAAGCCGTCCAACCTGGGTTGGATCAGTGGCGTCATCATGGTAGTGCCGAATGCGTTGCTGGCACTCTATTATGCACACGCCGGCCGCCAAGATATTGTGGTGAGCTCGCAGGTAGGAGATGGGCACATCTGCATCCCGATGTGCATTGGACTGTTTGCGCTATTACACAACATCGCGATACCGCACTTCTTCCAATTGGGTGTATGGATCATCCTTGGCGCAGGGGCGCTGAACTTCCTGTCGATTGCGATATGGGGGCGACTGCCGCGGGTTGCGGGTTTACTGCTGCTGGGAGGATATGGCGTGTTTTTGTACAAGGGGCTGGGGTCTTGACTACACCTAACAACCATTGAATCAACTCTCACATTCAACCATCATCAAAAGATCAATGAAATAGATGGATAACTTTCACGGCGTGTGCAAAACAGATGCACTTTCACATGATTGCATGCTGACTATCATCGCAGTCATGCAGAAAACAATACTAGAACTCATTTCATAAATAGGTATATGCGTGAGCGGGATCCGGGCGGCGCATCGCGTCGTTGTGCTGCTAGCAAAGGGGACCACCCTTTGCGTCGCATCACGTCTAGCGCTGCATCCACCCGGACACCACTCCCCCACACGCCTATTTATGAAATGAGTTCTAGTTAATACGTTTAAGGCGTTGCCCGTAAATTCCCCAAACACATTCAACACCATCCACCACGCCACACAATGCCCATCCGTTTCCGATTTTTTTTGCTGTCACTTGGCTGCCGATTTCAGCGGCGAGTTTCTGCGCCCATTGCGTTGCAGATCCCTGCCCTTTGAACAGCTCGTTGCCTTCGACGATGACAGTCGCGTCAAAAACCGGAGCGGCGAATATTGTATTCATCTTATATTCTCATTTTTTGTTTTGATTTATAAAACCGGCGCGATCAGAACGCGACTCTAAGCAGGTCGTCAAAAATATTTTGACAATATCGCTTGTCCTCTCACCGTCGTTCCCGCGAAAGCGGGAATCCATAGGCCGGTTGAGAAAGCACACTCACTATGGATTCCCGCTTTCGCGGGAACGATGGGGATTTGAGAGTTACATATGAGAATTCAGTGTTGATGTTCAATATTGTCAAAAGACTTTTGGCTACCTGCTTAGCAGCATTGAATTATTTCATCGTGAATATCGCTGTATAAATAAATCGAGTACGGTTTATCGATGGCCAAGAAAAAACCCCGCCATTGGCGGGGTTCATCTTCAGACCTTGCCCGCGGGGCGGATTACAGTGTACGGCGGCGAACAAAGAATGTCATCATACCCAGACCAATCAGGATTAACATCAAAATTCCTGGTTCCGGCACGTCAGTGGTTTCACCCAAAACAGCTTGATAGTTATTTTCCGAAATATTTGTCAAGTTGAGCAAGCCCAACGATGTTCCAAAAAATACAGTCGTGTTGACATTGCTTGGACCAGAATCCGGGCCAATCGAGCTGGTCAGGTCGTACGTCAATGCATCAGAATTTGCAACGGACATGATCAAGCGGTTCTGAGTCGGATCAGAAAAAAGGAATGCTCCGATGTTTCTATTAACAAGATCGGTAATAGCAATGGTGAAATCCGCCAAGCCAAACCCGGCAATGCTGATCGATGAATGGTTGGCATAGACGTAGTCCACGCCTGGAATGTAATTATGATGCACGTTATTTGTATCAGCTAATGAAGTAACTGAGAACGCGGCATCGGTAAAGCTTTGCCCACCAAGTGAACCGGTAGCAGTTCCCCAGAAAGAAAAAGTGATTGGTGTTGCATTTACTTGAGCAACAATTCCGAGCGCGACCACTAAACCGCACAGTGCTTTTTTAATGAATGTCATGGCGAATCTTCTTTTAGAAATTAAATATTAATTAGTTTTATTCGGGAATATCGATAGAACTGCCAAATTGCGAGCGCGATGGTAACAGTCATTCGAATCGACACCAAACATTGTCAACTCCTGGTGTTTTACATTTACATACAGGAAACACATATACATTTTTATCGGATCGTGGATTCGTATGGATTCGATACGCACCTGTTATCATCAAACAAATGCAGACTTTTTCGTACCTACAGTATTCATCATTAAACAAGCCGCCCTATTGGGCTTAATTTTAAAAAACGGAACCAGGAACAAGAGCAAAGGAACTTGACATGAATCTGGAAGAAGCATTGGCAAAAGAAATGGAAACAAGACCGAAACTCCTGTCCGCAATCGCTGCAAAACATCAGCTCGACCCCAAGGCTGCAGCCAAAGTCGATGCATGCATGCTCGGTAACTGGCTGCACGGCGAAGCGGAACGCAAATTTCCCTTCGTGAAAAGTTTTCAGCCATGCGTCGATGCCCATGATGCGTTCCACGCCGAAGTGGAAAAGGTGGTGCGTCAGATTAACCTTGAAGAATATGAGCAGGCACAAGCGATGCTGGCAAGCGGTACGCCATGTACCAAGGCATTTCTCGCCATGGTGGCTGCGGTCAGGCAGTTGAAGATAGACGCCAAGCTGTGAGCCGTGCAAAGTCCAGAAAACAATATGTCTTTGCTCCTGGTTATCCTGCAATTTTTGCTGATCGCGCTAGTGGCATTTCCATTCAGCGCTCCGGTTCTTACCGTATTGGATGTCAGCCTGTTCGCTGCCGGTATGGTCACATTTTTTCTTGCGATCCATGCGATGAAACAGCGCACCTTCACCGTGATGCCGGAACCCAAACAGCAAGGCGAACTGGTTACCCGCGGTATCTATCGCGTGGTACGCCATCCGATGTATCTGGCCGTGCTGTTGTGTGCGATTGGCGCGTCGCTGGCTTATTCAGAAATGGAGAAGTGGATGTTGTCTGCGTTACTGATGTTGGTGTTGATCACGAAAATGCGGCGTGAAGAGAAGCTGTTGCTCAAGCACTATCCAGGCTACGCAGCGTATCGTGCAAAAGTGAAGGCGATCATTCCTTTTGTTTTGTGAATGCATGGTTGTTATCTGCAGGATTAAGAAAGAATAAAAGCGATGCAGGTATCGAATGGCACTTTACTGTTTAGCGATCACAGTTTTCGCGTCCGCACAAACGCTTCAATCTCATGCTTTCCCTGCCAGGAAATATCCTTCACAATTTCTTCGCCGACCAGTTTTTGCGTTTCCTTGTTCAGGTTTTTGCGCAGCAATCCGAGAAATTTTGGCGGCGCAATCACATGCAGTTTGTCATAACGGTGCTCATTGCGCGCCTTGTCGAGAAATTCCCCGATCTCCTTGGAAAACAATTCATTTTCATGTTGAATTGGGTCAACGTCAGGCTCTGCAGTATGCGCTTGGCTACGTTCACCTTTGCCGTAATAGCGGCCTTTGGAATCGGTCTCCAGTTCACGTCCGCTGGCATGCCCTGCCGGGTTCGCAAAATCCTGAATCTCTTGTAAATGATGCTCATGATCCAGTTCCTGAAAGACCCTGACACGGCTATTGTCGGCAGCAAGTATCCAGATAGTTTGCATGATCGATCTCGTTGAAAATCACATCCAAATTAGACTGGGCGGCTTAGCATTTGTTCACAAGATTTAACATGGCTGCAATAACTGGAACATTGCTGACAATTCCAGTAAATTCTCTAACCGTAATACAATCCGGTTTTGCAGCATCGATTTAATACCCAAGTTGCGTCATACTTGTTTATGCTAGTGTAGTGCGGGAAACAAGCGGGTTATATTTGCACCAATCGCCTATAACAAATTAAATCATTGGAAGTGCAATGGAATTTCTCACCGACGAACAGTTCAAGAAATTGACCAAGCCCGGCATCACATCTGTACAGCTGCTGTCCCCGCACAATTCTTCGTCGAGCCGTGTAACGATTACGCGCGTGACTGTTGAGCCCGAAGCAGAACAATCACCGCATGCGCATCAGTCTTCCGAACAAATCTGGGTTGCGATATCAGGCTCCGGCTTGCTCATGCTTGGAGAAGGCAAGACAAAGGCATTTAATGCCGGCGAAGTCGTCCGATTTGCGGATGGCGAGGTCCACGGTTTTAAAAACACCGGCAAGAAGCCTTTTATTTATCTATCGGTGACCTCGCCTCCCGTTAATTTCGCGCCTGCATACAGCACTGACCTAACCGACATTTACAATTTCAGGCCCATCTCTGAAAAACTGTCTACCTCCGGCCAACCGACCGAGGCAAAGCTGGAAGCGATCGCGAAGGATGGTTATCAAGTCATCATCAATCTAGGACTGCTTGGCGATCCTCGCTATTCACTTAAAGATGAAAAGGGATTGGTGACATCCCTTGGGATGGCTTACATTCACATTCCGGTCAACTTTACGGCGCCGAAGGAAAACGACCTGCAGGCTTTTTTTGCAGCGATGGACCAGAATTGGGATAGGAAGGTGCTCATCCATTGCGCGGCGAATAAACGCGTCACAGCATTTCTGGGACTGTATTTGGTCATTCAAAAAAAATGGTCCATGGCGGAAGCATTTTTGCCAATGAAGGAAATCTGGGAACCGGATGGTGTGTGGTCATCATTTATTGCCGCCACATTGAAAAAATATGGGCAGGTCAACAATTAGACAGGATGGTACCTACTTGCTTTTATTCATTTAATCGCAAATAATAATCGGAACTTTTCTCTTTATTTCATAGGATTTCCACCTACAACATGATGCCACAGGCTTTAAAGCGTGCAATGACGATAAAAATCGTTAAAGATTTTATGCCAGGCTGCATAGGACGCATTACCGAACTGCATGGTGCGTATTATCACCAGCACGCTGGTTTTGGCACATACTTTGAGGGAAAAGTGGCAGCGGAGCTTTCCGAATTCCTGCAGCGTTACGATGGGAACCGTGACGGAATATGGCTGGTACTGCTTGACGGGAAAATCGAAGGTTCCATCGTGATAGATGGACTACGAGCACATGAAGAAGGCGCCCGCCTGAGGTGGTTTATTCTGTCAGACCGGTTACGCGGCAGCGGCTCCGGCAATGCCTTGCTTTCCGCTGCAGTCAATTTCTGCCGCACTCAATCCTACGAGCGCGTCTATTTGTGGACATTTGACGGTTTGGATGCGGCGCGCCACCTTTACGAAAAATATGGATTTCACCTTATTAAAGAACAGCGCGGCGTACAGTTTGGCTCTGAGGTGAAGGAACAATGTTTTGAGTTATTGACGTCCACCTGATTCAAATTTCCAATCGTCCGGATACGATATCCGCATATGGTATCCACTCATCACTCAGCGTGCGCAGGAATGCCACCACATCGCCAATCTCTGAATCGGTAAATGCTGCAAGATCACCGATTAGAAAAATTATTCACTGAACGATCTGTTAGCTGCAATCGGTAGTTTGCGGGGAAAATTGAAGACCTCCCCTGATGTAATCAGCTTGTCACAAGCACGCATTAGCATGACGACATTCATTCCCAACCCTGGAGTAAAGTCGTCATGCAAACAAGAAAACTCATCCTCATCCTGGCGTCACTGTTTGTCGCCCACGCATCACACGCCGCGGTCAACCTGATTGCCATTGGCAGCATCAGTGGCAACATAGCCGATCTCTCATCCGAAACAGCCGGTCTGCTGGAAAATGGCGTCGCGGGTAATTTGTTAGGCGGTATTGGATCAGGCCTTGCATATGCAGGCGGCGATACATTCATCGCCGTGCCGGATCGCGGTCCGAATGCAAAGGCATACAACAGCAACGTGGATGACACCGCGTCTTACATTCCTCGTTTTCACACGATCAGCATGTTACTGACGCCGAACGCGCCCGGCTCTGCACTACCCTACTCGCTCAATCCAACTTTGGTCGCCACCACCTTATTGTCGAGCAGACAGCCACTGGTATATGGCTCCGGTGTCGGCTTGGGAGTGGGCAACGGTGCACCTGCCTTGAATGCAACGAATCACACCTATTATTTTTCGGGGCGCTCGGACAATTTTGATCTTGCACGCCTATCGACTGACACTAACGATGCACGCCTCGATCCCGAAAGTGTACGTATCTCCAACGATGGCGAACACGTATACATCAGTGACGAGTACGGTCCTTATGTATACGAATTCAATCGGCAAACCGGACAGCGTATGCTCGCATTTCAACTTCCGATCGAATTTGCAATCAATTACCTGAGCCCGCAAGGTGCGTTGGAGATCGCAAACAACACGATGGGGCGTGTCACCAACAAAGGCATGGAAGGTCTTGCCATCACGCCGGACGGCAAGACGTTGATCGGCGCCATGCAAAGCCCGCTATTGCAGGATGGCGGCACCAATGGCCGCTTCACGCGCATCATCACCATCGATATCGAAACCGGCGCTATCCATCAATATGCCTATCAGCTGACCAACATCGGCACGACATCCAAACCAAAATATCCGACGATTAGCGATATCGTTGCGGTTAACGATCACGAATTCCTGGTCGATGAGCGTGATGGCAAGGGCTTGGGAGACGACTCGATTGCCGCATACAAAAAAATCTACCGCATCGACACCACCGGTGCAGCTGAAGTAAGCGGTGTGAGCGGCGATGCAAATCTCGCCGGCAAAGCAGTTGCCAAGACGCTGCTCATCGACGTTGTGGCGACCCTCAATGCCAATGGCATTACCTCCAAGGATATCCCAGCCAAACTGGAAGGCATGGCGTTCGGGCCGGATGTAATAATCAATGGCGCGACCAAACACACCTTGTATGTATCGAACGATAATGATTTCATCGGTACTATCGTCGACACAGGACATCCCGGCGGAATCGACAACCCAAACAAGTTTTTTGTCTTTGCAATCGACAGCGCTGATTTGCAGACCTACGAGCGTCAGCAGATCCGCGCACTTCATAAGCCTGTCAAATAAAGCCGCTGTGCGAGAAGCACAGAGAATGCTTCCGTTCAAGGGCTGCTGTGTGCGGCCCTTTTTTTCGATATACGCCATCACGTAATGATCCTGTCATTTGCGAAGCCGATAATTTTGCCAGGCAAATTCGATTGCCATGTAACGCTCACCTTCATCCATGTACGTATGCATCATCTTCGATGCAGAGAATCATTTGGCCTTTCACTTTAATTCAGGAGAACAAATCAATGCAAAAGATCATCCTACCGCTCATGATCAGCGCTGCACTGCTTGCGGTTGCAACAACGGCCACTGCGGGCAATACCCCGTTCGACACTAATTCGCAGGGAGTTAAAACGGTTGCCGTATTCGGCGATGCTCCTTACGGCACTTCACCCACAGATACGTCCGAGTTCATGGCAACCCCATCGTTCATTGATTCGATCAATGCCGATCCGGATGTCTCTCTGGTACTTCACGTAGGAGATATCCATTCAGGCAGTCAATTTTGTACCGAAGCCTACAATCGCTCGGTCTATGATTTATGGGCACGGTTCCAGCATCCGCTCGTCTACACGCCAGGCGACAATGAATGGGCTGACTGCCACAAGGCCAAAGAAGGCGGCGGCACTTACAATGCGAGCACCGGACAAATCGATTACAAGCGTGATGCAGATGGCAATCTGATTGACTATATGGGTGGCAATCCGGTTGCGAATCTGGATCTTGTACGCTCCATCTTTTTTACCAATTCCGGTTATTCACTCGGCGCGCACAAGTTGGTGCAATCGCAGTTTCAGGCATTCGATCGCACCTATCCAAGCGATCAAAAATATATCGAGAACGTCATGTGGGAACAATCAAAGGTTCTGTTCGTCACAATCAATATTCCTGGCGGCTCGAATAATGACAGCGACATCTGGTACGGTGCGCCAACCATAAGTGCAGAGCAAGCCCAGGAACGCAGCGAACGTACAGCAGCTGACCTGCGCTGGCTTGACGCTGCCTTCGCACGCGCGGTGGCCGATGATGCGCACGCATTAGTCATTCAGACGCAAGCCGATATGTGGGATCTTGATGGTAAAACGGCGAGCCACCTTGTACAGTACAAGCCTTTCATCGAAAGCATTGCTGCGCACACAGCAGCATTTGGCAAACCGGTCATTCTGTTCAACGGCGACTCGCATGTCTACCGCTCCGATAACCCACTCGTGGCGGGTGCGCCATGCGTTATCGAATCTTCCGTTGGTGCCCCGGAAGTTGCATGCAGCAACGATGCCTATACAAGCCAGCCGAATGGCTACCATGTGCCGAATTTTCATCGTGTCGTCGTACATGGAAGCACGTTCCCGCTGGAGTGGCTCAAGCTCAGAATTAATCCGCGAGCCAATGCCATCAACGGCGCAAATGCATTCGGCCCATTCAGCTGGCAGCGCATGATTCCGCAATAATGTATTAAACTTGATTCATGATACCCGCGCGTGGATGATACTCATCCACGCGCGAGATTCAGATTAACTGTTAAATAATAAAAAAATAAATAGCCCACAATAAATTAATTTGACCACCTTCATCGTCAAGCATTAAACCACAGTCAATCTCCATCATTCCATGAAGACATCCAATCATTTCTCCGTACTCTTTGTCTGCATGGGTAATATTTGCCGTTCACCGACAGCAGAAGGCGTTTTCCGCAAACTTGTGGAAGACGCTGGACTCGCGAGCGCAATCCACATCGATTCCGCCGGTACGCATGCTTATCATATCGGTGAACCGCCTGATGCACGCTCACAGCAATATGCAACAATGCGCGGCTATGATTTATCGGTTCAGCGCGCGCGGAAAGTAAATGCCGAAGATTTTGTGAAATTCAATTACGTGCTTGCAATGGATCATGACAATCTCGACTGGTTGAAAAATACATGCCCGCCGCAGCATGTTCACAAGCTCGCACTGTTCATGCAATTTGCACGCAACCATGATTGCCATGTGGTGCCGGATCCATACTACGGTGGAGGCGCGGGCTTTGATCTCGTTTTGGATTACATCGAAGATGCGTCGGAAGGTCTGATTGCAATGCTGCGTGATGAGCTTATTGTCAAGTAAGCCATTTTCTGCAAATCGAGACGTTGTATTAAGGCTGCACAAAAAACACAAACAATAGCAAATCACCTACCCTGCTCTCGCTGAATATAACGGCTGTATGCGGTTCCAGCCGAATGTGCCAGAATACGAAAACAAACAACAACACCTCGTCAAAAGGGAAATTCAATGAGCCTGATCCCGGTGGAGCTCGATAAACTCGCGGTTGGCGAACCCCTGCCTTGGACGATATATGACGAGGATCGCAATGTCTTGATGGAAGCCGGGCAGAAGATCGAAAGCGAAGCGCAATTGGATCTGCTGTTCGCAAGCAATCCGCTACGCGAACTATCCTGGTCTTCTGCAGAAAACATCACGCCACAGGACAATGCGAAATCCGAAAATGAAAAACTGGAAGCGTCTTTCAACAACGCAGCACAAACTATCTTCACATTTCAAGACATGCGTCTGCGTGTAGGCGACCGCATCCAGCTGCAACCGCCTGCTTCTATCGGAACAGAGCGTTATATCATCCGCCTGCTCGGTTACCTCGACCGTGCCAGCATCATGGTGACAGCCCCGGTATTCAACGGCATGCGGGTGCCGGTGGTCGAACATGACAAGATTGTGGCACGCGTATTCAGCAGCCAAAAAGCATTCGGCTTTGATTGCAATGTCGTCAGGGTTTGCAAGCTTCCGTATGACTATCTGCATCTTTCATTTCCAGAAGTCATACAAGGTGCAGTCGTGCGCAAGTCGCCTCGCATCAAGACAAAAATAATCACCTCGATCACGAAATCCGAAACAAGCGACAGCAACGAACGACTATCCGGTGTCATTATCGATCTCAGCGCCGATGGTGCCATGATCAAGGCGCGCCTGCCGATCGCCGAAAAATCACAGACGATCGTGCTGTCTTTCCGGGTACACCTTCACAACATGGAAGCATACTTGACGACGAAAGCCGTTATCCGCAATTTATTTACCGACGAAGAGAATGAGAATCCGGACTCTCTCAAATTCCACCACGGCGTCCAGTTCGTGGACTTACAGCCAAACGATAGCGTGATCTTGCAAAGCCTGATTTATCAGCAGATGATCGAGCAGCCTCATACGCTTGCCTGATCAAGACATAGAACTCATTTCATAAATAGCCACATGCGTGAACAGATCTTGGTGGGCGCCTCGCGTTGTTGCACTGCTAGCAAAGGGAACCACCCTTTGCGTCGCACTGCGCCTAGCGATGCATCCCGCCAAGCCCCATTCCCTCACGCGGCTATTTATGAAATGAGTTCTATTCCGGCATTGAAACCCGTTCTTCATTCTCGGTAACAAACAAATCCCACACTGTAATAAACAGCGCAGCAATCACCGGCCCGATCACAAATCCATTCAGGCCAAAGATAACAATGCCGCCCAATGTCGAGAAAAGAACAACATAGTCCGGCATCTGCGTTTTCTTGCCAACCAATATCGGCCGCAAAATATTGTCGACCAATCCGACGATCAAAATACCGAACACGATCAAGGCAACGCCTTGCCAAGTCGCGCCGATGACAAGGAAATAAATTGCCACCGGCATCCATAGCAATGCCGCACCGATCCCAGGAAGAAGTGCCAGCACTGCCATTACGACACCCCACAACAATGCGCCTTGGATACCGAGAATCCAGAACATCATGCCTCCCAATGCGCCCTGCACTGCAGCGACAATGATATTGCCCTTTATCGTTGCACGGATGGCAGTGACAAAAGTCGAGAGCAGTTGTTCTTTGTGTTCCAAGTCGAGCGGAATCGCTTGTTTGATTTTTGCAGTCATCACATCGCCGTCGCGCAGCAGAAAAAAAAGCAGGTACAACATGATGGCCGCACTAAACATAAATCCTGCAGTGGTCTGTCCAATATCGAGCGCCCTGGCAGCAATGAACTGACTGCCTTCAGTCGCTGCAGATGACAAGATATTTTTCAACGTGGCAAAATCAGTCACGCCGAAATGGGACAACAGTCGAGAGGCCCAATCCGGCAAAGCGGAAATGATCTGCTGGAAGTAAACGCCGAAATCGATCTGCCCAGTATGAATTTGTTCATAGATGATTGTTCCCTGCTGCACCAAGGATACAGAAATCAAGGAGAACGGGATGAGTATGACCGTCAGGAATAACATCAGCGTGACAAGCGCAGCCAGATTACGCTGCCTACGCATTATCCCAAGTAACCTGTCATGCAACGGTGCAAAAAGTATCGCCAGAACAATCGCCCAAAAGACTGCACTGTATAACGGGAACAATATCCACGCGAAACAAAACGATAATGCAATTAACAGGAATAAAAAAGTTCGTTGCTGAAGTGTCGGCTGATTCATATTTCATCCTGTCGATATTGCAATGATGCAAGAACATCACCGATAGACAAAATTTACACGAACGAAATGGTGCGCTGTTTGATAAATGCATGACTTTATCCCTGATATGGCAGTTGAATCTCGCGTGATCGCCGAATCGCACTTGCATAAAATTATCTGATCGCTTGTAATACAAAAATCTTCAATCGGAATCAGGATGGAAGTAATTTTAAAAATACCTCATTGCTGAAGAATTTTTCCATTCGCTATCGTGTGACGCATTAAACAATTCATTCAAGGAGTGTGAACATGCAGAATATTTATCCTTGCCTTTGGTTCGATGACCAAGCTGAAGAAGCCGCCAATTTTTATGTGTCCATTTTTAAAAACGCAAAGATACTCGATACAACACATTATCTCGAAGGCGCACCCAAACCGGCTGGATCGGTCATGACGGTAGAATTTATTCTCGACGGACAACAATTCCTCGCACTGAACGGCGGTCCGCAATTCAAATTTTCACCGGCCATTTCAATGGTTGCAAAATGCGAGACGCAAGCCGACATCGATTATCTATGGGAAAAGCTTCTGGTCGGCGGACAAGAAGTGCAATGCGGATGGTTGACGGATAAATTTGGCGTGTCATGGCAAGTTGTGCCCAATGCCATTCCAAAACTTTTCAGCGGCAACGATGAAGCCGCCAAACAAAGAGCTTTCGCGGCGATGATGAAAATGAAGAAGCTCGACATTGCAATGCTGGAGCATGCCTACAAAAATTCTTAGCGCTCTTAATACTTTATAGGGAATCGAAAATGAACGAATCAAATGAACAGGCATCGCAAGTACCACCCGACGTCTTGAGATATTTAAAAGGCGCTCCGCCTGAAAGCTTGCAGTTTGATTTTTTGATCGGCGATTGGGATGTCGCCGGCACCCGATATAAACCGGATGGCTCTGTTCTCATCCAATACAAAGCTGTCTGGAACGCTATCTACCTGAACGATAAGCGCATGGTGATGGATGACTTCAAGGCATTGGCGCCTACTGGTCAGGAAATCTCATCATACGTCACACTGAGAACCTATTCGGAAGTGACGCATCGCTGGGAAATGTCCGGCCTGTCTGCATTGCAACCTGCAGTGAATGCAGCCTGGTCAGGTGTGTGGAAAGATGGCGAAATGCAGATAGAAGCCGTTGGCAGAACGCCGGATGGTGGCACGATGCGAAACAGGATCCGTTTCTTCAAAATCGAGAAGAGCAACTTCAGCTGGGAGAGTCAAATCAGTTTGGACGACGGCAAGACATGGACACTCAACGCTTCATTGGTCGCTACCAGAACATCGCGTTAGTGAATTCATGCTCTCGACAACTGCCTCCCAACTCAAACATGAAGTTTCCCCAATAATCAACCATGCATAAATTAACTTACGCTCCGATCATCGCAGCAATCGTCATCGTGCTGGCCTTTATCTTGAATCCATCACCTGCCAAGCATCGAGAAAAAATCAAGGATCTTGTTGGCGAACGCAGTTTGCTTGATCGTACTTTTCAGGTTGGCCAGTTCATCGCGTTTGCATCGACATACCATTCGCTTGGTGTAGCTTCATACACAACAGTGAATGGAAAAACCATGTCAATCGGTTTCATGGGTATGGTTTTCGTGATGGAATAGGCTGCACTCCCCTTTTACGTTAATCACCACAAGAGAAGATATCGTGATTTCAAGATACCCTAAAGCCCGATACATCCTGTCCTTTGGTATAACGATATCAACATGCCTGCTATGGGCCATGGCCGGCACGCTGGTCATGCCGCATAACGCACAGGCAGTCACATGCGGTGCCTATGCGCATGGTGTTTGCAGTGGTGCACCCAATCAATACGCGGGCGGCTTCAATCCGCATACCGGCTTCGGCGGATTCGGAGGCGGCACTTGTACCGCGATTAAAACACCGGTGATCTTCATTCACGGCAACGGCGACAATGCGACGAGCTGGAATGCGCCTCCCGGTAAAGTCGCCGGCTTTGCAGCACCACCGCGCTCGGTCTATGCAGAAATGAGAGCACGCGGTTACAACGACTGCGAACTGTTCGGCGTCACGTACTTATCGGATGACGAACGCAAGACCAGCAATGTCGGGAAAAATTATCACAAGCCTGCCAAGTACTTGATCATCCGTGACTTCATCAACGCAGTAAAAGCCTACACCGGCAAATCGCAAGTCGATATCGTTGCCCACTCGCTCGGCGTTACACAAACCTTGGCGACGATTCACACTTACAATCTCGACGATTCTGTCAGGCGCTTCGTCAATATTGGCGGTGCTTTAAAAGGTTTGTACAGTTGTTACCAAACCGGCTTCAACAATCCGGTGACGACGACTTGCAATTCGCAGAATCTGGTTGATGAGAATGTCTTTGGATTTTTCCCGGAAGGCTTTGTCGGCTTGCTTTGGGTGCCAAACAACTGGACTGGCACAGGCACATCCAGATCGCTACGGCAGGCACCGAAATATCATGGCAAGACGCTGTTCTATACAATCTCCGCATCCAACAAGGACGAACTGATTTGCTCATCGACCGCCTCCCTGTCGGATTGCGACAGGATATCCAAGTTTGACGCTGCCAGGAATGTCAAGGCGCAAATCAATGTCGGTGCAGGGAAAGACGCGGCACATATTGATCTGGATTGGTCGGATGATTCGCCTTTCAACTTGATGGGCGGTGACGCGTCAAATGGCGTTGGTCACTTTCGCTCGAAAGACAATACGGGCAGTATCGTCCAACGCATGTTGCTGACCGATTGTGCCGCGCTGGACTGCGCTGCAGATTACCACTACGGACCCAAGACGCTGTACTGACACATCTGCAGCATCGTGTCATCAAGAGGTCACACTTCGTATTTTGTTGCAGCGCAACCTGCTTCATACGTATATAAATTTAGTAGTAACTCCTTGTGGGTTTTGCAATCCGATGTTGCACATTCCTGCATAACATGCAATTTAATTTTTCTCAAAAACATTCTTTAGTGTAAAGTACGGATACGTTTTGCATTGAAACTCCTCCACTGGGCAAATTGCTGTTTCCGGTTTTTTTTATTCAATGTAATTCGAGTGGCAAAGTGCAGTGCTGCTTTGTACACCCAATAAAAAACCAATCTCAATTCATATCGCGCGTGCTGCACCATCAGCAATCGCTCAGCCCTGTTGAGTATGGTCATTTAAAATCTTTACAGAACCTGGAGCGATGATGCGATACGCTTATTTTTTATTTCCTACGATATTCATTGCTTACCTGAGCAATCTAATGATCACGCCATTGTTCAAGAATATGGCGCTTGATCTTTCTGTTGGCATTGAAAATTTAGGTTCACTAGTGACGATCTACGGCATCGCCGCCGGCAGCATTGCATTATTCGCCGGTCCGGTTTCCGATAAATACGGCCGCAAGCCGATTCTGGTTATGGCCTCCATCGGAACGGCAATTTTTTCCCTTTTATTCGCGTTGTCATGGAGCTTCCCGACCTTGATTATTTTTCGCGTGCTGACTGCGATCATGGCCGGCCCATTGATGGGATGTGCGTTGGCGGCGATTCCGGATTATATCGATGCGAAAGATCGTGGCCGTGCTGTCGGGTTGATGACCAGTGCGCTGTATATGGCTTCGATTTTGGGAGTACCTATCGGATTAACGCTCGCGGGTAGTGAACCGCAACACTGGCGTTGGGCTTTTTTCCTGATCGTTATTTTGGCCTGCCTAACCGCCGTTGTGCTGCTCGTCGGCTTGCCTAAGCGAACGCCTGCCAACCCAAATCTGAAATTACACCCTACTGCAATTGTGAAGGGCTACTTGAGTGCGCTGTCGAATGCGGGGCGGCGCCATATGTGCTTGGTTTATGCTTGTGTATATTTTGCGAATGGCATGTATATCACCTACTACCCATCTTATCTGATGGTGAATCGTTCATTGTCCATTAAAGGCCTGTCCCTCTTATTCATGTGCGGTGGACTACTGGCATTTGCCGGCACATTCATCGCGGGCAGAATTGCCACGCAACCACGTCGTCGTGAGATTTTCTTGATAGCGACAGGTCTCTTGTGCGCAGCAATGCTGGCGATCCTGATCTCTACAGCCGATCAATCGACCATTTTTTTGATTGCTCTGCCAATCGGTCTGACCTATATGGCAAGTGATGCATTCCGATTGACGTCGCTTCAGTTAGAAGCATTGGATCATTCGGACGCGACCACACGTGGTGCATTTATGGGACTGCTCTCTTTTGTCACAACCGCGAGCAGTTCTGCGGGTGCCGCATTCGGTGGTACGTTTATGACGTACGTAAAACGAAACTGGTCAGCTCATCAGACACCAACTATGGAAGCGATCGCACATTCGCATTATTTGCATGGATATGACTTACTGAGTTATATCGCGATGGGATTCATGCTATTAGCAGCATTTTTATTATACCGTTCACGCCAGGCAGGCCGTGTAAGTATTGTTGTTTCTGGAGGTTAAAGAATGAATGTATTACTTACCGGTGGTGCAAATGGGATTGGTGAATCGACTGCATACAAATTTGCCAAGGCTGGCCATAATGTCTTTATTGTTGACATGGATTCACGAGGACAAGAGGTCGCTGATAATATCGCGCAAGAAAATACCAATGTGAAGGCATGGTTTTACAAAGCAGACGTGTCGGATTCCGATCAGGTGACGCAAGCAGTAGCCGCAATGGCTAAATTAGTTGATGGAAAAATCGATGTTCTGGTCAACAATGCTGGCGTGTCCGTAATGGTCAATGGCACCTTTCCATTGATCGAACAGATGACGGATGATGCATTGCAGCGGCAATTTGCGGTCAATACATTTTCGATGTATTACATGTGCCGTGCAGTGGTCCCTTATATGAAAGCCGCAAAATCGGGCTGCATCGTTAATGTGGCATCGCTTGCCGTATTTGGCCTTGCTGCCAGTAGCCATTACTCCGGCAGCAAAGGGGCTGTTGAGGCATTGTCCCGCTCGCTTGCGGTGGAATTGGCACCAGATATTCAAGTGATTGGCATCGCGCCCGGCCTGGTCGACACCATATTGACCTCACAAGCAAGCGAGAGTGTGAAAAATAAATTCACATCGCAAACATTGACCGGAAAGTTTATCAATCGATGGGAAGTGGCAAATCAAATTGTGCATTTTGCCAATCCCGATAATGCCAGCTTTACCGGACAGATCGTTCACTTTAATGCGGGCCATACAAGACAATTCAAATAATGATTTGAAACAGCGACAGTCGACAAAGGGAAATCCATGATGAGTTCCACATAAGTGGAATCCAATTTTGCCACTAATGCTTGTATTTGATGGCTCATTCTGGCTTATGTAAAGCGGAACTAGCCGACTCCTCATGCATAAACTTTGGAAAAGATCACACATCCGCATTATCTCCTTGTATATGGCTTGCAAAGTTATATTGCGATGAGGTCCATGCCGCCAGCTGCATTTTTAGTACTGTTCGCGTCAGGTTGAGCGTGTCAGTGTTGCCGTTTTTGGAGGACAGAGAAAAAATGAATGTATTACTTACAGGTGGTGCAAATGGCATTGGTGAATCAACGGCGTACAAATTCGCCAAGGGTGGTCATAATATCTTTATTATCGATATTGATTCTCGAGGGCAGGAAGTCGCCAATAATATCGAGAAGGAAAATGCCAATGCAAAAGCCTGGTTTTATAAAACTGATGTTTCAAATTCCGAACAGGTAAACCAAGCAGTTGCTGCAATGGCAGCACAAGTTGACGGAAAAATTGATGTGCTAGTCAATAATGTCGGCGTAGTAGTGACGGTAGATGGAACTTACCCAACTATCGAAACGATGACGGATGATGCATTGCGCCGGCAATTCGAAGTGAATACGTTTTCTATGTATTACATGTGCCGTGCAGTGGTGCCTTATATGAGAAAGGCAAAGGCAGGCTGCATTATCAATGTGGCTTCACTTGCTGTATTCGGCCTCATGCTTAATAGCCATTACGGGGGCAGCAAAGGCGCGGTAGAGGCATTGACACGTTGTCTCGCATTGGAATTAGCGCCGGATATTACTGTGATTGGTATTGCGCCTGGCCTCATCGATACCATACTGCTCGCGCAAATGACAGAAAGTGTGAGAAGCAAATTCACATCACAAACCTTGACCGGAAAATTCATCAATCGCTGGGAAGTGGCGAATCAAATCGTCCATTTTGCCAATCCTGATAACGCGAGCTTTACCGGACAGATCGTTCACTTTAATGCGGGTCACTCACGGCAATTTAAATAACTGATTACAATAACGACCATCAACCAAGGATATTCAATGCCAAGTTTTATGTATACCAACTCAGTTCCAGTTCTCAAGCAAATGCTGAACAGCATGCATGCCATTTTAGGGCTGGCGGAAACACATGCCAACGTAAAGAAAATAGAACCAAGTGCATTGCTGCAGGCCAGACTGTATCCCGATATGTTTCCTTTGGTGCGTCAGGTGCAGATCGCTTGTGATTTTGCGCGCGGCATCACGGCGCGACTGGGCGGAATGGAGATACCGAGCTTCGGCGATAAACAAGTAACTTTTGGAGAACTGCAAGAACTGATCCGTCAATCGCTGGCATTTATTGATAGTGTGTCGTCTGCAAAATTCGATGGCAGCGAAAAGCGTGAAATCATTTTGCGGCCTGGGACGCCGAAAGAGAAAAAATTAAGTGGACAAGCCTACTTGTCTAATTATGGATTACCGCAATTTTTCTTCCACGTTACGACTACATACGCAATCTTGCGTCACAGCGGTATCGAAATCGGCAAGAAGGATTTCATGGGTGCTTATTGAATTGTCATGATAAATAAAATGGAGAAGAAATAATTACTTTTCCCTCTTAAAGAACTCACTATTTATTCCTTCCCGGATTTTACGATTACTGAGAAAATGACCGCCATATCCACATAAATGATGTCATTACATCGACAAGAAAAATTATCATGACAATGGTCAAAAAATATTGGTCCAACTTATCAACCGAACCGATCTCCGAAGAAGCAATCCGCGCATTGCATCATCCGCAGAAAAAATTCAAGTTTTACGTCAATACGATTGAATCGGGAAAGAGTTTTACAACCAATGCAGGCCACGAGTTCGTTTTATATGTGCTGGCAGGAAGTTGTAAAACCACGATCGAAGGTATTGAGCTGACTTTGTCTGCGTCTGAGCTCATCACGCTTGAAAAGGGCTCGTATGCCTTCGACGTATTGGGTAACGAAGAATTGAAAGTGATGAAGGTTTTTAGTTTGGCATAACGAACGCGGCAGATGATCAATTCAACCAAACAGGAATTCGCGCATGCTGTGGCGGATATTCTTCCTGCAGACGCGGTGAATACGGCAGAGAAACATCTGCGCGACATTCTCGCAATCTCATTTGAGCATAACAATTCGCATGCTGCGGTGGTGGTGTTCGACCAGCGCTGCAGTCTTGCTGTTGCTTTAACCGAAGCGTATCGGCGCTGTCTTCCCACAGCTACATTCATCGATTTCGATGCAGTGTCGCCGGCTGCCATTACCGCAGCATTTGCATCGCTTGTTGCTTCCGATTTGGTGGTGTTGATTCAATCGACCAATTTTCGCCTGGATGCATATCGTATCCGCGTTGAACTCTTCAAGCGCGATCTGAAAGTCATTGAACATCCGCATCTGGCGCGCATGCCTGGACAGCAAGCACTCTATTACATCGAATCGCTGGCCTATGATCCGGCCTATTATCGTGGTGTCGGCAATGCGCTCAAGGCACGGATTGACCATGCACGTTCCGGTGTAATTGATACTGGTGGTGAACGCCTGGTGTTTGCTTGCCCGTTTGAATCGGCCAAGCTGAACGTCGGCGATTACAGTGAAATGAAGAACATCGGCGGCCAATTTCCAATTGGTGAGGTATTCACTGAAGCGCAAGATCTGGAAGCAGTCAACGGTCGTGTGCGCATTTTTGTTTTTGGCGATACGACTTTTTCAGTCAATCAGCCGGAAAAACCGATCACACTGATAGTCACAAAAGGACGCGTCGCCGACGTCGTCGATTCCACACCTGAATTTGATGAAGTGCTTGCCAATATTCGCGCCGATGAAGGTGAAGTCTGGTTGCGCGAACTGGGCTTTGGCATGAATCGCTCTTTTTCAAAAGACAGAACGGTCAACGATATCGGCACATACGAGCGCATGTGTGGGATTCATCTGTCTCTTGGTGCCAAACATGGCATCTACAACAAACCCAATATCCGGCGTGCTACAGCGAGACATCACGTCGACGTATTTGCCGCAACGGAATCGGTGATGCTGGATGATGAAGTTGTGTATCGCGACGGAGCTTGGCAAGTCTAGTAGACCATCCAGCTAATTTTAGTGGGCATAAATTGCGTCTTTTTCCGTATGACTGTGTTGCTTTTAGGAGTATCGGCTTGCAGGCCGATACCGTTGCGCTGGCGAGCGACATGTCGCTCGAATTCCCAGCTCACCGTTGCTCGTCATTGCATAGCTCGCTATGCGGCTTCCTCGCGCCTTGCCATACGAAAAAATCCATCAATTTCTATCCCACTAAATCAACTGGATGGTCTACTAGGCCGCTGAATTTATCCTAACCGTACGATACGCTTACGCTCTTGTTCAACCAGGTAAGAGAAGGCTGTCGGGTTTGCCTGTTGATTGGCGGCCCATTTCCCGGCTTGTTCCACTTCCATCGGACGCGCGATGAAATAGCCTTGCGCCAGATCACATCCCATATTGAGCAACGCAACCAGTGTCGCTTCGTCTTCAACGCCCTCAGCAACGACAGTCAATTGGCATTGGTGTGCGAGCCCGATAATTGAACGAACGATCTGTTCCTCCGATTTGGAATGCACCATCTCTTTGACGAATGCCTGATCGACTTTCAATGTCGTCACCGGCAAACGTGCGAGATAGGCGAGGCTCGAATAGCCGGTTCCAAAATCGTCAATTGCAATCGACACGCCAAGTTCACGCAACGATTGCAGCATCGTCATTGCCTGTGCAGGGCGTGTCATCAGCGCTGATTCGGTCACTTCCAGCTCCAGCAGATCTGCGGGAAATGCATGCTTTTTCAGGCATTCAAGAATATGCCCTTCAAGCTGTTCATCCAGCAGGTTGCGCACCGAAACGTTGACCGCCATTTTGAGCCTGGTCCCGGTAGCAGCGAGCCATTCGGCTCCTTGGCGAATTGCCTCGTTCAGTACCCAGCGCGTTAACGGACGAATGACTTCATTCGTTTCCGCGAAAGGAATGAAGTCATTGGGCGGGATTAATCCATGCACAGGATGGCGCCAGCGCACCAACGCCTCAAAACCGGAATGATGTCCATTCCAGACATCAATTTTAGGTTGATACACCAAAAATAATTCGCCCTGCTCAATCGCAGGTCCTAGCGAAGTCAGCAGCGACAAGCGGCGTTTGGAATGATTGTCGATATCAGGATGGTACCAACGCATCGGCAGGCCGTCTTTTTTTGCAGCGTACATTGCGACGTCCGCCAACCGCATCAAGTCTTCTCCGGTCTCTTGCCAATCCGGGAAGAGTGCCAACCCAAGACTGCCGCCAATCGACAGCAGCATATCTTCGACTTCGAAAGACTCGTTCAAGAGTTTTTGCAGAGTATGTCCCATCGCTTCCGCATGGGTCGGGTCCGAAAGCTCCGGCATGATAATGGCAAACTCATCACCGCCGAGCCGCGCCATTTCGGCGCCATGCTGCTTCAATCCCTTGAGTAGACGCACTGCGACGGCGCGCAAGATCTGGTCTCCGACCGCATGGCCCAAAGTGTCATTGATTTCCTTGAATCCGTTCAAGTCGAGCAAGCCAACGCACAAACGTTTGCCTCGCGCCATATGATCTTGAGTCAGCAACTCAATACGCTCTTGAAACCAATATCGATTAGGCAGGCCGGTCAATGCATCATGATGCGCCTTATGTTGAATTGCTGCTTCATAACGTTTCTGCACTGTCAGGTCACGGCGTTTTGTCCAGAAATGCAAAACCTTGCCATCGACAATTTTGCCAAACACACTGCCGCTGATCCAGGTAACGTTCCCTTCCGAGTCGATTGCCTGACTTTCAACATCGCGAATTTCGTAATGGTGCCGAACCCAGTATTCGCTTACCCGAGGCGCTTTTTCCGGACCATTCACATCAAGCGGTCGAGCACCCATCATCGCGACAGTATCCGGATAGCCATACATGCGTGCAATGGCGCGATTGCATTCCACGACAAAGGCCGTGTACATGACGCGATGTATCAATTGCTCTATGGGCAAATGAATGGGAAGCGGCGGCATGAATTCCGAAAAAGACACTCCCGTCGGATTATCCAGCACGTACTCGCGAAAAAACTCATCGCGGATATTCAGCTTGCGAGCCAATCTTGCATGTTCGATTGCATTGAATACCGTATCGTGATGCGGTTTGAATTCCGCTGCGAGTTCCGTGAACTGCGACTGAAGCGATGCAGGATTTTTCCAGGGACTACGCGACATGGCGACGAGAATACCGGTTACATCCGGCCCCAATGAAATCGGTGTTCCAGCGTAGGCTGTCAGCCGATTATCATGCAGGAGAAACGCTTCAGGGAATTGGTCGGCGATATTTTGCCATTGCTGAAACCCCTGCTTTTCGATCACATTATGGCAGGGGTGTGTATCGAGCAAATAACTGAAATTCGGCTGCCATGTTTGATCCAAACGGCTACACAATGTTTGAATACGCAAAACAGGAGCCGACTGCACTTCTCCAAACAGCACCATATCAGCACCGGTGGTTTGCTGGAGTTGAAGCAGGATCGCCTGCAAAGAATCTTCTGAAATTGGTTCCAGGGCTTCACCGCTCATTAACGTTTCCGTCGGACTAAATCCGGGTAGTTATATTTACAACTATCTCTTTAAGTATCTTACCTGAAAACTTAAAAATGGTCGTTAGTATCCTTTCCCAATCCAAGGCTTATCGTTGCAGGCACACACCGGATTTATGCACAATGCACTACGCTGCCTGCTTCTGCTGATTGATTGCACTTTCCAGTTCATCGTACAGGGAAATAAACTCCTGACTGACCTTGTGGCGCGCATCCATATAAATCATTGGCTTCTTGAGTTCGTGCGATTCACGGATTTTGACTGAACTGGACAATTTGGTATTGAGAACAGGGAGCCCTTCTTCGATTAACTCGTCAACCAAGCGTTGCGGCAAACGTGAACGAGGTTGAAATTGATTGACGATAATGCCTTCGATTTGCAACGCCGAATTATGGTCATTCTGTACTTCACCCACATTATTGATCAAGGTATAGAGTGCTTGTCTTGCGAAGTCGTCGCAATCGAATGGAATCAGACAACTGTCGGCGGCGATGAGTGCCGATTGCGTAAAGAAGTTATAGGCCGATGGCGTATCGATAATGATTTCGTCAAAATCCTTGGACAAGGCTTTTAACGCATCGCGCAGCTTGTAGATCTTGTGGCGTGATTCCAGCTTGCCAAGCAGTTCGCCAATTTCAGGATGAGAGGGAATGATCGACAAATTAGCAAAATCGGTTTGATGTGCAAAGCTGATTTCCGGTTTCGGGAATAATTGATATTCCAACGAACTCTTGAAAAAATCCAGCATGGTTGGAGTCATGTCCTGCATCGCCTCACCAAGCAAATAACGGCTGGAATTGCACTGCGGGTCCATATCAATCAATAAGGTTTTTTTATTTTTGTATGCAGCGATACTGGCAAGATTAACTGCAATAGTGGACTTTCCTACTCCACCCTTTTGATTGAAAATTACTCGCTTCATGCTGATAGTCCCTTATAAATTAATGTGAGAACATGCTTGCGCATATCGATTCGCTCAAATGACTGCACCCAATAAAGCCAACGCTATTCTAATGCGGGTAAAAGACAAAGAATATGGAATTTGAATATTAAATTTCTGCGTCCCGCATCGGACTGATGCTTCTAGCAGGTTCTATTCTCGAAAAAATTCCTGATTAAAATGCAGAACGGTGCAGGAATTTGAAGTGGAATGACTGGAGATGGAGTATGTAAAGCAGGATCGTAACCCGGACGTAATGCCATGTATCCAGGTTACGAATATACGAATAGAAAATTACCGTTAAACAAAATGGATATGTCGTTAGTATGCAACCGATTCACTCAAGAGATCCAGATACTGTGCTTTGCTCTTGGCTTCACTAATCTCTCGCGGCGCTGCATCGCGAATGGAAAACATTCCGATAATTTTGTATGTCGAAGAAAGAATCGGCAAGTGCCGAAACCCACCTTCTTGCATGATGAGTACAGCATCCGACACGCTGGTATCGGGCGACACAAAACGTGGATTCTTCGTCATGACTTCAGACACTTGCGTCTTTTGAGGATCAAGCGCTTTGGCAACGACCTTGGTCATCAGATCACGTTCAGTCAAAATGCCAAGCATCTCACCTGCTTGCCCCACTATCAACACACTACCGCAATTGGCTTGTGTCATGAGACAGGCAGCATCATAAACACTATCTTGCGGAAAGGCGCTCAGTACTCGCTCATTGGGTATGGATTGATAAACAGTACGTTCACTCATGGTTGGTATCCTCGGTCGGTTGATGACAGTCGGTTAAAAAATCACTACTTGCTCCGCTTACTTTTGGTAGATACGAGATGAAGGAAGATTGAATTGAAGCTTGAAAAAATGCGAATCAAAATCTCAACCCCATTAAGATAGCAGCGTCCTGCAATCAATTGAATGGCAGTACGATAACAATAAGAAATAAATTTTTCGCATTCCATGTAATTCGTTTCATTTAAATAAATGAAACAGATGAAAACACCATAATGAATATATGCTGTGCCGCATAATGGGGCAATGTATTGCTCACGTCATAACAAAGCACGAATTACAAATACTTCTTGGGGGTTAGAATGTTTGTTACACTCTTGTAAATTTTTATGCAATTTGCGCAAGCCGTATAAAACGGCCCGACAAGAATAAGTTACATAGATGGATTCTCTCACAGCCGGTATAGCACTCATCGTCGCACAACTTTGCGTAGCGCTTGTAATGACAGGCGTATATCTTGCGGCACCGCGAGAAAAATGCACGCGCTATTGGGCGCTATCAGAAATCCTTATCGCGGCTGGGATAGTGATGATTGTTCTCAATGTCAATGTCCCACATGCCGTGCTTCTACTGCTCGGCTATAACAGCTTGGCATGGGGCTCGATTTTACAATTGTGGGGAACGCAGGCGTTCTACAAAAAACAGCAGGGCATCAAACTAGGATGGGTTGTCGGGATCGTTTTTTTCCTTCTCTTCGGCTTGATTCTATTGATGAAGTTGCCAGTTGCCGAGCGCCTTCTTTTGCTGTCTGCAACGATCCTGTTCATGCTTATCTTGAATTCGCGAGAATTATGGACGGGACCGGAAACAGGGAGATCGTTTGGCAACATACTGACACTTGGCGCTGCCGGCCTGCTGATTTTGAATAATGCGTTTCGTATTGCTGCCTTGCTGCTGCAAGCACAGGATTTCCTGCCAACGACGCATTCATCGGCGGGGGTCGGCGCTCTCTATTTGGTTCCGCTAGGCGGTACTCTATTGTATGGAACAGGCTTGTTGCTTCTGTATTTCGAGCGCATCGTGGAAGAGAAGCACCATCTCGCGACCCATGATGAATTGACTGGCATGTTGAATCGACGAGCCATTGTGGCTGGCGGTGAGCGAGAAGTGGCTATGGCATTACGCAATCAGCAACCGCTCACCATTGCCTTTGTTGACGTTGATTTCTTCAAGCGCATCAACGATAACCTTGGACATGAAGCGGGCGATATCTTCCTGGTTGAAATCGCACAATTGCTCAAAAAAACTTGCCGCAATATTGATCTGGTAGGACGCTATGGAGGAGAAGAATTTTGCATTATTTTCCCTGGTGTCGGTCAAGAAAATGCAACGACAGTAGGAGAAAGATTGTTGAACGCAGTTCGCCAATACCGCTTCGAAAATCAGTATCAAATGACAGTAAGCATTGGCTTCGCGTCATTATCTGAAAATCCCAAAAATCGCTCGTGGACAAACTTGATTAACAGGGCCGATGCTGCACTCTACAAGGCCAAGGACTTTGGTCGCAACCAATTCTGTATCGCCGAAGAAGATTTAATTTAACCCAGCTTGTTCATAGGACAGAAGCCTGACATTGTCCACCACATAAAGCACGCAATCCTGTTACATTTTTCAAATCAACGTCTTCGCCAGTTCCTGCAACTGCATGCGATAGTCCGTTTCAATCAACTGCTTGCGCGCCACGCCACTGTCATATGCAGCCATGGCAATCTTCGGCGTCACCTCGGTCAGCAGCCGTTTATCGAGCAAGGTCGGCACAATGTATTCCTTGCCAAAGTGCGCATCGCTGCGCGCCATGTCAGCCAATGCCAGCACGCACGCGCGCTTCATCGCTTGATTGATCATCGTGGTCGCCGAATCCAATGCCGCTCGGAACAAATACGGGAAGCACAAGGCATTGTTGATCTGGTTTGGATAGTCGGAGCGGCCGGTGGCGATGATCGCATCCGGCGCAACTTCGCGGATCAATTCCGGCCGCAATTCCGGTTCCGGATTGGCCAATGCAAACACGATTGGCTGCCTGGCCATTTGTTGCACATCGCTTTGTGTTAAGGTGCCCGGGCCCGATACGCCTAAAAACACATCGGCATCGGCCATCACGTCCGATAGCGTTTGCGCGGTTGTGTCTTGTGCCCAGGCCCGTTTTTCCTCGGTCAATGCC
>DATBRC010000023.1:0-70028 GCA_036560485.1 Burkholderiaceae bacterium
GACGCCGCTATCGGCACTTTTCAGCCGTTCGAAATTGCACTCCAAACCGGACATGGCATCCCATATTCATGGGATTTCAAAGCGCGCTATACTCACCTAAACTGTCAGAAACCATGCTCACAAAAGCGATTCGCAACAAGAAATGAATGTCAGCCACCGGAAATTTCTTCTTAGATGGAGGGTCGCCTTTCTTATCTGCGCCATTTTAGTTCTGCTATATTTTGCTGCAGGCGTTTTTCTACGGTTCATGGAAAAGAAATGTTCTGAAAAATGTTTTGCCAAAGGCGGCTTATCGTATGCATTCGTTGTTCCAGATACCATAGGAAGACGTCATCCCGTCTCTGCCTGTAGGTGCATCAAAGCTGAGAATAAAATAGATTGATATAAGTAGCGAGCGCAGAAATTCGAGAATGTTCACTATCGGCACTTTTCGGCCATACGAAACTATTCTCGTTAGCGGCTAATGACGACGATTTTTTTGCACTCACCCGTGCCCAATCGGAATTTGGCGAGACATATTCGTTATAGGTAAGGAGCACCATGAGCTTTACAGTCGATTTGGTATTAACTGATGTTCCTACAGATGATAGAGCTGCGTGGAAATATATACAGGAACTCCGCGAAGAATATTACGAAGACAAAACAGGGGCGCACGAGAAACTTATCAAGCTGCATGAAGCTCTCACGAAAAAATATCCATGCCTTTGCAGCTTTGCTGATGATGACCCCGAAATGGAAGATAGTCCTTGGGCTGATGGACCTATGCTGGGAAATTTCGCAAGCAAAATGGGGATGCTAGCAATTGTCTATTCGAGGGTTGATGAAGTTTTTCCATTCATTCTGGAAAATGCACTTGCTTTGAACATCATCGTTGCCGATGGCCAGAGCGAAAAATTATATCGTCCTGGGGATCCCGACAAGACAGGCAAAAAGCCATGGTGGAAGTTGTGGTAGCAGTAGCAATCATCGCAGTCTGCTGACCGTCAAAAATCGGCACCAAGCGGACAAATAACAATGTCGCCGTAAGCAGCCAATCAATGACTAGCAGCAAAAATAAATGGACGCGGGCGCTCTGCGCCTGTCATCCCTACATTAGATTTACTATCCTCACTCTCCCATATGGCTAATACAGAAACCTCTCATTTCTATCTCGGTCAAGTACACGACAAAGAACGTTTTTCCGCATTGTTAGCTGAAAACTACGATAGAGACGATGATGAACCAGTCGCGGAGTTTTACCGTTCGCAAGGTAAAATATTTTGTGACCATGACTTTTTAGAGTTTGGGATAAGAGAGACGGAATCGTCTCTCCAGGAATTTTTCAAGCCATATTCTTATTCTGATCACTGGTCAGACACGGTGTGCCGCGCAGCAAAAGAAATGAACCTTGAGGACGCTAACGCGCTTATTTTTATTTCGAAGTCGCAAATTTCGTCCCCTTGTTCTGTGCAGGATGCAGGGTTCAACCTCTATTACATTGGCGCATATGAGTATCCCATTTAACAAAACAGAATCTAACCCATCGCTTGTCGCTACCGCATTCCTGCGTCGGTTAGCTCAGTGTTGATGTGAACATGAAAAAATATTTTTATCACCGAGTTTTCTCAGGCCGGGACGCTAGAAATACCGTTGGCGGCCAGTGCATTTTACCGGCAGGTGTAGGTATGCCTTGCTGCCGGCTTTGTGGCAAAGAGATGGTCCTCTTTTTCCAGTTTGACCTACCTGAGTTCATAAGTCCCATGTTTAAACCAGGCAGCCATCTATCAATCTTCATGTGCCCGCAACATAACGAGATACCGAGCTTTGAGTCCTATACAAAGTTGCCTTTGCATTATTGGGAGGCAGGTGACGGTCACTGGCAGGCATTCATGACTTTACCAGGAAGCGAACAAGTAGTAACCCCAACGAAGCAATATCTCAAGCCAGCTGAGCTTAAATTGTCAGAACAGCCGCAGAAAAGTGATTGGGTATTTGCAGTAGGAGGTGAGCCAGAATGGCTCCAGGATGAAGAGAGCTTTGTTTGCAGTTGCGGCGCTCCTATGCACTTCATTTGCCAGCTTAGTGATGGGCATGAGTTTCCTAAATTAGATGAGGCACCTGAACAGCCGGACTCTTCATCCTATGATGATTACGTTCTCTTCCTCGGGAATGAAGTTTACATATTTGCGTGTGAAAGCCAATGTGACCCACGGGCGGTATGGGCCACAGTTCAAAATTAAGCCTCAAAGATGGCAAATCACCGCAATTCAGTAGTAGATAATGGTGGCGTGCCGACATAGACTGACTGATTGCTTTTCAAAATGGCTCTGAGGGCTTAGAGCACCGAGTTGAAAAAATGTGATTGCTGCAGGTACAATCAGGCGGTACTCGGCACGAAACCGCCATTCAATCCGCTCCTCAATTGCAGCCATTGCCTCCCATAAATATGGGATAGGCAGCCAAACAATAATCTTCTACACTGGCCGATACTTAACAACTCGAAGAACCTTATGACCCCTCAACAAATTGTTGGCTTGGCGGTTCGACTTTTTTCGGTCTGGCTTGTCTTTATCGCGCTTCAGTTAATCGGCACCGCTATGAATCTCAGCAGCCAGCCAGGGATTGCGCCCAGCAATTTCGGTTTCATAGCAGCTGCAGTTATGTTTGGAATAGCCATTGCGCTCTGGTTCTTTCCGATGTTCTTAGCACACAAGCTTATTCCCCGAACTCAATTTGACAACGTGTTGCGCGTTCCGGCCAACGAGGCTGCGATGGTCGCGTGTGTTGTTCTGGGCCTTTGGCTTTTTACCGTTCATATTCTCCCGTCACTAAGTTACTATATATCGTTGGCGATACTCGTCAATGCTGATGGAACGCCAATAGGCAAGTCAAAAGAGTTCACTTTTTTGCGTCTTGGTCCTCTAGTCATTGAGTTAGCGTTTGCAGCGATACTTTGTTTCAAGGCACATGCAATCTCCAAGTTCTTTACAACAGAGCGGACACCTCCAGAGATGGAATGACCATTTTTTTGAAATGACTTTGCCGGCACTCGGCACATACCTGACATTAGTACTTATTCCACAAAACGGACAAAGAGATGGAAAATTCAATTTAATCATAATCCCAAAAATAGTGAAAAATTGTTAAATCTTAGAGATTACCTAAAACGCGAATATCCCAAGATATGCGATACAGAGCGCACTGATTCAAGAGCGACGCAGCTATAGTAGCAAGGCGACAATGTCGATTTTTAACATCAACGGCTGATCTCAAAACAAGCTGCCAGCGAGTTTGAATCACAAGGCATCCCATATATATGGGATTGCTAATCAACCAATAATCCGATTTAATCCGCTCTCTAATCGCCATAATCGGCTTGAACTCCAACATTTTTTGATCCAATATGAAAATTCGATTCTCGATCCTCCCGTCAATATCCCTAGCGCTCTTACTCTTACTGGCGGGCTGTGGAGGGGGCGGTGGAGGTGGAAGTTCATCAGGTGGAACATTGACAGTTTCGATCAACTACTCCAGTGATGCTTATCTCTTTCATTTTTCAAGCATTGTTCCAACACTTACAGGGTTCCAAGGTCATGCGCCAAACTGTTCTTTGGCTTCAGGAACACTCCCACAGGGGATGACACTTAATAGTGATTGCTCAATCACTGGTATACCGACACAGTTAGGTGTGTTCAATATTGTGGTGCACATTGGAGCATCCGGCGTTAGTAACCAAATTGACTGGAGTGTTGGGTTTGCAGTTTTTGGCCCTTCTGTGGTGTATAACTTTGCTAATTCATATACCGTCGGTGACGTATTCGACATTTCACCGTTGAATGTATTCTGGACGCCGTTGGGAAATGAAACGGTCACATATTCAATTGTCACTGGATCACTCCCTCCAGGCTTGATATTAGATGCTAATACTGGCCGTATCCATGGCGCAATTACTGCAGCAGGTAGCTATAGCTTTAAAGTTATGGCATCGGCGAGCAACGGTGTGAATACTGCTACAACTACGCAGCAGTTCACAAATAATTTTACTGCTGGACTTCCAACAGTTGATTACAGTAGTCCGACCCCTTGGACAAGCCAGGCATTTACAGCGACTCCTAATCTTCCATTGGCAGGCGCGACCTATCAATTTTCGATGTCGAATCATAACGGTGCAAATAACGTTTTGCCACCGGGACTTGCATTAGATTCAAACACAGGAATTATTTCTGGGACACCCACGACAATCGTTTCAGGAAATTATGGAATAGCTGTTCAGGTCAGCAGTAATGGCGCGGTTTTCACGACCTATACCACTTTATCGCTCAATATAAATTCGCCCGTTTATATTTTTTACCCGGGAGGTGGTGGAACACCGTATGTGAATACTCCATCAATTCATTTGAATAGTCCGACGCCTGTTCCAGGAGCCACTTATTTTTTCACCATCCCACAGGGAATGACTTTGCCATCAGGACTGAGTTTGAATCCAACAACAGGGGTTATTTCAGGAACGCCGACGGGAGGTGGTGGCAGTTCATCGTTGTCAATAAATGTAGTTATAACTAATAACGGCATATCATTTCCATATACCGCATTAGTGGTATATTAAAAATTCTTATCAAGCTCGTAAAAATTAATGTATGCAGCGAATTACGAAGCTTCATAAACAAAATGCCACCTTCGGGTGGTTTTTGTTTACAACAGTCTATGAATATCGAATTAGCGAAATGCGGGGGGGCAGGTAATACTTTGCTCGTTATGGATGAACCTGGCAGCTTCGATTAAATTCTAAGCCTCCAGCAAGGGTACGTTTATCGCGAGATCAAATCATAATTGAGTGGCCGCTTTTTAGAAATCGACTGGCCGGTATGGGCACCGATCTGCCCTTGGGTGGACATTGATGACCGGCCGCAACCAGTCTGAAGCTGTCGGTGAGACACCGTCACCTCACTTTCAAAAACGGACCGGATTGCTGACATTCGCCTATGACTCCAATTTTCTCCAAAGTAACAAGGGGTTCTTGAAACGTACAATGCTTGGTGCTGATATGTTATAAATTGGCATTCATTGTTACCTTGTTGTATTGCGTGGTTTGTCGTTTTTGTTAATCGCGTGTTAAATCGCAATGTATGGCTAAGGCCAAGAATTCATGCGGGTTTCGGGAGGGTTTTACTATCGTGTTAAATCGCAATCGCCCATGTTATGTCGCAGTTTTGCGATTTATAACAAGTTAGATTTTTCTTGATGAACTCTAAATTTTACAAATTGATGACCGCCTTGAGAGACGCAACTCGAGAGCACTATGGTCGGCTGGTGGCTGGTTCGCCGAGCGAGCAGTTCTATGGATATTGCTTGTATACGAATGACGATGTTTCAAGTATCGGACCAGTAGCGAACCGGGAAAGCGCATTGCAAGTTGACCCAAACCACGGCACATACAACTATTACCGTTTTGGTCCTCAAGAATGGAGTGATTGGGACGACTTCGGGCTCTTTGAAGACGCCAACCAGATACTCAAGTCACTTTATGAAGGGATGGATTTCGATAATTTTAGAGCCGGTTCTCTGCAGGCGGCATTGCAAGCATTAACGGAATTGGAAGCAGAAGGTCTCTTTGGACCACGAAGCGATAGTAGATACGTTACGTTATGGCTTTCCGATTCAAGCGACGCAATAATGTCACATGCGGTGAAAGCGCTAAACAATGAACCTGTTTATGAACGTTATGCTGCCGAGTACGCGTAAAAAACCTAACTCGCCGTTGCACACCGACGCTTTCAGCGGCGGTGAACTCAGTCGTTAAAAATGCCTCTCAATCTACATCAGGAAACAGTGACGTTTGACCGAGTGTTTGACATTGTTCGCGACGGACGAGACGCTGATAGGGAGCCAAGTACGCTGTTTAGTTTTCAATCTGGTAATAGATGTGAATATGGTGTGGCAGTGCCTGGCGAACCTGAAATATTCGATGGGATGACAGTTACCGCGATTCTCGGTACAGCTGGAAACTGGCAAACTTTGATGGGCTGGGTTAATCACGCTACAGGTGAGCTAACCTGCAAGGCGAGCAGCATATTCGCAGTATTTGTCGCTATTCCATTTGTCATCGCAGCTCTTACCTTGATTAAGACGCATGCGTTTGCAGGTGGCGTCATGCTTTTATTTTCTTCAGCGCTTATGTTTTGGACGGTACGGGAAACATATCGCCGGGAGCAAGTTCGATCGAAACTTGAAGAATTGGTAAATCAGACTTTAAATAAGCGAAAGTAGAGAACATTGAAAATGTATACGGTTATTTTTAACTTGTCGTTCGACACCGCCGCACAAATGCGCTGGTCAACTCTGCGTTAGATTCTTAAGGAGATAGACTTGAAACTTCCATTATTTTTGGCATCGACCATCGTTGCCGCCCTATTTTTCATTGCTAATCCTCAGGTTGCTATGGCGGCAGACGCGCCAAAGATAGCATTTTCGACGAAGTTCGGTGGCGTGGATTTTCTCTTTACGGAGGAAGTTGATCGACATGCGCAGGCTGACGGAAGCAATTTTCAATCAGCTATTCGTGAAGTTGGTTTTGAATTGATCTCGGGGGTCGGTAATGCTGCCAAGGCTACGCCAGGCGTACAGGCACTGTTAATTGATAGAATTAAATTCAAAGAATCTAAATCCCTAGTGGTTCTTGGTTTGATCGCGGACGGTAAATTTTTGTCCCTGAATTTCAACGGCAAGCCACAGAGCACAGCGCTAGAAAAATTCATGAGTGGCCTGGAACAAAATCACGTTACCTCGCTACGTTCGGCCGACACTGCAGGTGTCGAATTATTTATCTCGTCGAAATGAAGGAACCTAACAGGACGGTCGACACGGAGTCGCCGATGACGACTTCACTTTTATTTACACCTATGGCGGCGACCCCGTCACCTCGACGTTAGCTATAAGGCAAACATATGGCAAAAGAGAATATTGAAAAGTTAAATGCGCTTTTATCCGAATGGGATGGGTGTGTAGCTTCAATCAATTCAATGCTTCTTCCCGATGAACAACATTTCGTAATCTCTATCGTAAGGCCGGGCAGCGTCTTGTTAGAACATTTAAAAGGAATAGGCTGCGTAGGGGTAACATTATTTTGTTGTGGCTTTATTTCTGGGCCGACGATATGGGCACATTGCAAGCTTCGCAGCCGCAAAGCTATCTTCAAAAATGAATATTGGTCTCCTGGAGAAGACATCAATGGTTATGAGTTATTCGATGAAGAGGCTAAATTTACTATGCATTGTTATGACAACATTCGTTATGGTAATGAAGGGGCATATGTCCGCGATCCTTCTTAAATTAAAGCTAACATGACATTGGACTCAGACAGTTCTGCTGGTCAATTTAATCGTTAGGCGACTCTATGAATGTCGATCAAGCTGCGCGGAAAATCCTCATTGAGCTTCGTGCAAAAGTTGAGGCCGGAAAAGACGGAGCGATCTATGGAGATCGTGCGAGAGCACTACAAGACATAGATGCATTGCTCACTGAACCGTCAACGTATCGCGTAAAGCTTTTGCTGTTGCCAACAGCTAATTTGCAGGAATTGTCGGTTGAGAATGGGTGGGGAGCTGAATTCAATGGACTCGCCTCTCAGCTCGAACGTGTGCTGGGATTTTAACGATGTTCGACAACGCTACGCCTAACCCATCCATCGAGATGGGCTCGCCTATTGGCGGCCTCTCATGTCAAACGTTAGGATGCAGAAAAAATGGTTATCTTAGAACTGAAAGCATTACTGGACTTATTCGATGAACATGTACCCGATCGTGAATCGAATAGATTGGTATGGAAGCTCTGTGATAACCGTAAGAAATGGATGGAAGCGCATGATCTGCATTCCGTATTGAGAGAGCGGAATCTTATAGCGATTAAAGAGGGAGATAAAGTTCGCGAATGTCAATACTGCTTCGAAGAGGTGGTTGCTGCAACACTTTTCAACCTTACTTACCCTGAAGCTCCGTTTGACCCTGATACTCCCTACTGGATAATTAAGAATGCGCTTGCTTTGGCAAAGAAAGTCGGTATTCCAGTTGAAGCAGTCGCTGGCATAGTTGCGCCTAACACGGCGGTCAACACCGAGTCGCTTTCGGCGCCCCGGTTACCTTAGCGTTAAGCTTTCGCGAACGTCCGCTTTTCAATTAAGGCTACTTCGGCTTTGGGCGCATGATGGAACGGCGGCAATCGCTGCAAAGCTGCCGGTGAAACGTCGTCGCCTCACCGGCAGGAATTGGCCGATAGCAGTCATTTAGTCTATCCATTCACTTTTCCACTATGCCAAGCTCCATATTGCGTTCAATACCTCGGTCAGTTTTGTCAGCAATACCAACTGGCAAAGCCATAGCGGTGACTCGACGATGAGCTATTGGGCATAGATGCTGCCTTTGACCGGACAGAATTTCTTTTCTGCTACAGCCGGAATCGCTGTCGCGTTTGCATTGATTCGCGGGTTTAGCTCTCGCTCAAGCAGTCCCGTATCGGAACGCGAGGTTTCGATGGTGATCATGTCGGCATCCATATCGACGATCCACAAAAAGTTGCAATTTCTCAATAACCCATACACACTCATATTTGGCGAAAATTCGTCATCTTAAGAAGAGTAACTATGCGAGTTATGTTTTTGACTACGCTCGGCTTTATCGTACTGATTGCAACCGGGTGGATATCCGAGTTCATTACGTTCCAAGGTGAGCGTACGATCTATACGGCCGACTGCGCGAATGGGAATTGGCTAGCAAACCAATGCAGCGGGATGGTTATCGCTGGCAAACGATATCGCTTTCGTGCGTTAAAAGCACATCGGGAAGTGTTATTCTGGGTAGCCGGCTCGAACGACCCATCAGCGAAATTCAGCGACTGCGTGATTCTTAATGGTAGAAATTGGAGCTGTAAACCTAACGCCGATTTGAAATACACGATTACGCGAGAAATGGCTGGTGGCAGTCCAGTCCCCGATACATCAGGCGTCGCCCGCCCGTTTCATCAAATTACTAAATGGGAATGGCTGTACCTGCACTGGTTCAGATAAAAACCTCTCGGTCTTTTTTCAATTGAAGAAAGATGTCTCTAGAGCTATATCTCTGCCATTTGGCAAGGATATGTTCCTAAAGCCCGCCTAGCCTATATATGGTTCTAGTCACAGGTCGCTTCGAAGTTGTTGAAGACAAGCCGTTCGCTTTTTAATCTATTCTTCTTCAGTGGCTGTTACATCGCCATAGATGAGCGCCCTATCCCACTAATAGGGGTCTACCGCTTGAGTACATCATCATTCAGGCCGTAGCATTTCCCAAAGCGGCAAATTAACTGCATCTGCCAATTTTTCCATATTGTCGATCGAGATATTGCGCTCCCCACGTTCAACCTGGCCAATATAAGTGCGATGAAGCTCGGCCATATCAGCCAATACTTCCTGCGATAGTCCCATTTCCTCGCGCGCATGGCGCAGCACCAATCCAAACCGGACTTTGGCTGGCTGACGCTTCGAAGGCTTTGAGGATCTTGCTTGCATCCCCGAAAGATCGCCGATTTGATGACTTTGGGTCTACAGAGTTTGAGTAGCATTTATTGGCGATTACGTATAAAATTTGCAATGTTTAAGGGGAACTCTTTGCACGAATTTACAAATCAAGGGGGCGAAATTGCTTTATCGTACAAATAAAAAATGGCTGACTGCACTGGCAATAACTCCACTGTTCGCATTGGCAGCGCCTTCCGACAAGGACATTCTTGACTTGATTGACGCGCGGTCAGCAGGCGCAGAAGTAGCGTATCAATCATCGGATGGCCATATCAAGCAGATAGCCGACGTTAGCAAATGTACGAACCTGTCGATGGATGAGCAGTGGCGGCAAATTAATAGATATATCAAGCAAGGCAATGACGACATGGCGCAAGCGGGCGGGTTAGTCGGCGCAAAAGCGATTGCGGCATGTGCGTTGATCAAAACGAAATATCGCGAGCAAGCATTAAGCAAACGGATTCCCGACTTGGGGCTCGATGGCTGGTCCTCCCAAATCGGCAGCTTTTTGGCAGCCAGCGTAATCGCCGGCGACAGTGACAAGGAAACGGCCGACCAAGCGATGACGTTTCTCAGCTATGCAAAGGACCATGGTAAACATGTCGATGACTTGATCAATAGAATCAAATTAAAACTGGGAACAAATGAGCCATCTCAGGATGCTCCCGCGCTCACCGGCACCGCGGTGTCGATTGTCGGCAAGCTTACGTCGAACTCGTTTTCGTTTGAACAGCAATACCTTGGCAAGGTGATCCAAGCCACCGGTAAAGTTCTCAGTATCTATGGCACGAATGATCGTGTCACTGTCAGGATTCTTGGAAATATGACCAAAACGAAGAATCAACTGTCTTTTCGGGATTCCATTGAATGCATCGTCACCAATCAAGAATTTATTTCGAATGTCGGCAAGCTTTCCGTGGACAAAAATGCGACCGTGCGCGGCACCTATAAAAAGGGAAGTTTCGGCGAAATTGAATTAAAAAATTGCGAAGTGCGGTAACACGCAGGCGCAATCAAAAAAGACCATCCGATGAATCACGAAGATCCGTCCTGGAAAATCACCAAGGCGGTGCTGTTTTTCCCAATTCAGCTTGGCTCATTTTTGGCGACACGAATTTTATGCCCGTTCGATTTTGGCGTCAGTTGGCTGGCAGACTGTTTTAAAGCGAGTGCCTGGATTGGATTGCGTATCGGCATCAATTGTATCTGGGGCTATTTCAGCTTATCGACACTCTTTTCTGCCACGCAGCTTGCATATGAATTAAACAAGGGGTTCAATGGCCAGTGGGGCATGGCCATCCCAATGACACTATTCAGTGCCGCGGTCACCAGTGTGTTTGGTCGCTCGCGGCTGGCGGCACTCGAGAGCGACGCAAGTCGAAAACGGTATGACGAGGTCACGAGTGAGATCGAAAACACGATTCACAATCATCGCCCGGTTGATCCCGACACGGCAAAGCTACGAGCTGGAAAAGAAGCCGAAGACTATGTACAAGCGTTAATCGATTCTTATGTGCAAAACAATCCGACACACCAGGCGCTACACAACAAGCTGTTCGTATTTAACGCCGGCATGCCAAACGAATATTCTGCTGAAGTCGATCATCTGTTAATCACACAACGCAACCTCTTTTTGATCGAGACCAAATACAAATCAGGAACCATTCATGCGGTGCATGACGCGAAAGAATGGCGCACCGTTTCACATGCAAATGACGATGGACAACAACGATCTGGCGAAATGCGCAACGCGTTGCTGCAAGCTAAAAACACCGCGAAGGTGCTGACCAGGGAATTCTCTCTTCCGACAAAAATCATTCCGATCGTTGCCATTTATGGCAATGATGTTTCCATCGTCAATGGGCCAAGCAACGTGGTCGCAGCAGATAAACTGATTGATGTCATTACGATGTTTGAGCGTCATGCAAATGGGAATACCGACCTGGACGTAGAAGACATCGCCACTACGTTGCTGGGCCAGTGCAGCAGAGATCCTGCAGCGCTGGAAAAACACAAGGCATGTGCGCAAGGCAAAGGCGAACAACGGGAAATCGAACAGTTCGTTCAGAATGCTTCCATTGAATAAATTACATAGCTAATTTTTACGTCAATACAAATCAAAATAACAAATAGACCACCCAATATTTGTTTCAGTTTTAGCGTCAACGAAAAGGTGACCAAAACTATGATTACGAGAAAATACGGAAGTAAATTTGCCCGTCATCCATATAGTCTTTCACTAAACAGTCCCCTTTGGCGCTGTCTGATCTTGGAATTGAGTACACCTTTTTTCCTCATAAAATATGCAGAATTCGATGCGCAAAGCTGGCTGGGCGAAACGGCTATCTATGGCGAAGTGGAGGCTCTTTTACATTTTAGCGATGCCAAATCGCATACAACGCACAGGCAAATTGAGCAAATAGCACTGATTACTTCTTCAAAGCGCAAACATGGCGGTGGATGGCATATCCAAAATATTAAAGAAATCTGGGCAGGCGAAACCATGGAATCCAAACATCAGGTCGTCAAATTCGTGACGAATTCCGGAAAGAGCTATTTTTCTGGCTCCATTAATAACGAAGAAGCGGATCTAAAAATGGTATTTCCCGTTTCCATACCCGACATATCTAAATCCAATGAATGACTCAGATTTTCATAGGCAATGTTATTGGGGATCACAAAATAAGGCACCTAACGAGAAACCGAACGATTCGTTCAGAATACGTCGATTGACTGAATTACAAAGAGATTTCTGGTTTCGGTACGAAGAGATACAGTAGTTGCTGGTTCGTGCCGCCATTATATGGTTCTAAACCGTAAATCGCCGCCAAGATATGCTACTAACTTGGCGAAAAACACAGCGTAAAACGAGCGTAAATTGGGCGAAAGCCGCCAATATATGCTTCTAAAGGCCGCCAATATATGGTACTAGTCACAAATTTAATTTTTAATGTAAATCGGTAGCTTATTTGGTCTTGCCATCGTCATCTTGACGACGGGATGGCATTTCAGCCCGCAGCTTTTGAAGGTCAGATAGAACGCGGCTCGCAGCAGACCGCGCAACCGCATCTTTGGACGAGAATAATTGATTGGCCGAGCGCATGGCGGATTCCAACAGGGTGGAATAAGACACGCGGCGGCGTTCTTTGATAGGTTCGCTCATATAAAGAATCATATAGCGAAGTTGGCATTCCGCAAATAGTTAATGCTGTTCGTTACAAATTTTTTGAAAATTTTTCATGATGTCGCGCCACGTAATAATGCCGACAGGAACGTTTTTGTTATCGACAATCGGGATGCAGGAAATTCGGTGGTTATTAAAAATGTTAACTGCATCGTTGATGCTTGCTTCCGGATGCAATGTGATCGGCTTGCGCGTCACAATTTGATGTACTTTCTTTTTGAGAGTATCCAGGTCTTTGACGGTGTAGTTGTTGGTGCCGATGTTGGGGCTGATGTGCCGCAGTAAATCACGGTCGGATACCACGCCGAAAAGCTCGCCTTCTTCCATGACAAGCAGGTGATGGAATTTCGCGTTATCGAAAATATCCTTTACGGCGCCCAGGTTATCATCAAGCCCTACCGAGACCGGGTGTTCACTCATTATTTGGCCGACGTTCATAACATCACCTTATAAGTAATGACATGTTTTAATTGTAGTACCGAAACATGATGTTTACTAAATAAACTCCCGTATCTAAATGTGAATCATTGCAACTTGGCGGTTTGCTGTAAATATGTGCAGACTTTCATATATTTATAGGGAAGTTTTACTCTTTTGCCGGTGGGATTGAATAAACTAAAATAACGTTTTTATAACGCGGAGAAAATGCGATGTCGATTAATCAACGGCCGTTCAAAATTTTAGGCATCCAGCAGATCGCGATCGGCGGTCCGTCAAAAGAGCGGATGAAAAGTTTGTGGGTCGATATGTTCGGTCTGACCATCATCGGCAATTTCCGTAGCGAGCGTGAAAATGTAGATGAAGACATCTTGGCGATGGGTAGCGGACCGTTCAAGGTGGAAGTCGATTTGATGCAGCCGCTCGATGTCGAGAAAAAGCCGCGGGTCGATGAGCCGCCTTTGAACCACATTGGATTGTGGGTCGATAATCTTTCGGTTGCGGTGGAGTGGTTGACGGCACAAGGTGTGCGCTTTGCGCCGGGCGGTATTCGCAAAGGCGCTGCCGGTTATGACATTACTTTCTTACATCCGAAAGCGAATGAGCAATTTCCGATCGCGGGTGAAGGAGTGTTGATTGAATTGGTGCAAGCGCCTGCTGAAGTGATTGCGGGCTTTGCGCAGTTTGGTGGATAAGCAAATTCTTGATCCACGAAAGACACGAAAAGCACGAACAAAAATTCAACGCACTTTTGATCTAATTATTGGAGTATGGACAATGCCCTGGAGTCTGATCTATTGCTAAGAAAATTTTTCGTGCTTTTCGTGTCTTTCGTGGAAAGGTATTCGAAACAAAAAAGGCCAGCATCATGCCGGCCTTTTTATTATTGCAAACAGCGATTAATTGAATTCGATAATCGCCTGATCAACTGACAAACTCTCGCCCGGTTTGGCCAACAGTTTGCCAACCACGCAATCCTGCTCAGCCTTCAACACGTTTTCCATTTTCATCGCTTCGATCACCGCCAATTTTTCTCCGGCTTTGACTTCTTGACCAGGCTTGACAGCCAGTTCGGTAAGCAGTCCCGGCATCGGCGATAACAAGAAGCGCGACAGGTCCGGCGGCGCTTTGTGCAGCATCAATTTTTGCATCGCTGCTGCTTGCGCCGACAACACCAGCACATCGGCTTGCGTACCAAAGTGGAACAAGCGATATTTCAGGCCAACGCGATCAACTTGCAGGCAGATTGGCTTGCCGTTGATCGATCCTTCGTACAGCGATTGGCCGAACTGCCAATTGCTGTGAATCTCGTATGTCTTGCCGGCATACTGGACGCTGAAACCACCAGCAATTGGCGTAGCAACTACGGAATGATGTTCATCACCCAGCACCACTACGAATTCATTGCCGGGCACATATTCATGTCCGGGCATCTGACCATCGATTGATGCATTGCGCTCCAGATAACGGCGATGAACCGCCGCGCCAACCACAATCAATTCGGCCGGATTTTCATGCGGCAAATCAGCTGCGTTGAAACCCTTCGGATAAACCTCCGCGATCAAGCCGGTATTGAATGTGCCGGATACGAAGCGCTTGTTCTGCATCAGCGCAGCCTGGAACGCGATATTGGATGACACACCGCGAATCACGAATGCATTGAGCGCATCGCGCATGCGCGCAATCGCTTCAGCACGGTTCGCGCCCTTGACGATCAGCTTGGCAATCATCGGATCGTAGAACATCGAGATCTCGCCGCCCTCATACACGCCGGTGTCGACGCGCACATAACCGGATGCTTCCGATGGGGGTTGATACTTGACCAAACGTCCCGTCGAGGGCAAGAAGTTACGGAATGGATCTTCAGCATTGATGCGGCACTCCATCGCCCAACCGTCGAGCTTGATTTGATCCTGGGTGAACGACAGTTTTTCGCCGTATGCGACACGGATCATTTGCTCAACCAGGTCGAGGCCAGTGATCAATTCGGTCACTGGATGCTCCACTTGCAAGCGCGTATTCATTTCGAGAAAGTAGAACGAACGGTCTTTGCCGACAACGAATTCGACTGTACCAGCGCTTTGATATTGCACAGCCTTGGCCAATGCAACTGCTTGCTCACCCATCGCCTTGCGGGTTTCCGGATTAAGGAACGGGCTTGGCGCTTCTTCGATCACTTTTTGATGGCGGCGCTGAATCGAACATTCGCGTTCCCACAAATACACCAGATTGCCGTGGCCGTCGCCCAGCACCTGGATCTCGATGTGGCGTGGTTCTTCAATAAATTTTTCGATGAAGATACGATCGTCGCCGAAACTGTTTTTCGCTTCATTGCGGCATGACTGGAAACCTTCGCGTGCTTCGGCTTCATTGTGTGCAACACGCAAGCCTTTACCGCCGCCGCCGGCCGATGCCTTGATCATCACAGGGTAGCCGATGTCTTTGGCGATCTTGACCGCGTGTTCGACATCTTCAATGACATCGGTGTAACCAGGAATCGTATTGACCTTGGCAGCCATCGCCAATTTCTTCGATGCGATCTTGTCGCCCATCGCTTCCATCGCGTGCGGTTTCGGCCCGATGAAAATGATGCCGGCCTTTTCCAGTTTGTCGCAGAACTCGGCGTTCTCGGACAGGAAGCCATAGCCAGGGTGGACTGCTTCCGCACCGGTTTGTTTGCACGCAGCGAGTATCTTGTCTGCTACCAGATACGATTCTTTCGATGGCGCAGGCCCGATGCAGACAGCCTCATCTGCCATCTCGACGTGACGCGCATCGCGGTCCGCTTCCGAATACACGGCGACGGTCTTGATGCCCATCTTGCGAGCGGTTTTGATGACGCGGCAAGCGATTTCGCCGCGGTTTGCAATAAGAATTTTTTTGAACATGATGTTGTAATCTCCCCCGTTGCTTAAAGTGGAATGTTGCCGTGTTTGCGCCATGGATTCTCAAGCTTCTTGCGCTTGAGCATGGCGAGCGAACGACAAATCCGCTTGCGGGTTTCGTTAGGCATGATGACATCGTCGATGAACCCGCGATGCCCTGCGATGAATGGGTTGGCAAACTTCTGGCGATACTCTTCGGTGCGTTGCGCAATTTTTTCTGCATCGCCGATGTCTTTGCGGAAGATGATTTCCACAGCGCCCTTCGGACCCATCACCGCGATCTCTGCAGATGGCCATGCGAAGTTGACGTCACCGCGCAAATGCTTGGACGACATCACGTCGTATGCGCCGCCGTAGGCCTTGCGCGTGATGACGGTAACTTTCGGCACCGTGCATTCTGCATATGCGTACAATAATTTTGCGCCGTGCTTGATGATGCCGCCGTACTCTTGTGACGTGCCCGGCATGAAGCCTGGAACATCAACCAGCGTGATCACAGGAATGTTGAATGCATCGCAGAAACGTACAAAGCGTGCTGCCTTGATCGATGATTTGATGTCGAGGCAACCGGCCAATACCAGCGGCTGATTAGCGACGATGCCGACCGATTGGCCTTCCATCCGTGCGAAACCAATGATGATGTTTTTCGCATAGTCAGGTTGCAATTCAAAGAAGTCGCCGTCGTCGACGATCTTGTTGATCAACTCTTTCATGTCGTACGGTTTGTTCGCATTGTCCGGAACAAGCGTGTCGAGTGAGTAATCAATGCGCTCGGCAGGATCGGTGGTTGGACGCACCGGCGGCTTTTCTTTATTGTTGAGCGGCAGGTAGTTGAAGAAGCGGCGCAGCATCAACAGCGCATCGACATCGTTTTCAAATGCCAGATCGGCCACGCCGGATTTGCTGTTATGTGTCATCGCGCCACCGAGTTCTTCTGCGGTGACTTCTTCGTGCGTGACAGTCTTCACAACTTCAGGGCCGGTCACGAACATGTACGACGTGTCTTTCACCATGAAGATGAAGTCGGTCATCGCCGGGCTGTACACCGCGCCGCCTGCGCATGGTCCCATGATCATCGAGATCTGCGGCACCACACCGGATGCCATCACGTTGCGCTGGAATACTTCGGCGTATCCACCTAGCGACGCAACGCCTTCCTGAATCCGTGCACCGCCGGAATCGTTCAAGCCGATCACAGGTGCGCCGACTTGCATTGCATGATCCATCACTTTGCAGATTTTTTCTGCATGCGATTCGGACAATGCACCACCAAACACCGTGAAATCTTGCGAGAACACGAACACCATGCGGCCATTGATCGTGCCGTAACCGGTGACGACGCCGTCGCCCGGGATCTTCTGTTCTTCCATGCCGAAGTCGGTGCAGCGATGTTCGACAAACATATCCCACTCTTCGAATGAGCCTGGATCGAGCAGCAATTCGAGACGCTCGCGTGCGGTCAGCTTGCCTTTGGCGTGTTGCGCTTCAATGCGCTTGACGCCGCCGCCGAGTCGCGCCAGTTCCCGCTTCTCTTCCAGTTGGCGAATGATGTCGTGCATGGATGATCTCCCTAAAACAAAAATAATCAGGACTTCTGCAGTTGCCCCCTCTCCCACATCAGTGGGAGAGGGGTGGGGTGAGGGCAAACGGCGATTGATTTAAGCACTAGCTGCAATGCGACCGCTGTGGCCCTCACCCTAGCCCTCTCCCGCTGAGACGGGAGAGGGGATTACGGCTTCAGTTCCATTGATAAATCACTGAGCATACCCAGCAAGCGTTGCCTTGCCGTGTTTGTTCAATGGACAAATTTACTGCAAATATTCCAATAGTTTTCGCGCCGCTGCAGCCGGCGTGATGGTGCCGTTTTCAACTTCATTTATTAATGCGGGTAACTCGCGCTGCACGGTTGGGTGCGCTCGGAAGCGTTGTTGCAAACCCGTCTCAATCATGTTCCACATCCACGCCGACGCTTGATGCTTGCGCTTGGCGTCGAATTCTCCCGTTGAACTCATGGTCTGACGATAATTCTTGATGACGTCCCAGAACGTATCGAGACCATCTTTGTTAATGGCGCTCATTTTCAACACCGGTATTTGCCAGTGTTGCGAAACGGGCCGCAGCATGTGCAGCGCAGCGCGCATCTGGCCGCATGCGATGTCGGTTGCACGCGGATCGATATCGGCCTTGTTGAACACGACGACTTCCGCCAATTCGACGATACCTTTCTTGATGCCTTGCAGATCATCGCCTGCGTTCGGCAGTTGCAGCAGCACGAAAATATCTGCCATGCCGGCAACGGCTGTTTCGGATTGGCCGACACCGACTGTTTCAACGATGACGATATCGAAACCTGCGGCTTCGCACAGCAGCAATGCCTCGCGAGTTTTGTGTGCCACGCCACCCAGTGCGCCGGAAGCCGGAGAAGGGCGGATGAATGCTTCTTCACGCTGCGACAATAATTCCATGCGCGTCTTGTCACCGAGGATGGAGCCGCCGCTGATGGATGATGATGGATCGATTGCGAGTACGGCGACACGATGACCTTGTTCAATCAGGTAAATGCCGAGCGCCTCGATGAAGGTTGACTTGCCAACGCCGGGTACACCGGAGATCCCGATGCGAATTGACTTGCCCGTGTTTGGCAGCAGCGCTTCCAACACTTTTTGCGCACGTACTTGATGATCGGCACGGCTCGATTCAATTAACGTGATCGACTTCGCGAGTGCGCGACGCTGACGTGCGAGTACACCCTCGACGAGGGTAGCGTCTTCTTTGGTCAAACCAGATGGCGGCATCGCTTTTGTCACTGTCTCGGATCTCTGCTCTTGATCGCTTTTGCTCCTTCCCCTTGAAAGGGAGGGAACGCGGCGATTTTACTGTCGATTAATTTTTATCTTTTCGAAATTATTTTTTGGTTTCAGCTATCGCTTTCAACACGGCTGCGGCGCACTGCGGAATCGGTGTGCCAGGCCCAAAGATGCCTTTGGCACCCGCCTTGTACAGGAAGTCATAATCCTGTGGCGGTATCACGCCGCCGACAAATACGATGATGTCGCTCGCACCTTGATCCTTGAGGGCTTTGATAATTTCCGGCACCAATGTCTTGTGGCCGGCTGCCAATGTCGAGATGCCGATTGCATGCACATCGTTTTCAATTGCCTGGCGTGCTGCCTCTTCCGGAGTCTGGAACAGCGGTCCGATGTCGACGTCGAAACCGAGATCGGCGAATGCGCTACCGACTACTTTGGCGCCGCGGTCGTGTCCATCCTGCCCGAGTTTCGCAACCATGATGCGCGGACGGCGGCCTTCTTCGGCGGCAAATTTTTCGATTTGTTTTTTGAGATCCATCCAGTTGTCATCCTCTCCGAATTCGGCGCCATAGACGCCTGATACGCTTTGAATGGTCGCGCGGTGGCGGCCCCAGACTGCTTCCAGTGCATCGGAAATTTCACCCACAGTGGCGCGCAGGCGTGTCGCCTTGATCGCGAGATCGAGCAGGTTGCCTTGACCATCGCCTTGTTCGCCTTTGGCGGCTTCGGTCAAGGCGGCCAATGCTGCGGTGACGGCTTTTTGATCGCGGCTGCCGCGGATTTTTTTCAGGCGTTCGATCTGCGAAATGCGTACGGCGGTGTTATCGATCTCGCGCGTTTCGACCGGATCTTCTTTCGCCAGTTTGTACTTATTGACGCCGACGATCACGTCCTTGCCGGAATCGATGCGCGCTTGTTTTTCTGCTGCGCTGGCTTCGATCTTCAGCTTTGCCCAACCGGAATCGACTGCCTGGATCATGCCGCCCATTGCCTCGACTTCTTCAATGATCGCCCACGCCTGGTCGGCGATATCCTGCGTCAGTTTTTCCATCATGTAGGAACCGGCCCACGGGTCGACCACGCTGGTGATGTGCGTTTCTTCCTGGATGATCAATTGTGTATTGCGTGCGATTCGTGCCGAGAATTCGGTCGGTAATGCGATCGCTTCATCAAGTGAATTGGTGTGCAGCGATTGCGTGCCGCCGAACACGGCTGCCATTGCTTCGACCGTGGTGCGCACGACGTTGTTGTACGGATCTTGCTCGGTCAGCGACCAGCCGGATGTCTGGCAATGGGTGCGCAGCATCATCGACTTCTGGCTCTTCGGATTGAATTCTTTCATGATGCGCCACCACAGCAAACGTGCTGCGCGCAGCTTGGCGACTTCCAGATAGAAATTCATGCCGATCGCGAAAAAGAAACTCAAGCGTCCGGCGAATTCATCGACATCCATGCCGCTGGCAATGGCGGTCTTTACGTATTCCTTGCCGTCAGCCAGCGTGAACGCCAATTCCAGCGCCTGGTTCGCGCCCGCTTCCTGCATGTGATAGCCGGAGATCGAGATCGAATTGAACTTCGGCATATTCTTTGCGGTGTAGCCGATGATGTCGGCGATGATGCGCATCGATGGCTTCGGCCCATAGATATAAGTATTGCGGACCATGAACTCTTTGAGAATGTCGTTCTGGATGGTGCCGGACAATTTGTCTTGCGACACGCCTTGCTCTTCGGCAGCGACTACGTAACCCGCCAACACCGGCAGCACCGCGCCGTTCATCGTCATCGATACCGATATTTTGTCGAGCGGGATTTCGTTGAACAGGATTTTCATGTCTTCGACCGAATCGATCGCGACACCGGCTTTGCCGACGTCGCCGGTCACGCGCGGATGGTCGGAATCGTAGCCGCGATGGGTCGCCAGATCGAATGCGACTGATACGCCTTGGCCGCCGGCGGCCAGCGCCTTGCGGTAAAACGCATTGGATTCTTCAGCGGTTGAGAAACCCGCATATTGGCGGATGGTCCATGGGCGCACTGCATACATGGTCGCTTGCGGGCCGCGCACAAAGGGTTCGAAGCCGGGCAGCGTGTCGGCATAAGGAAGATCTTTTATATCCGCCGCTGTATACAAAGGCTTGACCGTGATGCCTTCAGGCGTCAGCCAATTCAGCTTGGACACGTCACCGTCCGGTGCGGACTTGGCTGCAGCCTTGGCCCAGCTTTCCAAAGGCGGAACGGTTACTTTCGGGGCGTCGCTAGACTTGCTCATGGTCGGTTCTTTCGTACGGATGATCGCAATTTAGCATTGCCATCGGTGTTTTCGAGTATCGATGAAATATTTTTCAAGTGAGGCTTGACATTGTGCAGACACAATAATACTGTATCCATAATTATGAATGCAAGAATATTTTATTCCCTTTGAGAAATATATGAGCAATCTGAGTCTGTCCCAGCCAGCCCTTTACGAGCAAGTCGCCGAACGGTTGCGCACCCGTATTTACGCCCATGAACTGGTACCAGGCACATGGGTTGATGAGCAGAAGCTTGCAGAAGAATATGGCATCAGCCGCACGCCAATGCGGGAAGCGCTGAAAGTATTGGCATCTGAAGGCTTGGTCCAACTCAAGCCGCGTCGTGGTTGTTATGTCACAGAATTGTCGGAAGAAGACCTGGACGAGATTTTCCCGGTGATGGCTTTATTGGAAGGCCGTGTTGCTTATGAGGCAACAATAAAGGCAACCGATAAGGATGTGACGGGTTTGGAAAACATACATAACCAACTTGAAAAATCGGCAAAACAAAGCAATGTAGACAAATTTTTCGAGGCAAATCAGGATTTTCACCAGGCGTTACAACAACTCGCGGGTAATCGATGGCTGCAAAAAGCGATCGACGACTTGCGTATCGTGGTTCGATTGACTCGTAGGGACTCGCTTCGGCTCGATGGACGGGTCACGCAATCATTGGAAGAGCACCGAGCAATACTCGCCGCAATCCAAAAGCGCGACGCGACAGAGGCAGGTCGTTTAATGCATGATCACTTACTTTCGGGCAGAATGGCGTTGGCCAAACTACATACGAAACAGTAATAATGACAAGCATCTTGACTGAACGCGATGGCGACATCGCCACAGTCACTCTTAATAATCCAGGCAAACGCAACGCAATCAACGCCGCCATGTGGCAAGAACTCCATCAGGCGATGGATGCATTGCATGCGGACGAATCGTTACGGTGCATTGTCATACGTGGCGCCGGCGATGTGTTTGCCGCCGGCGGCGATATCGAAGAGTTTTTCACGGAACGCGATACCTACGAACAAGCAATGCGCTACCACGGCGAGTGGGTTGCAAATGCCTTGCAAAGCATCGTCGATTGTCGCCATCCGACGGTCGCATTGATACATGGCGCATGCATGGGCGGCGGGTTCGAGATAGCCGGTCAATGCGATTTGCGTATTGCCGGTGATACAGCCAAATTCGGGGTGCCGATTCAGCGCCTAGGTTTTAGCATGGCACACACGGAGTTGACAGGCTTGTTGGCACTGGCGGGTCCTGCGACAGCGCTGGAATTGTTGTTGGAGGGTCGTGTCCTGACAGCCGCCGAGGCGTATGAAAAAGGCTTGGTCACGCGCGTTGTCAGCGATGAAAAAGTCGATGAAGAAGCCTACGCCACCGCGCGCCGCATTGCAGCTGGCGCACCGCTGGTGGCACGCACGCACAAGCAACTGGTGCGCCGTTTGATGCACGACGATCAGCCACTGACCGATGTGGAAATCAAGGCGACTTTTTCCTATCTTGATAGCGCCGATTATCGCGAGGGACTTGCAGCATTTCTTGAAAAACGATCGCCGCGCTTCACGGGTTCCTGAAAATCCAGTACAGGACTTTTTTGCTGGCGATCGAAAGGCGCAAACAATGTCCCATCACATTTTTACGTACGGTTCCTTGATGTTCCCGGAAGTTTGGAAACGTGTGGCGCGCGGGCAATACCATTCAGCAAATGCGACAGTCAGCGGTTATGCTCGATACGCAATTGTCGGTGAAACCTATCCGGCCATGATTGAGCAAGCGGGCGCATCGGTCCAAGGTGTCGTTTATTTTGATGTCGATGAACAGGATGTTGCAGTACTGGACGCCTTTGAAAGCGCTGATTATCGACGTGAATGTGTGCCGGCCAGAATTGGAGCGCACGAAGTGCGCGCAGTCGAAGCATATATTTATTTGGACGTGACGCGCGTATCGAACGCAAACTGGGAAACCGAAACATTTCAACTACAGCGCTTTTTAGACACCTATTGCCCAAAACCCTATCCAAAGTGAATAGACGGATGGTCCGGTAATATCTGTCAGGACCCAAAGATATTGCAGGAACGAATCGGTATAATCAGGGGTCAATATTGCATTGAAGCGCGTGAAGTACGCAATATCCTACTCAATTTAATTAAAGCTCATGCTCGTTCAACAAAAGCAACAAATCATCGATCTATTCCAGACTGCCTTGACGCCCATCGTCGCAGGCGCAGACCTGAAGCCGACCGTCATCCTGGAGCGCCCGCGCGATCCATCGCATGGTGATGTCGCGTGCAACCTCGCTATGCAGATCGCCAAGCCGCTCAAAAAAAATCCGCGTGAATTGGCGCAAGCTTTGGTTGCCGCGGTAATGGCCAATCCTGCGCGGGCAAATTTGATAGAGACGGTTGAGATAGCAGGCCCAGGATTTATCAACTTGCGTCTGACCGCAGCCGCCAAACAAGCGGTGGTCAAAGCGATATTGCGCGAGGCTGGGCAATACGGACAAAGCAAAACCGGTGCAGGAAAAAAAGTATTGATCGAATTTGTCTCCGCCAATCCGACCGGACCATTGCATGTCGGTCATGGACGGCAAGGCGCACTCGGTGATGCGATGTCGTCCTTGTTTGAAGCGCAAGGCTACGACGTCACGCGCGAGTTTTATTACAACGATGCAGGCGTACAGATCGCGACGCTTGCGACATCGGTGCAAGCGCGTGCCAAAGGTTTGAAACCAGGGGATGCAGACTGGCCGGAGTCCGCATACAACGGCGATTACATCGGCGATATTGCCGCCGACTTCCTTGCAAAGAAAACAGTCGCAGCGAGCGATGGTGCGCCGGTAACTGCCAGCGGCGATGTGGATGATATCGAATCGATCCGTCAATTCGCTGTCGCCTATTTACGGCGCGAACAGGACCTGGACTTGCAAGCATTCGGCGTCAAGTTCGATAACTATTATCTGGAATCGTCGTTATACACCGACGGCAAAGTCACAGCGACAGTCGATGCATTGATCAAAGCCGGCAAGACTTATGAGCAAGAAGGCGCGCTCTGGTTGCGCACCACCGAGTATGGCGACGACAAAGATCGTGTAATGAAAAAATCGGATGGCACGTATACTTACTTCGTGCCGGACGTCGCTTATCACATCACCAAATGGCAACGCGGTTTCGGCAAGGTGATCAACGTACAAGGCAGCGATCATCACGGCACCATTGCACGCGTGCGCGCTGGGTTGCAAGCGGTGGGCATGGGGATCCCGCAAGGTTATCCAGACTATGTATTGCACAAGATGGTCACTGTGATGAAGAACGGCGAGGAAGTGAAAATTTCCAAGCGTGCCGGATCGTATGTCACGTTGCGCGATTTGATTGAGTGGTCGGCAGGGGATGTGAACAATGAAGACGGCTCGCGTGATTTGACGCGCGGTCGCGATGCTGTGCGTTTCTTCCTGATCTCGCGCAAGGCAGATACCGAATTTGTATTCGATGTCGATCTGGCATTGGCGCAGTCGGATGAAAACCCGGTGTACTACGTGCAATATGCTCATGCGCGGATTTGTTCCGTATTGGCGCAATGGAATGGCGACGAGGCAATTCTGGATTCGGTCGACTTATCTCCGCTGACAGCACCGCGTGAAGCATCGTTGCTCGCCGTGTTGGCAGAATATCCAGATGCATTGCAAAAGGCATTAGAGGAACTTGGCCCGCATCAGGTCGCGTTTTACCTGCGTGATCTGGCGAGTGAGCTGCATAGCTATTACAATGCTGAACGCGTGTTGGTCGATGACGTGCCAACCAAAATGGCACGATTGGCGTTAATGTGTGCAACACGCCAGGTTTTGCGCAATGGTTTGGCGCTGATCGGCGTATCAGCCCCATCAAGAATGTAATTATTCGCTGTTACAAATTATGCGATATGTAATAAGAGAGAACATGATTAACTATAAACACAGGCAAACGGGCGGTACTTTTCTTGGCATTATTATTGGACTGATCGTCGGTTTGATGATTGCCGTCATCGTTGCATTGATGATCACAAAAACACCGGTGCCGTTTATTAATCGTACGGCAAAAGAAAAAACGCCTGAACCAACGGCAAATCAAATGACCGACCCGAACAAGGCGTTGTACGGCAATAAGGATGCAGCAAAAGAAGCGGCCAAGGAATTCGCAAAAGAAGATGTGGCACCTCAGCCAACTCAGCAGTCACCTGCAACGCCGGCATCCGACAACAAGACACCAGTGAAGGCTGACACGAAAGCACCGGTGATCGACAAATCAACGGCCGACAAGCAGGCGGCAGACAAGCCGAAAGATGCGGTAGCCAAAACAGACAGTCTGGAAGATAAATGGACATACTACTTGCAAGCAGGCGCATTCCGCGATCAAGCCGAGGCGGAAAGCACAAAGGCAAAATTGGCGTTGCAAGGATTTGAAGCGCAGGTCAGTGAACGGCCCGCGGATAATGGTGTCTTGTATCGTGTGCGTGTCGGCCCGTTCAGCCAGATAGAAGCAATGAACAAAGTGCGTGGCAAAATGTCGGATAACGGCGTGGATGTTGCCGTCGTGCGTATGCCTAAATAATGGAAGTGATTCATAACAACAGACCTTAAAGGACTGATATGCGTATTCATCAAAAAGTATTGGCAGTATTGAGTTTTTGTTTGGTTGCATGCACCGCAGGCGCAACACCGGCCAATCCACAAAACGGAACCGACTATCGCACGCTGCCGCAAGCGCAACCGACCGAATCCGGAAAGAAAGTGGAAGTGACGGAATTCTTCTGGTATTCCTGCCCGCATTGCAATGCGTTTGAGCCGGATCTGGAAGCCTGGGTAAAAAAACAAGGAGACAAGATCAACTTTAAACGCGTGCCTGTCATCTTCCGTCCGGAAATGATTCCGGAGCAGCACCTATACTACGCGTTGGAAGCGATGGGCAAATCGGAAGAGATGCAACCGAAAATTTTCCACGCAATCCATGTCGAACATAAACGGCTGGACAACCCGGACGCAATAGCCGATTTCGTTGCCAAACAAGGCATCGATAAGCAAAAATTTATGGCCTTGTATAACTCATTTGGCGTGGAAACCAAAGTCAAGCGGGCTGCACAATTGCAAGAGGCTTATAAGATAGATGGCGTGCCGACAGTTGCCATTGATGGCCGTTATCTGACGTCGCCTGGTATCGTCGGTGTCGGGATGGGTAATCAACCTGAGCCTGTTTTGCATAAAGCGGCACTTCAGGTAATGGATTGGCTGGTCGCCAACGCGAAGAAAAAATAATATATCGAGAGTGCGATTCTTAAAGGCGCTCACTCTTGAATTTTAATGAAAGTCCGTTACTCGCAAGAGAGCGGACTTTTTCATTGGCTAATCAGATCAAAAGCCGACTATGTAGTGCTCTCGAATAAAGGTTCCAGAACAATGAAACGTGTATTCATAACCGGTGCATCCAGCGGAATTGGCGCTGCTCTTGCCCGGCGTTATGCTGAACAAGGCGCGATGTTGGGACTGGTCGCACGACGCCTGCAAGTGCTGGAACAATTGGTGGCGAGTTTGCCGCATCCGGAACGTCATCATGTGTATGCATTGGATGTGACCGATCATGCAGCACTGGCAACAGCTGCGTCAGATTTTATTGCCACCGCAGGCGGGGTCGATATCGTTATCGCCAGTGCCGGAATTTCGGCCGGGACATTAACCGAATATACGGAAGATGCGGTGGTATTCGAGCGAATCATCGCAACCAATGTGGTCGCGACCATGGCAACTTTCGCGCCATTCATCGCCACCTTGAAATCGCAAGCGTTAGCCGGTCAACGTACCGGCCGCCTGGTCGGGATAGGGAGTGTATCCGGCATTCGCGGTTTGCCGGGTGCGGAAGCGTATAGTGCATCCAAGGCTGCGGTGATCAGTTATTGTGAATCGTTGCGCGTTGAATTGAGAGCGAGCGGGGTCAAGGTCGTCACTATCACACCCGGATATATCGATACGCCGATGACGCAGGTCAATCACTATGCAATGCCATTCCTCATGCCTGCAGAAAAATTCGCTGCCGCCGCTGTAACGGCGATCGATGCGGGAACCAGTTACAAAGTCATCCCGTGGCAAATGGGATGGGTGGCCAAGTTGCTTCGCCTATTGCCGAACTGGCTCTATGATGCAGCGTTTGCGCGTGCGCCGCATAAAGCGCGCGCGGTTGATAAAACAACGACATGAAGCTGACCGACGCAATTGGGCGCCAACATCAACCCGTCAACATCGGCACGGTAACGCCACGCATCGTATCGCTGGTGCCATCAATCACCGAATTACTGTGCGATTTGGGTTTGCAGCATTGGCTGGTCGGGCGCACCGGTTTTTGTATTCATCCAAAGTCCATCGTCCAGACAATTCCAAAAGTGGGTGGCACCAAAGATGTCAATATCGAAAAAATCCGCAAGCTGGCGCCCACGCATTTGATCGTCAACATCGATGAAAATGAAAAGCCGACAGTAGATGTATTGGCACAATTCATTCCGCATATTGTTGTTACTCACCCACAAGCGCCTCGCGATAATCTGGCACTGTACCGTTTACTTGGAGGTATTTTTTGTTCAGAACAAAAGGCGGAAGAGCTTTGTGCAGCTTTTGAAGAGGCATATCTTGCATTGCAACGGCGCCCCAAAAACGCGCCGCAGAACGTGCTGTATTGCATCTGGAAAGATCCGTGGATGACCGTTACTCGTGACACCTATATTGGCAACATGCTTGCAGAAATTGGATGGCAACAATGGGTGGATAGTAAAGGTGATGCAGTACTGCGACGCTATCCCATCTTCACTTGGTCGGAAGCGCTGCTGAATTCAATTGATTGTGTATTGCTCTCAAGCGAACCATATCGCTTTACCGAAGAGCATGTCGATGCACTGGAAAAACAAATCGGCAAACCTGTGCGTTTGATCGATGGCGAGATGTTGTCTTGGTATGGCAGTCGCGCGATTCCGGGTTTGCGCTATCTACAGCAATTGATGAGCGAGCCGAATCACTGACTGCAAGATGCTGTTAGACGCTCTTAGTCTTTGGTGTGATTTATTCGCACTAACATCCGGATGATTTCACGTGCGATCATTTGATAGTGCTTATCCAAGCGATACAGATCGGAAAGCAGTTTGATATCTGCTGATTCAAATCGTTCTGTGCCATCGATGGATTCCCCGGTCGCGGGCGCCTCATTGTTGAGGTTTTGCTCTCCACCGTAGCGCAGCCATTCGGCCGTTACCCCTAACCAATTCGCGAGAATGCGCAATTTTTCTTGGGTGGGGATCGATTCTCCCACCAACCACTTGCGCACTGCATGTGGAGTGACATGGCCGCTGCTGTAACGAATATTAAATTCGCGTGCCAACTGAGTTGGACTATCGGGAGAGTAATCGGCGTTTCGCAGGGCTTGACGGAAACGTTTACTGAAATTCTCTTGTTCACTAGATGAGTTCATAACTGCGGACTATTCCACGGAGCAACGTAACAGTCAGTCTCTAGAAAAAAGAAACTTACTGTGACAACAACTCTCAAAAAAAAATTCCGGTTAAGTGCGGCTACGTTTTTAGTAAATGCTGCAATTGTATGATCACAATCTGGAACGGTTAGTTTCGTTGCCACATTGATTTCGCAACATTTTACGAGCTGTATTTCCACTTGGCAGTGCATTTAATACCTAGAGACATTGCCTGCTTCGAGATCCGGTACCTTGATGTAAATCATGATTCACAGCACTATACGCAACAATCTTGATTTACGTAATTAAAACGCAGATCTAATTGTGAATTACCGATGGATTTTTACGGGAAAACTTCAACGATTGGTCAGTGTTACACCAGTAATGACTAATGCGCCGCCAATGACCATCGAAAGTAAAATCGGCTCATGCAGCAATAGCGCGCCAAACAGGATGCCGAATACGGGCACCAGATTATGAAAGGCAGCGGTTGATGACCATTGCACCGATGAAGGCAATCATAATGCCTAACCACGTGCGTTTACTTAAGTGTGCCTTAAAAGGGTGGCTAAAGCGAGTGTAGTGATGATCGGTTTCAACGCGATAAACAGCGCGGATCATCCTGCGGGCATGTGTGCCAACACCGCAAAAAAGCTCAGGTGGCAATTTGGAAGCGAATGATGCCATCCGCGCAAATTTCGCGTCGAAGCTTGCCAGCAAACCATAGCTTGTGCAAATGCGCCAATGCCTCACCCATCGCAAAGGTCAGTTGATGCGCGTCCAACGGACGACGAAACATGATCGGCACGATATCGGCGGCCGAGCAAGGATTGACGCATGCCTGCAGAACTTCAGTCAAGCGATCCTTGTGATGTGTACGCAACTGGCTGATCCGCTCGTGCAAGCCTCGGAATGGCTTGCCATGAGAAGGCAGCACCAGCGTATCGACAGGCAAATTGTTAAATTTGGCGAGGGAATCAAGATACAACTGGACCGGATTTGCTTCCGGTTCGACGGCAAACACCGACACGTTGGTGGAAATGCGCGGCAATACCATGTCGCCGGATATCAATACATTCAAGTCGGCGCAGTACAGCGATGCATGTTCCGGCGCATGACCAAAGCCGGTAATGACGCGCCAATCGTGATTGCCGATACGAATCGGCTGCTCGTCCTGGATGCGCGTGTAGGCGAGCGGGACGGACGGAACCATTGATGGAAAATAGCTTTTGCGCGCTTGCAGTTTTTCCAGCATGGCCGGATCGGTCAAGCCGTGCCGCTGAAAATGCGGAAACATTGCAGTACCGTCGACACCGGGCAGTGCCGCCGACATCATGCGCGCAAAACCATATTCGCCGGTAGTCATCCACAACGGCGCATGCCAGCGCGTGCATAACCAATCTGCCAGGCCGACGTGGTCAGGATGGCAATGCGTGGCAAGGACGCGCACAATCGGCAAGCCGCGCAATTGTGTCGCAAAAATGGCTTCCCAAGTTGTGCGCGTATCGTCGTTTGCAATGCCGCAATCGATGGCTGTCCAGCCGTGCGTTGGACCGGACTCGCCTTCGAAGATATCTTCCGCCAGCCACAAATTGATATGATTCAGCGCAAACGGCAATCCCATGCGCAGCCATAACAGGCCGGGTGCGATTTCATGCACAGAGCCGGCAACCGGCAGCGTGTCGCCGAAGGGATAGTCAAGACGGGATTCGAGATCATTCATGTGTTGCCACTTATGAAATAAGCCAGATATTCACTTTTCAGGCACAGACGCCTACAATGACGCAATTGACGTTTACGTAAACTGCGATTGTAAACATTATTCATTTTCCTTGTTGAGCAAGCAGCAAGCACCTAGAGCGCCATTATGCCAACTTACACGATTACCGAATTAGCCAGCGAATTTGATATCACGCCACGCGCGATTCGCTTTTATGAAGATCAAGGTCTGATCAGCCCGACACGCGAAGGCGCCGGCGGACGCATCCGCGTCTATACCGCGCGTGAGCGCACGCGCTTGAAACTCACTTTGCGTGGCAAGCGGCTCGGCCTCACACTGTCTGAAATCAAAAGCCTGGTCGACATGTATGAATCGCCCAAGGATTCGACAGCGCAAATGAAGCGCTTTCTCGCTGTCTTGTCGCGGCATCGGGAAGCGCTGGAACAGCAGCGCGAAGACATCGAAGTGATGCTGGCCGAGATCGCCGCACACGAGAAGGAATGTCATCGCGTGATTAACGGCAACGGCAGCGGCAAATCAAAATCGGCCGGCAAGTCGGCAATACAAAGCACAACAAAAAAATCGGCCTCGTCCAGAACAAAGCACGCGGATTGAGACGTGCTGACACATAACCGGCAAAGGACAATATCATGATGCACTTACCCGGCTTGAGCTTCGATCATGGAGAAGATATCGCCGCGTTGCGCGCAGCAGTGCAACAGTTTGCGCAAGCCGAGATCGCACCGCGCGCTGCCGAGATAGACCGTACCGATCAATTTCCGATGGATGTATGGAAAAAGATGGGCGACCTCGGCATACTCGGCATCACGGTTGAAGAGGAATACGGCGGTGCGGCGATGAGCTATCTCGCGCACATCGTGGCAATGGAAGAAATTTCTCGTGCATCGGCCGCGGTCGGTTTGTCGTATGGCGCGCATTCGAATCTATGCGTCAATCAAATTCGCCGCAACGGCACGGCAGAACAGAAAGCGAAGTATTTGCCCAAGTTGATTGCAGGAGACTGGATCGGTGCGCTCGCGATGTCGGAGCCGAATGCAGGTTCCGATGTCGTGAACATGAAATTGCGCGCCGACCGGAAAGGCGACCGCTGGGTGTTGAATGGCACGAAGATGTGGATCACCAACGGGCCTGATGCCGATGTACTGGTGGTCTATGCAAAAAGCGATTTGGCGGCCGGTGCGCGCGGCATCACTGCATTCCTGATTGAGAAAAAATTCAAGGGATTCAGCATCGCACAAAAACTCGACAAGCTCGGCATGCGCGGGTCGCATACCGGCGAGCTGGTGTTTCAGGATTGTGAAGTGCCGATGGAAAATGTATTGGGCGGCATCGGCAATGGCGTCAATGTGCTGATGTCGGGTCTCGATATTGAACGCGCCGTATTATCCGGCGGTCCGCTCGGCATCATGCAAGCGTGCATGGACGTCACGCTGCCGTATGTGCACGAGCGCAAACAGTTCGGCCAGCCGATCGGCGAATTCCAGCTGATGCAGGGAAAAATCGCCGACATGTACTCGACCATGATGGCATGCAAATCGTATGTGTACGCAGTCGGACAAGCGTGCGATCGCGCCAGGACACCGGATGCGATTCGCGCATTGCGCAAGGATGCGGCCGGAGCGATTTTGTACAGCGCCGAAAAAGCCACATGGATGGCCGGTGAGACGATACAGGCATTGGGCGGCAACGGCTATATCAACGACTATCCGGCCGGACGCTTGTGGCGTGACGCCAAATTGTATGAGATCGGTGCCGGCACCAGTGAAATCCGCCGCATGCTGATCGGGCGCGAGCTGTTTATGGAAACACGATGATCATACAGGGACGATCATCGCTTGGTTTTGGAATTCGCTACACTACGTATTAACAACTTACATTTAAAAAATCACAAGATGCAAAACGCATTCCCCAAACTGTTGTCATCGCAAATCGCATTCGATATTGCGCGCACCATCCTCGATGGTTTCGACAAGCATTACCGCTTGTTCCGCGCAACCAGCCAGGCGGCGAAACGCCATTTCGAACAAGCGCAATGGAAACAGGCGCAGACCGCAGCGCGAGAACGGATTGCGTTTTACGACTTGCGTGTGCAGGAATGCATACACATCCTGGAAGATGAATACGACCAGGATGACTTGACCGATGAAGTATGGCGCGAAGTCAAGCTGCACTACATAGGCATGCTGACCGATCACAAGCAGCCGGAGTTGGCTGAGACGTTTTTCAATTCCGTGTGTTGCAATATTTTGCATCGCACGTATTTCCATAACGATTTTATTTTTGTACGGCCCGCGGTATCGACCGACTATATCGAACCGGTGGAGGGTGCGCCGACTTATCGTGTTTATTATCCCGGCCAAGACGGGCTGCACAATACGCTGAAACGCATCATCACCAATTTTCAGTTGAAGCTGCCTTTCGCGGATCTTGATAAGGACATCGCGTCGGTCGAAGAGCGGATCAGGGAAGTATTCACCGATCAGCGGCGCGAAGCGAATCATCAAATTCAAGTGTTGGCGAGCCTGTTTTATCGCAACAAAGGCGCTTATCTGGTCGGCAAGGGCATCAACGGTAACCGCGTTTTTCCGTTTGTCATTCCGATCCTGCATAACCGCAAGGGAGAGCTGGTGCTGGACACGGTGCTGTTCGACACCGTGCTGATTTCACTGCTGTTCTCATTTACGCGCGCGTACTTCATGGTCGACATGGAAGTACCCTCGGCTTATGTGCATTTCCTGCGTTCGCTATTGCCGAATAAACCGCGCAGTGAAATTTATACCTTGCTCGGTTTGCAAAAGCAGGGAAAGGCGCTGTTCTATCGCGATTTCCTGCATCATCTGAAGCATTCATCCGACCGTATCGATAAAGCGCCCGGCATTCGCGGATTGGTGATGGTGGTGTTTGCATTGCCGTCATTTCCGTATGTGTTCAAGGTGATCAAGGATCATTTCCCTGCGCCGAAAGAAACCACGCGCGAACTGGTCAAGGAAAAGTATTTGCTGGTGAAAAATCATGATCGCGTCGGCCGCCTTGCCGATACGCTGGAATATTCCAACGTCGCTTTTCCGCGCGCACGATTTTCCGATGAGCTGCTGGCCGAATTGAAAGAGGTTGCGCCATCGATCGTGGAAGAAGAGCGCGACCAAATCATCATCAAGCATTTGTACATCGAACGCCGCATGGTGCCGCTCAATATCTGGTTAACCAACGCTGAAAAAGAGGGTGATTTCGCGGCGCTGGAACATGGCGTGATCGAATACGGCAATGCCATCAAGGAATTGGTCGGCGTCAATATCTTCCCGGGCGATATGCTGTATAAAAACTTTGGCGTGACACGCCATGGCCGCGTGGTGTTCTACGACTACGACGAAATCGAATACATCACCGACTGCAATTTCCGTGTGATACCGGAAGCGCGCAATGAGGAAGATGAAATGTCAGCCGAGCCCTGGTATTCGATCGCGAAGAATGACGTGTTTCCGGAACAGTTGGGTGTTTTTTTGCTGGCCAATCTCAATATTCGAAAAGTATTCATGGAGCATCATGCGGACTTGTTGACGTCGGAATATTGGCAAGCGCGCAAACAAAGACTGATGGAAGGTCAGGTGGAGGATGTATTTCCTTATCCGCAGGAAATTCGTTTTTGTTATCAAGGGAGTTCACAGTCACTTCAGCCCAAACTGCATCATATGGAAGATTATGATGAGTAAATCAATCAATATAGTGTGTGCTGGATGCATATTAAAAGGTGAGTCATGAAAACTGCTCTTGTAATCGGTGCATCGCGTGGTATCGGTAGTGAGTTCGTGCAACAGTTGTTGGCCGATGGATGGAAAGTATTTGCTACTGCTCGTGATGACGAAGGCTTGGCGCATCTTCGAACTGTCGGTGCAGAACCGATCAAGCTCGATGTCGCCAAGACAGCGTCGCTGGCAGAACTGGCTTGGCAGCTGGATGATGTGAAACTGGATTTGGCGGTGTACGTCGCCGGTGTGTTCGGATCGAATGCGCATGCCGACACGGCGCCGACCGTCGCCGATTTTGATAAGGTGATGCACACCAATGTGCGTGGTGCGATGCAATTGATTCCGACCGTGGCGCCGATGGTGGAAGCAGCGCATGGAAGATTCATTTTCATCAGCAGCGGCATGGGCAGCATCGGCGAGACCACATCAAGCGGCGGCTGGACGTATCGCGTCTCCAAGGCGGCGCTCAACATGGCGGTCAAAGCGGCATCGTTCGATTATCCGAAGGCGATCATGGTCGCCATGTGTCCCGGTTGGGTGCGTACTGCGATGGGCGGCGCCAATGCGACGCTATCACCGCAAGAGAGCGTGCAAGGCATGCTGCGCGTGATTGATAGCTTGAAGCCTGCTGATACAGGAACGTATCGCAATCACAGCGGCAAGCATTTGCCTTGGTAATAACGAAAAAGAAAAAGGGAGAACTATGAGCTCAGCAATCGATTTTTATTTCGACTTTTCTTCACCCTACGGTTATTTCGCATCGACGCGCATCGATGAGCTCGCGGCGAAATATCAACGCAAAGTCAAATGGCATCCGATCCTGTTGGGCGTGGTGTTCCAGACCACAGGCAGCGCGCCGCTACCGTCAATTCCTCTGAAAGGGAATTATTCATTGCACGATTTTGAGCGGACCGCACGCTTTCATGGCATTCCATATAAGCGACCGGGTACGTTCCCGATATCGACGCAAGCGGCTGCTCGCGCCGTATTGTGGGCGCAAGAAATGGCAGGCAGTGCGAAAGCAATCGAATTTGCCAAGGCAATCTACAAGGCATACTTTGTCGATGGCATTGACATCGGTAATTCGGCTAACGTTGCGCAGATCGGTACCGGCGTCGGAGTCGATGCTGCTGCTTTGCAAGACGCGGTCGGCAGCCCAGAGCTCAAAGATCAGCTAAAGAAGGAAGTCACGCACGCGATGGAAAGAGGGGTATTCGGTTCGCCTTTCTTGATTGTGGATGGGGAATCGTTCTGGGGCTTCGACCGATTTGATCAGGTTGAAGCAACGCTAAAGCACGGCAAGATTTAATGGCGTGTCAGGAAAAATGGAGCGTCCGCTCAAATTACCGTCGTTCCCGCGAAAGCGGGAATCCATGCTGAGATTCTCGCCGGACCGGCAAGCGCTGTACTACGATTCAGCATTTTAGAAATGCAGAGGGCACGATGCCGATGAAAAAAGGATATAAAGCATTGCTGGCGGAAGCAAGCGCACAGATCAAAACGTATTCGATAGAAGAAGCGCGCGCCAAGCTGGAGGATCCGAATGCGTTATTCGTCGATATACGCGATGTGCGTGAGTTGGAACGGGAAGGCATCATTCCCGGTGCTTACCATGCACCGCGCGGCATGATTGAATTTTGGGTCGATCCGGAGTCGCCGTATTTCAAGCCGGTATTTGGCGAACAAAAAGAATTCATCTTTTTTTGTGCAGCCGGTTGGCGCAGTGCGTTAACTACCAAGACAGTGCAAGACATGGGTTTGACATCGGTGGCAGATATCGAAGGCGGCTTCACTGCATGGAAAGCAGCAGGGGCGCCGGTGACTGAAAAGGCGAAAAAGAGTTGATGAAAGCGTTTGATCTGGTCGCATTCGATTGTGACGGTGTGCTGGTAGATAGCGAGCCGATAACTTGTGGCGTATTGGCCGACATGCTCAATGAGCTGGGTTGGCCGATCACGCTTGAAGAAACGATGCATGCTTTCGTCGGCAAATCGTTTATTGACGAGCTTGGCACAATCGAAGCACGTATCGGCAAACCGCTGGCATCGGATTTTTATGCGAATTTTGTCGTGCGTCGCGATATCTGTCTGGCTGAAAAGATTCAACCGGTGCGCGGCGTGCATACGGCAATTGAAACATTGATTGAATCGGGCATGCCGTTTTGTGTGGCATCAGGTGCGGAGCGCGCGAAGATGTATTTGACACTGGGGCGCACCGGCTTGTTGCCATGGTTTGACGGGAAAATGTTCAGTGACATGGAAGTCGCACGCAGTAAACCAGCGCCGGATGTGTATTTGCTGGCGGCGCAAACGATGGGTGTGTCGCCGCATCGTTGTGCCGTGATTGAGGACACGCCGACCGGCGTCGCTGCGGGTGTGGCGGCAGGTATGACGGTATTCGGTTATGCGGCGCACATCGACCCGCAGAGATTGTTGGATGCCGGCGCTGCAAGCATATTTGCTGATATGGCGCTGCTGCCGGATCTATTGCAATGACACGGCAGAATAAGAAAGTGCCTTGTCCGTGTGGCGGCACTGAGTATGCACAATGTTGCGGCTGCTTCATTGCAAACGATGAGGTGCCGCAGACAGCAGTCGAATTGATGCGCTCGCGTTACACCGCGTACACGTTGCGTGATGAGGTGTATCTGCAAGCGACATGGTATGCGCGTTCTCGGCCAGACACCAAACTGGCTGCTGAAGACGAGGGCTTGAAGTGGATCGGACTGGAAGTGCGCAAGCATCAGCAGATGGGTGATGAAGCGACGGTCGAATTTGTTGCGCGTTACAAGATAGGCGGACGGGCAGAACGTCTGCATGAAGTGAGCCGGTTTATTCGAGAAGATGGACGCTGGTTTTATGTGGATGGCAGTTTTCCGGAAGGCGATAAATGACAATTCTTGAAACAAAAATAAATAGCCGGTCGGACGACTTCAAAGTCAACGCCGCTGCCATGCAAGCTTTGGTTAATGACCTCAAAGCCAAAGTGGGAAAAATCATGCTGGGTGGCGGTGAAGAGGCGCGCAACAAGCACACAGGACGCGGCAAATTGCTGCCGCGCGATCGAGTGCAAATGCTGCTCGATCCCGGCACGCCGTTCCTGGAATTTTCTCAGTTTGCCGCCTTCGATATGTACAAGGAAAAAAACGGCAATGATGCGGCGCCAGCCGCCGGCATCATCACCGGCATCGGCCGCGTGTCGGGGCAGGAATGCGTAATCGTCTGCAATGACGCCACCGTCAAGGGCGGCACCTATTACCCAATCACCGTGAAGAAACATTTACGCGCACAAGAAATCGCGGAGCACAATAATCTGCCGTGCATTTATCTGGTCGATAGCGGCGGAGCCAATTTGCCGAATCAGGATGAGGTGTTTCCGGACCGCGATCATTTCGGCCGCATCTTTTTCAATCAAGCCAATCTTTCGGCCAAAGGTATTCCACAAGTCGCAGTGATCATGGGTTCCTGCACTGCAGGCGGTGCGTATGTGCCGGCGATGAGCGATGAGTCGATCATCGTCAAGGATCAAGGCACAATTTTTTTGGGCGGGCCACCGTTGGTGAAAGCAGCGACAGGCGAAGTGGTGACGGCGGATGACCTGGGTGGTGCCGATGTGCATACGCGTCTGTCCGGCGTGGTCGATCATCTGGCACAAAATGACACACATGCGTTATCGTTGGCGCGCACGATCGTATCGAACTTGAATCGTCAGAAAAAACATTCGCTGGTCTTGCGTGAACCAATAGAGCCAAAATACTCGGCGCAGGAATTGTACGGCTTGATCCCAGTCGATACGCGGCGGCAGTTTGATATACATGAGGTGATTTCACGTGTGGTCGATGGCAGCGAATTTGATGAGTTCAAGGCGCGTTACGGCACCACCTTGATTTGCGGTTTCGCACATATCTTCGGCATGCCGGTCGGTATCATCGCAAACAACGGTATTCTGTTTTCCGAATCGGCATTGAAGGGTACGCATTTCATCGAACTGTGCTGCCAACGCAAAATCCCGTTGGTGTTTTTGCAGAACATTACCGGTTTCATGGTTGGCCGCAAGTATGAAAATGAAGGCATCGCACGCAACGGTGCCAAGATGGTGACGGCAGTGTCCACTGCCGCCGTGCCAAAATTTACCGTGATCATCGGCGGCAGTTTCGGCGCCGGCAATTACGGCATGTGCGGCCGCGCATTCTCGCCGCGTTTCTTGTGGATGTGGCCGAACGCGCGCATCTCGGTGATGGGCGGCGAGCAAGCGGCCAGTGTGCTGGCAACCGTCAAACGCGATGGCATCGAAGGCAAGGGCGGCACGTGGAGCAAGGAAGAAGAGGCTGCATTCAAGCAGCCGATCAAGGAGCAATACGAACATCAAGGGCATCCGTATTACGCATCGGCGCGGCTATGGGATGATGGCATCATCGATCCGGTTGATACGCGCATGGTGCTGGGGTTGGGGTTGAGTGCGGCGTTGAATGCGCCGATTCCTGAAACAAAGTTTGGCGTATTTCGTATGTAAGGACATCAATATGCAAAACTATTTTGAAACATTAGCGCGTTATCACATATGGGCTACCGACAAAGTGCTGGCTGAAGTCGGACAGATGATCGATGCACATTATCGTCAGGACTGCGGTTTGTTTTTTAAATCGGTACACGGCACGTTGAATCATATGCTGGTCGGCGAGCAGCATTGGTATTCGCGTTTTGCTGAAGGCATATCGTTGACGCTACCATTGAATGCGGAACTGGAAACCGACAGGGCGCTGTTGGCATCAGCATTGCGCGATGCCGTAAAACGCTGGAGTCCCTGGATCGCAACACTGGACCTCAAACGGTTTGAGGGCAATCTGCATTACACCAGGACTTCCGGCGGACAGGTTGTCGTCCCTTTTGCCAGTGCACTCGGACATGTATTCAATCACGGCACGCATCACAGAGGACAAGTCAGCGCAGCGCTGACTGCAACCGGTTATAAAGTTCCCGAGATGGATCTCATTTATATGCTGCAGTTAGAGATGAAGCGATGAATTACCAGACGATCCAGATAGAGCGGCAGGACAGCGTTGCGCGCGTCATACTCAATCGCCCTGACGTGCGCAATGCATTCAATGAATTATCGATTGCAGAAATCACGCAAGCATTTCGCGAATTGGGTGGTGATGACAGCGTGCGTGTCATCGTGTTGGCAGCGCGCGGTCCGGTATTTTGCGCAGGCGCCGATTTACAGTGGATGAAGAAAATGGCCACTTACACGCATGAAGAGAATCGTGCGGATGCGGCACTATTGGCCGAGATGCTGCGTACGATTTATGAGTGCCCCAAACCGGTCATCGCCAAGGTGCAAGGCGATTGCTATGCAGGCGGGATGGGATTGGTGGCTGCCTGTGATATTGCGGTGACGGTTGAAGATGCACATTTCTGTTTGTCCGAAGTGAAGATTGGATTGATGCCCGCGACGATATCGCCCTATGTGATCAAGGCGATGGGTGAGCATGCGGCGCGCCGGTATTTTCTGACGGCGGAAAAGTTCTCGGCGCAGGAGGCGTTGCGCATCGGGTTCGTGCATCAAGTTGTATCGACGACTGTCCTGGATACATTGGAAGGAATGGCGAATGTGCAAGCGACGCCTGATCCGTTGGGTGCGGCGGTTGATGCGATCGTCAGTTCGTTGTTGTTGGCAAGTCCCAATGCAATCAAGGAAACTAAACGCTTGGTGCGCGATGTGGCGGGTATGCCGCTGACGGATGATTTGATTGCTGGTACGGTGGAGCGTATTGCTACGATTCGTGAATCGGATGAGGGACGTGAAGGGGTCAAGGCGTTTCTCGAAAAGCGAAAGCCCAGCTGGCTGAACAAATAACACACAAAATTTGGAACCCTCTCCCCTCGCGGGAGAGGGCAGGGTGAGGGGCTGGATGTTCGCAAGACAATTAAGACGCAATCAAACCGATACCGAAAAAATACTCTGGATGGCCTTGCGTAACAGACAGATCAATCAACTGAAATTTCGCAGACAAGTAGCAATCGGCAGATACATCGTCGATTTTATTTGCTTTGAAATTAGATTAATCATTGAGCTGGATGGCGACCAACATGCCGATGCTCAAGAATGCGATGAAGAACGAACAAGATGGTTGGAATCGCAAGGATTTTTGGTTGTTCGATTCTGGAACAACGATGTGATGTTGAATCTTGAGGGGGTGTTGATGCGGATTGTTGAATTAGCCGCCAAGCCTCCTCACCCCAACCCTCTCCCGCTAGGGGAGAGGGCTTAATACGGAGTAGCTAGTGAGTTCAGTAAAACAATCCGACTGGGTAACCCGCAGCCTGCAAAGCGTCTGGCACCCTTGCACGCAAATGCAGCACCACGAGACTGTGCCACTGATCCCGGTCAGTCATGGTCGCGGCGTGTGGCTATACGACGCCGATGGCAAACGCTATCTGGATGCAATCAGTTCATGGTGGGTGAATTTATTCGGTCATGCGAATCCGCGCATTAACGCAGCGCTGAAAGATCAGCTCGACAAATTGGAACACGCGATGCTGGCAGGCTTCACGCACGAGCCGGTGATTGCATTGTCCGAACAACTCGCAGCACGCACCGGCCACGCGCTCGGTCATTGCTTCTATGCGTCCGATGGCGCATCGGCGGTGGAGATCGCATTGAAAATGAGTTTCCATGCGTGGCGCAATAACGGAAAATCGAGCAAGCAAGAATTTGTTTGCTTGAAAGGCAGCTATCACGGCGAAACGATCGGCGCTCTGGCAGTCACTGATGTCGCGATCTTCCGCGATGCTTACGGACCTTTGCTGCAAAAGTCACATGTGGTTGCATCACCCGATGCGCGTGGTGCACAAGAAGGCGAAACCGCAGCCGATGTCGCACGCCGCGCTGCGGGTGAACTGGAAGCATTGTTTGCTGAACGTGCCGGACATATCGCCGCCATTATTGTGGAACCACTGGTGCAATGCGCGACCGGCATGGCAATGTACGATCCGGTTTATCTATCCGAAGTACGCGCTTTGTGCGATCGTTATCAAGTACATATGATCGCCGATGAAATCGCCGTCGGTTGCGGCCGCACCGGAACTTTCTTCGCATGTGAACAGGCCAACATCTGGCCGGATTTTATGTGCCTGTCAAAAGGTATCAGCGGCGGTTATCTGCCATTGTCGCTGGTGATGACGCGTGACGATATTTATCAGGCGTTTTATCACAAGGATGTGACGCGCGGATTCTTGCATTCTCATTCGTACACCGGCAACCCATTGGCATGCCGCGCGGCGTTGGCGACGTTGGCGATCTTCGATGAAGACGACGTGATCAACCGTAACGGTGAACGTGCGGAGCGTTTGACTGCAGCGCTGATACCGTTGGCACAGCATAAAAAAGTGCAGCACTTCCGCCAGCGCGGCATGATCTGGGCGTTTGATGCGGTGATTGAGGATGCCGCTGCTGCCGCTACATTCTCGCGACGGTTTTTCAGTGCGGCATTGGAGCAGGAATTGTTGATGCGTCCGATCGGCCGCACCGTCTACATGATGCCGCCGTATGTGCTGAATGACGACGAGATGGACGGTTTGGCCGCACGAACCTTGAAAGTATTTGAGCAGGTAATAGGGCAGGGAGAAAAGCGATGACGATGCCATTAATAGCCTCATTGCAAAAGGAACTGCAGCAACTGGATGCGCGCGCACTGCGCCGCCGCCGGCGCGTGACCGACACACCATGCGCTCCGCGCGTGCAAGTGGATGGCCGCCCTATGCTGGCATTTTGCAGTAACGATTATCTGGGGCTGGCCGCGCATCCTCGCATGGTGGAGGCATTGCGCGAAGGTGCCACCCTGTATGGCGTCGGTAGCGGGGCAGCGCATTTGGTCAGCGGTCATTCGCGTGCGCATGCGCTGTTGGAAGACAGGCTGGCTGATTTTCTGTCGCCGCATTTGGAATCGGCGCGCGCACTGTATTTTTGCACCGGCTATATGGCGAATCTGGCGATGCTGACTGCATTGACTGTGCAGGATGGAACTGAGGCGACGATTTTTTCAGAAGCAGTGAACCACGCGTCGCTGATCGATGGCGCGCGTCTGTCGAAAGCGAAAGTGCAGATTTATCCGCACGGCGATACCGCGGCGCTGGAAAATTATCTGAAAGCCAGTACGGCGAAAACCAAAGTCGTGGTGACCGACAGCGTGTTCAGCATGGATGGCGACTTGGCGCCGGTGCCGGCGCTACTCAAATTATGCGAGCAATACGGCGCATGGCTGGTAGTCGACGATGCGCATGGCTTCGGTGTATTGGGCAAGCATGGTCGCGGCGTGTTGGAGCATTTCGCATTGCGCTCACCATATTTGATTTACATGGGCACGCTCGGCAAGGCGGCTGGTGTCGGCGGCGCTTTCGTCGCTGCACATGAAACAGTCATCGATTGGCTGGTCCAAAGAGCGCGTCCCTATATCTATACGACAGCGGCAGCACCGGCCTTGGCGCATGCACTATTGACCAGCATCGATATCATCAGCAGCAACGAAGGCAATCAGCGGCGCGCGCATTTGCAAGCGTTGATCAAACAATTGCAAACGGAATGGCGGCTGCAAAAATGGCAATGCCCACATTCTGAAACGGCGATCCAGCCGGTCATCATCGGCACCAATGAAGCTGCGTTACGTGTTGCCGCAGCGCTGTACGATCAGGGAATGTGGGTGCCTGCTATCAGGCCACCCACCGTACCGGAAGGGACAGCCCGTTTGCGCGTCACCTTGTCGGCAGCGCATACCAAAGAAGATGTGACGCAATTGACAACGGCGTTGAACAGCTTGGAGACAACATTGAAATGACCGCGAAAACCGCTTATTTCATCACTGGTACCGACACCGGCATCGGTAAAACTTTGGTCTCGTCCGCGCTATTGCACGCGTTGGTGCAGAGAGGCGTACGTGCTGCCGGCATGAAGCCGATCGCAGCCGGAACGGAGTTGCGCGATGGAATTTGGCATAATGACGATGTGGATAGTATGGCGGCAGCGGCAAATGTTAATTTGCCATTAGAATTGATGTCACCATATTTGCTGCATGAAGCCGCCGCGCCGCATATCGCAGCCGCGCTGGAAAACACCAAAATTGAGGTGGCGCACATCCTGTCTTGCTACAATCGTGTCTGTGCAATGGCGGATGCGGTAGTGGTGGAGGGAGTAGGCGGGTTCCGCGTGCCACTATCCGATCAGGAGGACACCGCCGATCTGGCGCAGCAGTTGGGCTTGCCAGTGATTATGGTGGTCGGGTTGCGGCTCGGTTGTCTCAACCATGCGTTGCTCACTGCCGATGCGATCAAGGCGCGTGGTTTAAAACTAGCAGGTTGGGTCGCCAATGTCGTCGATCTCGGCATGCAGCATGGATTGGCGAATATGGAAGCATTACGTGCACGTTTGCCTGCACCGTTGCTAGGTTGCGTGCCGCGACTGGATGCGCCACTGGCTGCAGCGGCAGCCAAGCATGTGGATTTTTCAAGTTTGCCGGGCTGGCCTGGCGAATCGGTAAAGTAATAGGACTGATGCATTGCATTCCCTCTCCCGCATCAGCGGGAGAGGGCTAGGGTGAGGGCAACAGCGGTCGCATTGAAGCAAGTGCTTAAATCAATCGCCGCGCGCCCTCACCCCAACCCTCTCCCGCTGATGCGGGAGAGGGAGTAACCGCTCAGGCATTAAGCAGCAATAATTTTTTTGTTAGAAGGAATTCTGTTATGTCATCGCAACCAGTTATTTTCCGCTCCAAACCCACCCCTGTCGCCGAAGTGATCGCGGACAAATGGCCTGTCGATGACATCGTCGCGCTATTCGATCTGCCGTTCAATGATCTGCTGTATCGCGCACAGCAAGTGCATCGCGAAAATTTCGATCCGACCGAAGTCGAATTGGCGACATTGTTATCAATCAAAACCGGTGGCTGTGAAGAAGACTGCGGCTACTGCCCGCAAGCAGCACGTTACGACACCGGCGTCACCGCGAAAAAAATCCTGCCGCTCGATGAAGTATTGCAAGCCGCGCAGCAAGCAAAAGAACACGGCGCAACCCGCTTCTGCATGGGCGCCGCATGGCGCGAACCGAAAGACCGCGACCTGGAACAGATCGAAAGCATGGTGCGCGGCGTCAAGGCATTAGGCATGGAAACCTGCGCGACACTCGGCATGCTGGCCGAGCACCAGGCCGAGCGTTTGAAAGAAGCCGGACTCGACTATTACAACCACAACCTCGATACCGCGCCGGAGTTTTACGGCAACGTGATTTCGACGCGCGATTATCAGGACCGCCTGGATACGCTGGGGCGCGTGCGCAATGTCGGCATTAAAGTCTGCAGCGGCGGCATTGTCGGCATGGGCGAATCGCGCCGTCAACGCGCAGGCCTGATCGCGCAATTGGCTAACCTGACACCGTATCCGGAATCGGTGCCGATCAACAACCTGGTGCAGGTCGAAGGCACGCCATTGCATGGCACCGACAAGATCGATTTGCTGGAATTCGTGCGTACTGTCGCCGTCGCACGCATCACGATGCCTAAAGCGCGTGTGCGTTTATCCGCTGGCCGTCGTGAGATGGGTGAAGCGATCCAGGCGTTGTGTTTCATGGCTGGTGCCAATTCGATTTTCTATGGCGACAAGTTGCTGACGACCGGTAATCCGGAAGTTGAAAGTGATCGTGCGTTGCTGGAAAAATTGGGGATGCGTACACGTAGTCAGGCGATTGATGCGCGGTGTGATGTGACGCCTTCGTGATTTAGCTTTGTGGGGCTTGGCGGATTTATAACTGTGTAAGCACACACAGCATGGCCCGCAAATCGAATGAGCGTGTAACTTTTGGAGATTCTATATGGCCAATATATACCTCAATCACCATTTTATGCCGCAGATTTTGCGGTATACATTACGTTAGGTTTTACTCATGCACGTTGCAGACCGCCGCTACTACGCAAAGCTTCAAAAACGAAGCCGCGAGTACATCGTTCGCATGGATCAGAAGCAATGGTGCGATCTGCACCACGAACACTTCGATTGGAACGGAAAAGGCAATGTAGGCAGGAGACAGCGAGTCAGGCATCTGAACGCGCTGCTCCGAGCTCTGAGTCGAGCGCGTGCCGAGCTTGCCGCCTACGGCCAGCCTCATCAGCTGTTCGCATACATTGACTTGGAGAACTCCGCTGACGATGCGCTCTACGTCCACACGCCGAATCCGAACGGGACCCGGTTCCCCAACCCCATTGAAGAAGTGTCGGTGTCGGTTCCCGCCCCGCCTCTCCTTGCTGCAAGAGTCGATGCCACGCGTTACGACATCCGGCGATATGAGGGTAAAGGAGAGATCTACTATGTTGTCCCAAAGGGCGATGCCATAAAGGCTGTAAGCTGCAACAAGTAGGGCGTCAATAAGCGAGCGCATTGCGCCGTAGGTGTAGCCTAAGAAATGGCTTGAATATATGCGAAGAGATATCCTAACAGCAAGGCATCAGCTTTGCCCATAAGTTAGACGTACAATGTTCGAGTGCGATTTCCTGATTGCCAACTTGCAAGCCCATCATATGTTTTCAAAAATCCTGATAGCCAACCGAGGCGAAATCGCCTGCCGTGTCGCCGCCACTGCGCGACGCATGGGCGTGAAAACCGTTGCGGTCTATTCGGAAGCGGATGCCAATGCGAAACATGTTGCTGCATGTGATGAAGCTGTATTCATCGGCGCTGCACCGGCGCAAGAAAGTTATCTGTGCATCGACAAGATCATCGCCGCCGCATTGGCAACCGGCGCACAGGCAATACATCCCGGCTATGGGTTTTTGTCGGAGAACGCAGCATTCGCGAATGCATGTGCACAAGCCGGTTTGGTTTTCATCGGGCCGCCTGTTGCAGCGATTGACGCAATGGGTTCCAAGTCGGCCGCCAAAACCTTGATGGGAAAAGCCAAGGTGCCGTTGGTGCCCGGCTATCACGGCGACAATCAGGATGCCGCATTCTTGCAGCAACAAGCAGATCAAATTGCTTATCCGGTATTGCTGAAAGCCAGTGCAGGCGGTGGCGGAAAAGGCATGCGGATTGTCGAGCGCAGTGTCGATTTCAAAGCCGCGCTCGCGTCATGCAAGCGCGAAGCGATCAATAGTTTTGGTGACGACAAGGTATTGATCGAAAAATATCTGACGCAGCCGCGTCATATCGAGATCCAGGTATTCGCTGATACGCAAGGCAATTGCGTGTATTTGTTCGAGCGCGATTGCTCGGTGCAGCGTCGCCATCAAAAAGTGTTGGAGGAAGCGCCTGCGCCCGGCATGACGCCGGAGCGCCGTGCAGCAATGGGTGCAGCTGCAGTCGCTGCTGCGCAAGCGGTTGGTTATGTTGGTGCGGGCACTGTGGAATTCATCGCCAATCAGGATGGCTCGTTTTATTTCATGGAGATGAATACTCGCTTGCAAGTCGAACATCCGGTGACTGAAATGATCACGGGATTGGATTTGGTTGAGTGGCAGTTGCGTGTTGCATCGGGTGAGCCGTTGCCGCTTGCGCAGGAACAATTGGCGATCAATGGTCATGCGATTGAAGCGCGTATTTATGCGGAAAATCCGGAGAAGGGGTTTTTGCCGTCGATTGGAAACTTGCAATATTTGCGGACGCCGCGGGCGGTGGCGTTTGAGGTTCCGCGCAGTGCGACGTTAACACCCCCATCCCAACCAAGAGGATTACGCTTGCAAGCGCAATCCGCTACGCAAGCAGACGGCGTGCCGTCTGAATTCCTTGCTACGCCCCCCTTTTATGGGGAAGGAGAAGACGGCGCCGCGCGCGGCGTGGTAAGGATCGACAGCGGTGTGCGTGAAGGCGATGCAATCTCACCATTCTATGATCCGATGATTGCGAAGTTGATCGTGTGGGGACAAGATCGCGATGCGGCATTGGCACGCATGGCGCAAGCCTTGTCTGAATATCAGATCGTCGGCCTTGCAACCAACATCGCATTTCTGCGGCGTTTGATTACCAGTAAACCGTTTGCGACAGCAGATCTGGATACCGGTTTGATTGAAAAGCATCAGGCAATTTTGTTTCCGCCGCCCGCTGCGATTTCGATGCCGGTGTTGGCATTGGCCGGTGTTTCGTTGCTTCTGTCAGAACAAAAAAAGTTAAAGTCCGGTGCAACGAATGATCCATGGGCGAGTGCAACAGGTTGGCGCATGAATAGCACGTTACAACGCTCATTACGTTTTACCGATTATTTTTCAGATGCGCCGGCTAACATTGATGTGACGATTGCATACCAAAATGATGGATGGAAAATCACGCGTGATGGCGTGGCATTTGCGGTGACTGATTGCCACCGTGATACACATGATCTGGCGTTCAAGCTTGGTGACGATACTGTGCGTGGCACAGTAGTGCGCGACGGCGAAGTGTTCCACATCTTCACGAACGGCAATCATACTGCATTGACGTACAACGATCCATTGCTGCACGCAGGACAAGCAGAAGCGGAAGGCGGCCGCCTCACCGCACCGATGTCCGGCAAGATCGTCGCGGTATTGGCTAATCAAAACACCAAGGTTGAAAAAGGTACGCCGCTACTCATCATGGAAGCGATGAAAATGGAGCACACCATCGCTGCACCGGCGAAAGGTCTGGTTGAAGAAATGTTGTACGCAGTTGGCGATCAGGTTGTCGAAGGCGCGCAACTATTGTCCTTCAAGCCGATCGAATAAGATGCAGCCAAGGAGATTGCAATGAGCTTGCCCAGCACAGTCAAAATAATTGAAGTCGGTCCGCGCGACGGTTTGCAAAATGAGCAGCAAACGATTGCTGCCGACATCAAGATTGCGTTGATCGATCGTTTGACGCAAGCCGGTTTTGCCAATATTGAAGCAGCGTCTTTCGTGTCGCCAAAATGGGTGCCGCAGATGGCAACCTCATCTGAAGTGATGGCAGGCATCAAGCGCAAAGTCGGTGTGGTTTATTCGGCATTGGTGCCGAATATGAAAGGCTTCGACGCAGCATTGGCTGCCAACGCCGATGAGGTTGTGATTTTTGCCGCAGCATCGGAAGCCTTCTCGCAAAAAAATATCAACTGCTCAATTGCCGAATCGATCGAACGTTTTCGCGACGTAGCAAAAACGGCTAAACAAAACGGATTGCGTTTGCGCGGCAGCATCAGTTGCGCACTCGGTTGTCCATATCAAGGCGAAGTGTCGCCGGAAGCCGTCGCCGAAGTGGTGTCGCGTTTGCGCGACTTGCGCTGCGATGAAATCGATATCGCTGATACCATTGGCGTCGGCACACCGGTCAAGGTGCAAACAGTGATGCAACGTGCTGCGCAGGAATTTCCGATCGAACGATTGTCCGGACATTTTCACGATACGTATGGCCAGGCATTGGCAAATATTTACGCCAGCATGGAAGTCGGCATATCGATTTTCCATTCATCGGTGGCAGGCTTGGGCGGCTGTCCGTATGCGAAGGGTGCGACCGGCAATGTCGCAACGGAAGACGTGCTGTATATGATGCAAGGACTCGGCATTGACACCGGCATCGATCTGCTGGCAGTGGTCGAAGCAGGACAATTTATCTCGCAACACCTGGGACGCAAAGCGGTGAGCAGAGCCGGCAATGCGATTGCAGCAAAATTAAATTCGTAATTTTCGTAATAATTCATGAATACAACAACGCTTGAAAACAAGCTGGAACCGCACGTTCCTGAAACCGCATTCGGCAAATGGTTTTTGAAGACCGAGCTATGGGTTTATGAAGTGCTGGAGGTTGCGATCAGCGATCTGGAGCGATTGATTCCCGATCGCCAACTGTCTTATCCGGTTGTGGCTGATGTTGGTTGCGGTTCGGGTAAGTCGCTCAAAAAATTGAATGAGCGGTTTTCACCGCAACGGTTGATCGGCATGGACATCGATCCCGACATGCTGGCAGTATCGGCGAAGGAAGCGGAACGCAACGGCGCCAAAGCGGAATTCATTAATTGTTCAAGCTCGCGTTTGACACTGGAAGATAACAGTGTCGATCTGCTTTTCTGCCATCAGACTTTTCATCATCTGATTTATCAAGAGCGCGCGATCCAGGAATTTTTCCGTGTATTGAAACCGGGCGGCGTATTGTTATTTGCAGAGTCGACCAAGCGCTATATCCATTCGTGGATCATCCGGCTGTTGTTTCGTCATCCGATGAAAGTACAAAAGACTGCGCCGGAATATCTTCAACTGGTTCGCAGTGCCGGTTTTCATGTGCCGCAAGAGTCGATCTCCTATCCATATTTATGGTGGAGCCGCGAAGACCTGGGCTTGATGGAGCGTTTGTTAGGGATCAAGCCACCGGCTATTCGCGAAGAGACACTAATCAACCTGGTGGCGAGGAAACCTTAGCAATTTTGATGGGGATTTTTTGCCTGATCAAGATAGGTAGCACTATGGAAACAATCAAAAAAGTGACAAAAATTTAATAAATATTTGTCAAGTTTGTTAATTCCTGGTTCCGTAGATGTAGAATCTAGGTTGGCCGGAGGTGTAGAATGCGCTGCTAAACAGCTTCGACCTGATGTGTTGCCTGAGTCCAGATACACAAAATAAGCTTTTGATTTGACTCATGGAAAACCAAGTGTGTCCGTAGTAACAGACTCAATAAGTCCCCTGTTTCAGATAGAATGTGGTGGTGTACTTTACTTTCCAGGAAATTAAAGTGCTGCCTGGGCATGCTGCCACCTTTAATAAATAACCAATCGATTTAATTTGATGCTTATTGTGCCTTTCTTCAGTTGTCTTTGAATGCTAGCCCTGCTATTGTGATTGTGCATACCCAGCTCAAAATGGATACTCTTCTTAAACATCTCGTAGAAATTACTGGTCATCGTGACCATAATCTACTTGATATTTCTGTTATTTCAGCTCTGCACGAATTGGTCGGTGCGGCTCAAGTACAGGTTATCGATATTTTCCGCGTTCGTGACGAGATGTACGTCAAACCACGCGTGTGGATCAAGGACGGTAAAGTTGCTTCGATAGAAGAATACCAAGAGACTGACCAGACCGGCGAATCCATTTCCAATTATCCGGTTCTCGTCAATTGCATCGAGAAGCGCTTGGCGAATGCCGAAGAAACAAAGGGGTCGGCTGAACACATTCTCTGGATTCCAGTGTGGATCAACGACAAGGTTGGCACTTGTCTTCAAATCGTCAGTGCGCATGCCTATCAGGGCGAAACTTTGCACATGATGGAAGGCATTCTGAGCGTCTACCGTAATTTTCAAAATTTGCTTGATTACAGTGAGCGTGATTCATTGACAGGTTTGCTTAACCGCAAAACCTTTGATGAAAAGTTTTCCAAACTGGTGGCATCTTCCAATGTATCGGGTGATGCGCAATCACAAGAGCAGGACGAGCGTCGTCAACAACTGGATGGAAAAGAGCAATGGCTTGCAGTGGTCGATATTGACCACTTCAAACGCGTCAATGACACTTTTGGACATTTGTATGGTGATGAAGTATTGATTCTGATCGCCAATTTGCTGCGCACTTCGTTCCGCTCGCAAGACCGTATTTTCCGCTTCGGCGGTGAAGAATTCGTTGTGCTGTTGCGCTCGACATCGCTTGACGATGCGCGCAAGATTTTTGAGCGCTTCCGCGCCAATGTGGAAAAGTATGATTTTCCGCAAGTTGGCCAGGTTACGGTCAGCGTTGGTTTCAGCAGCATCAAAAAAGAAACGCCTGTCGTTATTCTCGGCCATGCCGATCAAGCGTTGTATTACGCCAAAACCCATAACCGCAATCAGGTTTGTTTCTATGACGAACTGGTAAGCAGCGGCGCGTTGCATTCGGAAGTCTCAAACGATTCCGTCGAATTCTTCTTCGATGATGTGGCACCCAATTGATGGCTGTCGATTGTTGATGGCGTTTCAATTTTTCTTCATTTTTCAATAAATTCCTCTAGCTGCTCTTGCCGGATGCGTATCGCGACGCATCCTGTTTGTTTGCATCGGTGATCCTGCAGGTCTGAGGGCCATTAATTCTAAAGACGACATTGGTCCGCAATAACACGAAAAGCACGAACAATTTCGAAAAGATAGCTCTCTTCAGATTGTGACCTGATAGGTGAACAACTGAACCGACATCAATTTTTAATTTATTTCGTGCCTTACGTGTTTTTCGTGGATTGACTGCTTTTTCCAAGTTGTCAGCCAGCATCAAAATTCAGGTTATACTTTGGCAAATTGACGTTAACGTAAACGTCACTTAAACTTGCGCTAACGGCAATAAAGGCGCTTGCAAAAGTGGGGACAAAAATGACCGATCTTTCGATTTCGCACAGCCTGGCTGAATACAAGCCGGTCAATAAGGTGCGCTTCGTCACGGCAGCGTCGCTGTTCGACGGGCATGACGCATCGATCAATATCATGCGCCGCATCCTGATGGCAAAGGGCGCTGAAGTCATTCACCTTGGCCACAATCGTTCGGTCGACGACATCGTCACAGCCGCTCTGCAAGAAGACGTACAAGGGATTGCAATCTCCAGCTACCAAGGTGGCCATGTTGAATATTTCAAATACATGATCGATCTGTTGCGGCAACGCGGCGGTGCGCATATCAAAGTGTTTGGCGGCGGCGGCGGGGTGATTGTGCCGGATGAAATCGCCGAGTTGCATGCCTATGGCGTCACGCGTATTTTCAGTCCGGAAGACGGGCAGCGCATGGGGCTGGTTGGCATGATCAATTCAATGATCCAGGCGTGCGACATCGATTTGTCATCGTATGCGCCCACCGCGCTCGATGCAGTAATCGGAACCAATGGAAGTGCCAGATATCGCGCACTGGCTCAACTGATTACTGCGCTGGAAAACGACCAGGCGGGTGCAGCGCTGAAGGCAGAGCTGCATCAAACCGCGACGTCATTCAATGTCCCGACACTTGGCATTACCGGCACGGGCGGCGCCGGCAAATCATCGCTGACGGATGAACTGATTCGACGCATCAGACTGGATCAAGACGATGCGCTCAATATTGCAGTGATCTCGATCGATCCATCGCGCCGCAAATCAGGCGGTGCACTGCTGGGCGATCGCATCCGCATGAATGCGATCAATCCATGGAGCGATGGAGAGCGCGTCTTCATGCGCTCATTGGCGACACGCGACACCGGATCTGAAATATCACAAGCGCTGCCCGACGTGATCGCAGCATGCAAGATCGCAGAGTTCGATTTGATCATCATTGAGACTTCCGGAATCGGGCAGGGCGATGCGGCGATCGTGCCACACGTCGATGTCAGCATGTATGTGATGACGCCGGAGTTTGGCGCGGCATCGCAACTCGAAAAAATCGATATGCTGGACTTCGCCGATTTTGTCGCGATCAATAAATTCGATCGCAAAGGATCGCAGGATGCACTACGCGATGTGGCGAAACAATATCAACGCAATCGCGAATTATGGAACAAACGGCCTGATGAAATGCCGGTGTACGGCACGCAGGCATCGCGTTTCAACGACGACGGCGTTACCGCGCTGTATCAAGGGTTGTTGCCAAAATTGGCGATGTTGGGATTGAAAACACGAGTGGGTAAGCTGGCAGCAGTGAATGTGAAATTTTCATCGGGAAAAAATGCGATTGTGCCACCGGCGCGCAGTCGTTATCTGGCAGAGATCGCCGATACCGTGCGTGGTTATCATAAGTTCACTGCGCAGCAAGTCAAGTTGGCACGTGAGCGACAGCAGTTACAAGAAGCCAAACGCATGCTGGCAGAGAATAGAAAGGGCAACGACGCCGCGGCCGATATCGATGGATTGATTCGCGAGCGTGATGCCAAACTCGATGCTGAAGCAAAGAAGTTACTTGCGCAGTGGCCTGAGTTGCAGACGGCTTATGCCAGTGACGAATATGCTGTAAAAAACCGCGACAAGGAAATCCGTACAAATCTCATTAGTCATACGTTGTCCGGCACCAGAATCCGCAAGGTCGCATTACCCAGATACGAAGATCACGGCGAAATCCTGCGTTGGCTAATGCTCGATAATGTTCCCGGTGCATTTCCTTATACGGCAGGCGTCTTTGCATTCAAGCGCGAGAACGAAGATCCGACTCGCATGTTCGCCGGGGAAGGCGATCCGTTTCGCACCAACCGCCGTTTTAAATTGGTGTCGGAAGGCATGGAAGCAAAACGTCTTTCCACTGCGTTCGATTCCGTCACATTGTACGGCGCCGACCCGGCAATTCGTCCTGATATTTACGGCAAGATCGGCAACTCCGGCGTGTCGATTGCCACGCTGGAAGACATGAAAGTGTTATACGACGGCTTTGAATTGTGCGATCCGACGACGTCCGTTTCGATGACGATCAACGGTCCGGCGCCGACGATATTGGCGATGTTCATGAACACAGCGATCGATCAACAACTCAATAAATTTTGTGATGCCAACAAGCGCGAGCCAACAGCGAATGAAGCTGCCGAAATTAAGGCGTGGGTATTGAAGAACGTGCGCGGCACAGTGCAAGCCGACATCTTGAAAGAAGACCAAGGACAGAATACCTGTATCTTTTCGACGGAATTCTCATTGAAAGTGATGGGCGATATTCAGCAATATTTCTTGCAGAACCAGGTGCGCAATTTTTATTCGGTCTCGATTTCCGGTTATCACATTGCAGAAGCAGGCGCGAATCCGATCTCGCAACTGGCTTTTACGTTATCGAATGGTTTTACCTTTGTTGAAGCATATTTGGCGCGCGGCATGCAGATCGACGATTTCGCGCCAAACTTGTCGTTCTTCTTCAGCAATGGCATGGATCCGGAATATACGGTGATGGGGCGTGTTGCACGTCGCATATGGGCAGTCGCGATGCGCGAAAAATACGGCGCGAACGAACGCTCGCAAAAACTTAAATACCATATTCAAACATCAGGCCGCTCCCTGCATGCGCAAGAAATCGACTTCAACGATATCCGCACCACACTGCAAGCCTTAATTGCGATTTACGACAATTGCAATTCACTGCATACGAATGCCTACGACGAAGCGATTACCACGCCGACCGATGAATCGGTGCGGCGCGCATTGGCAATCCAGCTGATCATCAACCGCGAGTGGGGTTTGGCCAAGAACGAAAATCCGAACCAAGGCAGCTTCATCATCGAAGAATTGACCGATTTGGTGGAAGAGGCTGTGCTGCAGGAATTCGAACGCATAGCCGAACGTGGCGGCGTGTTGGGTGCAATGGAAACCGGTTATCAGCGCGGCAAGATCCAGGAAGAATCCATGCTGTATGAACACAAGAAGCATGATGGCAGCTTGCCGATTGTTGGCGTCAATACGTTCCGCAATCCAAAGGTGACGGGCACGGCTCAAAAACTGGAATTGGCTCGTTCTACCGATGAAGAAAAACAATCGCAGTTGAAACGCCTTGCAGATTTTCACTCGCGCCATGCTGCACAAGCGCCTGCGATGCTTGTCGCGTTACAGCAGGCAGTGATCGATGATGAAAACGTGTTTGAGAAATTGATGGAAGCTGTGCGTGTATGTTCGCTCGGCCAGATTACCGATACGTTGTTTGCGGTAGGCGGACAATACCGGCGCAACATGTAGAACGCATTTCATCAATAAGCATATGCATATTGATGAAATGCGTTCTGGAAATAAAAATATGAAGGAGTGGAAATGAGCGTGGATATGAATATGGATCAGAAGCGGGTCGTCGTGAGTGCCGGTGCGCAAGGGATTGGTTTGGTAATCGCGAGGACTTTCGTTGAAGCCGGCGCGCAAGTGCATATCTGTGATGTCAACGCAGACGCATTGTCCGCAGCCAAGGCAGGCATGCCGAGCATCAGCGCCAGCCTTACCGATGTATCGAACGAAACACAAGTCGATGCGATGTTTGCGGATTTGAAAGCACGCTGGGGAACGATGGATGCATTGATCAACAATGCCGGCATCGCAGGGCCGACTGCCAAATTGGAAGATATCGAACTGGCAGATTGGCAGCGCACCATAGGCATCAACCTGACCGGCTTGTTCCTGTGCGCACGACGTGCCGTGCCGATGATCAAGGCTGCGGGTGGCGGCTCGATCGTCAACATGTCTTCCGTTGCAGGACGGCTCGGTTATCCGCTACGCACACCCTATTCGGCATCCAAGTTTGGTGTGGTCGGGCTGACCAAGACCTGGGCGATGGAGCTGGGCCCATCGAATATTCGCGTCAATGCTGTGCTGCCCGGTACGGTCAAAGGCGATCGCGTCGAACAAATCATTGCCGCCAAAGCCGCCGCGGCCGGTGTGTCGCAAGATGAGATGCGAACACGCTTCGTCGAAAAAGTATCGATGCGGCGCATGGTTTCTCCCGAAGATGTCGCCAACCAGATTTTATTCATTTGCTCGCCGGCCGGTGCGATGATTTCCGGACAGAGCCTGTCTGTTTGCGGCAATATGGAATATTTAGGTTGAGGCATCAACGGATCGAACACAACATCATTGCAAATACATGTTATTTTTTTGCTTCGTCATATGGAAAAACTTCCGGTGTTTTGTCAACAGTAATGCACCTTGGCGCAATGTCATTCATATTCAATCCTTGCGTGAAAATATATGCGATATTGCGTGGACAATGCGACTCACAGCAACTAGAATTTATCGCTCGATTTTTAATAGGTCAACATGCGCACCGGTATTCTTTACGCTTCTGCCGCCTACATTGTGTGGGGCTTGTTCCCACTGTATTTCAAAGCCTTGCAAGGTATTCCACCGATAGAAATTCTGCTGCACCGGATGGTCTGGTCGCTAGTCTTCTGCGTGGCGGTACTGGCATGGCGCAAGCAATGGTCATGGCTGGTCAGCTTGCAGCGGCAGCCGAGAATTCTGGCTGCCAGCACAGCGAGCGCACTGCTGTTGTCGACCAATTGGTTCATCTATATCTGGGCAACCAATAACGATCACATATTGGATGCAAGCCTCGGTTATTTCATTACGCCGCTGGTCAATGTGTTTTTGGGTTTTCTATTTTTGCGTGAGCGGATGCGATTCGGGCAATGGTGCGCTTTTGCATTGGCAGTGTGCGGCGTAGCATGGTTGACATGGCAAACCGGGCATTTGCCCTGGATCGGCTTGATGCTGGCTGCAACGTTTGGCACGTACGGATTGATGCGCAAGACAGCGACGCTGGAAACATTGGAAGGGTTTTCGGTAGAGACGATGACGCTGTTTCCATTTGCACTGGGATATTTGATCGTGCTGACGATGGATCATCACAACGCGTTTCTTTCAGCGCCGATTTCGTCCAAATGGTTGCTGGTGGCAGCGGGGCCGATTACAGCGATACCGTTGTTGATGTTCTCGGCAGGTGTGCGGCGCATTCCGTTATCGGTGCTCGGATTTTTGCAGTACATCGCGCCGTCGTTGCAATTCTTGCTGGGCGTGTGGCTGTACCATGAACCGCTCAGCAGTAGCCGCTTGATAGGATTTGCGTTGATTTGGTTGGCACTGGCAGTCTATTCAATCGAGGGATTTTGGCGCACATGGACCGGCAAGTCAGGCGGCATCTGATACACTAATCCTGGTTGTAAGTTTAATATTTCCGTTGCAAAAATATCGGCGAGTTTTGCCAACTTTGATCGCCTATTTATTTACATTCCACTGGAGAATACTAATGACAAATTTGTTCAAATCCATTCTTTTGAGTCTCGGCGTCGCATTGTTACTCAGCAACCCTGTGCAAGCCAAAGATGATGCAAAGCCTGCCGCATCTGCATCAGCTTCCGCGGCAGCCAAAGCACCATTGGTCGATATCAATAGCGCGTCAAAAGAGGAACTATCCAAGTTGCCTAAAATTGGTGATGCGCGTTCTGAGGCAATCATCAAAGGCCGTCCATATAGCGGCAAAGATGATTTGTTGAAAAAGAAAATTTTACCGAAAGATGCTTACAACGCAATTAAGGATTTGGTGATCGCCAAGCAAGCACCGAAAACTGCCGACAAGAAAAAGTAATTTCTCCATCGCAGCTTGTAACGAACGGACCGGCCAAATTGGCCGGTCCGTTTTTTATTGGCAGTGCATCGAGATAGCTCTGTACCGTGTGCTTGCGTTCGGTTATCCTGTCGTCCATTCCCATTTCACTAGCAGATCAATATGGCCAATTACGTCTACACCATGAATCGCGTGGGCAAGATCGTCCCGCCCAAGCGTCAAATTTTGAAAGATATCTCGCTATCTTTTTTCCCTGGAGCCAAAATCGGCGTGTTGGGTTTGAATGGTTCGGGCAAATCGACGCTGCTCAAAATCATGGCCGGCATCGACAAGGATATCCAGGGTGAAGCAGTGCCGATGCCCGGATTGAATATCGGCTACCTGCCGCAAGAGCCGGTGCTTGATCCCGAGCAAACTGTGCGCCAAGTGGTGGAGAGCGGTTTGGGTGAAGTGTTCGAAGCGCAAGCCAAGCTGGATGCGGTGTATGCAGCGTATGCCGAACCCGATGCTGACTTCGATGCGCTCGCGGCAGAGCAAGCACGACTGGAGGCGATCATTTCGACATCGGATGGCGGCAACTTGAATTTGCAATTGGAGATGGCGGCTGATGCGTTGCGATTGCCACCTTGGGATGCGAAGATTGGCGTATTGTCTGGCGGTGAAAAACGCCGTGTCGCGTTGTGCCGCTTGTTGTTATCGAAGCCGGACATGCTGTTGCTCGATGAGCCGACCAACCATCTGGATGCGGAATCGGTCGATTGGCTGGAACAATTTCTGCTGCGCTTTCCAGGCACCGTGGTTGGCATCACACATGATCGCTACTTCCTCGACAACGCGGCCGAATGGATTCTGGAACTGGATCGCGGCCACGGCATTCCGTGGAAAGGCAATTACAGCTCATGGCTGGAACAAAAGAGCAATCGCTTGAAGCAGGAAGAAGCAACCGAATCGTCGCGTCAGAAAACCATTGCCAAGGAATTGGAATGGGTGCGACAAAATCCGAAAGGCCGTCAAGCAAAGAGCAAGGCGCGTCTGGCACGCTTCAACGAGTTGTCCGAGCACGAATACCAAAAGCGCAATGAGACGCAGGAGATTTTTATTCCGGTCGCAGAACGTCTCGGCAATGAAGTGATTGAATTCAAAAATGTATCGAAGGCATTTGGCGATCGCTTGTTGATCGACAACTTGAGTTTTCGCATTCCAGCTGGCGCGATTGTCGGCATCATCGGCCCTAACGGCGCAGGTAAATCGACTTTGTTTCGCATGATCACCGGCGTCGAGAAACCGGACAGCGGTGAAGTGGTGTTGGGCACCACCGCCAAAGTGTCCATCGTCGATCAATCGCGAGAAAATCTGGCGAATACCAAGACAGTATTTGAAGACGTCACTGGTGGCGCTGATATCCTGACCGTTGGTCGTTTTGAAATGCCGTCGCGCGCTTATCTTGGCCGCTTCAATTTCAAGGGCGGCGATCAGCAAAAAATCGTAGGCAATTTATCCGGCGGTGAGCGTGGCCGCTTGCATTTGGCGAAAACGCTTCTGCAAGGCGGTAACGTATTGCTGCTGGACGAACCATCCAACGATCTCGATGTGGAAACCCTGCGTGCGCTGGAAGATGCATTGCTGGAGTTTGCCGGCAGTGTGCTGGTGATTTCACACGATCGCTGGTTCCTCGATCGTATTGCGACGCATATCCTCGCGTTCGAAGGCAATTCGCAAGTCACGTTCTTCGATGGCAATTATCAAGAGTACGAAGCCGACAAGAAGAAGCGTTTGGGTGAAGAGGGCGCAAAGCCGAAGCGGATCCGCTACAAGCCTTTGACCGTTTAATTTGCAGCCGATAGGGAGGAGGCATCATGGATAAACGTCAATTTCTTAGTGCGGTTGTTCTCGGTGCCGCTGCGCCCGCTTTTGCCAGTGCGCCAAAGACGACGAGCAGCGTTGATGGGCCGACGCTATTGACTGTGACCGGCGCGATCGGCCATGGCAATCGCGGACCGCTCGATCCCGCACTTGATCAACTGATGAAGAAGCAAGGACTCAAGTTTGATAAAGCACACGCTTTCAATTTTGCTGCGCTCACTTCTCTGCCTGCTGTCACCATCAGGCCGACGCTTGAGTACGATGCCAAGCCACATGTACTGGCAGGTCCATTATTGGTTGATGTGATCAAGGCAACCGGTGCGGTGACGGGTGACAAAAGCAGATTGCTATTGCGCGCGATCGATGGTTACGGCGTGACTGTTTCGTTGACCGATGTGCAGAAATATCGTTTTATCGTCGCCACAGCAATCGATGGAAAAGCGATTCCTCTTGGCGGGCTGGGTCCACTGTGGGCGGTGTACGATGCAGATCATTTTCCAGACATGGCCGTCAAGCCAGTCAATGAGCGTTTCGCCTTCTGTCCCTGGGGCTTGTATCACATCGAAGTGCAACAAGGGTAATGCTGTTCTCGCTTATTCGTTGTTGCCGCGTGCCGCCAAAAATGTAGTTTGGAACATGCACATCCGAAGCGCATCACGATATACGCCATTGACAAAAAACTCCCCGATCAATTCCCCCTCCATTTGGAAGCCGCATTTTTCATAAATGCGAATCGCTTGTTTATTCTCTTTGTCGACGAATAAATACAATTTGTAGAGATTGAGTACACCAAAGGCGTAATTAATGGCAAGCCGTGTCGCCCGCTCGCCATATTTTTTGCCTTGCCAAGCTGGAGCGATAATGATCTGAAATTCCGCACGTCGGTGAATGTAATTGATTTCAACCAGCTCTACCAGGCCTACCATATCGCCGTCACCATTCTCAATAATGAAGCGACGTTCGCTTTGATCGTGAATGTGTCGATCATACAATTGCACCAACTCAACATATGCTTCATAAGGCTCTTCAAACCAATAACGCATGATGCTGCTGTTGTTATTGATTTGATGTACAAAATGCAAGTCGTTGCGCTCCAGTGGCCGCAAACTGATATCTGCTTTGGATAAGGTAGTCATTTTTTGTGTGAGCTGGCTTTATAACTGAGACGCATGCTCATGGCATGTATTGTTGCTGAGCATTACGTCGCTGATCAGCCTCCGCAGCACCCTCATTCTGGATTCGAAAGATACCGCTCAATTGTAGTCCAATTGCGATGCGGCAACATATAAACGCGGAAATGTCTTTACCCAGAATTATCAAACGAATAATTTTGTGGCTGCGCTACATTAGATAAGCCAATTCCAAAAAAGATCGTGCGATATTGCAATAAAAAAGTCTTTTAAAAGGAATGGCAGTAAGAGAAATGCAGTTATTCATATATAAAGCAGGAATAGGTGATCATATGCAATGCCTTGTGTCGGGAAAAATTACAGCTGCTTATTAAGCAAATAAAGAGGTTAAGTGATTGTTATATATAGAAAATGGATGGAAAGTTGGTGGGTCGCAATATCATAGCGATGAAGCGAGAAGCAAATATGCCGAATGATTTTACATTCGGCCTAATTTTTGTCATCATGCACCCAAGGAGTATTTATAACCTATTGATTTATATGGAAAATGTTTTTATGGCATAGCTATTGCTTTTGTGTTGACGTGACTGCTGGTTTTGGTGGCGTCGTCAAATCTAACAAAGGGAAGTAATAACATGAACAGCTTTAAAAAACTGGTTTTATCTTCGCTGGCTGCTGGGGCACTTGCCTTGAGCGCAATGCCAGCTTCAGCAAGTCTTATATTGACTTTGGATGACGGTGCTGGAAATGCCGTATCGGTAAATGACAATGGCGTTGGTGATGTAAATAGTTTGCTCGGCGCGATTGTGTTCAGTGGTAACTTGGGTCTGTGGAGCATCAATACAGCGATCGGCGCAGATTCTTCGACGCCAAACTTGGCCAAAATTGATTTGACCTCTTTTAACGCAGTTTACTCTGGCAGCGGAGTAGCTAACCTGACAGTCTCACTTCTCGACACTGGCTTGACAGGTCCAGTTGGAATCAGTACCCCAGGACGCACATCTGTTGGTGGCACCACCAATGGCACCGTCAATTTCAGTACCTATTTTAACGGTACGCTGGTAGCAAGTGCCGGTGTTTTCAATCCGAACTCGTATAGCCAGGATTTGTATTTCGGTGGAGTGAATACATCTGCACCGTTCAGCTTGGAAGACGTCATCTTGATTTCACAGAATGGCTTGGGTACGACACAAGCTACGATGGAGACGACAATCCCTGAGCCTGCAACGCTTGGTCTGCTGGGTCTTGGATTGCTTGGACTTGGATTTGCACGCCGCCGTATGTCGGTATAAATTGAAATAGCATTACCCACTTGTTAGCAAGTGGCATTTAAAAACCCCGCATAATTGCGGGGTTTTTTATTTCTATTATCGATAAACGTGGGCCATCGAATATGTCAGCGAATTCGTTCCGGTTGGTATCTATTAAAAATCACAAAAAATTATTCATCCGATTTTGGCGAAATGAAGGCTTTGTGAAATAAATGGCGAGTCAACAGGAACGGTGGCATGCGTAGCCAGGTTGCGCGTACATAAAGTACTTTTCGCGCAATGGTTGCAAACCAGTTCGAGCAGCTTGGATGATCAGGCAAGAGTGCTTGAGCAAACAGTTGGTCCATTAGAGCAACCAGAAGTCGGTTGGGACTTCCAATTTGCGCAGCCTGAATGGCGGAAGATGGAACGGGCGTATGCAAAATTTGCATCGCATAACGCAATGCATAAAACAGCGAGCGTGTTAATTCCAGCTCCTGTGCGCGTTTAACCAGCGTGGGCCAAAACGAAGGGAGATCGCTAAAGTGCCGCAACAAACAGTCAAGATCAACCAAATCCCGCAAGCCATGATCCAGTTGCTCGTTGTGAAATAAATGCGTAGCGCTATGTAGCACCATATCGGCAGGTGCAAGAACCATTACATCATCGTAACCATCAATGGAAATGGCAGCCGCCAGCAATTTTTCAGAATCAGGATGAACACGTGCAGTCGCCGGCAGAATCGCATGGTGGACGTCGATCACGGTCAGCCGTTTGATGTGTCGCATCGGCGGCAATTCATGCATCCAAGTGCGGTAATAGCGCTGATCGTACGCGTCGTGATGTGTGGTCGCCCAGCCATGCAACATCAAGTTGGCTTCAACCATATCGAGCTTATTTTTCGGAACGATAATGTCGACGTCTGAAAAGATCCGACCTTGTGCAGGCGGCAGTTTGCCTATCACATAGGCGGCGCCTTTCAGAAGAACCACAGGCACGTCTATGTCCGCCAGTGCTTTTCGAATCAGCTCAACTTCCCACTGTACAGCTTCAATATGCCGTTCGGCGATCACGCGTGACCATTGCAAATGTTCGTTTGCTTGTGGTGGTATTTGCGCGAATAGTCCGTGTCGCTGGATTGATGCGCAAAGGTGTGCCAGCAAATCAGCCTCACGCGCTTGTCGTATCAGCACATCCCAATCGGCAAGCGTAAGGGACGCCATGACAGCGGGTTGCCGCAAAGCTTGTACGATGAGCGGGATAGAAGTCACGGCAAGCTGACCGGAGGTTTTAAATTGTCGAAGGTCTCGATTGCTTCGTCCAGTACGCTATACGAAAACTCATAACATTGCGATGCGTCGATTACGTTTGCCAAAGTTTCAAAACCATTGGTGCCAAGTGTACTGTAATTAAATGCATTATCGGCGACTCGCATGAAAGCGCGCGATTGAGATAACGGCGTTAACTTGGCCTCCGTATTTGCCTTGTATTGCGGGAAAATCACCCAAGCCGCACGTGCCGGAATCATTGCGCGCGCGATGCTGTCGGTCGAGGCGCGCATATGCGCCACTGTGCCCTTGATCGTATCCGTTACAAGAGGGCTGAACGTTGCGCTGGGTTCGTATCGTTGGATGATATCGATCGATGCATTCTTTAAACTGATCGGGCGTGGCAGCGGAATGATTTTCCCATCGTGCACACGTATCAAGGCAAGTTCATCCGACAGCAAGCGCCAGCCGCGACAAGCCAATGCTGCGCAGAGCGTGCTTTTGCCCGACCCGGGAGGTGCGGGCAAAATCGCTGCATGGCCGTTCTTCTCAACAACTGCAGCGTGGATAATCAAATAGCTATGTACATGACTGGAGACACACCAATTCAGCCCCCACTCCAACATCGGGAAAGCCTGATCCAGCGGCAGCGGTTTGAACGGCGGCTTGCCGTCAAATAAAAATAATACCTGACGTTTGAACCAGCGCCGCAAGTTCTGTGGTTGGATGAGCTTTACGTGGAAGTCGGCAAAGTCGGTTTGTTCCGTCAATGGATAATCGGCATAGAGCAGTGCGATACCTTTTGCCACACTATCGATAGCAGTTTGAATTCGTGTAACAAAACAGCCTGTCTGCAGATATAGTCCGCTTCCTGCCAGGCGTGCAGCGAGTTCTGAAGCGGACAAGGATGAAACGGATAACATCAAATAGGCTCAACGAGTGCTAGTGTATTGAGCTCCGAGAGCAGTTGATCAATTTGAAAAGGCAAGTCAGCAGTGGGCGCCACTTCAAAAAATGGCGCGAGCGCGGCAGCCAGTGTTGCTGCATCTGAGGGCGCTGTTAGCAAATTCAACAGTATCTGTGCTGTCGCCGACCCAAGCAAGTGGGTATCGCCTGACAGACTGTTGTACACGACAAATTCATCATTCCAAGAGCGAAAGTGAAGTGCTTCATTGGAAATCACTCGCCACTTCATATTCAAGAATAGTTATCGTGCAATGGATGAAGAGCTGACAAAAAGCGGAATTAACTTTGAGTTTGGGTCAAATAGTCGACAATTTGCGTTGCACTCCAATGCACGTTTGCTGTCGGTGAGAAATAGCCTTGCGCCTGCCATTCGGTAAACATCGATTTGATGGTTTCCACAGTCAAGAACGGTGTCCAGCCACTGACAGCATTAAGATAGGCAGCCACCAAGTGCATGCCGAGATTGTAGGTATCGAAATTCTGAGGCGTCAACAGGTCAAGCATTTTAATGCTTGCGTAGGGCGAGTGGATGGTGCAACTAAATACATTGCTGAATTTAGTATTGATGTTGATAGGCCATGACAAATTGTTTCTCCAATATCCGGGAGAGCGGCCGGCGCAAACAGGTGCAGCGCCGTGTGTACTGAGATTGCCGGACAAAAAGCCTGACGGTGATTTGCAAACATCACTACCGAGCACAGGTCGGCTGGCAAGCGTCACTAATACACCTGATACAGCCAAGCCTGATTTAGTAAAACGTCTACGAGATTCGTCTAACTTATCTGTCGGCGTGACCGTGCCTTCCGGTAATTGGTGCGTTACCTGCTCGTTGTTCCGAGGCTTTTTGAAAGTCATGTCATGTCCCTTAATGCATCGCATCCTATATTGGATACCTTCTGGATCGATTTAACAATAATATCATGGTCAATCGCGTGATTAACAAGGACACAATGCAAAATACATTCCATCATTGTATACAGATGATTTGTACAATAAAAATCAAAGGGTTACGTCTTGTTGTATTGCGATTAGAGACGCTTTTGTGCGACGCCCAATTTTAATGTAAAAGTTTTCGACAAGGCAAGTTTGTAAAATAACCACAGGCAATACATTCGTCTGTGTCTATAGCAGTTGTATTCCCACAGGAATATATGTTCGCAATGTTTTGTTACTATTACCTATTATTCTCGATTCAATAAATTCCAGAACTGCACATGCAAGCAATTGAAGAAGTAAAGCAAATACTGATGGCCACGTTGAATCTTGGTGCGCGCGGAAATACATTGCGTGCTGAAACAGTTTTATTGGGAAGTTTGCCGGAACTGGATTCAATGGGCGTCATGAATGTGATTGCAGGATTGGAAGAGCATTTCGATATTATTGTGGAAGATGATGAGATCAGCGCCAGCACATTCGAAACGCTCGGTAGTCTCGCAGCATTTATTGATCAAAAACTGGCGCGATGAATAATCATTCATCGCATCCGCCGGCACAAGCATTCTTTCTGAATGCAGAATCGGGCCAGCGCTTTTGCCTGTACTACCCGGTTGCCGCCGATACCCAAATCCAAGGTGCAGTTATTTATATCCATCCATTCGGCGATGAGATGAATATGTCCAGACGAATGGCCGCGCTGCAGGCGCAAGCTTTTGCAACGCAGGGATTTGCGGTATTGCAGATGGATCTCTTTGGTTGTGGTGACAGTAGCGGTGAATTTTGTGATGCTCGATGGGACATTTGGAAAGACGACATCGCACTTGCACAAAAATGGCTGAACGAGCGTCACGCGGTTCCGATCAGCTTGTGGGGATTGCGACTGGGGGGATTGCTGGCATTGGACTTTGCCAAACACGCTGGTGACGCAATTCATACGCTGATCCTTTGGCATCCTGTGACGAGTAGCGAAACGTTTCTTACGCAATTTCTCCGGTTGCGGTTGGCAAATCAAATGATCGATGACGGAAACGAAAAAGCCTCGGGTACACGTGCGCTGCGTGAAATACTTGCCGCCGGTACGGCGATCGAAGTGGCAGGATATGAAATCGCACCAGCGATGGCGGCGGCGCTCGATGCGCTCGACATATCAACGCTCTCACCTGTAAACAAAAGAGTGCATTGGATTGACATTACAGCTGACGCGACGCGTCCGATGGCGCCGGCCAATGCGCGAACGGTCGCGATTTGGGAGCAGGAAGGCATTGATCTGACTTTGCATCGCGTGTCGTGTCCGGCATTCTGGAGCGCGCAAGAAGTGGTTACCAGTCCCGAGCTGTTATCGGCGACAGCTTCTATCCTGTCACAAGGCGCATCATGAACTTCAAAGCGGCCAACTTCGAAGAGCGTGCCGTACATTTTGCTTGTGCGGAAAGCTGGCTCTGCGGAATCGTCAGCGTGCCTGAACAAGCGTTTTCACGCGGGGCCGTGATCGTCGTCGGTGGCCCGCAATATCGCGTGGGCAGTCATCGTCAATTTACACTGTTGGCTCGCCATCTTGCGACGCAAGGTGTGCCAGTCATGCGATTCGATTATCGCGGCATGGGTGACAGCCAAGGTGACGCAAGAACGTTTGAATCGATTGATGATGACTTGCGCTGCGCAATTGATCAATTCATCGCTGAAGTTCCGCAGATCAAGGAAGTTGTGTTGTGGGGGCTGTGCGACGCTGCATCGGCAGCACTTTTTTATGCATATCAGGACCAGCGAGTGACGGGGCTGGTTTTGCTGAATCCATGGGTAAGGACTGAAGAAGGAATCGCCAAAGCCACGCTGAAACACTATTACACCGCACGCCTTTTTGAGCGCGATCTATGGCAAAAAATATTGCGCGGACGCTTTGATTATGGTGCAACGATTAAATCTGCTATGGCCTTAGTCAGCAGTGCATTTCTGCACAAGAAAAGTGATGCTGCCGAAGGCTCAGGTAATGCGCATCAAAACATATCACTGCCGGACCGGATGTATCACGGATTGAATCTATTCAAAGGAAGAACGCTTGTTATCTTGAGCGGCAACGATTTGACCGGCAAGGAATTTTCGGATTTGATCAAGGGTTCGAAAAAATGGCAAAAATTAATCAGCACGTCAAATGTGCAACGGCACGAGTTGGATGGCGCGAATCATACTTTTTCGCGGCGAGAGTGGCGCGATCAGGTTGTAGATTGGACGTGCAAGTGGGTAAAGGCTGAATAGACCTAGAGATGAGCGTTCTTTTTTGCATGCTTACTGCGTCTCTTTTTTAACAGAGCCCACGCGACTAATAAATAGAATAGCAGCGCCATGCGCGGCACATCGAACAGACTGTCGACAACACCTACCGTTAAAAAACCAACCAATGATGCCGCCAATACAGGTGCAGGAAAATCTTGCTCACCGAATCGTTTCACAATCGCGATAAATGCATACACGACCACACAAGCGAACAGCAAGAGCCCCAGTGCACCTTGTTCGAAATAGATCTGCAACCACAAATTTTTGAAATGCCAAGGAAGATGATTGTCGGTTGAGAAAAACCAATGGTCCATGGCATTTGCAAAATCACCGTTCTGCACCAACTCTTTGCCGTCGCTCGATTTCATCGATACGTTATCAATATTCAACGCCGTCCCTTTGACAGCATTAAACAACGCAAGTTTGACTGTGCGTTGGGCATACCATGGCTGTTCGGAAAACGTTTTTGTATCGATGTCGATATCGTATTGGCGCCATTTGCCGTTTGTGTTTCCGATATTGATCGAGTTCCAAATGCAATGGGCCGAGTACAACATCCATTTTTCGCATAATGGTAATGTCAGCACAGCGTTCTCCGCTGTGCTGTTGGCAAAAAATTTTACATGATATTGTTGGTGCGGATTCACGGAAACAATCTGTTCGAAATAAAGCGTGTCGCCGGCGCTCAGCGCCAAATAGATATTGTCCTGCTGATTGATCAATCGATATGTGGCAGGTTGTGCGCCTTCGGTATTGCGCCAGAAATAGGTTTCCGGATAACGTCCCAACCCCATGCCGAATAGTTTTGTGAGGAAGCCGTCATCCATCATGTTCAACGCATCTTCCCAATGCGCAGTACGAATATGCACATCATGCTGCGTGTTTGAGAAACGTTCTTGCATATAGCTGCCATGCAGCGCGGGCCAGCCGACGCCGATCAAAAGTAATAACAAAATCAAGCCACTTTTAAGATGCAATGGTTTGAACGATGCCTTGTTGCGTAGCACCAGGCCAATAATCAAAACAAGCATGCCCAGCGCCAAAGCGATATAACCGCCGCGAGCATAAGTCACCATCAACGCATAGCAACCCAATGCAAATACAGTCGCACCAAACAGACGTGCAATGATGCGTTGATGGTTTACTGTCCGCCACGCGACGAATGGCAATGCAGTGGCGAAATAGCCTTCGATATACGCACCGCCCGTATGCATGCCGGAAAACATCCCGACGACGCGATAGCCATTTTGAAAGTCCAGCAAACCCGTAAATGCAAGTCGTTCCCACAACACGGCCACGCTTGCGGCCAACACACCCAATGTCATGCCGAGCGCGAATGATTGATGCGCCTTGGCTGTATCGCGTTCCAGTTCGATTTTAAGCAAAGGCAATAGCAGCAAAGCCCACAACAAGCCTTTGCCGACGCGCAGCGCGTTGTATGGGCTGTAGTAATTGTTGAAGGAATTGATCTCGATGGCAGGAAAAGGATAGCTGCCGATCAGCAGCGCCGCGAGCGTGGATACAGTCAACAATGTCAGAATTAAAAAACCATTTACCGATAAACGATATGGCGATTTTTGAATCGGCATACGCCAACCTGCAATGGCAATCGTCGCAAGAAGCAAGCAATCGAATTCATCGAAGAAAAAACGGCCTGACCAAGGAGCGAGATCAAGCACGGGCAGTATGGCAGGTAACAGTACAAGCCATGCATGTGACCAACGCCGCAGTAGTGCAAGATAAACCAATGCACCGCCAGCGAGCCAGTATGCGCCAAGCGGATAAAATGCAATCGCCCAGATGAGTGCGCCAAGTGCTGCTAATGCGAGCGGTGATATGCGATGAGATTTGGTCGAATGATCATTCGGAACCGCCAATGCTGTATCTGCCGACTGTGCCGCTGCAGTAGGGCTTCCTTGTATGGAGGCTGATGGTGCGGAATGAGTATGTAATGCATTCCACCAATTGATCAATGCATAGCCAATAGCTGCCGCGCTTGCCGCAATCAAGACATTCGTAGGATCCGGATGCAGGCCGGTTTGAAATAATTTTGCGAATTCAAATGCGGCAGCCATGAGGGCGGCGACTAGGGCGGAGACTTGCGCGCCACGTTGCCTGCTTCCGCTATTCATCCACAGAATGAATCCAATAGGCGCATAACTGGCCGCGATGCGCAGCAGGCTTGCAAGCGCAGCAGTTTCTGTTGTGAAGTAATGATAATAAAACGGTAAAAAATGAATTTGCGGTAGTCTGGCCAAGCCGGCTTCCCAACTTAGCCAATCATGGAAGTGCCAGTTTTGCGTAGCGATTAAACCGGCCAAATAAATTGGTGTGATGAGTAGTGCCATCAAATGCAGCTTGCGAAGTGTAAACCGCTCGTGATTTGCTTGTATTGCCCAACAGCGTTGGTAAGCAAGTGCTCCCAAGCCTGCTCCTATACTGCGTGTCAATACGGAGACTCCCTGGGATACGCCGGAATTCAAGAATAACTGTGCACATTCAATCAGCAGACCCAGCAAGGCGCCCATGATCATGGCGGCAATCACATGAGAAGTAGATCTGCCGGCGTTCATGCGCGCGATCATCACACCCAAAGGAATTGCCGCAATTAATTCGGCTAGCGCATTCGCCATGCAACGTGAGGCGCTGCTGCATGATGCGGATGAAAACAGCCAGGCACTGTGATCGTTGGCCAGTCTGATAGACAATTCAGCATATGACACAACGAAATCGAAAGGAAACAAGCTGTAACTGACATACGCCAACAGATACAACGAAAGCGCACCTGTCAGCGCTGCGTCGCGTCCGACTTGATGGCTATTGCGAAGGTGTATGAGCCATCTGCTTATACGGGTGCCCATCCCTAACCAAAGCACAGTGCCGAGTATGCTGCCAATGATCTCGGCAATGATGTCGTTGAGAGAGACGGTTCGCTGCGGGAAAAATATTTGTGTGAATTCGACGCCGATGCTTAATGCGATTGATATCAGCAATACAGCGGATAGACCGATTGTTCTGACAGCTGCACGAGGAGACTGTGCGGCGATTGCGGACCATATGAAGGTGAGTGGAATATACAGAAGAGCGTTCGCTATCCAATCGGCACGCGAATCGATGCCAAGCTCGAGATAACGAATATGCCTGAATGCTTGTACGGCATCATCCCAGCTTTTATAGTGATAATCGAGCGGGACCAGACTGCCATAAACCACAAAAAATAAATAAGCCAATCCCGCATAGAGAAGTATTTTTTGTGATTGGTCGGGGTGCTTGCTCATGTCGGTTTTA
>DATBRC010000024.1:0-8283 GCA_036560485.1 Burkholderiaceae bacterium
GGGTAGAAGGGATCCAGCGTACTGAAGCAGGTACAGTATTTAGTTATTTGCCTGTAAGAGTCGGTGAAACTTTCACAGACGAAAAAAGCGCTGCTGCAATCAAGGCCCTCTATGCAACCGGATTCTTTAAAGATGTGCGAATTGAAGTAGAAGGTGATGTGCTGGTTGTCTTGATTGAAGAACGACCGGCAATTGCCAGCGTTGAGTTTACCGGCACCAAGGAATTTGAAAAAGATGTTTTGATTAAAGCATTGAAAGACATTGGACTGGGAGAGTCGCGGATTTTTGATAAATCATTGCTGGATCGTGCAGAACAAGAGTTGAAACGTCAATACTTATCACATGGTTTATATGGCGTACAAATTACGACGACAGTAACACCGATTGAACGTAATCGCGTGAAAATCAATTTTGCAGTGGACGAAGGCGATATATCGCGGATCAAGCAAATTAAATTTATTGGTAACAAGGCTTTTTCTGACAGTGAATTGCTTGATGAAATAAAGTTGACAACTCCTGGTTGGTTCACTTGGTACACAAAAGGCGATCAATACTCTAAACAAAAATTAGCCGGTGATATTGAAACACTGAAGTCATTTTATTTGAATCATGGCTATATCGAGATGCAGATCGAATCAACGCAAGTATCGATTACTCCCGACAAAAAAGACATCTACATTACAATCAATATCAATGAAGGTAATAAATATACTGTTTCGGATATTAAACTTGAAGGCGAACTATTCGGCCGTGAATCAGAATTAAAATCTCTGCTCCAGATTAAGCCAGGGGATGTCTATTCAGGAGAAAAGCTCGCTGAGAGCGTCAAGAAAATCTCAGAACGCCTTGGCAACTATGGTTATGCTTTCGCAAATGTTAATGCAAACCCGGAATTAGATCGCGAGAAGAAAGAAGCTGTTTTCACCATTTTTATCGATCCGGGCAAGCGGGTTTATGTGCGCCGCATAAATATCACCGGAAATTCGACTACTCGTGATGAAGTGGTTCGTCGTGAATTACGCGAATTTGAAAATTCATGGTACGACGGGCAGAAAATTAAACTGTCACGTGATCGCGTTGATCGTTTAGGTTATTTCAGTGAAGTGAATATTGAAACTCCCGAAGTGCCTGGTACTACCGATCAGGTGGATATCAATATGGCCGTTGTGGAGAAACCGACTGGTAATATTTCACTTGGCGCGGGTTATTCTACAGCAGAAAAGTTAACGCTTAATGGGTCTATTCAGCAGGCCAATGCTTTCGGTAGTGGTAATACAATTGGCTTGGATGTTAACACCAGCAAGGTAAATCGCACCATAGCTTTCAATCAAACGAATCCTTATTTTACGGACGATGGTGTCAGCAGAACCTATGATTTGTTTGTGCGCACAAGTCGGCCTGCATTAGTCGATAGTGGCAATTACGCTGTCAAAACTAAAGGTGGCGATATCAGGTTTGGTGTCCCATTTACCGAACTGGATACCATTTTCTTTGGGGTGGGGATAGAAAATACGTATGTCGAAACGGATTCTACAAGTCCCTCGATTTTCACTAAATACGTCAGTGATTTTGGCAACCAAACCACTAGTTTTCCATTAACTGTCGGTTGGCAGCGCGATAGCCGCGATAGTATTCTGACGCCATCGGTAGGGCGCTATCAACGTGCCAATTTGGAAGTCGGTGCTTTTGGTGATTTACAATACTACCGAACGGTTTATCAGCATCAATACTTTATCCCGGTAACACGCAGTACGACTCTCGCCTTTAATGGGGAATTTGATTACGGCAGGGGCTTGAGTGGTAAACCATATCCTGTATTTAAGAATTTCTATGCCGGGGGCATAGGCTCGGTGCGCGGATATAATGGGTCATCGCTTGGACCTCGTGATCCCACGACGCAAGATCCAATTGGAGGCACCACTCGGCTATTCGGGAATGCAGAATTGCAACTTCCTTTCAGTGGTAGTACTGATAGGAACCTTCGCTGGTTTACATTCTTTGATGCAGGGAATGTCTATGCGACAGGAGAGGAAATCAAGCCTTTGAAACTGAAATCATCGATTGGATTGGGAATCAGTTGGATTTCACCTTTAGGACCTTTGAAATTTAGCTACGGCAAGCCTTTGAAACAACAACCAGGTGATAATGTGCAGAGATTGCAATTCCAGATAGGTACTGGTTTTTAATTGTCAAATGGCATAATATTCATTTGTATTGTGGAGATTAACCTTGAAGTCAATATTCAATTTATTTATGCCATTTAAAATTTTAATTTTATGTGCCGTTTGCTTGGCACCACTTACCAATACCTTGGCGCAGGAATTAAAAATTGGCATCGTTCAATCTGAGCGAATCATGCGTGAAGCTCCCCAGATCAAGGCGGCCGAAGCCAAAATCGAGCAAGAATTTTCCAAACGTGGAAAAGAATTGGAAGAATCTGCTGCTCGAATCAAAGCCATGTCAGAAAAGCTGGATAAAGATGCAGCCATTCTTTCTGAATCAGACCGAATCAAACGTCAGCACGACTTGATTGATCTTGACAAGGATTTTCAGCGTAAAAGAGAGATCTTCCGAGAAGATTTGGCTCAGCGCAAGAATGAAGAGCTTTCGGTTGTACTTGAAAGAGTCAATAAAGTGATTAAACAGATCGCAGAAGCGGAAAAATACGATCTTGTACTTCAAGAGGCGATCTATTTTAGCCCACGCTTAGACATGACCGATAAAGTGCTGAAGGCACTTGGCAAGTAAAAATATCATTTAAAGGCCATCATGAGCACTCGGCTAAAAGAATTGGTCGAACGCTTGGGAGGCCAACTGAACGGCGATGGGAACATTGAGATAATCGGCATCGCGCCTCTCGATGAAGCGAGTGCATCGCATATCACGTTTCTATCCAATCCCAAGCTACGAACACAAGCTTCAAAAACGCAAGCCGCTGCCATTATCTTGACTGCTGCTGACGATGCATTTCTTGGGGCCAGTTATCATGGCGCACGCATTGTTACAGATAATCCTTACGCATATTTTGCAAAAGTAGCGCAACACTTTGCGAGTCAACAATCTATACCTCAAATATCCGGGATACATCCTAGCGCTTGTGTAGACCCAACCGCTCGTGTAGATCCAAGTGCTTATATTGGCCCTAGTGTTGTCATAGAAGCCGGCGCAATAGTAGATGGCGGATGTGTAATCGACGCCGGCTGTTTTATTGGCCGTGGAGCCAAAATAGGCGCTGGTACGCATTTATTTGCACGGGTCACTATACATTCTGATTGCGAAATAGGGCAGCGAGGCATCATCCATTCCGGAGCGGTAATAGGCACAGATGGATTTGGTTTTGCCAATGAGGGTGGTGCATGGGTCAAAATTCCGCAAACCGGACGCGTCGTTATCGGCAACGATGTGGATATCGGCGCCAATACGTGTATCGACCGAGGTGCGTTGAAGGACACTATCATCGAAGATGGCGTCAAACTAGACAATCAGATTCAGATAGGACATAACTGTCATATTGGTGCTCATACTGCGATGGCAGGTTGTGTGGGCGTCGCAGGAAGTGCCAAAATCGGGAAGTACTGTACTTTTGGCGGCGCCGCCATGGTGCTAGGTCATTTAACAATTGCCGATCATGTGCATATTTCCTCTGGGAGCTTGGTATCACGTTCGATACTGGAGCCTGGGCAATATACCGGTTTTTATCCTTTGGCCAAAAATGCAGAATGGGAGAAATCTGCAGCCATCGTGCGCAATTTGGGCACGATGCGTGAGAAAATCCGTCACCTGGAAAAAATAATCAAATCGCTTACGGAAAAGTAATAATGAACCATACAGAAATGAAAAGGCTGGATATCAATCAAATCAAAGAGTATTTGCCTCATCGTTATCCTTTGCTTTTGGTTGATCGTGTGCTGACTTGGGAATCAGGCAAATCCATCACTGCGATCAAAAATGTCACCGTGAATGAAGAATTTTTCAATGGCCATTTTCCGAATAAACCGGTCATGCCTGGCGTATTGATGATTGAAGCGTTGGCACAAACAGCGGCGCTATTATCGTTTCTGACTATGGGTTTAAAACCTGATGAAAACAGCGTGGTTTATTTTCTAGGCATTGATGGTGCACGTTTCAAACGGCCTGTTGAGCCGGGTGATCAGCTTAAAATGGATGTGGAAATTCTTCGTCATGCGCGCGGCATTTGGAAATACAAAGCTGTTGCATCGGTCGATGGACAAACTGCAGTAGAAGCTGAATTGATGTGCACGATGCGTAGCGCAACCGATGCGAGCCAGCCAGCGGGGCAATAATGGCAATCATTCATCCGACCGCTATTGTCGATCCGAAAGCGGAACTCGAAGATACCGTTGAAATTGGTGCTTATTCGATTATAGGCCCACATGTAGCGATCGGCGCTAGGACCAAAGTCGGGCCGCATGTCGTGATAGAAGGCAGCACGACGATCGGTAGTGATAACATTTTTTTCCAGTTTTCGTCGATTGGTGCAATTCCTCAGGACATGAAATACAAGGGCGAACCGACCTGCCTGGAAATTGGCGATCGCAACACGGTCAGAGAATTCTGTACGTTCAACCTGGGTACTGCACAAGACGCTGGCGTTACTCGCCTTGGTAATGACAACTGGATTTCAGCCTATGTGCATTTGGCGCATGATTGCCAAGTCGGCAGCCACACGATTTTCTCCAATAATGCTACGTTGGCCGGACATGTGCATATCGGCGATTGGGTAATCATGAGCGGCTTTTCCGGCGTTCATCAATTTTGCAAAATTGGCGCGCATGCTTTTGTCGGTATGTACACCAGCATTTCTCAAGATGTTCCGCCGTTTGTATTATTGTCCGGCATTCCATCTGCACCGCATGGCATCAATGTCGAGGGCTTGAAACGTCGCGGATTCACTCGTGAACAGATCAGCGACCTCCGGAATGCCTACAAGCTTATCTATCGATCCAATCTGACCCTGGATGAAGCGAAAGCTGCATTGGAAAAAGAAGAGCTCAACTCGCCCGACTCGGCAGTTTATTTGCGTGCAATGCGTGAATCTCTCGAAACATCGACACGTGGCATTGTCCGATAATCTATCGATCGCAATGGTTGCCGGAGAAGCATCCGGCGACTTGCTGGCAGGGCGGTTATTGTCAGGCTTGCGTCCCAAACTACCTGCTGCCGTCATACACGGTATAGGCGGCCCGCAAATGGCTGCTCATGGCTTTGTCAGCGATTGGCCGTTGGAAAAATTGACGGTACGCGGCTTGTTTGAAGTGATTCCACGGTATCGTGAAATCAAGCGCATACAAGATGCATTACGTGACAAGCTCTTGACAGAAAAGCCGGCAGCCTTTATCGGTGTCGATTATCCTGGCTTCAATCTGGGCTTGGAACAGCAACTACGGCAAGCCGGTATCCCAACCATGCACTTTATCAGCCCGCAGATTTGGGCGTGGCGTGGTGGTCGGATCAAGAAAATTGCCAAGGCAGTGTCTCACATGCTGGTTGTGTTTCCATTCGAGGAGGCCATTTACAAACAAGCGGGTATTCCTGTCACTTATGTTGGTCATCCATTGGCAGAAGTGATCCCAATGGAACCGGATACGGCAGCCGCGCGAAGCACGCTTGGATTGCCGTCAGATTCGCCAGTTGTTGCGATTCTTCCGGGTAGTCGCATGTCCGAACTGAAATACAACACAGTCGCTTTTATCGAAGCGGCTAAATTGCTTTCGCAGCGTGATCCAAGCATACGTTTTGTCACGCCAATGGCAGGCGAGAAGCAACGCGAATATTTTAATGAGCTTGTCACTAAAGCAGGATTGCAAGAGCTGAACATCCAAGTGCTGGATGGACAATCGCATACTGCGATAGCAGCATCCGATGCCGTGTTGGTCGCATCAGGAACTGCTTCACTTGAAGTGGCATTGTTTAAAAAGCCCATGGTAATCGCCTACAAAATGATGCGAGCTTCTTGGGAAATCATGCGGCATATGGGCTATCTGCCATGGATAGGGCTGCCGAATATTTTGGCGAAAGAATATCTCGTGCCGGAACTGTTGCAGAATGCAGCGACACCACAAGCATTGGCAGATGCAATGTGGGTACAGTTGCATGACGCGACGCATCGTGCGGTACTCAAACAACGTTTCACTGACATGCATCATTCTTTACTGCGCGACACTGCCAGCGAGAGTGCGCAAGCTGTTTTAACATTGATCGAACAGTCCAGGGCACGCATATGAGCAAAGCAAAATCAGACAGCTATACGCTGCCACTCTTTGATGATACTAAAGAGCTGATTTGTGGCGTGGACGAAGCAGGGCGCGGCCCACTGGCTGGACCTGTATTTGCCGCAGCTGTGATACTCAACCCAGTCAAGCTGATAGAAGGTTTGCGGGATTCCAAAAAACTGACAGAGGCAAAACGCGACGTTCTGGCGATGCAGATCAAATCCGATGCGTTGGCATGGTCGATTGCGCAATGCTCTGAGGCTGAAATCGATTCACTCAATATTCTGCAAGCCACCATGCTGGCGATGCGACGAGCGATAGAGGGATTGCATATCGTGCCGACATTGGCCCTGATCGACGGAAACCGTTGCCCCGTTATATCGATTCGATCTGAAGCAATCGTTAAAGGCGATGACAAAGTGCCCGCCATCTCTGCAGCATCAATTCTTGCAAAAACCGCGCGCGATGCCGCACTCGTTATTTTGCATCAACAATATCCACACTATGCTTTTGATCAGCACAAAGGCTACCCAACCGCATTGCATATGGAACGTTTGCAAATGCACGGCGTGTCGCCTGTGCATCGCAGATCCTATGCGCCTGTGCGTGCGCTATTAAGCACGGATGAGAAATGAAGCCGATCTCGTCTCGCGATAATCCACTCTATAAAGAATTAAAACACCTCGCCACCAGTTCACAGGCGCGCCGTAAAGCAGGCCGCACGCTGCTGGATGGTGTGCATTTGTGCGAAGCTTATTTGCAGCATGTCGGTTTGCCGCCGATGTGTGTCGCGAGCGAGACCGCAATGATGGACATTGAGGTTGCGGCGATTGTGACGCGTTGTGAGACTGAAAAGGTTCAATGCATCGTGTTACCTGATGCGCTTTATCATGCGCTAAGCCAAGTAGATCATGGTGTTGGTTTGCTTTTCGTAATCGATACACCCCTAACAGAAGCGCCGAAAGTGTTGGCGCAATCTGCTGTGTTGCTTAATAACTTGCAGGATCCTGGTAACTTGGGTTCCATTTTGCGTAGCGCCGCAGCTGCCGGCATCGAACATGTATTTTGTAGTCCTGGCACGGCGTTTTCCTGGTCGCCAAAGGTGCTGCGTGCGGGGATGGGTGCACATTTTCTGCTGAATATTGTTGAGAACGTCGATTTGGCGGTTTTAATTCAATCGGCTAAAGTCCCCGTCTTGGCGACGAGTTCGCACGTGCAGAAGCAGCTGTACGAGATCGACTTGACGCAACCGGTTGCCTGGTTATTCGGCCATGAAGGACAAGGTGTTGCGGAAGATTTGCTGGCATTGGCTACGCATCAAGTAACCATTCCGCAGCTAGGCGAGATCGAATCGCTGAACGTCGCTGCCAGCGCCGCCATTTGTTTTTTTGAGCAAGTGCGGCAAAAAATGAATCGACATTGATTGACTAAAAATTTCGCAAGTTCAAGCGATTCAAGTTTCGACTTCTTTTTAATACCCGCGTTTATCCGATTTCAATTCCTGCAAAATCATGGCAGCAATCTCTTCAATCGATTTCGCTGTCGATGACATCCATCTGATGCCATTCTGCCGCATCAATTTCTCTGCTTCGTTGATTTCATACCGGCAGTTTTCCAACGCCGCATACTTGCTGCCGGGACGCCGTTCATTGCGTACTTCAGACAAGCGATCGGCTGCAATCGACAGACCAAAAATCTTGTTCTTATATGGAAGCAGGCCGCTTGGCAATTTGCCCCGCTCGAAATCATCCGGTATCAATGGATAGTTTGCTGCTTTGACGCCATATTGCATGGCAAGGTAAAGGCTGGTTGGCGTTTTGCCGGAGCGTGATACGCCAACCAGGATTACATCGGCATTCGACAGATTTTTATTGGATTGCCCGTCGTCGTGTGCGAGCGAAAAATTAATTGCTTCGATCCGGTTTTTGTACTCATCCGAATCCGTGATGTTATGGCTGCGTCCAATGGTATGTGTTGATTTCACACCCAGTTCTTGTTCCAACGGATCCACAAATGTTTGGATCAAGTCCATATGCATGCCTTTGGATTG
>DATBRC010000025.1:0-43103 GCA_036560485.1 Burkholderiaceae bacterium
CATTATTGTGCGAAGCAGACGCCGAGTGTGAAGATCTCATGCATAAGCATTCTCAGTACGTCGCATAGGCAAAATGCCTATAGGAAATCTAAGCAAATAGCGAGCCAAATTCAAGAAACGATTTTGAATCAGAAGCTTAGGTCGTTTTTGGGATTGTTAAATATTGATAAATGTAAATATTATCGACGATTTCATTTGTTTCCAGCGTGTTGAATTGCCTAAGCGCTTAACGCAGGCTGATCCCCATGCTCTTTGATCAGCGCATCCAGCGCCGTGCGATCGACAGTTTCTTTTTCCAATAACATTTTCGCCAGCATATCGAGAAAATGGCGTTTCTCATTCAGTGTGTTCCTGACGCGCGCATGGGCTTCGTCCAGCAGCTTCGCGATTTCCGCATCGATCGTTTGGGCGGTATGTTCGCTGTATGGTTTCTTCTCCGTTGATGCGGTTGGATTAAGATACGGCGCGTGCACTTCTTCATAAGTAGCCAGGCCCAGCTTGTCGCTCATGCCGTATTGCGTGACCATGTGCCGCGCCATGTCGTTGGCCATTTGCAGATCATTTTGCGCGCCGGTAGAGATATCGCCGAAGATCAATTCTTCAGCTACGCGCCCGCCCAGATACACATCGAGACGATCGAGCAATTCCGAGCGTCTTAATAAATAGCGGTCTTCGGTAGGAAGCTGCTGCGTATAACCAAGCGCAGCAATGCCGCGCGGGATGATCGAAATCTTGGCAACGTGATCGGCGTAGCGGCGAAATTCTGCAATCAATGCATGTCCTGCTTCGTGATAGGCGACGGTTTCTTTTTCTTGTTGGTTCATCACGCGCGATTTTTTCTCAAGACCCGCCACAATTCGATCGATTGCTTCGTCGAAGTCATCCATTTCGACTTGATTTTTTCCGCGCCGCGCAGCAAGCAGCGCAGCCTCATTGATAAGGTTGGCCAGGTCGGCGCCGGCAAATCCGGCCGTGCGTGCCGCTATCGTGGATAGATTTACTTCCGGCGCGATGATCACGTTCTTTGCATGGACTTGCAGAATTTTCTCGCGTCCTTTCAAGTCGGGCCGGTCAAGCGCGATATGCCGGTCAAATCGGCCCGGACGCAGCAATGCCGGATCGAGAATTTCCGGTCGATTGGTCGCCGCCAAAATGATCACGCCTTTATTGGTATCGAAGCCATCCATCTCCACCAGCAATTGATTCAACGTCTGTTCCTGTTCGCTGTGTCCGCCTGTCATCGCGCTGACGCCGCGCGCTTTGCCGAGCGCATCCAGCTCGTCGATGAAGACGATGCATGGCGCGATCTGTTCTGCCTGTGCAAACAGATCGCGCACGCGCGCCGCGCCGACGCCGACGAACATCTCGACGAATTCCGATCCGCTGATGGAAAAGAACGGCACACCGGCTTCGCCGGCAACTGCTTTTGCCAGCAATGTTTTGCCGGTCCCCGGTGCGCCGACGATCAATACGCCTTTCGGAATTTTTCCGCCAAGCCGGCGATAGCGCTGCGGATTTTTCAGGAATTCGACGACCTCCATCAGCTCGTCTTTTGCTTCATCGATGCCGGCCACGTCGTCGAATGTCACGCCGGTTTTATTTTCCATGTAAATGCGCGCCTTGCTTTTACCAATATCGAACGCAAAGCCGGATGACATGCCGGCTTTTTTTGCCATGTACATCCAGAACCCGAAAAACAAGGCGATCGGCAGAACCCACGAAAGCAGGTTGGAGAGCCATTCATTTTTAACCTGGCCTGCAAAATGCACATTCGCTGCTTCCAATTCTCCGACCAGCGATGGATCATTGACCCTGGCAGTGATGAATGCGCGTTTTTCATCGCCGCTGCGTTTCAACGCGTCAGCCTGCTGCTTGGGCAAAACTTTTTCGACGCCATTAATCCGAATGATGCCTTTGATTGCATCATCCGATAGCGCTACTTCTTCTACATTTCCGGCTTTTAATAATTTCTTGAAGTCGCTGTAAGCAAGTTGCTCTGTATGTTGTGCTTCGAAAACGCTTTGGAGAAATACCACCATCAGCGGTAACAACAGCCAGTACCAGGCAAACGGAGCGCGCGGCGGTGCTTGTTTTTTCTGGTCAGTGGCCATGGTTTCAGGTCTTAATGTTTTGCAATTGGTTTGTGTACCAGCTGATTGATTCGTTCACATAGAGCTGCCAAGATCAGTTTCCCAATCGCTTCAGACGCACGGCCTGTTGTCCAGTTGCCTGTCGAACTCAGCTGTAACAGCAAGAATCATCTTTTGCATAAACCGCTCCTGAATGGGTTGGAATTCCCTGTTTAACAATAGAGCGCGCTACTTATGCCATCCTTGATACGCGTCAAAATTCGGATAACGAAAAGCGGTCTGGTTTCACAACACAACGACGCAATGCATGCGACCGGAACGAATCGCGCATCGATTTGTCTCTGCTTAATCAGGTTTGTTTTTGGCGATTGCTATGGCTGCAGTTCAGGGCGAAACAGGAATGGCGAATAGCATAAAACAATCGTTGCGTCTTTTCTATGCGTTGTGGCCGGACGATGCCGCGCGTGCTGCATTGATGCGCCTGCAAGTGCCGATATCAGGACGAAAAACACGGTATGAGAATTTTCATTTGACGCTGCCTTTCTTGGGACAGCAAGCTGCTGATTTGTTGCCGTTGTTTAAATCGATTCTGGCCGACATATCATCACCGCCTATTACATTGATGGTGAATCGCATCGGCTATTTCACGCAGAAAAAAATTGCATGGGCAGGCATGAATGAAACACCTGCTGCATTGACTGCATTGAACGATAAGCTGATTGAGGCATTGAGGCGAAACAACATCGTATTCAATAACCAATCGGCATTTCGTCCGCATATTACGTTGGCACGCGATGCAGAGCCGCCGGAGGAATTGCCTTTTGATCCTTTCGTATGGCACTGCGAGCATGCAGCATTGATTGAATCGACCAACCAGGAAGAAGGCGTTGTTTATCGTGTGCTTGCATCGCACCATCTTGGGCAAAGCGAGGGGATCGCTGCGGATTCTGCAACAGTCATTGCAAGCAATCAAAACATCATCACTGAAACAGACTAAGAGCGCCTAACAAAATGCGTCTGGCGGCGTTGCTTCTCCTTGTCGTACGCTCGTACGGTTGCGTTTCTCGGCCCAACCTTGGCTCGTGTATAGCCAAGCTAAAACTGCTCTGGGGACTATCATCGAGCCAGTGTTTTATGGCTTCGAAAACCTCCTCTTCCCATAGCGATTTCTTGATATGGATCATACGAATCCCGATTGACGAAGCGCGACGCAACGATTGCGTTCCAATTTTATCTAAGACATTTTATGCTGACGCAGCAAACTGTGTAGCGATCTTGAAATGATCGGCACAGCAATGGAAATGCAATTATTTACTTCAAATCATCATGGCAACCGTTATTGATTCTTCGTTAAGCAGCGCAATATCATCGAGCGCACACACTTTGATTGGTACGGACAGCGATTACGATTCCTTGCTGGAATTGATCGGCGATGCGCGCTTTGTATTGTTGGGCGAGGCAACGCATGGCACTCACGAATTTTATGCGGAACGCGCGCGCATTACGCAACGTCTGATCGCTGAAAAAGGTTTTACCGCCGTCGCAGTCGAAGCCGACTGGCCGGATGCCTACCGGGTCAATCGCTATGTCCGCCGGCAGAGCGAAGATGCGAATGCCGAACAGGCATTGAGCGGGTTCCTGCGTTTCCCGACCTGGATGTGGCGCAACACCGATGTCGTCAAATTTGTCGAATGGCTGCGCAGCTATAACGATGCGTTGTCGTCGCAAGCAACCGGCTGCGGATTCTATGGGTTGGACCTTTACAGCTTGTTCACCTCGATTCATGAAGTGCTGCATTATCTGGATAAAGTGGATCCGGAAGCGGCACGGCAAGCACGGCGCCGTTATGCATGCTTCGATCATTTCGATGAAGACAGTCAGCGCTATGGTTATGCAGCCGGCTTTGGATTTTCACCATCCTGCGAAGATGCTGTGGTGGCGCAATTGCATGCTCTGCATGCGCGCGCGGCGGATTACATGAAGCGAGACGGCGTGGAAGCAGCCGATGCATTTTTCTATGCGCAGCAAAATGCACGTCTGGTGATGAATGCGGAACATTACTATCGCACCATGTTTCGCGGCCGCATCTCGTCGTGGAATCTGCGCGACCATCATATGGCGCAGACGCTCGACGCGCTGGCGCAGCACTTGTCGCACATGAGCGATAAGCCGGAAAAGATCATCGTATGGGAGCACAACTCCCACATCGGCGATGCACGCGCCACCGAGGTTGGGCAGCGCGGTGAATGGAATGTCGGACAATTGACGCGTGAACGCTATGGCCAGGACGCAGTGTTGATCGGCTTTACGACTTATCACGGTACAGTGACTGCAGCGTCGGACTGGGGTTCGCCGCCGCAACGCAAGCGAGTGCGTCCGGCACTGCCAGGCAGCTATGAAGAAGCATTCCATCAAACAGGCATCACACGGTTCATGCTGCCGCTGCGCGAAAAAAATGCGGCGGCGCGTTTGTTAAGCGAAGACAGGACGGAGCGCGCTATCGGCGTGATTTATCTGCCTGAATCGGAACGCCAGAGCCATTATTTTTACGCGCACTTGCCGCAACAATTCGATGCCGTTTTGCATTTCGATGAAACGCATGCGGTTGAACCGCTGGAAAAAACGAGCCATTGGACAATCGGTGAAGCGCCTGAGACATATCCGGTGGGCATATAAATTTTTTATGCAGATTCAGGATGCCGACCATGTGGCAAAGCATGTGTATGCAATAAGGCCGCTTGCTCGATCGCTAAAACATGGACAATACCAGCACAAGAAACGCGGATGACAGCACCATGCTGGCGATGCTGCTGGATGAGCCGAATAAGGCGCTGCGACAAGCGCGCGTGCTGATTCCGGTTCCGGTTCAACATGAAGTATTGATCAAAGTGCGTGCCTGCGGTGTGTGCAGGACCGATTTGCATATTGTCGATGGCGATCTGCTCATGCGCAAATCGCCATTGATCATTGGGCACGAAATCGTGGGGACAGTTGCGCAAATCGGCGCACATGCCGATGGCTTGGCGATCGGAGATCGCGTCGGTGTTCCGTGGCTCGGAGGCACTTGCCAGCACTGCTCATATTGCGCAAGCAATCGTGAAAACCTGTGCGATGCGCCGCTTTTTACCGGTTATGACCGTGATGGCGGATACGCAGAGTATGCGCTGGCTGATGCACGCTATTGTTTTCATATCCCCGCCCGATACGATGACGCGCATGCTGCACCGCTGCTTTGCGCAGGATTGATAGGCTATCGCTCTTATGCAATGACTGGAGATGCCCGGCATTTGGGGTTGTATGGATTTGGCGCTGCTGCCCACATCATTGCGCAGGTCGCGTGCCGACAAGGGAAAGAGGTCTATGCATTCACCCGTCCGGGCGACACGCGGTCGCAAGCGTTTGCGCTATCGCTCGGCGCCGCATGGGCCGGCGACTCTGACATGATGCCGCCTGTATTGCTGGATGCGGCAATCATATTTGCTTCGGATGGCATGCTGGTTCCGCGTGCATTGGCTGCAACTGCCAAAGGCGCCACAGTCGTGTGCGCCGGTATTCATATGAGTGACATTCCGCGTTTTCCGTATGTGCTGCTGTGGGAGGAGCGGGTTATTCGATCGGTGGCCAATCTGACGCGTGCCGATGGAGATGCTTTTTTTGCGATTGCCGAGCAACTCGATATCAAAACTGCGCCCGTCATTTTTTCGTTACGCGACGCGAACGAAGCATTGGCCGCGCTGAGAGCAGGGCGCTTTGACGGCGCTGCAGTATTGGTGCCTGCATGGCGCGACAGTTAACAGTATCAGTGCTGTTTGTTATCGCTGCTTTGTTGTGCGAGGGTTTGCAGCGGTGCAGGATGGACATCGGTAGGGCTGACCACATTATGTGGCGGTATCATGCGCACCGGTTGGTTCTTGATATTGCTGGTTGATAGCACATTGTCTGTGATATCGGAAGTCGCATTCCAGACCGGATCATGGATGCTTTCGAAAATGCTCTTGAGTTGCTTGCCCCAGGTGTTTCGAATCATTTGAAAATACTGGTTGTGTTCGTCGATCGTCACGAAGCGCGTTACGGCCAGTTTGTCCGCTTCGTATAGCAGCAGGTCGAGCGGCATGCCGACCGATATGTTCGAGCGCAAGGTTGAATCCATCGAGATCAATGCGCATTTTGCCGCCTCGTCCAGCGGCGTGGCATGTGTGATCACGCGATCGATGATCGGCCTGCCGTATTTGGATTCACCGATTTGAAAATAGGTATTCTCGTTATGTGATTCGATGAAATTGCCGGCGGAATACATCTGGAATAAACGGCAGCGCTCGCCCTTGATCTGGCCGCCGAAAATCATGCTGACATTGAAATCGATGCCGAATTGTTCCAGCGATTTTGCATCGCGCTCATGCACCTTGCGGATCGCCTCGCACACGATCTGCGCCGCTTCGTACATGGACCCCGCAGTCCAGACGCTTTTGCCCTCTGCGGTGACATGCTCGGCAACCAGTTGCCGGATTGACTGCGAGATGGAGAGATTGCCTGCTGTCATCAACACCATCATCCGGTCGCCCGGATTTTCAAGCACATTCAATTTGCGGAAAGTGCCGACTTGGTCGACGCCGGCATTGGTGCGTGAATCGGCAAGAAAAACCAGACCTGCATCAAGGCGCATGGCAACGCAATAAGTCATATCGCTGGATCGCTATGAGAATGGAAAGTCCGATTTTACCGCAAGAGCATGCAGCACCGTGTCAACTAGCCGACACATTGACGCGTACCGACATCGATTCATCGCCGCCGCCGCGTCGAACGCCCCGAACTGGTGCAGCCGAATCGTAATCGCGCCCGATCGCAAGCCGGCAATAGGAGTCGTTTTCAAATCGTGCATGCGTCACATCGATACTGATCCAACCGGAAAAATCCTTTTCGTCGACCCACACATCGACCCATGCATGACTCTCAGCATGATTGCTGGAACCGGGATCGATATAGCCGGACACGTAGCGTGCCGGAATGTTTTGTGTGTGGCAACATGCAATGAACAGGTGAGCATGATCCTGGCAAACGCCTTGCCCTAATAACAAAGCATCGGTTGCGGTGCTGGTGACCGCCGTCGCACCACTTTGGTATCCCACTGCACCACGAATAGCTTCCGCAAGTTGCAACAACGCATCACTGCGTGCGCCTTGAGGTAAATGCCGTGCTGCGAAATCGGCAATTGCTTCCGCCGGCTCGGTCAGCCGTGTCGGCACCGTAAACACGAGCGGCGACAGTCCGCTTTTTTCTTGCAAGCGTCCGCGATCGAGAGACGTAACATCGATGACACCCTCGACAATGATCTTGACTTCGTCATGGCGCTCGGTAACGGTCAGCATGTGGCTGATGTTGCCGAATGCATCGGTAAATGGATGACACTTTCCGGGTGCGGCAATATGCCAGGAATGGACATGCTGATGCGCTTCGATGCGAGGCGTCAGCCGCAATTGCTGAATTGTGTAAGTGAGGAGCGCGGTGTAACGATAAATCGTTTCGTGCCGAATCGAAAGGTTCATCAGTTCACCGCCTGCGGTATCAGGAAGTCGCGGCTGATACGATTACCCAGTTCAAAAATTCGTTCCAGGTATTCGCTCAAATAGTCATGTAAACCTTCTGCCAGAATATCGTCGATTGCGCCAAACTGTAGTTCTGCATGTAGTTTTCCGGCGAATCTTTCTGTATCGGAAAAATCGCCGTTGCATAAATGCTTGAGATTCGCGATCACTTCATTCATGCAAGCCAGCAGAGAGCGCGGCATGTCTTGCCGCAGCATCAGCAATTCTGCGACGCGTGCCGGCGTAATCACATCGCGGTACACCTTGCGATAGATTTCAAAAGCGGAAACCGAACGTAAAATCGCCGCCCAATAATAGAAATCGATTTGCGCATCGATGCCGGGTTTGTTATCGGATTGTGTGCCATGAAATTTGACATCCAGGATGCGCGCAGTATTATCGGAGCGCTCCAGAAAAGTGCCGAGGCGAATAAAATAAAATGCCTCGTCCTTCAGCATGGTGCCGATCGTCACGCCGCGCGACAAATGCGAGCGGTACTTGACCCATTCAAAAAACTGGCTGGGATTGCGTTGCAGGGCGCGGTCTGCCAACTGGCTTTTCGTATCGAGCCAGGTGGTATTCAATGTTTCCCACACTTCGGTCGTCAGCGTACCGCGCAACGCGCGTGCGTTTTCGCGAGCGGCGGCAAGGCATGATGCGATCGATGACGGGTTATCTGTATCACTGACCATGAAGTCGAGCACATCCCTGGACTTCAACAAGCCGCCATACTTGTGGTTGAATGCTTTTTCCAATTCGGAAATGCCCAGCATCGCGCGCCAGCCTTGTTCGGCAGCTTCAGCCGATTGCGGCAACAACGATGTCTGCACATTCACATCCAGCATGCGTGCAGTATTTTCCGCGCGTTCGGTATAACGCGCCATCCAGAACAAATGATCGGCTGTGCGGCTTAACATGTTATCTCTCCAGAACCCAGGTATCTTTGGTGCCGCCGCCCTGCGATGAATTGACCACCAGCGAACCTTCTTTCAATGCCACACGCGTCAAGCCGCCCGGTACGATCGAGATGGTTTTTCCCGACAAGACAAAAGGGCGCAAGTCGATATGGCGCGGTGCGATGCCGGAGCTGACATAGGTCGGACATGCCGACAACGCCAATGTCGGCTGCGCGATATAACCTTCCGGTTTGGCGATCAAGCGGCGGCGGAATTCTTCGATTTCCGCTTTGCTCGCAGCAGGCCCGACTAGCATGCCGTAACCGCCGGCGCCGTGCACTTCCTTGACGACCAGTTCGGACAGATGTTCCAACGTATAGGCGAGATCCGCCTTCTTCCTGCATTGATACGTCGGCACATTATTCAGGATCGGTTTTTCAGACAGATAAAAATTGATCATGTCGGGGACGAATGGATAAATCGATTTGTCGTCCGCCACACCGGTGCCGATCGCATTCGCCAAGGTGACACGCCCCGACCGATAGACCGACAGCAATCCGGGAACGCCAAGTGACGAATCAGGACGGAACGCAAGCGGATCCATGTAATCGTCGTCGATGCGGCGATAGATGACATCGACACGCACCGGTCCGCGCGTGGTGCGCATATACACCGCATTATTGTCAACGAACAGATCGTTGCCTTCCACCAGTTCAACGCCCATCTGCTGCGCCAGGAATGCATGCTCGAAATAAGCGGAGTTATACATCCCCGGTGTCATCACCACGACCGTAGGATCGGTCACGCCGACCGGCGCAACAGAGCGCAAGTTATCCAGCAACAGATCGGGATAATGTTCGATCGGCGCAATCCGGTGGCGCGCAAATAGTTCAGGGAAAAGCCGCATCATCATCTTGCGATCTTCCAGCATGTACGACACGCCGGACGGCACGCGCAGATTGTCTTCCAGCACATAAAACTCGCCTTGACCGGCGCGCACAATATCGACGCCTGCGATATGCGCATAAATATCCGATGCAACCGAAATGCCTTGCATCTCGGGCCGATACTGCGCATTCCTGAAAATCTGTTCGGCCGGGATGACGCCTGCCTTGACGATATTCTGATCGTGATAGATATCGTGAATGAACATGTTCAGCGCCTGCACGCGTTGCGTCAGTCCCGCCTTCAAGTGTGCCCACTCGGCGGCGGGAATGATGCGCGAAATGATATCGAACGGGATCAGGCGTTCTGTGCCGGCATCGTTGCCATAGACGGCAAACGTGATGCCAACACGTCTGAAGATCAGATCGGCTTCCGCCCGTTTGCGCGCGATGATATCGGCGGGCTGTTCAGCCAGCCATGATCCAAACTCGCGATAGTGTTCACGCACATCGGTGGATCCATCCACATACATCTCATCGAAAAATTTGCGCATGGCGGTTTATGGTTGAATTGGTAGGTTGATTACAATCTACTATCAAGAAACGTGCCATGTGGGTGTGTGGGGCCCCGTGCCAACTTGTATATTCTTTCGATGTTCCTGTTTGTTTGCTATTTTGATGGTCAAATATAATCTGCAAATAAAATGGAAATATGTACCTCAGAAACCTATAGTTAACCTGATACTATTGTCATATCGAGATTGACCGTTTCGATACTGCGGTTGTCGCCGCTTAAGGTGGAAATTGTTGCGCTCCGACAAGCCAAAGGCCCGGATACCCGCAACATTCAAGCTGAACCATAAAGATGGACTACTCCAAATATATGGTGTCAAAACTAGCTGCAGCTGGCAGAGACTAGCGCCGGGCATGGCGCGATATAAATGCCAACCCTAACCAGTTGGCAGGCCTGCCAGCGTAGACAGGGCTATCGCCATGTTGAAACTGACATTTAGTAAAACCAAAGCAGTGGTAGAAATTGATCTTTGGCCCGTAGTAGCATTTCTGTGCTGGGTCATTGAAAGATTCATTACCTAGGAAAGCGGGGCGGTTCACGCCGCCCTGCCTACTAAACCAATAAAAAACCGCCAAATAGGCGGTTTTCTTTTCTGCTGGTTACAGATGAGGCTTAGGCGGTGTTGAAAGCATCCGTTTCAATAAGCCATCAAGCTGCGGAATTGGCGTTTTCCCCTTTTCATTTCATTATTTTGCTTTTTCATGCCATATCGACTCTTATAAGATTTCCGCTTTTTGTTATCTCGTAAATAAATGGTTTCTGAGTATTTCTAATTGCATTAATAATCTTTTTTCGAGCCTTCAAAAAAACGAAGGCTTTATCTTCACATAAAGAGCTACCACCCCAAAGATAAAAACATCCTACTGAAAACTGTTTGATGGCGAATATTTCATTTTCGTATCCAGGCTTATGAAATTTACTATCTTGACTGAATACGATCCATCCATTTTTGCCAACAAACTCAAGCCATTTATCATCTTTTTCATCTGGCTTAAAAAGCTGTTCATTTCTTTTGCTTGAACTTATTCCTATATGCCGTTTTTCTGAGTGATGATGAATAACAGTTTTTACATCTGTTAATTTCAACAGCTTGAGCGCCTCAGGTAGGCGCTTTCCGGCATTTCTATCGAAGTAAAATGTTAGTGATTCCACTCGACTGCGTTGTCTATTTTGGTTACATCAACACCCTCAAATTCCAACGCCTTTTTCACATCCATTTTTTTTAGTGAGAAATCGTCTGCAATATCATCGATGCTTTCCCCAGCATCTAATCTTCCCTTGATTGTCCATGTCGGAATTCCCTTAATTGCCGGAGCACCAAAAGAAACTTGAGGGTCTATTACAATAGATGAACTAGATCCTCTTAAATGCCATTTATTAGCTACGCCAGTGCCTTTGTGGTATTCAAACTCTTTCAGCTTTTCTTCAAGAATTGCATTCCATCCCAATTGACCGCCCTTATTGACAATAATAAGTTTGTCTTTCGATTCATCTTTTTCAAAATCAGTAAATTTCATAATGATATTTTTTCCATCCGTTTTGAATGCATGTTGCGCAAACGGATATTCCGCTTTCAATCTTGCGCTCATATATTCTCGTGCCTCTCGGATAGCATTCAATGACACACCAGCGTCGCGCATAGCAGCGACAACAGCGACTTCAATAAGCTGTAAATAGGAGAGTAACTGCCCGTCTTCTCTGCGAGAGATTGTGGCGTTATTTCCAGAATATGTTTTTTGCCAATTCAGAATTGTTTGTGCCGAAATAGTCGCATATTTCGCAGCATCTTTAACTTGATACGCAGGCAAAAGCAACCGCCTAATCCAAGGCGGTTGAGTTTTTCCAGATGCGGAAATTAAAGAATTCATTTAAATTTTTCTTTACTTTAGTTGATTGGCAAATATATCAATCGCTTATCACCGATCCCACTTAAAACATTGTTCGTGTGTTGAACATCATCAAATCCAAGTTTAGCGCGATTATTCCAACGGAAGCAAATTCGTTTGCATAGCGTTGTAAATGCTTTTCGCTGACACTATAGATGTGCCATGGTGTCCGTGCTTGAGAATGGCGAAGTTCGATTCAGTTGTATTTGCTGTCTAAGTATAGGCCATATATAGAAACAACTGAGAGTTTTTAATTATGTTTGTCACATTCCTATCAAATAAATCAAGCACTTAGTAATCTTACCTTGCGTTCAATGTTTGTCAAAGGTGGCGATTTCGTAGGTAATAGGAAAAAATAGTTTTTAATTATATCTGTCAAACGATTCTCGGAATTATTTGTCCAATGATCCTTGTAGTAAATGGGCTTGTGTTGCTGAACTCCGTGTCGATGAATTGTTTGCATCATGAGTGAGAAATCTTCATCTGGCGTTGTTGCAAAACGGAATCTGGCGTCATCTCTTAAGACGGAGCATAACCAATGGCCAGGTATACTTCCCATTGCAATTTCGAATGCACAATCATTGTGCCCACCCAATGTGCCAGACGAAGCATTGATTTCTGATGTCAGTCGGTATCATATACTCTCCGCGAACTCAACGACCCGTCAGACATTTCATGAGTTGTTTGGATCTGCTCCTTTTCCATTGAGCTCCTGGATTCCACCACATATTGGTACATTAGCTAGTCACATTCCAGGGGATGTCCAGGCAAATGCTCTTGAAATATTGCAGTACAAAACGTTGTTTCCGTTATTCCAGTTATTCTCGGCCCTATCAATTCCTGAAACGGTGCAAAAGCAACGGACGCGACACATTGGAAGTGATGTTCCCCAAAGACCACAACGAGAATTTCGCGACCCAATCAACATTCCTAGACGATCTGGTGCTCATCAAGGAATTGGGATATGCCTTGCCTGCCTGCATGAAGACCATCAAACATATGGCATTCCCTATATTCATCTTTCGCATCAAATCCCGGGGGTTGAGGTTTGTGCTAAACATGGTGGACATCTCATTTATAACTGCCCCTTTTGTGGATGTCATTTTGAGATGCCGCGAGACCTCATTTTGGTGCTGTGGCAGCAATGTCGTTGCAAACGGTATTTACTTGATTCCGACGTGGTTCCGACGAAATCGGAAAACATGGTGACGCTTTCTTATGCCAAATTCGCTGCAGAATTACTTTCATCGCGTCCAACGCATGTCCCGCCGAAGGTTTTGATTGCGTGTTACAAAGAGCGTGCGCATGAATTGAATTATGTGTGGGGTTGTGAGTCCATTAATCGCAATCGCCTTTTCACGGATATTGAAGAATTCTATGGGAGCGAATTTCTTGCCAGAGCTGACTCAGCTTATCGCGAAAAGAGAATTACAGGCTGGTTTAATTTGTTCCATGAGCGATATGTAAGCGAGGTTCCTCTCGCACGTCATTTATTGTTTTCTCATTTTCTTTTTCGGTCGGCTGACAAGTTTTGGATGAAATTGCTACAACCAATTACGGAGTCATTGACATCGCAGCATAATGATTCGTCGCCAAAGAAAAAGACTGCCCTTCAGAGGGTTAAAAAGAAATCCGATAAGAGTCAAGAAAAGGCTGTGCGAATTCAGAACTTGAAGCGGCAATTGCTTCGATTGGCAAGGCAAGAGGGAATATGCAAAATTGAACAATTATGGAGGTGTAGTTTTAGAGAAATAAATCAACTTATTCGACTTGAACCTAACGCCGCGATCTATTTGAAAGAACAGCTGAAAGAAATCCAGCCGAAGCCAAAGAAGATAAAAACCAAACTGGTAGGTCTACATCCTGATGATGAGGTGCGCGCCAAGAAAATTCTTGCATTCGCGGAGAATTTTTATGCGTCAATCGACAAGCCTGTACTAATGAGTATAAATCGCTTGTGTAAAGAAATTAAATGTCGGTTAGCAAGCAAGGAACGTTTTCCTGCTACGACACAAGCCATTCAGGAGGTATTGGAATCGAATTGGCATTTCTATGCGCGCCGCATTATCTGGGCGATGTTGTATCTGCGAAAAGGATCAAAATACGCTATCAAGGATGCATCGGGTATTGAGCATCACCGCTTCCTAGTATTATTAGAGTATTTCAAAGATGTTGATACGTCAGTTCCTTTGTCAAAAGGTGCGGTGATGAATTCACTCAAACGATATGGAATTGAACGCGACTGGAAAGGGCCATGTCCAGAACGAGAGTTTTTTGCAGCAGGACGTAGTTATTACGAAAGCCATTAGCAGACTAAGCATAGGTTGTTTCTTGATATAAAAAAATTGGTAAAGAACACGGCGATTCATTACAAACCATGAACAAATCACTTGATGAAATTCACCCAGCCGAAATTCTGACAAAAGAATTTTTAGCGCCACGTGGCATTACGCCAGAACAACTTGTAGTGATGCTTGGATGGCCCGAAAGCTACTTGGTTGAACTGCTAAGTGAATCATTGGCGATTACAGACGATATCGCTTTAAGTCTCGGGCTATTTTTTAATATGGATGCGAAATTCTGGAGCAATCTACAAACGGAATTCGATCGACGAACTAATTGAATTGTCGATAGAGTGATAATAGTTGTATCGCCTTATCAGCGCGAAGACCGCATACTTATTGACCGGCCCGAAGTATTTATCAAAGAGAACTACTCTACTGAAATAGATAAAAACTTGAAGTAAGAGGTTGCTGTTGCAAACTGGATACTGGGAGCGATGTGTCAAGCAAATGTCGCTTGGAAAGCAGCGTATCATGCCTGCAGGTTTTCAAGGGCCTCCCCCTCTTTGGGTACGAACACCATGCGTGTCTTGGCATTGAAATCCATCAGACCCGCATACCGTCCCCAAGCGATCATCGTCTCGAAAGTTTTCTCCGGATTGTCATAAGGTAAGGCACTCGCGATGTCCCTGATCAGGCGATCGGCTTCGATTTCTTCTGACTCGTTCAACAACGCGAGGATGATGTGGAAGATACGCAGCTTATAAACCTGCTCTGCGAAAATAGTACGCCGCCCAATGCGGTCGGCAGCCATGAAGCGTCGACCCAATTCGGTAAAGCACACATCTTGTTTCGGCGTGTCGACCAATTCAAGAATTTCCGCAGCCTTCACGACCGAGATAGTTTCGCCGAACTCCTTTCCAATCTCGTCAGAAATATCGTAGATGTTGGTCAGTTCTGGTGAGTCGTGCAATAGCCTCATTAGGCCAAGAATTTCACCCACGGGAACGAGTGGAATCGATTCCATTCGTTTGCGTCCGCGCGATATAGGTTCGCCTGGTACGGGGACCTCCGGTGGCAAGTCTGGCAACGTCAGTGTGGTGATCGAATCGTGGATGATGCTGACCAGGCGCTGAAATTCGGCGCTTTTGGTGTCGCGTGGGTAAGGCAGCGGATTCTCCAGCACGAGCCCGAGGCGGCCTGGACTCGGGAAGACAACGACAATACGCGTCGCCATCTCGACGGCTTCCTCGATATTGTGTGTCACCATAAAAATCGAGGTCAAGCCGCTGTCAGGGCTGCGCCACAGACTGATGAGTTCTTGACGCAGGTTTTCTGCCGTCAACACATCAAGTGCGCTGAACGCCTCGTCGAGGCACAGGAGCTTTGGTTTCGATACCAGCGCCCGTGCGAGGCCAACCCGCTGACGCATTCCACCGGATAACTCGCGTGGGTAAGCGGCATGGTAGTTACCGAGTCCGATCAGATCGATGGCCCGATCCACCGCTGCGTCACGCTCCGTGCGACTGACCTGGCGCGACATCAGGCCGACGGCGACGTTTTGTTCGACGGTTAGCCATGGGTAGAGGGCGAAGGTTTGAAAGACAATCGATGCGCTCGGATTGACGCCATGCAGAGGCTTCTCGTTGGATAGTACACGGCCGGAGCTTGGTTCAATCAGGCCAGTCATGCACCGCAGGATGGTGGACTTGCCGGAACCTGACTGTCCCAGCAAGGCCAGCAGCTCGCCTTCATGAACGGCGAGATCGATGTTGTCTAGTACTTTCAGTTCGTGACCGCCAGCGGTGTTGTACGACTTGCTCACCGCGCGAAGCTCGGCAATTGCGGGAGTGGCTTGTTTGGCAGGAATATTCATGGTCAGTCCAATCGGAATCGACGTTCGGCAAATGCATACAGGCGTCGCCAAACAAATTTATTCAATAGGACGACAAACAGCGACATCACGCCGATGCTGGCGATGATGAGCGGTGTGTCGCCCGACTTGGTTACGCTGGCAATGTAGGCGCCAAGACCATCGGCCTTCAAGGTGGTGTCGCCCCACGTGGCGAGTTCGGCGACGATGCTGGCATTCCATGCGCCTCCCGCAGCCGTGCACGCGCCAGTCACCCAGAATGGGAAGATCGCCGGTAGGATCAGTGTGCGCCACAGATCCCATTTCCGAAGCCCGTAGGTCCGGGCTGCTTCCTTGAGGTCGTTCGGAATCGCCATTGCACCGGCGATCACGTTAAACAAGATGTACCACTGCGTGCCCATGGCGATCAGTAAAATGCTGCCCCAGTTCATGCTGACATGACCCGCGACGAACAAGCCGACCACCAATGGAAAGGTCATATTGACCGGGAACGATGCGCCAATCTGTGCCAGCGGCTGAGCGAACCTTGCGATGTGTGGCTTGGAGCCGATCCAGACGCCGATTGGCGTCCAGATCAACGTGGCGAGCACGGTCATGGCTGCGACCCTGAGCAGCGTAAGAAAGCCAAGCCAGACGATATGGCCGAAGATGGGCCAAGTAAGCGCGCCATGCAAGGCCCCGACCGCCGTGATGAGACCACTCAAAATCTCGATGCCTAGCCAAAGGCAAAACAGGGTAACAATCGCACGCCACAGCCATTGATTGCGCACGACACGCCGTAATGGAGCCAAGGTCCGTTTTCGCTTTCGGACGAGACGGGAAGAGCCATCAATGAATGGTTGCCAAATCCTTTCGTGGATCCATGTAAAAACGTATGCCCCGCGCAGCAGTTCATAGACCCAGGATGTGGGTGGTGTAGAGGACTCGGTCAGTTCGATCTTGAACTTGTCGGCCCACACCAGCAGCGGACGCCACACTAGCTGATCGCTCACCAGGATCAGCACTAACATCGCTACCACTGCCCAAAAGGCCGCTGCATTGTCGCCGCGTTCAATTGCCTGTGCCATGTAAGAGCCGAGACCTGGCAGCTTGATGTCTTTATTCATCACGCTGATTGCCTCGCTCTGTGCGACGAAGAACCAACCGCCTCCGAACGACATCATCGAATTCCAGATCAAGCTGTGCGCTGAAGCGGGCAGCTCGACCGTGCGAAAGCGCTGCCACCGCGTTAGGCCATACGTGGTCGCCGCTTCCTGCATGTCGACGGGGATGGTGACCATCGAATGATAGAACCCGAACGCCATGTTCCAGACCTGACCCGTGAAGATGGCGAAGATGGCCGCGCACTCAACACCCATCAGGCTACCAGGGAATAGCGCCATGAAGGCTGTGACGGTCGCCGACAGGAAGCCGAGGACGGGAACAGACTGCAGAATGTCCAATGCCGGAAGTATCAACATGCGCGCGCGGCGGTTCTTGGCCGCAAGATAGCCGGTGGCGATGGCAAAGAACAGAGAGAACGCAAACGCAATCCACATTCGCAGCAACGTTCGGCCTGCGTAATACGGGATCTGGCTCGCGGAACTGTCGATCGTCGGTTGGGCGGACGGGTCGAAATGCACGAGCATGCCCTTGCCAAAGTGCAGCGCACTCCAAAGCAAACCAAATAGCATCGCCATGACCAGTCCGTCTACCCAGCTGAAGCCATGTCTCGCTTCGTTGACGGCCAGTTGTGAGGAAATACCCTTCATGAGATCGATCCTGGATTAAACATTTAAGATTTTCCTTAGAACTGCATATGCAATCTGACTGCACCAAGATTGACTGGGCCACGATCTTTGTTGTACCCAGGATTGTTCACGTGCTGATAGTTAAATGCAAGTGAGGCATACCGATTTAACTGAAACGCATAGTAAGTCTCTAGGATTTTCTCGGCGTCATAATTCAATCGTCCGTCGCCTATCAATATACCCATGCCACCTGCTGAGAAGTATTGTTGGGCAGCACCGGATAGCCGGTTGATCACCACAGCCACGCCAACAGTGTCATCGTGGCGGCTCCAGCGATCGCCTTTTAGAGAAAATCCGGCAGACAATGACTTGTTGATTTCAGTGAATTCATAAGCTTCCTTGCTGCCATCGTTCTGACTGGCGCGGACAAATGCTCCCAAGTCAGACGCCAGCTCTTGCTCCATATTCAAAGAAAATCCGGCACGCGAACTGGAACGGCGCACCAGTGCCACATCAGGTGTACGGGCTGTTTGTTGCCCAAGCTGCACTGCATCACTATAGTCACCCATCCTGCCACGATTAACGAACCCCAGCAGTTTCACTTTGCCGGGATGACCCAACCATTGATGACGCTCTTCCAGTTCAGTCACCAAACTGTTTTCGGAAAAGTTAACCCGCGTGATTTTACCGTTCGGCACGTTTGATAGTTGAAAATAACCGCTGCGTAGCGTCCACCAGCTCTGAGTCCATTCGATCGCTGTGCCATAAGTAAAGCCCCACGAATCGGCGGCGTAGTCGAACGCCCCAGCATCGATGACAGACCAGTTCAGAAAATCACCACGCGGATCATGTGCATAGGTATTGGTGTCAAAAATATCAACGACGGAAAATTTACCAAGCGTAATCGTCACATTATCTTTTGCTCCTGACCCGCCTAGTTGATTGGCTGCCGGATCAATCTTTTCTGCCGATGTGCCTAATGCAAATACTTGACGAATAAAGGCACGAGGCAAGCGCAGATAGGGTGTGTTGGCGCCAACTTTGTACGCTTCGCCGCTGGGAAAACCGGCAGCACCGACCGTATTATTCAAACCGAAGCCTTGATCGATTTCGGGGTTCAGCCACAATTCAGCGCCGTGCCAAAGTGCAATCCCGGCATAGAGCGTCAGATCGGTTGTTTCCTCGGTACGGCCATTTGAGGTCAAGCTGTTTTGTCCGCTATACGGTGACGTAAAGCCAGAATGCCATTGCGTTACATTCGTCAATTGTCCGTGGATAGCCCATTTCTCGGAAGTGGGCGCATCATTCGGAACTGACTTCTCCTGGGCTTGCGCAATCAGTGGCAAGCCAATGAGCCGTGCCAACAGGAAACCGATGAAGAACTTCTTTTTGTTTTGAAACATGGGAACCTCCGCTTTGGTGAAGCATGAAGAACCATTCGAAGGCACCTGTTCGTCAAGTTGATACCATGCATGTAATGCTTACCACATCACGGTTGCAGAGACGAATGGCTTGGTCGGTGCGGTATCAACGCTGAACATGCAACGGCCTCGGTTGTTAAACCGAAGAATTGGCAATGAATAATAAGTAGTGGAAGTGACAGAATGATGACAATGGATGTCGTCATCATCGGGATACCACCATCTGCCTTGTGCAAGATGATGGCAAGGAAGTTCTTGCGTATCTTACCGGGACAGAGCCAAATCAATTGCTTGGCAACTACTACAATCCGAACAAGTACCCACGAAGGGACTCCATAAAATGAAAACAGGCGAAGTCTAACTTTGCCTTCACACATCGTCAAGTAAAAAAGTTGTATAAATCAGATAAATATGTAGCATATAAAAATGTTGCAATATCCCCTCCAGGGGGATAGTATATTCATATGACTACCCACACCTCCCATCCGGAAATAATCAAGCGTCTCAAGCGTGCAGAAGGCCATCTCAAAAGCATCATCGACATGCTGGAGGCAGACCGTGAATGTCTGGACATCGCCCAGCAATTGCACGCCGTAGAAAAAGCGATCACCAATGCAAAGAAGGCACTGGTACACGACCATATCGACCACTGCTTGGAAAATACGGTCAAGAAAGGTGCGCGCAACGCATCAGACACGGTTCGCGAATTCAAAGAAATCACCAAATACTTGTAACGATGAATCATTCAGACACCTCAGCGCTCTCCGCGCATCAGCATCATCACGTCTTTCTGGGCAAGGAACACCATGGAAATGAACGTAGGACCTGGGCGGTAATCTGGTTGTGCGGATTCATGATGCTGGCAGAAATCATTGGTGGCAGTTTGTTCGGATCTCTCGCACTCGTGGCCGATGGCCTGCACATGTCGACCCATGCCGGTGCGCTGTTGATTGCTGCGCTGGCATACACGTATTCGCGACGGCATGCGCACGATGCACGCTTCGTTTTTGGAACCGGTAAGCTGGGGGACTTGGCCGGCTTTACGAGTGCGATCGCTCTTGCCATGATTGCCTTGCTGATTGGTTACGAAGCAGTTGAGCGATTCCTGAATCCAATCCAGATCAATTTCAATGAAGCGATCCCCATTGCCATTGTCGGTCTGTTAGTGAATGTTGTCAGCGCATGGTTACTAAGCGGCGACGATCATCATAGTCACAGCCACGGCCATAGTCACGGACACAGCCATGAATCAAACCACGATCATGTGGATTGCGGCAATCATGCCGATGACCATGATCATCATGCAGCAACGCATCGCGACAACAACATGCGCGCTGCATATGTGCATGTGATTGCCGATGCGGCGGTTTCCATACTAGCTATTGTCGGCTTGGTGTTAGGCCGTCAATTCGGCTGGGTGTGGATGGATCCGGCAGCAGGTATCGTCGGCGCTTTCGTGATCATCAGTTGGTCCTATGGTTTATTGCGCGATACCGGCGGTATTTTGCTGGATATGAACTCGGATCAACGCCTAGCCGATAAAGTGAAAAATAGTATTGAAGGCAGCGGTGATCAATTAGCGGATTTGCATTTGTGGCGACTAGGTCCTGGTCACATGGGCGCGATTGTTTCGGTCCTGACAAATGAAAAAACACGTGATCCTGCTTTCTATCGGGCGCGCCTTAAAGATTTCAGTTCGCTTTCCCATATCACGATCGAGATTCATCAGCATCCGGAAACAACTTGAAATGCGCCATAGCATTTCAAGAGGAGTTAAGTGAGCCGCCAATGAACAAGCGAGGTATGAATTTCAAGGACTGGCTTTATCAACTGGTGGCGTTCTTGATTGCATGGTCTATCGTGAGTTCGTTGATGGGTTTGGTCGATGATTTTTATGGCACACTTACTCGTCTCTACTTAACCGCCTGGCTTTGTGCCGGTATGGCCGTGATGTTAATGAAAAATATCAAGTTCCCATATCCCCAAGTGGATCGAGTGGATGTAATCGGTGCGTTCAAGACACTATGGTGGGCAACTTTTTGGCCGCGTTATCTGATTAGAAAATAGTTTGTTAATTTGTATGTATCGAGAAATTTTAAGTTGACGAAAGTAGTCATTTATTGAACCGATGCGGGATTGCGCTAAAACCTATCCATAAGGCCAGCAATCCACAAACAAGACTCAAAACGACATACCCGCCAGCGACAACGAATTCGTCACGGCGCAATAGATAGAACGTTTCAAGTCCAAATGCTGAGAACGTTGTAAATCCGCCGATGATGCCGGTGAATAAAAATAATCGTGCATCATTAGAGAAAAACTCCTCTCTCACAGCAAGGCCTGCCAACACTCCTATGATGAGGCAGCCCAGTACATTAATGACAAATGTCCCAAGCGGAAACCTCCACCCAACGGTCTGATGCAAAATCCATCCTGACAGTTTGAAGCGAACAACAGAACCAATAGCCCCACCCAATGCAACAAGCAACACTGATTTCATAGCAACATAGTTCCTTCGAATAAATTTAACTCCAATAAGAATATAGTGATAATAAAAACATTTCTATTGCTGCTTTGAGACGGTTCGCCACGACCAAAAGCGAAGCAAACGGGATCTATTTCATGCATTTTATAAAATCATATTCTGGGCAATACAGTCCTTACATTTAAGTGACCATTTTTATTATTCTGCTAATGGCAGTCCTTTACAGAGACAAAGGTATACCGGTGAGTGCATTTTTTAAAGCAATACCGCCAAGCACAATAAAGATGAGAGCTGCCAGAATGTGCACAGCTTTAATTGGCAACTTGTGGGCAAAGCGGCTACCCAAATAAATAACCGGCACATTGGCCAGCATCATACCCAACGTGGTGCCACTGACAACGCCAAAGAAATCATGATACTGCGCTGCCAAGGCAATGGTGACTACTTGGGTCTTATCGCCCATCTCCGCCAGAAAAAACGTGAATACCGTGGTGCCGAATATACCCATTGCTTTCTTGGGCATGACAATCTCGCTTTCGTCGAGTTTATCAGGAATCAGAATCCATCCTGCCATCAAAACAAATGATGCGACGACAGCCCAATTCAATACGGTGGGATTTAATACACCGGACAATAAGGTACCGATTCCACCTGCACCAGCATGGTTGATGAGCGTAGCAACCAGTACACCCAGGATAATGGGTATCGGTTTGCGATAACGTGCGGCGAGGACGAGGGATAGAAGTTGGGTTTTGTCGCCGATTTCAGCTAACGCGACGAGACTGGTGGAAATAATAAATGGTTGCAGCATGCAGCACTCCCAGGCCGGTAGAAACACGATGACCACATACGTTCCCCAGCCCTGCGGAAGCAATGTGGTCAAAGGTCTCGCCAAATCCGGAAATCACTTGCACCATGCCGCGTACGGCAAGTCTGTTGATGCAAATCCCTTTCATGATGAAGGGCGGCTACTCCCCAATGACTGCTGCCAGTATACCAGCCTTGCATTCAGCCAAGTAGGTGATAAGTATTGATATCGGATATTTCCAATAAAAAATACGCGATTCCATATGGATTGAAAGTTAGTCCCGTTTATCACGGCAAATCAGGCATGCCACGAATCTATACACTTTCTATATACGAATCCCTTCAGTCTTTACAAGATTTATATACCGTTTTCGCTATCCTGCTGTTTATCAAGGCAACCCTTTATGTAGGTGTGATGATGGACAAACGTTTTACTTGTGTAGCAAAACAAACCTGTGTGTGGAGGCAGTAATGGACATTGTATATATCGGTGCAATTGTGGGGTTCTTGCTGGTGACCTGCGCGTTTGCCGTAGTGTGCGACAAACTGGGAGAGCGTCAATGAACACGTTTTATGTTATCGGCGCCGTTGTAGCGACCGGCCTGCTGGTGTATCTGGTGATCGCACTGCTCAAGGCGGAGGATTTATAACATGACTACGCAATCAATCATATTACTTGTCGTATTTCTGGTCGTGCTGTTGGCGCTTGCCTATCCGATGGGTCTCTACCTGGCTAAAGTCGGTGATGGATCACCTATTCCTGGCCTAGGCTGGATGGTCAAGTTAGAAAACTTCCTCTATCGCATTTCTGGTATCACTGCTGGGTCGGCGATGAATTGGAAAACCTACGCCATCGCATTACTGGTATTCAATGCGCTCGGTGGACTCTTCGTTTATGGCATGCAACGTTTGCAACTATGGCTACCACTTAATCCGCAAGCATTTCCCAATGTCAGTCCGGATTCCGCATTCAATACTGCAATCAGTTTTATCAGCAATACCAACTGGCAAGGTTATAGCGGCGAATCGACGATGAGCTATTTGACGCAGATGCTAGCGCTGACCGGACAAAACTTTTTTTCAGCAGCAACCGGCATGGCAGTTGCCTATGCATTGATACGCGGCTTTAGCTCGCGCTCAAGCAAATCAATAGGCAATTTCTGGGTTGATATCACGCGTTCAACATTGTATGTGTTGTTACCGATCTCCACGATTTTCGCAGTATTCCTGATAGGGCAAGGCGCGATCCAGAATTTCTCCGGCTATAAGGATGTGAATTTGATCGATCCAGTCACCTACTCGCAACCGAAGAATGGGCCGGATGGGCAGCCACTCAAGGATGCCAAAGGCCAACCCGTGATGGAAACGGTAACGGCCAAAACGCAGACACTGGCGATGGGTCCAGTTGCATCACAGGAAGCGATCAAGATGCTCGGTACCAACGGTGGCGGCTTCTTCAATGCAAACTCGGCTCATCCATATGAGAACCCGACGCCGTTGTCCAATTTTGTGCAAATGCTGTCGATCTTCCTGATTCCCGCAGGATTGTGTTTTGCGTTTGGCCGCATGGTCGGCGATATCCGGCAAGGTTGGGCAGTGCTGGCCGCGATGACGGTGATCTTCGTGGTGATGACGGCAGTCGTTATGATTTCGGAACAGCAGGCGCATCCTGCATTGCAGGCAATGGGTGTTGACCAAACTGTCAGCGCGCTTCAACCAGGCGGCAATATGGAAGGCAAAGAAGCTCGCTTTGGCATCAGTGCTTCGGCCCTGTTCGCGGCGATCACGACTGCTGCGTCATGCGGTGCGGTCAATTCGATGCATGATTCGTTCATGCCGATGGGTGGTTTTGTGCCACTGGTGTTAATCCAGTTCGGTGAAGTCGTATTCGGCGGCGTCGGTTCCGGTTTGTACGGCATGCTGATCTTCGCGATCCTTGCAGTGTTCATTGCGGGTCTGATGATTGGCCGCACGCCAGAATATCTGGGCAAGAAGATCCAATCGTTCGACATGAAAATGACATCGATCGCCATACTGGTGACCCCGACATTGGTGCTGGCCGGCACAGCAATTGCAGTCATGCTTGATCCTGGTAAAGCCGGTATTGCGAATCCAGGCGCACATGGCTTCTCCGAAATTTTGTATGCATTCAGTTCGGCTGCTAATAACAATGGTAGCGCTTTCGCCGGTCTGTCTGCCAACACGCCGTTCTACAACAATATTCTCGCAGTCATTATGTGGTTTGGGCGGTTTGCGATGATCGTGCCGATTCTCGCAGTAGCTGGTTCATTGGCCGCGAAGAAGCGCATCGAAGTGACTGCTGGCACGATGCCGACACACGGCCCATTGTTTGTCGCACTACTGGTCGGTGTCGTTGTGCTGGTTGGCGTATTGAACTATGTGCCAGCGCTTGCGCTTGGCCCGATTGTCGAACATTTGCAATTATTTGCAGCACACTAATAGGGAGCCTGTCATGTCACGCAAAAAATTGACACTATTCGATTCCACACTAATTGGCCCAGCCATCGTCGATGCATTTAAAAAGCTGGATCCGCGCGTTCAATGGCGCAGTCCCGTCATGTTTGTTGTCTATGTGGGCAGCATCATCACCACCTTGCTGTGGATCCAATCGATCATCGGAAAGGGTGAGGCCAGTCCGGCATTCATTCTGTCGACTTCTATCTGGTTGTGGTTCACTGTGTTGTTCGCCAACTTCGCCGAAGCATTAGCCGAGGGCCGCAGTAAGGCGCAGGCCGCTTCGCTGCGCGCATTGAAGCAAACTATCAATGCAAAAAAACTGACGGCGCCGCGCTACGGCAGCAAATGGGTGGCGACACCTGCTACCACCTTGCGCAAAGGGGATGTCGTATTGGTTGAAGTTGGCGATGTGATTCCCGCAGACGGTGAAGTTATCGAAGGCGTTGCATCGGTCGATGAAAGCGCCATTACTGGTGAATCGGCTCCAGTGATTCGCGAGTCTGGCGGCGATTTTTCTGCCGTGACTGGTGGTACACGCGTCCTATCGGATTGGCTGGTTGTGCGCATATCCGTCAATCCTGGTGAGGCATTTATCGATCGCATGATTGCGATGGTCGAAAATGCAAAGCGCCAGAAGACACCGAATGAAATCGCACTGACCATTTTGCTGGTGGCGTTGACCATCATCTTCCTGGTAGTGACAGTCACCTTGCTGCCGATGTCTTTGTTTTCCGTTGAGGCGGCCAAGGCTGGGTCGCCGGTTACGATTACCGTATTGATTGCATTGTTGGTTTGCCTGATACCGACTACCATCGGCGGCTTGCTGTCAGCCATTGGTGTCGCTGGGATGAGCCGCATGATGCAGGCCAACGTGATCGCCACATCGGGTCGCGCGGTGGAAGCTGCAGGCGATGTGGATGTTCTGTTGCTGGACAAAACCGGTACCATCACACTGGGCAATCGGCAGGCGTCAAAGTTTTTTCCAGCGCCCGGCATCTCAGAAGAACAATTGGCAGATGTTGCGCAATTGGCGTCATTGGCCGATGAAACGCCGGAAGGCCGCAGTATTTCGATACTGGCAAAGCAGCGCTTTAACATTCGCGAACGCGAAATGGCATCGTTGAATGCGTCGTTCGTTCACTTCAGCGCGCAGACACGCATGAGTGGTATTGATATTGGCGAACGTGTGATTCGCAAAGGTGCCGCCGATGCGGTCAAGAAACATGTCGAAGCATTAGGCAAACCGTTTCCGGCCGAAATTGACAGGACAGTTGACGATATCTCCCGCCGTGGCAGCACACCGCTGGTGGTAGTGGACGATGGCCGTGTGATGGGTGCGATCGAGTTGAAGGATATCGTCAAGGGCGGTATCAAGGAACGCTTTGCCGAATTACGTCGCATGGGCATCAAAACCGTGATGATCACCGGCGACAATAAACTGACGGCTGCAGCGATTGCTGCCGAGGCAGGCGTAGATGACTTCCTGGCCGAAGCCACCCCGGAAGACAAGCTCAAGCTGATCCGTTCCTACCAATCCGATGGACGACTGGTTGCGATGACCGGTGACGGCACCAACGACGCACCGGCGCTGGCGCAAGCCGATGTGGCGGTGGCAATGAATTCCGGCACGCAGGCAGCCAAGGAAGCTGGCAACATGGTTGATCTTGATTCCAATCCGACCAAGCTGCTGGAAATCGTCGAGATCGGCAAGCAGATGCTGATGACGCGCGGTTCGTTGACCACGTTCTCAATTGCCAATGATGTCGCCAAATACTTCGCCATTATTCCGGCAGCGTTCATCACCACGTATCCGCAACTGAAGGCGCTCGACATCATGCATCTGACCAGCCCATCGTCGGCCATTATGTCGGCGGTGATCTTCAATGCACTGATCATCGTGTTCCTGATTCCGTTGGCATTGAAGGGTGTGCAATACCGAGCAATCGGTGCTGCCTTGCTATTGCGCCGCAATCTTTTGATTTACGGTCTGGGCGGCATATTGGTGCCATTCATCGGTATCAAATTGATTGATATGCTGCTGACCGTTTTGAATCTTGTATAGGAGCTTCACATGAAAACCATCATTCGTCCCGCGATTACGCTGTTTGCCGTTCTGACGGTCATTTGTTGTGTTGTGTATCCGTATGTTGTCACCGGGATCGGGCAAGTCGCATTTGCCAAAGAGGCCGAAGGCAGCCTAGTCATGGTGAACGGCCAGCCGGTCGGATCGTCCTTGATCGGCCAAGCATTCACCTCACCAAAATATTTCTGGGGACGGCCGTCGGCTACCAGTCCGAAACCAAACGATGCCACCGCATCCAGCGGTTCAAATCTTGGTCCGTTAAATCCAGCACTTACTGATGCAGTTAAGGGACGCATTGATGCATTAAAGGCAGCCGACCCAGCCAATACAGCGCCAATCCCGGTTGATCTCGTCACCGCATCGGCCAGCGGCCTGGATCCTGAAATCAGCTTGGCAGCAGCGTATTATCAAGTGGGGCGCATTGCACGCGAACGCCATTTGGGTGTCGACGAAGTACGGAGTATGATTGATAAACATCGCGAATCTCAGTACCTTGGCTTTTTCGGCGAACCGCGTGTTAATGTACTGGCGCTCAACCTGGATCTCGATCACGCTCACTAATCGCTAACCTATGTGCCCAACCGACTCCCAACGACCTGATCCTGATGCATTGCTTGCGCAGGTTCAGGCGCAGGAGCGCAAGGCAGCGCGCGGTAAGTTGCGGATATATTTTGGCGCATCGGCAGGAGTAGGAAAAACTTACGCAATGCTGGCGGCAGCACGCAAGCTTCACGCTGAAGGCCATGATGTGGTGGTCGGGGTAGTGGAAACCCACGGCCGCAGCGAAACCCTGGCGCAACTGGAAGGGCTTGTCGTCTTGCCGCGCAAGGCAGTCGACTATCGCGACAAGTCGCTGACCGAATTCGATATCGATGCGGCGTTGCAACTGCATCCGAAATTAATTCTGATGGACGAGCTGGCGCATACCAATGCGCCCGGTTCGCGTCATCCGAAACGCTGGCAGGATGTCGATGAATTGCTGGATGCAGGCATTGATGTCTTTACCACAGTGAATGTGCAGCATCTGGAAAGTTTGAATGACGTCGTTGGTGGTATCACCGGCATTCGAGTCGCCGAGACTTTGCCTGATACTGTGTTCGATGAAGCCGATGAAGTGGTGCTGGTCGATATTCCAGCTGATGAATTGCTGGCTCGACTCAAGGCTGGAAAAGTCTATCAAGTACAACAGGCCGAGCACGCGTCGCGCAATTTTTTCCGAAAAGGCAATCTGATTGCGCTGCGTGAATTGGCACTGCGCCGTACCGCCGACCGGATTGAAGATGATGTGCAAGCGTATCGCATTGAGAAGTCAATCAATGCAGTATGGAAGACCGATTCGACCTTGCTCGCCTGTGTGGGACCGCGTCCCGGTAACGAACATATTATTCGCAGTACGGCACGACTTGCCAGCCAGTTGAATGCGGACTGGCATGCGATATATATTGAGACGCCGCAATTGCAGCGTTTGCCGTCGGCGCGACGCGAGCGCATTTTGAAAACGTTGAAGCTGGCAGAGAATCTTGGTGCGACTACTGCAGTGTTGACTGGAAGTGATATTGCCCGTGAAATCGTCGATTACGCGCGTAGCCAAAATTTCTCAAAAATCATTGTCGGACGCGGTCATCCGACATGGCCTTGGCGGCACCCGCATCAGAAGCGCATTGCTGACTATGCACCGGATGTCGACTTGATCGAACTCGGTAGTTCCAGTTCAGAAGAATCAGCAACTAATGAATCAATCGATAGCGATGCAACTCGTATGGTGGCAGCTGATTTTGTGCCGCCGACGGAACGCAGGCCAGCGCGCTACTGGCGCTACGTATGGGCCGTCGCGGCAAGTCTTTTCACGGCATTAATTGCCACGCCGTTGTTGCCGTATCTGGATCTGGCCAATATTGTCATGTTGTTCATGTTGACCGTTGTGCTGGTTGCGGTACGTTTCGGGCGTGGCGCATCGGTGGTGGCGACGCTGGTCGGGGTCGCAGCGTTCGATTTCTTTTTTGTGCCGCCGCGTTTTTCTTTTGCGGTAAGCGACTTGCAATACCTGGTCACCTTTGCCGTCATGCTGATAGTCGGATTGATCACCGGTCACCTCACTGGAGATTTACGTTTTGAGGCTCGTATCGCATCGCATCGTGAATCGCGTTCGCGCGCACTCTACCAATTCGCACGGGAATTGTCCGGCGCCTTGCAGACCGATCAAATATTCGAGGCGACGCGTGACTTCATTCAACGCACGTTTCACGCCAGAGCGACGCTGGTGCTGCCTGATGATGCAGGCCGCTTGCAACTCCCAGCCCCGGCATCGGACGACGTATCCAGAGGTCCCAACCTGAGTGTGCTGGACATGGGCATTGCACAATGGGCATTCGATCGCGCCACACCTGCCGGCATGGGGACCGACACACTTCCTGCCAGCAGTTATTTTTATCTGCCGCTGGTTGCGCCGATGCGTACGCGCGGCGTTCTCGCAATTCAGCCAAAAGACAAGCGCTGGATTTTGATACCGGAACAACGTCAGCAACTGGATACGTTCGCCACACTTGCGGCGATTGCACTGGAACGCGTGCATTACATCGAAGTCGCGCAAAACGCATTAGTGCATATGGAATCGGAGCGACTGCGTAATTCGTTATTGGCGGCGTTGTCGCATGATCTGCGTACACCACTCACGTCTATTGTCGGCTTATCCGAATCGCTGGCTCTTTCCAAGTCAACGCTGTCGCAGACAGATCGGGAATTTGCCAATTTGTTGCACGACGAGGCCGTGCGAATGAGTAATCTCGTTTCCAACCTGCTGGATATGGCGCGCATCCAAAGCGGCGAAGTGAAATTCAACCTGCAATGGCAACCGTTCGAAGAAGTTGTTGGCAGTGCACTGCGCGCCAGCAGTTCAGTGCTTGCCTCACATGAGGTGGAGACTCGGATTGCACGTGATTTGCCATGGGTCCGTTTTGATGCGGTGTTGATTGAGCGCGTACTGTGCAACCTGTTGGAAAATGCTGCCAAATACACGCCGCCCGGTTCGCACATCGTGATCACCGCTGAAACCAGAAGCCCATTTCTGGAAGTGACAGTCTACGATAACGGCCCCGGCCTTCCTGTCGGCAAGGAAGAAGCCGTATTCGAAAAATTTACGCGTGGGGAGCGCGAGTCGACTACGCACGGCGTTGGCCTGGGCTTGGCAATTTGCCGTGCCATTGTCGACGCACACGGCGGGACTATTCAGGCTGGACATTCTCCAGAAGGCGGCGCCTCGATCGTATTTACACTGCCGCTTGGCAATCCTCCATCAATGCCAGACATGGCTGTCAGTGATGCAACTGTTCTACAGCAATCATCATGATCGAATCCGTACCTATTGCACTGTTGGTTGAAGACGAAGCGCAAATCCGGCGCTTCGTGCGTTCTGCATTGGAAGAAGAGGGTTGGCAGATCTTCGAAGCAGAAACGCTGCAGCGCGGTTTGGTCGACGCTGGAACGCGAAAGCCGGATTTGGTTATTCTTGATCTCGGCTTGCCGGATGGTGATGGTGTCGATTTTATTAATGATCTTCGCAAATGGTCTGCGGTACCGATTATTGTCCTGTCGGCACGCGCTGGCGAGGCCGACAAAATCAGGGCACTTGATGCAGGTGCCGACGACTATCTGACCAAGCCATTTGGCGTTGGAGAATTGCTTGCACGGGTTCGCTCAACACTGCGCAGGCATCGGCAACCGGGTGTCAATGCCGATGGGATGATTCAGTTTGGCGATGTCAAAGTTGATCTCAAGGCGCGTTTGGTGACCAAGGCGAATCAGTCAATTCATCTGACGCCGACCGAATATCGTCTGTTGACGGTATTGGCAAAACACGGTGGTCGTGTAGTAAGTTATCCGCAACTACTGCGCGAGGTGTGGGGACCGTCTCATTCCGAAAGCAGTCAATACTTGCGTATCTATATGGGGCATCTACGGCAAAAGCTGGAAGATGATCCGGCGCAGCCACGCTATCTCGTGACGGAAACAGCAGTAGGCTATCGACTGATTTTACCGTTGTAGATTGACCAATACAATTCGCTATCAATCATTCGCAAACTTGTCAGATCGCTTTTCAAATAGATCAAATCGAATGCCTTCTACTGCAGGACCGAAGGTGTAGTGTCCTCTGTTCCCGACGCTGTTATGTAGAAGGCATTCGGCCGAATCCGAAATTCTCGGTAGTATGTCTTCGCACACACAAAATTTCAACGGAAAATTATGTGTGTGCGGAGGCCACATTCTCCAGCCATAGAAAACATGCTCGGGTGCGTTGAAATTGAATTAATTGCACTCGCATTGTTTTCCTTTGCTTGCTATCAGAAAGTTTTTACGACGGTGAGTACTGCGCCGTTTTTACCAAGATTTTTACCGCTTGGTGATGCATAAGCAAAAGGTGGAGTGGTGCCGGTTGACTTGGCATTGGTGCCGATTGCTGCCAATGCGACAGTGATGCCAACTGGGTCAAACGTCTTGCTGACGCCGATTTTCCAATCGGTATAGCTGTATATGCTGTTCGACATACCAGTCGCAAATTCGCCGCTGCCCTTGACTTGCTGGTGTCCTGCATGCAGATTTAGTGTGTAGCCATTACCTAAATCAGGATTCACACTGATATCAAGGTAGCCACTATTCTTGCTATTGACATTACCGAACAAGGTTGTCATGGAATTCGAGTACTTGATATAGCCAGGGCCGTATCCGATTTGACCGTACAATTCAAACGTATTGGCGTTAGTATTGGGCGAATAATTGGAATAATTGTTAGTTGGATAATAGTAGTACAGACCACCAACGTCATAGCTGAAACCGCCGCCAATATCGCCGCGCTTGCCGCCATACAAATCCCACTCGACAGGGCCTTTGCCGTTAGTCATGCCATTCACTTCGAGCACATTGTCTTTAATCCACTTGATGGTGGACAACCATGTGCCCAAGTAGAGGCCAGTTGGATTGTTTGTGTAATCCACGCCGCCTTGAAGAGCAGGTTGGAAGCGTGTTTGCGAAATGCCGCGATAGCGATAATCGCTGGCGATGCCAATGTTATAAGCCACAACATTATCAGGCGTCGGAGCTGCAGCAGGCGCTGCATCTTCTGCATGTGCAAAACTACCTGTAAATGCAGCCGTTACTGCGGCAGCAAGGATTAATTTTTTCATAGTATTCCCTTTCTTGGTGTGTATTGCGTAAATAGAAATACGCAGTTTGGAAATTGCAAAATTTATTTCATGAATATTGATTGGTCGCGCTTAAGCTGCGCTAGAAGCAAGATTGAATCGCTCACTGGTGAAACGGTGTGTCGCATTTTCTAATCCAAATACTTCACTGTAGAGATTCCTCATTTCGGTAACCGCACACTGATCGGCCGGTTTGTATTCCGAAATGGATAGCCCCTTGGAATGCGCACTGCGCAGGACAATCTGGTCGTGAATAACGGTGCTCGCAAGCGTTGCTGCAGGAATTTTTGCGACTAAAGATCGGACATTGACGAGCTCCTGTAACGTAGGGTCGTTCCCTATGCATGTAATAACAAATAGCACCCGCAGACAGGGATTGAAGAGCCGTACGGTGGATATGCGTGCAATAAGCTTATCCTCGCATGCCTGATCCATTAGGTCCGGACGAATTGGAATAAGAGCAGTTCGGGCAGTGATCAGAGCTGACCGGCTTCCCATACAATCTCGCCCCTCAGCATCGATCACGATATCGCTGTAATGAGGTGTTAAATTTTCCAATTCCGGTTGTAGCCCCTTGGCGCTGATGGCCAGTGTGGTCACGGTCGGTTTAACACCTGCCTCATACCGTGCTCTGCCCCATGCAAACGAATTTCTTTGTTGATCGCCATCGATCAACAAAACCTTGCCTCCATCCAGCGCGCGCAAGGTTGCCATATTATTGGCCAGAATCGACTTTTCGATCCCGCCATTTTCAGTAGCTATGACAATTATCATGTTCTCTCCTGTCCTATGCGGCTTACGCCAAGGGTGAAAGTGCTTTGTAAAACTGGTGGGCGCTGAATCGCTATTCGTTCTGCATGATTGATTTCCAATAGCATTGGCCGTACCGGCAATGCCATGGCTTGTTCCAGGATGCTTGCAAGTTTCATCTTGCAGGTTGAGGATATCGGGACCATCGGCAAACGCAATTCCTCTTTGATCTTTCCTTGCAGCGCGAGCGCTGCCTTAAGCGGCGCCGGATTTGGTTCGGAAAACAGTTGTCGAATCAATGGGAGTAGTGCATAGAATATGGCGCAAGCCTGCTCAAGATTGCCGGCTTTGATGTGGTTATATATTTGTACGAAGAGATCCGGCCGGATATGCGCTGCTGCTGAAATGGCGCCGTGCCCGCCGTTGCAAAGCGCCGCGTAAATCAACGTGTCATCGCCACACAGAACGCGCAACGACGTGCGATTAATAAGTTCGGTTATCGGTGCAATGGAGCTTCCGCATTGTTTGATCGCGACGAAATTCGGATCAAGCGCAAGCATCGCAATCGTGTCGAGCTCGATGTTGACACCTGTTCGCGCTGGAATATTGTAAAGAATGATGGGAGTATCGGTCGCCGCAGAAATAGTCTGGAAATGCAGGAGCATTCCTTGTTGCGATGGTCGCACATAGTATGGGGCTGAAATAAGATAGCCAGCAGCCTCGTATTGATTGTATCGTGTCACTTTTTCAGCAACTGCCCTGGTATCATTGCCAGCGATTCCCATCACGACCGGGCAACGTGAACCGGCCGCTTCTCGCACCGCGCTCAGCATCGCAGTTTGTTCATTTTCATCCAGAGTCGCAGCCTCGCCAGTGGTGCCGCACACAACCAGGCCATGTACTCCGCTGTCAATAAATTCGACTGCCAATCTCTGTGCTGCGCCGAGATCAACACCGCCATTGCGAAATGGCGTAACGATTGGGATCCAGATGCCTTCAAAGGGTGACATGGTTTTTTCTCTTCTCATCATGATTGAATGGCGTCGTCTTATGCGTGAGTGATCCGACCGAATTCCGCGCTTGGCAAGCTACGCATCACAGCTTCCATAATCAATGCAACTGCTGCCTTGCTCAAACTAAGCCATACCTTCATTTTTTTAGCATGTGCAATGGGCTGTATGCGCATAAACTCAACCAATTCACCGCATGTGCTCATTACCAAATGTCTTAACTGCGTGACGCAATTTGCGTCGATCGTGATGTGCATCATCAATCCGGGTTCTGCTGCTTTGGAGTGATGGGCAGTTATCGCTGCGATATGAGGAATTAATTTTTTTGGCTGATCAAGATTGCGCAAGGTCTGATCTGATGGGGCCGATCTTAATGAAATCTTGTTGATCAGACCGCCAGAATTAGATATGGAGAAATCCGAATGTGGGATAGATTTTGTTCGCTTTTCATTATTCCGAAATGGCAGAATGGATTGCATTCGCATCAAAGTCAGGTGATTCATATTGAACCCTTCGTTGTCGTTATGATGGAATACAGATTAGCAGCTCGAATATATAAATATTATAAAAAGTAGAGCCCTGCGCATATATAGCGCATATAAATTATCTATTTTTTGTTGGTCGAAGAAATTAAGTAAAGCTTTTACAGCCTTATCAATCAAAATTTATACGACTTTTATATACGAGAAGGAGTATTGTTTTTTTAAAGAGAGTTCAGCATGTCTTAACAATATTTACCGCAATGTATTTCCATGAATTCATTTTCAAAATATTTATTTCCTGAGAATATTTTTCTAAATCTGTGTTCATCGAACAAGATGCAAGCATTCGCAAAAATCTCAGAGGAATTGGAGCGTCAACATCAGATCGGACGCAGTTTGATTTTCGATGGATTGAACCAGCGTGAGCAATTAGGTTCAACAGGCCTTGGTCAAGGTGTGGCAATTCCACATGCGCAGATTAAAGGGTTAGATCACCCGATTGCTGCGTTTGCTCGTTTCGACAGCCCCATCAGTTTTGATTCGCCGGACAAAATACCAGTTTCGGAAATGTTTATTTTTCTCGTGCCGTATAATGCGTCGATTGAACATTTGCAGATGCTTGCCGATGTTACTGAAATGCTGTGTGATGATCGCTTCAGGACGCAGCTAAGGAAGGCAAGTGAGTTGCGCGCGGTGCGGCAGCTCTTTGAAGATTGGACAGGCGCAATTGGATAGCGAGTTACATATTTAGCGTATGCAAAGAGGTGGCCGTGTGCGAGATCGTGAAGCAAGCAGCATTATATGATCGGCATTCTTCTTTTCGATATTGCAGAAGCGATCTTAGTACAGTTGTGGCAATGAAATATCAGCGCTCAACTTGAACAAAATCGAGATGTGAAAGCAATGTCAGGATACTTTGCCTGGACAAATGCGTCCGACTCGATAGGCCTGGAGAATACGATTCGATGCCTTCGACGGCAGCCACAGCAATTTTTTTCATGGTTTATGGAAAGCGAGGATGCACATAGTCATTTTTTCAATTGTGCATTTCGACTTCTGGCCAACCTTCACCCGATCAAGCTTTGACAAAAGCGTCAATAAATTCCGTCGAGATAAATATACTTTGTCCATTGTAAATCCTCGTAGGATTTAGCCTTTTAAACGGTTTCCTTCTACACTTCAACGCGCATAAGGATAAGGGGATATCGCCCGAAAGGCGCAATAGTAACAATGCCCCAATTAGATAAGAATTCGTCATCATCGGTTCTAACTACAACTCGATTATGAAATTCGGGTCAAACCGTTCATTTTCCGTACTGCCACTACGCGTCATGTAGCCACATGGATTACAGACTACGCGGCATTTTCCGACCCAGTAATCAAATGAATCGTGCATATGGCCATGAATCCAAAGATCGGCCTTTTCAACCAGATGATCCAGGTTTGACGCATAGCCTGCTGAAACGGGATCTGTCGCGTATTGGTCTGCTACCGATCGCATCGATGGTGCCATATGGGTAATGACGACCGTCTTTCCATCGAACGGCTCCGTCAGCTTGCCTTGTAACCAGAGGCGTTGTTGCGCATGAAATTGCGCAGTATCTGCCGCACGGAGTTTTCTAAAACCTTTGCTGGCTAACCGGATGCGTTTGTAGTCGACCATCACTGCTTCGGCTTCCCGCATGGCACTTTGGCGTGTCTCGTCACCGAATAATTTGAAGTCAGTCCATAACGTCGTCCCTAAAAAATGGACATTACCGACGATGTGTTCACCACAGTTTAAAAAATGGATATTGTCGGTCACACGGCATGCCGCAGCGATGTCGCGCTGCATATCTTCCAGATTTTTCCCATAGCTTTCATGATTGCCATGCACATACAGAACGGGGAGATTCGAGAATGTTTTGGCTGCCCATTCAACTGCATGGGCACCGGTGTTAATGTCACCAGCCAAGATCACTACATCCGGTTTGCTCATCATCGGATCAATCACTGGCGCATGCTTGCGCCAAAGTTCATGGTGCAAATCAGAAAGAATCAATAGCCTCATGAATCGATCTTTTTAAGAATAATTTTTTTGCTCTTACCCACTGAGACATCAAAGGTATCGCCAATTTTCAAGTTTAACTGATCGCACAATTCGTCAGGCAATACGAGTATGACATCGCCGCTTTCATCCGGCGCGCCAATGATGTTTCCTGACCAAATATTATGTCGAGCGGTTGTACTATTAGTTTTTTTCTTTGTCATCGCGTCTTTCCTTTTGCATGAACTGCATGCCTATGCAGGCCATATCGTTGTCATCCAAAATATTTACCGCAGTCTTCGCCTTAACTCGAATTCAATTTCATCGGTCATGCCGGTCGTTGGGTCGCATCGCACTAAGTTTTTCAGAAATGGCCTAAACCAGTATGCGCGATCGTCAATGGCAATCCAGTCATCCCACAGGCGACCTGACTCACGGCGCCAGGCTTCAATCTCAATATGGCGAGGGTAATTACCAATGACATCAAATAAATCAGGATAGTCTCGCCAGTCAGGAGTCACGCCCACAATACGCTTTCCAATATCTTGTGAGAATAAGGTTCGCAATTCCATCAGTGTCCGCGTGTCGCGCCAGCTACTAGTGATGACAATTTCAACATTTGGAAAGTCGCGCAAAATTGATTCTAGTTTCTGCAGATGGCAAAATAGCCTCTCACTTTGATAGGACGGTTCTGGGTGTAGCACACCATCGAAATCAAGAAAAAGAATCATGTTGCTGCCCCCTAAAGGCTAATTTATTATAAACAGCATCACCTAATGTTATGTTGTGCACTTTCACATAAGGTAGCTTTTTGCCTAAAGAAAATAAATTCATGACGCACATTTCTTACCAGGGCACCTGTTAGGTGAAAAAGATTTCGGCACGCCGGCAGCTCGGCGTATTTGCCAATCCTCTGCCTCACCATATATGGTCGATCCCGTTTGCTTTTCATGCCACCACCAATAGCGTCGTTGTTGAAACGCTTCCACTGACTCTAGAATGGTAGGCAATAGTGCTCGTGTATTTGGTAAAAATTCGAGCTTCTTTTCGAGCCATGATCCATGACCTGTTTGTCGACATAGTTCACTCAGGCTGACACGAATGGGCCTGCCGGAATGCGCGCGAAGTTTCACTGCGGCGCGACGTATTAGTTTGCACAACATTGCATCGCGTGCTGTCCAATCGACACGTGGTGGTGGCTTGCTCCTCGTCTTTATCGGCGCCAAGTTTTCCCGCAGCCACAGTTTATCGTGCCGATACAGCCACGCGACATCTGCTGGAAGTCTGGCACGCAGATCGTTGAAGCCTGCATGAGGCGAGCAAGCGAGCAATCGCAGTACATTTTTCTTGGCAATGTCATCGCGTATGACATATCTATTTTGCGCACGACGGTCCTGGAGTGCAGGGTCACTACTCAGTATGCGATTGATGGTCGACTCTGATAGCGAGAGTGTGCTGGCAATTTCCGTCACATTCGTGCCTTTTGCTAATGCCTCCTGAATTTTAGTGAAAAGACCAAGGCTCATTTTCTTCGGGCGGCGTGCCACCGGCAGTTTCAGGCGTTGTGCATGCACCAATGCGGTATTCGTCGAAATATGCAATGCAATTGCCGCCTTATGGATCGACATTCCTTTTTGCATGATCATTGTTGTAAGCATTTCATCGATTGTGTCGAACGGTGGCTTAACATGACTCGCCTGACCATAGATGTGAGATGTTGAAGCAGAGATTGGATGAAACAGTGATGGCAAGTCACCAATCAGCAGGCCAATGAGTAGCAAATGTTTGAGTGGATGGTGAGAACAACGTTGCTTGCGGCACAAAGATGCAAGCCAGGAAGAGGCTTCCCCTTGAGTCGTGAGCAGTTGTCTGAACGGATCAATCGAGTGAAGCGGCGACCAATAAAGCATAAATTGATCGAACAATTCGCGTTGTCGGATTCGGCATGACGAAACGGCAAGGCCACGGTCCATAAGGTGAACGGCGTACAAAGTTCGAAGTGAGTGGTTTGTTATGTTGTATGGCGCAGCCAATAATGTTTGCGCACTCAATCGTGCGAACAGTAGCAGGCGATCCAACTGTTCATTCGATTCAATATTGACTGCAGCATGAGTTTGATGACCAGTGGCGTTCGGTAGGAATAACTGAAAGCGCTGGAGTGATTCAACGAGACGTTCGCTTATTTGCAATGGGACACCGTGATACGCACAGACGTGAACGCCGGGCAATTGATGCACACGATACCAGGTTGGTGTGCCGATCCTATCAAGGTCCTCGCTTGCGCAGAAGGGACAAAAGCGCAAGCGCTCTTGGGCGCCGAGCCTGCTGGCAAGAATGCCAAGTGATATCTTGGCAGCAGCGGCATCCCCTCTTGCGATCAAATGCGAAACTTTGCGATACGTCGTAACACTGACAAACGGCTTGAAATAGGGGAGGACGGTGTGAAGGGCAATCATATCGTCTACACTTGATTCGGGAAGATTCAAGTACGTCATGATCGTATGCAAATGGCTAGGGAATGATGTGCTGGGGCTGATTGTGCGATGCTTCACAATCTCTGTCATCGTCTGTTTGGCCGAAGTATGTCCAGTAAGAACATGATGCCTAGAGAGCATGCCAAAGACGGTCTCATCCGGAACTGCGGCTTCGCCCGGACGGCCATACGAACGCGTTAGAAGAGTATGGCTATACGCTTCACGGTGCAGGTTTTGAGCGAAGTCCGAACGGATCGTCATTAATGATCCCATGTTGTTTGAGTGCTTCGCAGGAATCGGGATCATTTGCGAAGTCACGCAAATCTTTATAATTTTTGTCTGCCGGTGGTATGGAGCTTGCCGAATTGTTAGCTTCTTCCTCAATCACATTCTTTACTTGCGCCGTTGCTGCTTCAGCTTTTTTGCGCTGATTATGTGCATCTTGGGCAGAACCGGGCAATGGATATAATTGTTCAAGATGGTCTTGCACGGAGTCCTCTTCTTCGGATGCGCCGGTCAAGTCGGCAAGCATTTCTTCCGGTGGCAGCAAATCCTCATATCGTGAAAGCGACTCCACTGTATTCTTTCGTAGCTCGTTCAAAGCAGCATGCATGAGTGTCAGTGATTCATCGTAAGTTTGTTCGAGCAGTTTGGTATTAATTGTTTCTGAACCGTCCCACATGGCACGTTGTTGTGCGAGCTTGAAAAGTAGAACGACCACATCAGGAATACTTTGAGTTAAATCGAAAATGAGCGTGAGCATGTCGTCGTCAGGATTGACCGGATTCTGTACCCATTGGTAGGTCCATATCCGCCGTACGAAGTCGTCCCATTCTTTATTTCTCTTCAACGGACGCCGAAAATCAAGTAATCCGTTTTCTGATGCGCGCCTTGCATCCTTCATTTCTCGTGAAAACAGTTTAGCCGCCTTGTAGGTGCCGATTTCGACGACAGGCACCCGCAGGCTGGTACGCAGATCCTGAAGAAAATGGAGCAACGGTGCGCTGCCACCGGTCTTGGACAGGTTCAGGCGCTGGATTTCATCGATGAAGAGAATGCCCAGAAAATGCGTCGCCGCGATTTGACGCATGGCGCCTTCCAACATATCTTCGCGCATTTTTGATTTGGAAAATTCCTTTTCATATTTGCCGCCGGTATGCAGGGCCAGATCAACTTGCCTAGCAAATTCGCGGCAAAAACTGGAAATTGAGCCGTTTTTTGGGCAGGTAACTTTTATCCATACAATTTGCGTAATTGGAATCTTATGCTCATGCCATGCGGTATGTTGTATGACTTGCTGGGGATAGGTGCGCAGAATGGCATTGGCGCAGGTTGTCTTTCCAGACCCGCTGAGACCGACTAAGAGCGCTTGCGATTCGGTTAGCACAAGTTGGGGATCAATCCTCTCGCAGCGCGATAAATCTTGCGCGTTGTAGACCATGCGCCATGTCCCTGGATCAAGCGGATTTCTTACAATATAGCCAGCACGAATCAGCCGTGAAATAGTACGCTCTACCTCATAAAAAATTGGCCGTCGTGGTACAACTAGATGCTTGAGACGTGCTAATAAATGCCATCGTTCTTCGCTTGGCAGCTCGCGTTCTGCCGCATCAAACGATGGCCGTAGCAGCATCTTAGTAGCGACTTGCTTTTCACTGAGAATTGGCGGCAACGCTTCAAGTAATGGATTGTTGCGATATTCAGCAATGGATTGGTCTATGTAGGTTGGAGCAAAAGGATTGGTACTCATTATCGTCCCCAGCAGTGCATGTATTTAGAGCTTCCAAAGGTCGTCCAGAGGATCGTGTCCTCGCATTTCAGGGCGCAACTCAACCACATTGTTTTTCGGAGGTTTGTTGCAATAAGATTCTGCCGCTTCTCGTGCGCGTTCGACCGCGCCAGCAGTCTTTTCGAACGCGCGGTTACTGGCTACATTGGATGTCTTCTCGGTTTTGCTCATACCTTCTTTGGCTTTGGCTGCGGCCTTCTTCGCAGAGTCGACTATGTCGTCGCAATCGGTATCGAAGACTGCAAATGCTTGGCGATTCTGTGATGCCCTTTCTTCTTTAGCTTGTGACAATAATTTGGCGCGATCCATCATCTCTTCTAGGCGGGCCAAACGGTAGTGTTCATCTCTATCAAGAAGTGCACAGGGTTCCCACTCGCGGTTCTGATGGTTCAATATCCAGATATATTCAGGCCAATCCGGTACATGCCGGATCTCGATATGCTCGACGCGTCCATGTGTGCGTACACGAGCAAACCACTCTTCACGTACCGCGCGTTCGCATGAGTAATGACGGCCTGCAAAATAGATGCCGTTGTGATGAATTGGTGCAATGGCACTTGGAAGCAACTTGGTCCATATTTTTTGCTTTGCGATCGATTTGGCACCACCGGTAAGATGTTCAAGTCCCCATTCCCAGACACTGATTGGAGTTGCATCTGTCAGATTTTCACCGAGCATTTCTTCCGGTAGTGCGTCTGCGCGATAGGCTGACCAGTTGTACTGGATTAAACGGCGAATCAAAATGCGCGTTAAATCGTTTAGCGTCAAGCAGGCGTCGAGCCTGCAATTGCGGCGATAAACTTCGTCTAGTCGTGGATTAAGCGCACCCGGCAGAAAATGAACAGTATGACCATTGATGAGATTGAATTGTTGTTCGACATTTGGCTTCCAGTCGCCACGACATACGACCGCATTCTGCACCTTGATTCCAAGGCTTTTAGCCAAAGCATCTGATGCCTTGGATTTCATTTCCAAATTGTCGCCCTCTACTATGTGAGGAAGATGGTGGCAAGGCCAAACGTATTCCTCAATTTCAAGGCCATATCGGCGACAAAAATCCACTTTGCTCGTGAAGGCATTGAACAATGCCTGACGTGCACCTTCCCAGCTGGGGCCCTCCAGGCCTAAATAAAAGCCAACAACCATGCGCGAAAAAGTGTCAACGACGACATAAAGAACAGGACGACCGATCACCCAAGCGCGATTGAATACTGAGACCAGATATACATCGACGACCGTTGCGTCAATTTCAAAGCGCGCTCCTGGCCCGAACAGACCTTGTCTGGACGAGCCAAGCACACCACGGTGCTTGAGATTCCATGTCTGGGTACTGATATTTTTTTTAGTGAGATTAAGGTCGACATCCAGATCTTGCGTTATTTTCCAAAACTGCCAATAAGTCAGTGCTTGATGCGGTTCTGGAGGAATAGGCGTACGGCGACCGCCAAAGATGATTTCGCCCTGATTGAAAAATGTCTTTTTGGTGTCCTCCCATGCCTTTTTCTTGGTAACACCGGCAACCAAAAATTTGCTAATACCTTTGATCGCCAGATCTTTGCAATCTGCTGTGGCTGGACCTAGCAGCTTTTCATCGTTGTTGTTACGGATGACCCGATCTGGACGGGGGCCGCGCTTTTTCGTGCCTGGCGCTTGCTTTCTTCCAGTGGGGCCACAAAGGTCAAAACGACCTAGTAAAGCATCTTCCGAACTGCCATATGCCCAATAGCGATACAAAGGACGATAGACTTGCTTCGGGTCGAGGCCAAGTTCGGCCGCACGTTTGGCAATCAGAAAGCCGCGTTTTCCTGGTAGGTAAACATTTGGAATAATCTCATCACGAGTGAGGGGGGAAATGATTCCCCACGCGCGATCTCGCACATCGGTGCTGCGTTTCGGAATTTCCTGTTCGTTCTCAAAGGCATACGGTGGAAGCTGTAATTCAATCACGCGTAATAAATTTTCCTTCAGCAAATCGCGCGTATTCGATAGGCGCATGAGCCGTGGCTTTTTTATTTTCGTTTCAATGCCAATCGTAATTAATAAATCTGTTTTTTTATCGAGCCACAAGATACGTTGCGGGCAATAAAAGTCAGTATTTTCCACATCCGGCATTTTGTCCAACACTTGGCCGGCAAGCAGTTCAGGCGTATTGCCGGCATCCATTGATATCTCCTTCACGCACTCGCTGTTTGGCGAGATTGTCGACCGATAATATAGTGGGGGTATGCAGAGGGCCTATAGGCACACTCAAATCGAGCTCAATGAAATGATGCCAAACTGCATGGCGAAAGAGCTGGTACGCGAAT
>DATBRC010000026.1:0-27120 GCA_036560485.1 Burkholderiaceae bacterium
ATGCTCACCGTACCTCACGTACGGTTGCGCTTCTCGGCCCAACCTTGGCTCGTGTATAGCCAGGCTAAAACTGCTCTAACGTAAAGCTTCAATCATCTTTTCCAGCTTCACAGCATCGGCGCAGAACAGGCGGATTCCTTCTGCCAATTTTTCGGTGCCCATTGCATCATCATTCAACATCGCGCGAAATGATTTTTCATCGAGTGTTAGTTTGATTGCATCGGATGATTGCGCTGCTTCGATACTGAGTTTTCGTATGAGCGGCGTATTGGCTTCCGTCAATTTTTGCATGAGTTCCGGACTGATGGTCAATAGATCGCATCCTGCAAGTTCAGTAATTTGCGAAGTATTGCGGAAGCTTGCGCCCATCACCTCTGTTTTGTAGCCGAACTTGCGATAGTAGTTATAAATCCGCTTGACCGATTGCACGCCCGGATCATCTGCTCCGCTATATTCCTGCCCAGTCGATTTCTTGAACCAGTCGTAAATGCGTCCGACAAAAGGAGAGATCAGCTGCGCGCCTGCATCGGCACAAGCAATCGCCTGCGGCAGTGAAAACAATAACGTCATGTTGCAGCGTATGCCTTCTTTCTCCAGCACTTGCGCAGCGCGTATGCCTTCCCATGTCGATGCGATCTTGATCAATACGCGTTCGCGCGAAATGCCGGCAGCTTCATACAATGCGATCAGCGCACGGCCTTTTGCAATCGTGCCTTCCGTATCAAACGACAAGCGCGCATCGGTTTCGGTCGACACGCGGCCGGGAATCAGCTTGAGAATTTCAAGACCGAACGCAATCAGCAAACGATCGATAATTTCGCCTGTACTTTTACCTGCATTGTCGCGCACGGCTTTTTCAAGCAGATGCTTGTAGTCGTCTTTTTGCACGGCTTTCAAAATCAATGAAGGATTCGTGGTCGCATCGCGCGGAGCAAATGCTTTCATTGTTTGAAAATCACCGGTATCGGCAACGATGGTGGTGAATTGTTTTAGTTGTTCGAGTTGATTCATGATGATGGTTTACATATGTTTAGTAGAGCACAATCCAGCAAACTAGCGCATATTGTACGCAATCTCTACCGTCTTTGATCGCATGACATATCCAACCAAAGCAATCGATCGAAAAATGTACTGTCAGAGATGGCAAAAATATCAGAGTGCCCGTTTGGTGCGTGCAATCAATCCATTTGTCGAACTGTCATGCTCTTGCGGAGCAGGTGTGCCAAGCAGCTCGGCATGGATCGTTTTGGCAAGGACCTTGCCAAGTTCAACGCCCCATTGATCGAAGCTGTTGACGCCCCATAGCACGCCTTGCACGAAAGTCTTGTGCTCATACAGCGCAATCAAAGCGCCCAGTGTCGATGGCGTGAGTTCTTCCATCAGGATCGTATTGCTTGGACGATTGCCGGGGAAAGTTCTGTGCGGTGTTAACGCATTGATCTCCTTGAGATCCAATCCTTGCTTTTGCAAGTCGGCGCGGACTTCGACGGCGGTTTTTCCGCGCATGAATGCTTCCGATTGTGCAAAACAATTTGCCAGCAATCCTGCATGATGCTCAGGTAGGCCATGGCTCGCTTTTAACGCAGCGATGAAATCAACAGGTGTGACATCGGTGCCTTGATGCAGTAATTGGAAGAATGCGTGCTGTCCATTCGTGCCGACGTCACCCCAGATAATCGGACAACTTGCCACATCCAACGGAGTGCCATCAGAAGCGACGCGCTTGCCATTGCTTTCCATCTCAAGCTGCTGCAAATAAGCGGGAAAGCACTTGAGGTCTTGATGGTAAGGTGCGATGGAAACGGATGTGCAGTGAAAGAAATTGCGATGCCACATGCCAATCAATCCCAACAGCATTGGCATATTTTTGTCCATGGGTGCGAAGCGGAAATGCTGATCCATTGCATAGGCGCCTGCCAAAAATTCTTTGAAGCGATCGATGCCGATGGCAACCGCAACCGACAAGCCAATCGCCGACCAGATTGAATAACGTCCGCCAACCCAATCCCAAAATGGGAACATGTTTTTTTCGGAAATGCCAAATGCTTTAACAGCATCAACATTGGTCGATACCGCGACAAAATGCTTGGCCAGATTTTCTTCACTGCCGCCGCCATGCAAAAACCAATTGCGCGCAGAATGTGCATTCAACATGGTTTCCCATGTCGTGAATGTTTTGGATGCGATGATAAAGAGGGTAGTTTCCGGATTGAGTTTTGGAAAAACAGCTGCCAGATCATGACCGTCGATATTGGAAACAAAGTGCATCGTCAGGCGTGGATGCACGTAACTGCGCAAAGCTTGACACACCATCTTCGGGCCCAAATCGGATCCACCGATACCGATATTGACAATATCGGTAATCGCTTTGCCGCTATATCCTGTCCAAATGCCGGATCGCACCTGCTCGGTAAAGACCGCCATGCGATCCAGCACCGCATGCACGTCTTGATTGATGTCATGGCCATCCAATAGCAAACGATTGCCACGCGGTGCGCGCAAGGCCGTATGGAGAACCGCGCGATGCTCAGTCCGATTGATTTTTTCGCCGGCAAACATCGCATCGCGTTGTTCCTCGACGCCGCGCTCGCGCGCCAATGTGCATAACAGCGCCAGCGTTTTGCCGTTGATTTTATTTTTAGAGTAATCCAATAGCAGGCCCGCTGCTTCCAAAGAAAAACTGGAAAAGCGAGTCGGGTTTTCTGCAAATAATTGGCGCAATTCCCAATGTTGGGCATCCGCATAATGGGACATCAATGCTTGAAATGTCGCACTGGTTTCAAGAGAAGAGTGTTGCATGAAGTCGATTTGGATAACTATTAATTGAATTTAACTATACATCAAGCTTGATTCATTTCACCACTGAAATGCCTGCCGTTTAGTTAGATATTCTCATGCAATATGCATTTTTTTCTAAAGCAATGTTGATTTCTGTCAGCAAACATTATTTTCAAAACTGATAGCACTATTAAACCACTGCGCTGCTTCAAATTATGAAATAGATCTGATCACAATATTGAGTGTGAGGTCTAAAATAAATTTTAGACTGTGATGCCCACACCTCTATTTGCAACCACGCAGTTACGGCCTGACGCTTTCGCTTGATACAACGCACGGTCGGCGGCATCGATCAGGCTGGATGCTGTGCTATCGAGTGTTGGGATCAGCGTGGCGACACCAAGGCTGATCGTGATGCATTTTGCTACTTTGGAATAGCCATGCTCCATTGCCTGTGCTTCGACAATGGAGCGCATTTCTTCCGCCATTCGGTAGGCGCCTTCAGCATGAGTATTCGACAATATGGCAGCAAATTCTTCGCCGCCGTAACGCGCCAGCAAATCGCCCGATCGATTGATGACAGAGGACAATGCAGTCGCCACCTGAATCAATGTTTGATCGCCCTTCTGATGACCGTAATTGTCGTTGTAGTTCTTGAAGTAATCGACATCGACCATGATCAGCGAGAGCGGCGTCACCGAACGTTTTGCACGTCTGAATTCATCCTCCAGATAATTATCGAAGTTGCGCCGATTGGCAATGCCGGTCAGGCCATCGGTAAAGCTTTGCGATTCGAGTTCCTGGGTTTTTTCTCTGAGCTGTTTTTCTCGTTCGACCGCCATGCTGACATCGGTAATCTGGACCAGGCAATGACGCGCCAAAGTCGCGACCTCGATCGGCATGACTTGTACGGCTTGTTGTATGCGTATTTTCTGTGCAGGATCTGCGCTCGGCATATAAAAAGGGAAGGGCGCCTTATTCAGTGTTTGGGAAATCAATGACGCAAAATTATTGTTCAATGCGCCCAGTATCGCATCATGTGTGCGGCCATGTTCCAGATCAGGAAAAATCTCGGTAAACTTTTTGCCGAGCACTGACTCTGCAGAAAGGCGCGAGTGTTGCTCCATCCAGCGATTCCAGAAAACCACACGCTGCTCGGAATCGAGCACGATGGTACCTACCTTCACGGCCTTCAGGACGCTATCGAGCAGGTTAAGCTGGAGAGTCAGCTGTTTATTCGGAGAGGTCACTTCGCTAACCGGGCAATGTATTGATCGATGTAATGCTGCAGGTTTTCCAGTGCGCTCATATCCAGCAGGAACGCGACATAACCGTTGATCTGATGCGTCTCGATGTTGAAATCGATCTGCAATGTCAGCACCAAGCCTTCCCACGGGTTGCCGGAAGTACTTAAAATTTCATCGCCGGTGCCGACATGGTAGACCGGCAAAGAACCTTGCAACTCCTTGCCGGAGACATCAGCCAATGCACCCATGCAGGAATTCAGGATGATATTGCCGATCTCGCTCATCGCTTCCTGTTCCATCTCGGTCAGCTCTTCCAGCGAGATCGAATCACCGACCATCAATCTGACGATCTCCAGGCTTTTCTCTTCCGGGAACATCAGGATCGCTTCGGTATTGAAGGTGCCTTCGTAGTATTGCGTGATCGCGCAGATGCGGCGTGCTTCGCCACTGCCCAGCATCTTTGCTGCTTCTGCACGCGTTTGAAATACGATGGTCGGTACCGACATGACGACTTCTGCATTGACGATATGGCTCATCGCATCGGCGGCTTTACCTACTCCGAGATTGAATGTCTCAACCAGGGCATCGTGTTGGAGTGGCGTTAATTGAAACATTACGTGCCCTCCAGTACGGAGATGATTTGCCGGATACGATCTTCAGTGATCGGTTTTTCAGCAAAGCTCACGCCCATGGCACTGGCTCTTGTACGCGCTGCATCTTGCACGTTCGCCGTCAACAGCGAAATCAGTGCAGTCGGATTTTTCTCTCGCAGTTTTTCCACTGCGGCAAAGCCACCCATGCCGGGCATATTCACATCCAGAAGAATCATGTCCGGAGAGAAGTTGTCCAGCTTGGCGATTGCATCTTCGCCAGTAGCCGATTCTTCAATGATCCAGTCGGCATGCATGCTGAGGATGAACTGGCGCGACAACATACGCGACACGCGGCTATCGTCAACGATGAGAATTTTTTTCATGTTTTGTCGTCCTGTTTATATGTCTATTAATGTCTCTTTCAGTCAAGTTTAGCATTTTCATATTATTTGGCTGGAATTTCGACCATTTTCGCACCTAAGCGTCTGGTTTTAACGACCATTCCGCTAAAATGTCGTAATTCCTTCCCTTCCCGATCAAACTCAGAGCAAGCACATGACCCAAGATGAACTCAAACAAGCAGTAGCCCGCGCTGCCATTGACTATGTCGTAGACGGTGAAATCGTCGGTGTCGGCACCGGCTCCACCGCCAATTTCTTTATCGATGAACTGGGCAAGATCAAGCACCGCATCAAGGGTGCGGTAGCATCGTCGGAAGCCACAGCAACGCGTTTGCAATCGCACGGCATTCAGGTATTCGACCTCAATGATATTGAATCGATGCCGGTCTATATCGACGGCGCGGATGAGATCACACCGCAAGGCGCGATGATCAAAGGCGGTGGCGCTGCGTTGACGCGCGAAAAGATTGTTGCATCGGTTGCCGACAAATTTGTTTGTATTGCTGATGGATCCAAATTGGTTGAAAAGCTGGGTAAGTTTCCGTTGCCGGTAGAAGTGATCCCGATGGCGCAAGCAGTGGTCACGCGTAAATTGGCAACGTTGGGATGCGAGCCACGTTTGCGCATGAAGGATGGCAAGCCGCTTATTACCGATAACGGTTGTATGATCATTGATGTGGTTGGATTGGATATTTCAGATCCGGCGGCGATGGAGGCCAGGATAAATAATATCGTCGGAGTGGTGACGGTGGGATTGTTTGCGCAGCGTGGGGCGGATGTTGGGTTGTTGGGGATGGTTGAGGGTGTTAAGAAGTTGGTTTTTTGAGTACGCAAGGGTAATACGATGTTTTTTGCAGAGTCTTTTTAGACATCACTAAATGAAATTTACAGCTCCAAAGACTGCTGATGAATATTTCAAGATCACAGAACATGCTGTGCGACATTATTATGCAGGACTAGACTCATGTTGGTCTTACTATGAAAAAGCTCTAGAACACTGGGACATTAGTAAAGTCAATCAACCCTTAACAGAAGAAAACAAGAGTGCGATCGCAAAATATCTTGAGCTAGCGAGAAAATACTTTGACTTGAAATTCTCTGAGGCCATGTTTGCGGGAGGTATTTTGCAAATCGCTTTTATGGCCATTCAGCTGTACTCGTCGAACAAATTAATTCCAAGTACCTGCGCAAACTTAGTTTCATCTAAAAATAAGACAGCTATCCCTTTTTGTATTGGAAGAGAGTATTACGGAATTCCTATTGGACTAATTGTTTATGCTGGACGAAATCAGTATAACCATTGGGGAGACACGGAGTCTCATGAAGTAACGCGTAATGTTTTTAGTGCGCTATCGTCAGCTTTTATTAATAATGCATGGTCGGATTTAGCATTTGATTTATCAAATCCTACTATTAATGTTTATGCAAATGAGATCTTGCTAACTGCATTGAGCTGGAAGTCGTACGATAAATATGTGCATGAGCTGAAATCAATGCTCATGTAGTCAGTCTGTAGGGAGGGCAAGTTCTTTTGCCCACGCTGTTCATTGCGTTGATCTTCTGCGTGTGCACGATAACCCTGTGCCCACCCTAGGGTTTATTCCGCAGGTGGCACATATCCCTGTGCAGCATCTGCACCATCACCAAAGAAATGCTTCTCCATTTGCGCAGCCAAATATTTTCGCGCACGTGCGTCAGCCAAATTCAAACGATTTTCATTGACCAGCATAGTCTGATGTTTTAACCACGCTGCCCACGCTTCTTTCGACACACCTTCATATATTTTTTTGCCAAGCTCACCAGGATATGGGGGGAAATCCAGACCTTCAGCTTCTTTATTCAATTTGATGCAGTGGACCATGCGGGCCATGTTTGTTCTCCTAAGTTGGTAAGAGCTTAGGAAGCCCTGAGTAAGCGTAGCGAGCGGCGCAAGTCGGAGTTAAGAAGCGCAGCCGTACGATTGTACGGCGAGCATCGCAGGCTCCGGATTGCGTTGCGCAGTAGCTTAATCAGGATTTCCTTTACAGATTCTTGATAAAAACTTGCGACTTGCGCTGCCAGTTGTACATATGCTGGCGGTCCTTCGGCAAGTCATCCACCGTGGCTGGTGCGAAGCCGCGCTTGATGAACCAATGCGCGGTACGCGTGGTCAACACAAACAATTGCTTGAAGCCGGCGGCACGCGCACGGTTTTCCAGATGCTTGAGCAAACGTTCGCCATCGCCTTGTGCTTGCGCATCCGGACTGACGGTCAGGCAGGCAAACTCCGCCATCTTTTTCTCCGGGAACGGATACAGCGCAGCGCAACCGAAGATCACGCCGTCATGCTCGATGACGGAGAAGTAATTGATTTCGCGCTCGATCAATTCGCGGCCGCGCTTGACCAGCGTGCCATCGGCTTCCAGCGGCTCGATCAATTTCAGAATACCGCCGACATCTTCAATCGTCGCTTCGCGCAGGCTTTCCAGATTCTCATAGGTGATCATGGTGCCGACACCATCGTGCGTAAACAGCTCAAGCAGTGCAGAGCCATCGGTCGTGAAAGGCACGATGTGTGCACGAGCTACGCCGCCGTTACAAGCCTTGACCGCATGTTCCAGATAGAACTCTGCATCGACCGGCAGGCAATGCGCTGACAAGACAGCCTCTGCTTGATGAGAGGCCAATTCACGTATTTCGGTTCCGCCAGCGTCGACCATCAGCGGCGTTTCACTGATGAAAATCAATTTATCGGCGCGCAAGGCAATCGCTGCGGAAACAGCGACGTCTTCCATTGTCAAATTGAAGATTTCGCCGGTTGGTGAAAATCCCAATGGAGACAACATGACAATGCCGCCGGTATTTAAAATCGGATGGATCGTTTCATACGCGACTTTGCGTACGATTCCGGTCAGTTCAAGATCGACGCCATCGATGACACCCATCGGACGCGCAGTGACAAAATTGCCGGAGATAATCCGCACTGCGGAGTGTGCCATTGGTGTATTCGGCAAACCCTGGCTGAATGCGGCTTCGATGTCGAGGCGCAATTCGCCGGCCGCTTCTTTCGCACATTCCAGCGCTGCCGTATCGGTGATGCGCAAACCGTTGTGGTAGCGCGCTTCGACGTTACGTAACGCAAGCTGTTCTTCGACCTGTGGACGCGAGCCGTGCACAATGACGACCTTGATGCCGAGCGCGTGCAACAACGACAAATCTTGTGCCAAAACCGGCAGCGCACCGGCCATCACCAGCTCGCCCGGAAAGGCAACCACAAAGGTTTTTCCGCGGAAAGCGTGGATGTACGGCGCGACTGAACGCAGCCATTCGACAAATTGAACTTGGTTTTCCATAAGGCGCATTATAATTCGACCCGACATGTCTGCACCTGAACAACCGAAAAAAACAACGCCGCACGCCAGTAATCGTCCGGCACGTCCCGCTGCGCCTGCCGCCATCCCAGTGCGTAACCCGCTGCCTCCGATCGTATTCCCAGAGGAATTGCCGGTTTCCGGCAAGCGGAATGACATCGCCAAGGCGATCCAGTCCCACCAGGTCATTATCGTCTGCGGTGAGACCGGCTCCGGCAAAACGACGCAATTACCCAAGATTTGCCTCGAATTAGGCCGTGGCACCTCTGGTCTGATCGGCCATACGCAGCCACGCCGCATCGCCGCCTCGTCTACTGCCAAACGGATTGCGCAGGAACTCGGCTCGCAGTTGGGCGAGCATGTCGGTTTCAAGGTGCGCTTTACCGACACGCTGACCAAGGGTGCGTGGATCAAGCTGATGACTGACGGGATCCTGCTGGTCGAGACGCAGACCGATCCGTTATTAAAACAATACGACACCATCATCATCGACGAAGCGCATGAGCGCAGTCTCAATATTGATTTTCTGTTGGGCTACCTGAAGCAGATATTGTCCAAACGGCCGGATTTAAAAGTCATCATTACGTCGGCCACGATTGATGCCGATCGTTTTGCACGACATTTCGGTACGGAGCAAAAACCTGTTCCTGTCATTGAAGTTTCCGGTCGCCTGTATCCGGTCGAAGTCCGTTACCGGCCGGTTGAAAGTCTCCTCACCCTTCAAGGGGGAGGTCGGGTGGGGGATGGGTCAAAATCTGCCAACGCAAAACCCATCCCCAGCCCAACCTTCCCCTTGAAAGGGAGGGAGCAACAGCGCGATCTGATGGACGCGGTGGCAGATGCCGTCGATGAATGCTGCCGCATCGGTTCCGGCGATGTGCTGGTGTTCTTGCCGGGCGAGCGCGAGATTCGCGATGCAGCTGAGACACTGCGCAAGCATCATCCTCCGCATATCGAGATATTGCCTTTGTTCGCGCGTTTGTCTGCGCAAGAGCAGGAACGCGTGTTCAAGATTTCCAATGCGCGCCGTATTGTGCTGGCAACCAACGTCGCGGAAACGTCGCTGACCGTACCCGGCATCCGATATGTGGTCGATGCCGGTCTGGCGCGCGTCAAGCGCTACAGCTATCGCAACAAGGTCGAGCAGTTGCAGATCGAACCGATTGCACAATCGGCCGCCAACCAGCGTGCCGGTCGTTGCGGCCGTGTCGCGGCGGGTGTGTGCATCCGCTTATACGACGAGCAGGATTATTTGTTGCGCGCCAAATTTACCGAGCCGGAAATTTTGCGCTCATCGCTGGCGTCCGTCATCTTGCGCATGAAGTCTTTGCATCTGACCGATGTCGAAACCTTTCCGTTTATCGAGCCGCCTTTGGGACGTGCGATTGCCGATGGCTATCAGTTGTTGCAGGAACTGGGCGCTGTAGACGACACCAACCAGCTCACACTTCTCGGAAAAAAACTCGCCAAACTGCCACTCGATCCGCGCGTAGGTCGCATGATTCTCGCAGCGCTCGACAATGTTTGCTTGACCGAAGTGCTGATCATCGCATCCGCGTTATCCGTGCAAGACCCGCGCGATCGTCCGCTCGAAGCACAAGGCGCAGCTGACAACGCGCACAAACAATTCGCCGATGAAAAATCAGAATTTCAAAGCTATTTGAAAATCTGGAAATGGTTTGAAGAAGCGATCGAGCACAAGAAATCCAACAAGCAATTGCACGACAGCTGCCGCGCGGTGTTCTTGTCGCAATTACGCTTGCGCGAATGGCGCGACGTGCATTCGCAATTGCTGACCATCGTGCGTGAACAGGGCTGGCGCTTGAATGAAGCGCCTGCAACTTACGAGCAATTGCACACGGCGCTGTTGACCGGCTTGCTGGGCAATGTGGGCTTCAAGGCAGAAGACGAGCCACATTATTTAGGCGCGCGCGGCATCAAGTTTCACATCTGGCCTGGATCAACGCTGGCAAAGAAAGCGGGCAAGTGGGTGATGGCAGCAGAGCTAGTCGATACCACACGCTTATATGGGCGCTGTATTGCGCAGATTCAGCCGGAATGGCTGGAGCGCGTCGGCGGTCATCTGCTCAAGAAATCGTACGGTGAACCGCGCTGGGAAAAGCGCACCGCGCAAGTATCCGCATACGAGCGCGCAACCTTGTACGGTTTGGTCGTCTATAGCCAGCGTCGCATCAATTACGGCGTGATCAATCCAAAGGAAGCACGCGAGATTTTCATTCGTGATGCGTTGGTCGGCGGCGATTTTGAAACGCGAGCATCGTTCTTCGTCCACAACCAGAAATTGATCCGCGAGATTGAAAACCTGGAGCATAAGTCTCGACGTCTCGACGTGCTGGTTGATGAAGAATTGATTGCTGCGTTTTACGACAAATTGCTGCCGGCTGATATCTGCAACGGCATCGCATTTGAAAAATGGGTCAAGGACGCCAGCGCCAAGAATCCGAAGCTGCTGTACTTGAATCGCGAAGATCTGATGCGGCATGAAGCAGCAGGTGTCACCACCGATTTGTTCCCGAAAGTGATGACGATTGCCGGTGTGGAAATGGGATTGTCATATCACTTTGAACCCGGCAGCATGCGTGACGGTGTGACGTTGACTGTGCCGTTGTATGCATTGAACCAGGTATCGTCGAGCCGCTGTGAATGGCTGGTGCCCGGCATGCTGAAAGAGAAAGTGCATTTGCTGTTGAAGTCCTTGCCGCAGAAGCTGCGTCGTCATTGCGTGCCGCTGCCGGATTATGCAGCGAAGTTCTGTGATCGTATTCACGACAAGAATGCGTTCGGCAAAGGTGAACTGCTGGACGCGATCATTGCCGACATTCGTGAAGAAATCACCATTACGCCGAAGACTACCGATTTCAAATTGGAGACCTTGCCCGCGCATCACTTCATGAATTTCAAGGTGATTGACGAGCATGGTCGGCAGTTGGAGATGGGACGCAATCTGGCGGGTTTGCAAGCGGGGTTTGGCGGGCAGGCGCGGGAGAGTTTTCAGAGACTTGCAGAGAAGACGAGTATCACGTCGGTTGCGCCTAGCGAACATTCTCTCCCTTTCAAGGGGAGGGCTAGGGAGGGGATGGGTGTGTCGTTGTCATCAGCCGAAACCCATCCCCCTCCCAACCTCCCCCTTGAAAGGGGAGGAGAAAAAGCGGCCGCACAACCTGCGGCACACACGAACTTGACCACCTGGTCATTCGGTGAGCTTCCCGAACTGCTAGAAATCCAGCAAGGCAAGCAAACGCTGCTCGGTTTTCCCGCACTGGTCGACAAGATCACGCACTGCGATCTCGAAGTATTCGACGACCCAACCGAAGCAGCACGCATCCATCGCACAGGCTTGCGCCGCTTGATGTCGCTGCAATTGAAAGAGCAGCTCAAATATCTGGAAAAAAATATCCCCGGCTTGCAGCAAATGGGCATGCAATTCATGGCACTCGGTTCGCAAGAAGAATTGCGCGATCAAATCATCGGCGCAGGATTGGAACGCGCCTGCCTGCAAGTGCCGTTGCCGAAAAATGCGGCAGAGTTTAACCAACGCAGAGATGAAGGCAAATCTCGCCTGAATCTATTGGTCAATGAAATCGCGCGCCTAGTAGGGCAAATTCTGGCCGAGTACTACACGCTGCCGAAGAAGCTGCAAGGCATCAAAGCGCACGCGCAAGCCGCAGCGGATATGCAATCGCAATTGGAAGCGTTGATAGGCAAGCGCTTTATTGCCGAGACCGATTACGCTAATCTGACGCATTACCCGCGTTACCTGAAGGCGATCAACGTGCGGCTGGAAAAGCTGCGCGCCGACCCCGCGCGCGATGCACGGCTGATGGCGGAATGGATGCAGGTCGCGCAGCCTTGGCAGCGTGCGCAAAAGGATAAGCATGGTGGCCAAGGTGGACGTGGAGGCGATCCGAAGATGACCGAGTTTCGCTGGCTCTTGGAAGAGCTACGCGTGTCCCTGTTTGCGCAGGAATTGCGGACGCCCATGCCGGTGTCGGCCAAGCGGTTACAAAAGGTGTGGGAATCGATGCAGCGGTAGACGGGGATAAGATTTTCGGTCAAAGGCGGGCATTGATGGTTGAGCGAGTCAACCATTTTCCTCGTCATTCCCGCGCAAGCGGGAATCCATACCGCGCTTCTTGTACCGATGGCCTATGGGTTCCCGCCTGCGCGGGAATGACGGGATTTTTACGAACGTCAGAAAAATAGTTTGGACACAAGCCTGCATTTTTCAGTATCCCCATCGATTTCACGTAAAATTCGTCTATCGATTTAACACCATTCTTCAAAACGCAGCTTTTTCAATCAGAGATAACTATGTCTATCAAATGCGATAAATGGATCCGCCGCATGGCGCAAGAACACGGCATGATCGAGCCGTTTGAACCCGGCCAGATCCGTCACCAGAACGGCCACAAGATCGTCAGCTACGGCACATCTTCTTACGGTTACGATATCCGCTGTGCCGATGAATTCAAGATCTTCACCAATATCAATTCAACCATCGTCGACCCGAAGAACTTCGATGAAAAATCATTCGTCGATGTGAAGAGCGATGTCTGCATCATTCCACCGAATTCTTTTGCATTGGCCCGCACGCTGGAATATTTTCGCATTCCGCGCAGCGTGTTGACTATCTGCCTCGGCAAATCAACCTATGCGCGCTGCGGCATTATCGTCAACGTGACACCGTTCGAACCGGAATGGGAAGGTTATGTGACGCTGGAGTTTTCTAATACGACACCGCTGCCTGCGAAGATTTATGCGGGGGAGGGCTGTGCGCAAGTGTTGTTCTTTGAGAGTGATGAAGTGTGTGAGACGTCGTACAAGGATCGGGGCGGAAAGTATCAGGGGCAGCATGGGGTTACGTTGCCGAAGACTTGATATTTAATGCAGCATACGGCGCAATGCGCTTCGCTTATTGACGCCCTACGACTGATGGAATTTAAGCAGAAAGCACGATCTTATGAGCCTTTTAGAAACGTTATCGAAGCTACGCGCAAAACATGGTGATCGCGCCGAAATAATTGACACTTATTTAGAAGGTGATTCCCAAGAGGGAGCCACATTTTTTCGACGCTATGAAGACTGTATAGCAAATCTTACTGGAGTTCTTGGCGAGCCAATTTACAGTGGCTCAAGTCGTATTTTTGGACACATCAGTTTGCATCCTATTAGTAAATCGGTATATGAGCGTGCAGATGCGATTGCTTGGTGGGAGCTTGGAAGTGAATTGGTCGTTTTAACGCTAGCATCCCACGATGGCGGATCACTGTATCACGTTAAGATTGAGGTTGCTGAAATATCTGCCGAATTCCGTGCGTCACAAAAAATGCATGAAACACGAGTGAATGAGATAAATAGCGCGAAAGAAATACTTAAACATGAAGCCGATGAGTATCTAGCGCGTGCTGATAAAGCTTTTTGGAATTTATTAGGTGAGGAAATCGGTGACGAGAAGTGTAGAGAATCGAATTGCGAAAGGATGAGAATAAGGCATAGTGCCTTTTGCAGAATACACCATTTTGAAAGGCAACTTCGAAGACCTTGCCCTTTCAATTAATACTCTTTGAGTTGAACAAATCAAAAGGCCGTAGCCGCAATCAAGACCGCAAGCCGCAGTCAGTAAGGCCGTAAGTCGTAATCGGTAACGCCGTAAGCCGCAATCGGTAGGGCGTCAATAAGCGAAGCGCATTGCGCCGCATGCTGGGTTCCACATTTCACTACTGATTGATCGAACCTAAATCCCAAAAATCAAACAGGTGGTCGTAGCAAACGCATACAACTTCCCATTCACATCCGTAAGCCTTCCCTCCGCAATCCCGGTCTGTCCGCCAAGATGGATCACTTTACCTTCCGCCCGCACCGGCCCGGTCTTGTCAGTCAAAGGCCGAATGAAATTAATCTTTAATTCCAGCGTCGTATAGCCCTTGCCGGCAGGGAGCATCGTGTGGATCGCACATCCGACACAAGAGTCGAGTAACGCCGCAGCATAACCGCCATGCACACTGCCGAGAGGGTTGTAATGCTGCTTGCCGGGCGTGCCTTGGAACACCATGCGGCCGAGTTCATATTCAATCGGTATGAAATCCAGCAATTCTGCAATCGGCACTTGCGGCAGTTCGCCGGTTCGGATGGCTTCCAGAAATTCAATGCCAGAGCGCTCGCGCAGTTGATCAATGGTGGCGACGCCGATTGGTCCAAGTGTTGCGCGCATGGCTGCCTCGTCGGCTTGCCATTGGGCTAGGGTTTCTTGTGGGATCATTGATTCGCCTATAAAGATGTGTTCACGTAAATACTTACATTCGTCGTTCCCGCGAAAGCGGGAATCCATAGTGAGATAGCGTTATGAAACTCAGCATGGATTCCCGCTTTCGCGGGAACGACGATGATTTGAGGGTTCTTGCATATTTCGTAAGGTATATATTTTTTAATGAGTCTGGCAACATACGTGCATATACACTATAATTCATTTTAATAAATATGTGTAGATACACCATTAATTTCCTAAATGCCAAATATGTTGCCTAACTCCACTAATCCGCCCATCAGCTGTACCTGTTCCAGTTTGCGCAAACTGACAAGGACAGTGACACGGCTGTACGACCAGCATCTGGCTGATGCCGGCTTGAAGACCACGCAATATTCACTGTTGAAGAATATCGACCTTGAACCATTACCAATTGCCGAATTGGCGGAACGCTTGAGCATGGAGCGCACTACCATGACACGCAATCTGAAGCCTTTGATCGACGCCGGCTGGGTAGAGTTAAAGGCAGGCAGCGACTCACGGCAACGCATCCCAACTATTACCAAAGCAGGGCGCGACAGGATCAAGCTTGCCAAGCAGGCATGGAAGCGCGCACAGATCGAATTACAACAAACCATGGGTGAGCAAGCCGTACGCGATTTGCATGCTCATCTCGATACAGCTTTAAGCCGATTGACACCTCTCATAGAGGAACACGCCCATGCAAAATAATAATGACTATTCACCACGCACGTCGTGGATGATCATGTTGTCCGCTGCCGCGATCATGATGATCACGATGGGTGCGCGTCAGACAACGGGTCTGTTTCTGTCGCCGCTGAATAGCTCGACGCATCTTGGCATCGTATCGATCAGCTTTGCAATGGCGGTGGGGCAGTTTATGTGGGGTGCTTCACAACCTATATTTGGTGCGGTCGCTGATAAATTTGGCCCCGCCCGCGTGTTGCTGGTTGGTGCGGTCATGCTGGCGGTTGGTACAGCCTTGACACCGTTCATGAACACCGAATGGGGATTGATCATGACGATGGGAATGTTGAGTGCCGCCGGTGCGGGTGCAGGCAGCTTCTCGATTCTGATTGGTGCAACCTCACAACGATTGCCGGTGCAACGTCGTGCATTTGCATCCGGTTTCATTAATGCCGGCGGCTCATTCGGACAGGCCGTATTCGCGCAGTTGATGCAGAGGATCATCAGTTCCGCCGGTTGGGTAACGGCGATGTTGACGATGGCTGCGACGACATTGTTGACGATTCCATTGATATGGCCTTTGCGCAAACGCAAGGAAGCGGGCGCAGTGATAGATGTAACAGTGGAGGCGCAAGCAACCTCAAAAACAGTTGATCCTGCAGATATCGGTTTGTGGAAACAAGTCAAAATTGCGATGCGCAATCCCAGTTATATTTATTTGCATTTGGGATTTTTTACGTGCGGATTTCATATCGCATTTTTGGTCACGCACTTGCCGGGTGAGGTGGCATTGTGCGGATTGTCAGCTGACATATCAGCTACAGCGTTGATGTTGATCGGACTGTTCAATATCGCAGGAAGCTTGACGGTCGGCGCATTGGCATCGCGTCATCGTATGAAGTATCTATTGGTGGCGGTGTACGGCAGCCGTGCGCTATTGATTGTGCTTTATCTGCTGGCGCCGAAAACTGCATGGACATTCTATCTGTTCGCTGCAGGATTGGGATTCTCATGGCTGGCGACGGTGCCGCCGACGGCTGGCTTGGTGGCAAAATTATTTGGCACGCGTTATCTTGCGACCTTGTTTGGATTGACCTTGCTGTCGCACCAAATCGGCGGATTCCTGGGTGCGTATTTGGGCGGGTTGGCGTTTGCCAAATACGGCAACTTTAACTGGATGTGGTACGTGGATATTTTGCTGGCAACGGCTGCAGCGCTGATCAATTTGCCGATTCGGGAGGCGAAGTTGCCAAGAGCCGTACTGGCTTAGTGCAATTGCTTGCGTTGGATTGATAACTTGTCGTTCCAGCGTACGCTGGAATCCAGTGTCGTTAATTGGCGGTGCCGATAGGGAAAAGGTCGTTCAAGACACTGGACCCCAGCGTGCGCTGGGGCGACTCAGAAATATGGCTGATTGTGCATAAAACGCAGAGCAGATAGATTGTCTTATTACTGCTTCACGCAATCCACAAAGTACCCACGCTTGCCATCCACTTCACGTTTCACCAAACCATGCACGTCGGTTTCAAATCCCGGGAATTTCTCATTGAAGTCCCGTGCGAACTTCAAGTAATCCACGATCGTTTTGTTGAAACGCTCGCCAGGAATCAACAACGGAATGCCTGGCGGGTAGGGCGTCAGCAGGATCGATGTGATGCGGCCTTCCAGCTCGTCAATGGCAACGCGCTCAATGTCACGGTGCGCCATCTTCGCAAATGCATCTGAAGGTTTCATCGCCGGTTGCATGTCAGACAAATACATCTCGGTGGTCAGACGTGCAACGTCATACGTTTTGTAGAAGTCGTGAATCTGATGGCACAAGTCGCGCAGGCCGATACGCTCATAACGCGGATTAGCTGCGGAGAATTCCGGCAGGATGCGCCACATCGGCTGGTTCTTGTCGTAGTCGTCCTTGAACTGCTGCAACGCGGTCAGCAACGTGTTCCAGCGGCCTTTGGTGATGCCGATGGTGAACATGATGAAGAATGAATACAGTCCGCATTTTTCAATGATGACGCCATGCTCAGCCAGATATTTGGTGACGATCGAAGCAGGGATGCCGCTCTCGCCGAATTTGCCTTCCAGCGACAAGCCCGGCGTGATGATGGTGGCCTTGATCGGGTCCAGCATGTTGAAACCCGGCGCCAATTTGCCGAAGCCGTGCCAATCGTCCTCGGCGCGGATCATCCAGTCTTCACGCGAGCCGATGCCATCTTCCGCGAAGGTATCCGGTCCCCAAACCTGGAACCACCAATCCTTGCCCCATTCCTGATCGATTTTCTTCATCGCGCGACGGAAATCGAGCGCTTCCAGAATGCTTTCCTCCACCAGTGCGGTGCCGCCCGGCGCCTCCATCATCGCGGCTGCGACGTCGCATGATGCGATGATCGAATATTGCGGCGAGGTTGATGTATGCATCAAATACGCTTCGTTGAATGCATCTTCGTCGAGCTTGACCGTTTCCGATTCGCGCACCAGGATTTGTGACGCTTGCGACAAACCAGCCAGCAATTTGTGCGTCGATTGCGTCGAGAAAATCATCGATTTTTTCGCGCGTGGCCGATCCTTGCCAATTGCATGCATATCCTTGTAAAAATCATGGAAGGTCGCGTGCGGCAGCCAGGCTTCATCGAAGTGCAATGTCTCGATTTCACCATCGAGCATATTTTTCAATGTCTCGACGTTATAGATCACGCCGTCGTAAGTCGATTGCGTAATGGTCAGGATGCGCGGCTTTTTGTTGAGCGCTTCACGGGCAAACGGATTGGCCTCGATTTTTTTCTGGATGCTTTCAGGCGTAAATTCTTCCAGCGGAATCGGGCCGATGATGCCGAGGTGATTGCGGGTCGGCATCAGGAAAACAGGAATTGCGCCGCACATGATGATTGAGTGCAGCACCGATTTATGACAGTTGCGATCGACCACGACGATATCGCCGGGCGCGACGGTGGAGTGCCATACCATCTTGTTGGAAGTCGACGTGCCGTTGGTGACAAAGTAGCAGTGGTCAGCGTTGAAGATGCGCGCGGCATTGCGTTCCGATGCTGCGACCGGGCCGGTGTGGTCGAGCAATTGGCCTAATTCTTCCACCGCGTTGCAGACGTCGGCGCGCAGCATGTTCTCGCCAAAGAATTGGTGAAACATCTGGCCGATTGGCGATTTCAAAAACGCGACGCCGCCGGAATGGCCCGGGCAGTGCCACGAGTACGAACCGTCATTCGCGTAATGTACCAGCGCGCGGAAGAACGGCGGCGCCAAGCCATCCAGATATGATTTCGCTTCACGGATGATGTGGCGTGCGACGAATTCCGGTGTGTCTTCAAACATGTGAATGAAGCCGTGCAGCTCGCGCAGGATGTCGTTCGGAATGTGGCGCGAGGTGCGCGTTTCGCCGTACAGGTAAATCGGAATGTCGGCATTCTTGTGGCGAATTTCTTCGACGAATGCACGCAACGATTTCAGCGCGAAGTCGGTTTCTTCATCCGAACCTTCACCGAACTCTTCATCGTCGATCGACAGGATAAATGCAGAGGCGCGCGATTGCTGCTGTGCGAATTGCGACAGGTCACCGTAACTGGTTACCCCGACGACTTCCATGCCTTCGGCTTCCATTGCATTGGCAAGCGCGCGGATGCCGAGTCCGGAGGTGTTTTCGGATCGAAAGTCTTCGTCGATGATGACGATGGGGAAGCGGAATTTCATGGTGGTCTCCAATCAAGGCCATGGGAGACGCCTAGGCAAGTTGTAGCAACCGCTTGCGCGCCAAAAAAGAAAAACCGAATTCTCGCAGAAATGGAGAATACGTGGGGAAAAACTATACACCAGTTGAAGAAAGTCATCCCCAATAGGCGGGGATGACAAAGTACTAATGGATTAATGCGCTGCAGAACTCAAATGCAACATGACGAGCGGATCAACGTGGAACCAAGCCAGCAAGCCCAGCACAATACCAACCACCGATACGCCGTAAGCCGTATATTCCATCCACGTTTTGCGCGTCAACAAGGTGATCGCAGCCAATGAAATCGCAATCTGAATGACGGTAGTGGCGAGCGCCCACTGATGGTGCTCGTGCATTTTTTCATCGGACTTGTGGTTAAACTCGGTTGAATCAGCTTCCAGCTTGTCAGCCTCTTTCTTGATCTCTTCTTTTTCGCCCTTGTAGCGGGTTACGTCATCTTTGTATTTCTGCGCATCGACACCTGGCAAGCTGATAGCCAGCTCGGCCAGATTCTGCTTGTTGGATTTGGCCTGGTAATAATTCCATTGATTCGATGCAGCGGTTTTCTTGATTGCAGCTTCGTTCTTGTACATTGCCGCATCGTTTTGCGTTGCACCGCCTTCATAGCCGAACATCGCGCCAATGGTTGCCAGGATCGCTGTCATGACGGCGATCTTGCCTGAGAAATTATCGCCGCCATGTGCAGCATGTTCTACTGCATGATCGTGCGGGCCGTGTACATGAAAGCCGTGCTCTGACATAGATTTCCCTTAGAGTTTGTTATAGGTGACGAATGCGAAGTCGAATCCGTTCTGCTCGGAATGATACCTCTCCCTTGCTACTTCTTTCCATTGCGAAGGGGCGATCTGTGGGAAAAATGTATCGCAGTTGAAGGTTTTGTCGATTTCCGTAATGAGCAACCGGTCAGTGAGCGGCAGTGCTTCTACAAAAATTTGCGCTCCACCGATGATGAAGGCTTCTGTATCGCCCACCAATTCGGCGGCAGCCTGCAGTGAAGTGACCGCTTCTACACCCTCATGCTTCCATTCCGGATTGCGCGTGATGACGATGTTGCGGCGGTTCGGCAAAGGGCGGCCGATTGAATCGAACGTTTTACGACCCATAATGATCGGATGGCCGGATGTGGTGCGTTTGAAGAACGCCAGGTCTTCGGGCAGATGCCATGGAAGCTGGTTGTTAATGCCGATGCCGCGTTGGGTATCGATGGCGACGATGATGGTCAGGTGAGGCATTGTTAATTTATATCCGGGAAGTTGGTTGGTCTTGAAAGAATGAGTACGCAGGATTGTAAATCATCAGTGACGCTTAAATACTTTTTGCAGGCCACATAAACAAAATGGGCACGCAAGCGTGCCCATTCAATGTATTGCAGTTAACGTTTGAAAATCAGCTTTCCAACACGTAGGTCCCAGGTGCGTCACACAATACCGGATAGTCTGCCTTGACGCTCGGGATTGCTTTCATTTCACCGGTGCGCTCATGCAACCAGGAGCACCAATCAGGCCACCAGGAGCCTTTTTCCTTGGTTTGTCCTTCTTGCCATGAATCGGCGTTGGTTTGGCCTGTGGCTTCACCAGCCCAGTACTCGCGCTTGGATGTCGGTCCAGGTGGATTGATGATGCCGAGGATATGGCCGGAAGTCGACAGTACATAACGCACTGGCGCTTTCACCAGATTCACGGTTTTAAACGTGCCGGTCCACGGCGTGATGTGATCTTCCGTGGTGCCGACAGAGTACAAAGGCTGTGTGATCGACGACATATCGATTGGATAGCCGCCAATTTTTACTGCGCCTTTTTTGGTGAGCACGTTTTCGACGTAGTACTGGCGCAGACAGAACGTGTGCATTGCACGAGGCAGGCGGGTGCTGTCGGCATTCCAGAACAATACATCCATCGATGGCGGCGTTTCGCCGTACAAATACTTGTGCACAACGTAATGCCAGATCAGGCTGTTAGGACGCAGCATGCGGAATGCCGAGCTTAGTTGCTGCTTGTCCAGGTAGCCTTGTTTGGCCATGATTTTGTCAATTGTCGCCAAGGTATTTTCATTGATGAAGGCTTCGATTTCGCCAGGCTTGGAGAAATCGGACAATGAAGAAAATAAAGTCCAATGCGCAATCGGCATTTTCGCCGGATCAGGGAATTTTTTATTCAGCAATGCCATCAGGGTTGCCAATGCGGTACCGCCGATGCAATAGCCGGCTGCGTGGATCTGTGGTGCCTTGGTGATATCGCGCGCCACATCCACTGCACGCAGGATGCCATCGAGCAGGTATTTTTCAATGCCGTTTTCTGCACTTTCGGCACCCGGATTTTTCCAGCTGATCATGAATACGGTGAAGCCATCCGCCACCAAATGACGCACCAGACTTTTCTTCTCGGTCAAGTCCATGATGTAGTACTTGTTGATCCAAGGCGGCACGCACAGGATCGGCATTTCACGGACTTTTTTGGTGGTCGGGCGGTATTGGATCAATTCAAACAATTCGCTGCGGAAGACGACATCGCCAGGCGTATTGGCCAGCTCTTTGCCGACGGTGAACGATGGGTCATTGCCCATCATTTGCAAATCGCCTGCCTTGAGGTCGGACATCATGTTTTCGATGCCTTTGGTGATGCTGGCGCCGCGCGATTGCAGCGCTTTTTGAATCGCAACCGGATTGGTCAGGAAGAAATTGCTTGGGGCAAAAGCGTTGAACCATTGGCGCGTCCAGAATGCACCGCTATGGCGTTCTTTTTTCTCCACATCGGGTGTGTCGTAAATAACGCGTTCCAGCCAGCGTGTATAGGCCAGGTAGTTTTGCACCATCAGGGAATTGCCAAGATTTGACTGCCATTCGGGATCGGCGAAACGCTCATCACCTTCGGCAATCTTGGCAGTCGCTTCCTTGGAGCCGCTGGCAACAGCAGTCATCGCATTGAAGTTCAGCATCCAAAGATGCCCGACTAGTTCACGTTGCGCTTCCAGGTTTTCTTGCGGGTGTTTGAGCCACGCTTGTTGAATCTTGAGGAATGTTGCATTGATGCCAAATGGGTCTAAATTCATGGTGTATCTCTCGATAAATTTAATGATGCATTAAAAGTCAGTTTCATACGGAAAAAGACCAGTCAGAATCGAAAACACCGTACAGAGGCAGCTCTGATGCACTAGGGCTACAAACTCGACCAGCGAATAAATATTACCGCGATTTATTGCCTTGCACCAATTATTTTCATTTATTTGCACTCGGGGCGTAGTAACTGTTGGAAATAGTCACATTTGGGTAACTTTGCTGCTTTGCGCTACATCAAATCGACCAGATTCTTAAATGAATTATTGAAAAAGCATCAATTTCAGTATTGTATTGCTAAGCCACTAGGCCAGTGGCGTACAAAAAAATAGAAATGGGAAATCAGACCGCTACAGGCGCTTTGATATGGGGATGAGATTGATATCCGGTAATTTCGAAATCATCGAATTGATAGCCAAAGATCGAATCAGGTTTGCGTTTGATTTGCAATGTCGGCAAAGCATACGGGGTGCGCGATAATTGTTCCTGCACTTGATCCAGATGATTTGAATACAAATGGCAATCGCCGCCAGTCCAAATGAAGTCGCCGACGTCCAACCCTGCCTGTTGCGCCATCATATGCGTGAGCAGCGCATAGGAAGCGATGTTGAACGGTACGCCCAGGAAGATGTCGGCGCTACGCTGATACAGCTGGCACGATAATTTGCCATCTGCCACATAGAACTGGAAAAAAGCATGGCAGGGTGGCAGTTTCATTTGCGGAATATCGGCCACGTTCCACGCCGACACGATCAAGCGGCGCGAATCGGGATTGTTCTTGATCTGATCCATCACTTGTGCAATTTGATCGATATGCTGGCCATTTGGCGCGGGCCACGAGCGCCATTGATAACCGTAAATCGGTCCGAGGTTGCCTTGCGGATCAGCCCAATCATCCCAAATCGATACGCCGTTTTCTTTCAGATATTTGATATTGGTCGAGCCGTTGAGGAACCAGATCAATTCATGAATGATGGATTTCAAATGCAGTTTCTTGGTCGTCACCAATGGGAAACCGTCCTGCAAATTGAATCGCATTTGATAGCCGAAGACAGACTTGGTACCGGTGCCGGTACGATCAGTTTTTTGTGTGCCATGTTCATATACATGGTGCATGAAATCGAGATATTGGCGCATGAAATAATTTCCTGGTTTGATCCGGAACGGACAATATTAGAGCGGATCCCCTCACCCCGACCCTCTCCCGGGAGGGAGAGGGTGAGAAGTGAGTACGATTAAATTTTTAATCGTACTGAATTAATAGTTGGCGCTATTTTACCGGGATTGCAGGCAAGGTGCGTTTTCGCTGACGGACTGCCATAAGCCTGTGTATTGTCATTAACTTGTCATGTGGCGCGATTATCTTCTCAATGCGACGACGAAATTATCGATTGTCCTATTTAAACGAGGATCGCATGGCGCCTTCAAAAAACAATCAACGAAAATATGCAATTTGCTTCTGGGTTGGCTTGCAATTGATGTGTTTCGCATTATTTTTGCATCCAATGAGTCCGGAAAATTTTCTGCTGCTTGCAATCACTGATCCACTCGAAACCATCAGTGAACAATACGGCTTTGGGATGGCAATTGGTTTCTGGATCAGCTTGTCATTGCTATTGGTTGGTCTTTTTGGCTGGATCGATATCGCGCACTTTTTTAAAAATATACGACGAACAAATCCTCATTCCTCCCCCAAGTTCCGGCAAGCCAGATAAATGTCACAACTGCTTACATGTGTAAAAGTCTGTTTCGCCAGTGGCATTTGCGGCACAAGAATATAAAGTAAAGCTCATACCGATGCGTATTTTGATCAAGTTTTAAATGACAGCTTGGATACGCAAGGAACTTCAGGAGCTAAACATGTTGAGCAAAAAATGGATGACAGCGGTAGTGCTGATTGGTGCAGCGATGTCAACAACAGCTTTCGCAGATGAGCGTGGCGTCAATACTGCAATTGGAGCAGTGGTAGGCGCTGTTATCGGTAACAGTGTTCATGGCAGAGATGGAGCCGTTGTTGGCGGTGTGCTTGGCGCTGCAATTGGAGCAAGTGCCAATACATACGGCGGGCCGCGATATTACAACGAATCTCGTACCTACGAGCGGCCGGTTGTGTATGCGCAGCCAGCAACTTATTATCGACCCGCTCCAGCTTATGACAATCCACGTCCCGTATATGTTGCCGGCTACTATGGTGGACACGATAGGTACTATGAAGATCATGATGCATATCGTCACGGGCATGATCGCCGTGACTATGATCGTCGCGAGCATGAGAGCCATAGATGGTAATTTTGCAAATTCAAGCAATCATCGCATAGATAAAAAAACCGGCAGTAGCCGGTTTTTTTATAATCAGAGCTAATCGCAAGTCCAATTGAAGATCAAGACCGCTCATCGCCTTGTTTAATCCAATTCTTGATTGCATCGATCGTTTCTTTTTCTATTCCGTTGTAACCATGATGCGCAAAAGGTTCGCATGGATCTCCGACCGAAATTCCTCCGTCCATTGTAATGAGCTCATTGCCATATTTGTTGTGCGAAGCTTCAGCATTGGAATAGCCGGTCGCAAAGCAACTATCATTTTTGTGATGTACAACAAGCTGACGGTTATTGTATCGCTTTGCGTTAAAAGAACTGATGGCTGGCATCGATGAAGTATGGATTTCTCCGGCAATCTTGTCGGACAAGTATCCGGCCAGCGCCATCGTGTCGTGCGTACCCTTGCTAGTCCCCATCAGATAAATTTTTGCGGCGGGAAATCGATTTTTCAAATCGTCCAGAACGGCTTGAATGCGTTCCGGAGATTGTGTTGAGTTCGTCGCTACCGTCGCAAATTCATCATCGATAATGAATTTTCTGGTTCGAATAACAAAGTTGCCTTTGAAACCGTAAACCAGCTTCCCGTCTTCCATGCGCGGATCCATGTTCCCGTTACCGCCTGGGAAAAGGATAATGACATATTTGGGATGAAGATTTTGATAGTTGAGAATGTAGGGAACCGTGTCCCCATTTTTATATTGGGCCGTTGTGATCAGCTCTTCGGCTGCATGACAATACTGAGCGGCAAATAGCGCGATGGTGAGGATAAAAAACTTGCATGGATTATTCACAATAAATTCCATTTATTTTTCAATATCCGATAGCAAGTCATTGGATCACTTTACGTGTGATTCAATGCATTTCCTTGCCTAGCCTGTTGCTTTTTATTTCTCTGTGTCGCGTGCTTTTTGTAATTCTTCCCGAATAACCAATGCGTCTTCGCGTGCTTTTTCCAACTGCGCTATCAATTGCGGAATATCGTCAGGATGCACAGTGATCACCGCGACTTCCTGATTGTAATTTTCTTGTTTCAGACGGACGTGTCCCAACCTGCCTGTTGATACATCGACGGAATCTCTTTGCTCAAAAATTGTGTTGGTCATGATGCTATTCCCACTTGCCTTGCTAGTTGCCTCATTCATATTTTATCTATAAAAAATTAGGTTCACTTTACTTCGCTGCGTTGATTTTTTCAAAAATCTTGGTTAGTTTTTCATCCAGTGTAGCAGCAGTAAAAGGTTTGACTACGTAGCCGCTTGCGCCAGCCTGTGCCGCGGCAATGATATTTTCCTTCTTGGCTTCCGCAGTCACCATCAGTACAGGCATCTTGCTGAGTGCCGCGTCGGCACGAATTTGCTTTAGCATTTCAAGTCCATCCATATTCGGCATGTTCCAGTCGGACACAACGAAGTCGAATTGACCGGTTCGCAATTTGCTTAGGCCTTCCACGCCATCTTCGGCTTCCTCTACATTCGAATAGCCTAATTCTTTTAGCAGATTGCGTACGATGCGCCGCATCGTCGAAAAATCGTCAACCACCAAAAATCGTAAATTTTGCTCAGCCATATCGTACCTTTTTTCTCAAATTTCCCTGTACCTTGGTTAAGTCATTTTGCCTAAAATCCCAAATCAGCCAGTAGATCATCCACGTCATTTTGTACCAATGCGGCAGAAGGCACAGATGGACCTGACATCAAATCGACATGCTTGTCTTTTACAGCGGCAGGTGAGTTATCCAATAAGAGTTGTGCCAGGTCCTGCTCAACAGTTTTGGTAATCGCAACCACCTTCTTGATAATTTGCCCGGTCAGATCCTGGAAATCCTGCGCCATCATGATTTCAAGCAGTCGTGCTTTTTCCTTTTCACCATCCGTCACCACTTGTGCTGCGAATTTTCGTGAATCTGCTGCGAGAATTTTGAAGTCTTCAATGCCAATTTTTCCTGCAAAGAGCAGTGCCCAGCGTTCTTCCATTTCCTTGCCTTGCTTGATTAATCCCTCTTGCGCCGGAATGCCCGCATCCAATGTATTCAAAACCTTGTTGGCCGATTGCTCGGTCAATGTAGCAATGTACTCCAATCGATCGTTTGCATCGGTTATTTGAGACGAAGCGCTCGATAGCGACTTGTCATATCCCAGCTCACGCAATGAATCATGCAATAACCGAACAATGCCGCCGAGTCGTTCAAACATTGGGTTATCTGCTGCGTCACCTGCATGCGACACCGCTGGCTGCACATCGGTTTTTTCGGCGGATATGGTCGATTTGTCAAGGTAAAGGCCGCAGACTGCTTGATAATATTGCTCCATCTTGTCTATTGGCTTGCCGGGAGCCGCAGCGACAACATTTGCAGATGGTGACTGTTGTTTTTGCGCCGATTCATTGTATTGCGACGCTTCGGCATCGAATAATGCCTCTAAATCATCGTCCGCACTCGCCATAAACACCACTCCAAATTGAATTTTTATTAATGAATATGCTGAAAGAAAACAGAAGTTCGTCGAATGAAACCATAAAAATGTACCGCTGGTAACCAATCAGTTTCAACGATGTTGAGAAGAATTTGGTCCTCAGCATGTTGCAATCATCAATAGTCTCGCATTTCAGAATCGATCTGTATAGAGATGTCGTGGCTGAATGGCTCGATAATCATAAAAATCACATT
>DATBRC010000027.1:0-25533 GCA_036560485.1 Burkholderiaceae bacterium
TGAAGAAACTTATTATCGCTATAAAGTACCGTTGGCCCATGATTCATTGAATGTGAGCGTCAAGGCATTCCATAGTCGTGGCATTGTTCAATGCGATGCAAAGAATGGCTCTGTAGTTGAAAAGCAATTATTAACTTTATGGAAACTTAACGAAATCACGGCGATCGCCATTTTGGATGACGATGATTTCAGCCAGCTACCGATCGGTACTTTCCTGCTTTTGCAAGAGCACGGACACATCGACGAACAAATTTTTTTCGTGCTGGAGCAATTGATCTCGGTGTTCTACAAGCCTTTGCGAAACGCGATGGAGTACGCGTTTCTGAAGGAGCATCGCGAGCGTTATGAGGCCGCCACTGCCCAACATTCGCGGCTGTTGGAATTCATCGTGGAAATGAATAATTTAACGGCGCCGGAAAAAATCTATGAAATGTTTTCCAGCGAAGTTTTCCGATTGTTTCCCTTTTCCGGCATTGGCTTTTTCTTGCTTGAAAACGATTTGCTGATCAATAAAAAAGTCATATCGGGCGATCCGCTTTTCGATGATGTTGCTGCCAAATGGGAAAAATATCTGATCAATAAACCGTATGTGCTCGATACGACAGACGGCGGTGTATCGCATACTTTTATCAGAAACAAGACATTAATATTTGATGATGTTCAAACCATCATCAGTTTGCCGATGTCGGAAAAAGACCGTCAGACACTCAAAATAATGAAGACGCCTCGCACCATGCTAATTACGCCAATCCGCTATCAAAACAAGCCGATGGGTGTGATTGTGTTTTACAGTTTGGCAGGCATAGTGAAGATATCTGACGCGGAAACGCACTTGTTCGGAAACCTTTCCTCTTTTTTGGGAGCTGCCATTACCAACGGAAAAAATTTCGCCTCGAAAGATACGAGTTCCTGATAGTGGAGAACAGTGCTATGGCGCTATATTCGAAACAGGTAAAACAATTTTGAGGCGCGTCGCAAGACGCGCCTTTTTCATTAGGCAGGACCGCGTGACATGAAAGATAGAGTGAATAGCGATTTGTTTTCAGCCATTGTGACAGCGCCATTCGGTGCGATCGGTGTCAGAACTGAAGCAGGCGCATTGCGCGAACTGGTGTATTTACCGCCGCATTATCATGAGAAGGCGCCTATCGACCCTCTCTCCGAAAAAGCGGCAAGACAGGTTGAACGTTATTTTGCTGAACCGGATTTTCGATTTAACCTGCCGTTGGCGAAAGCAGGAACCGCATTTCAGCACAAAGTATGGGATGTGATTTCCGCTATCCCGCGTGGCGACGTGCTCACGTATGGGGAAGTTGCCAGAATCATTCAATCGGCGCCGCGTGCAGTCGGACAAGCGTGTGGCGCGAATTGGTTTCCTCTGATAATACCGTGTCATCGTGTGACGGCAGCAGGTGGCCTTGGCGGTTTTGCCAATCATGATGACGAGACGGGATTTTATCTCGGCATCAAGCGTTGGTTATTGGCGCATGAGGGCGTAGCAATCTGAGCCATGGCAAAGACGATGACTGCATCGCAAAAATTGCCTGAACTTCCATCGGACAGTCAGGCAATGATCGATGAATTTTGCGATACATTGTGGTTGGAAGATGGGCTGGCAAAAAATTCACTGGAAGCGTATCGGCGTGACATGCGCCTGTTTGCAACGTGGCTGCAGATGGATCGGCAAAAAAATTTATATACTGTGCAAGCGGATGACCTCAATGCTTATTTCGCCGCTAAACATGCCATCACTAAGGCCACTTCAGCCAATCGACGCCTTGCCGTATTAAAGCGTTTCTACCAACTCGCATTACGTCAGCATAAAATCAATGTCGATCCGTGCCTGAAAATGAAATCGGCCAAGCAGGCGCCGCGTTATCCGAAGACACTCACCGAATCGCAAGTTGAAGCGTTGCTGGCAGCACCCGACGTCGAATCACCGCTTGGTCTGCGCGACAGGACCATGCTGGAATTGATGTATGCAAGCGGATTGCGCGTATCCGAATTGGTCTTGTTGAAAACGATCGAAGTCGGCATGAATGAAGGTGTATTACGCATTACAGGTAAAGGCAATAAAACGCGCCTGGTGCCTTTCGGCGAGGAAGCTCGCAGCTGGATCGAACGCTACTTGAAGCAGGCGCGCCCCGTGATTCTAGACGGGCAAGGCGATGATGCGTTGTTCGTGACGGCACGTGGCGGCGCGATGACGCGCCAGATGTTTTGGACATTAATCAAAAAATACACGCGCAAGGCTGATATCAATGCACCGCTTTCGCCGCATACGTTGCGCCATGCATTTGCGACGCATTTATTGAATCACGGTGCGGATTTGCGGGTCGTGCAGTTATTGCTCGGACATGCAGATATCTCAACGACGCAGATCTATACGCATGTGGCGCGTGAACGATTGAAAAAGCTGCATGCGGAACACCATCCGCGTGGGTGAGATGACTTGTGCCAGTGTGAGTTGAAGGTATACACTGACCTCTGAGACTGCATTATTGAAAATCGTAATGTTGTGCAATGCAATAACTTGACGACCATTCACCATACGTAACAAACGCAATATTCGTAAATCCATTTCTAAAACGAAGAGCCACTATGTCAACCGATAATTTAAAAGACACACTCAAAAAACTGCACGCTAATTTGGAGTCGACCGGTACCGTCGATGCAGAGTTGAAGACTCTTTTGAGAACATTGGAGAGCGATATCCAGAATCTTCTCTCTAAAAATGAAGAGTCGACATCCGATGTGAGCGGCTTGGCTAAACAAGCTCAATCACTTTCCGCAAAGTTTGCAACGGAACATCCTCAAATGGAGCAGATTGTGCGTGAATTGGCGGATGCGTTGGCGCGAATGGGGATTTAATTTTTCATCTGACTGTGGCGGATAGAATATATGCGCGCTGATATAACGATAGAGATTGTTGTCATCGCAGAAAAGTTGACCGGACAAAGCCGCGTTCTCTACATCTCTGATTGCGCGCCTGCTGATGAAGCAATGGATATGTTTGTCTCTGATCCAGGGAAATTGATTGCGCTTTATCACCAATCAGCCTATCGCGACGATACCTTGAGAGCCCGCCGCCATCAGAATGCGATGATCTATCCGGGCAAATTGCACGAGAAAATGATTCTGGTCGGGCAGGTACGCGGCAAGCTGGTCATCGACTACAAATCCCATATTGAAGTCAGTCGTGCGCAGCTGCATTTGACCAATATTCCAATCGATGAAATTTAGAGCGCTCTTAGGGAGGCGTCCCACCCGAAGTGTCATACAGCGCTATGCGCACCATCACCAAGCCATGATCCGATGCTTCCAGACGTGGCAGCGTGATATGGTCATTCATGTAGATCACATCCTGCACTTCGCCTACTGCACGATCCGATGCGGGATTGAATTCTTCCGATACAAGGATGTGATCGACGGTATCGTATATGGTGCCGTGTACATGCGTGTAGGCCACATCGCGGGCCGACTTCTGACTTGGCAGCATGTTATAGCAATCAAACAATCGGTCGTGCAATTCCAGATTGCTATGTCCTCCAACACCCATGACAAGCTGTGTTGTTACTGACCCTGCAACGTCATTGAAGTCGCCCATTACGACAACAGGTCCTCGCTGATTTTGCATCAGGTCGAGCACCAGATAACGTAATCCCAGCGCTTCCGTGCCACGCCGCATTAATGAGCGCAGCGAAGCAATGCCGAGTTGATAAGGGTCGTCTTCCTGTTCGCCATTTCGGTAATCCGGCCGTTTGGATTTTAAATGCGTGACAAATACACGAATAGTCAGTCCATTCGGTGCGGCGATCTGTGCATGCAATATCGGGCGTGTGAATTTGCTAAACTGTTCCTGGACATCGGGTATGGCGACCGACAGGTTGCGCGGCAGATCGGTTGTCATTGTCGCCGGGGCAGCGAGTGGCAAGCGCGATACAAGTGCCACGCTTGGCGTCAGGCGAAGGGTGGGATCCGGATCGATGCCGATGTGATGCGCTTGCTGATAATTTTTGGTGCGGGCCAATACATCTTTTAACGCTGCTTGCGAAAAAATTTCCTGAAAACCGATAACGTCCGCATTCAGCGTGTCAAGTTGTTGCGCAATCCAGGTGATTTTTGCGTCATACTCTGCAGACGTAAAAGGCAGCAAATTATCATAAAATTGCATGCCTGGAAGAGCCAAATTACACACATTGAAGGTCGCAAAGCGGATTTCTTGTTGCATAATGGGCTCCCGATTTTGAACAGGGGGTCACTGGACTCTGGTTCGTATTAGGCAAGACTATCACGCATGGCAAAAAAAGAGCACATTTCAGAAACACCGGCGACACAATTTTTGCGTAAAAACCGCATTCCATTTTCCGAACATCCTTATGAATACGAGGAGCATGGCGGAACGACGGTCTCTGCACGAGAATTGAATGTTGATGAGCATCATGTGGTAAAAACGCTAATCATGCAGGATGATGCCGCCAAACCGATGGTTGTATTGATGCATGGAGACCGCAAAGTCTCTACCAAAAATTTGGCGCGGCAAATCGGTTGCAAATCGGTCGAGCCATGCAAGCCAGATGTCGCGCAACGCCATTCCGGCTACATGGTTGGTGGTACGTCGCCATTCGGCACAAAAAAAGCGATGCCGGTTTATGTGGAGCAGAGTATTCTTGCGCTCGACAAAATTTATATCAATGGCGGGCGACGTGGATATCTGGTTGGACTTGATCCGAACATGATTGCTACTGTATTGTCGGTCAAAGCAGTGAATTGCGCGTTGGAAGAGTAATGAATTCTAATAAAGGGAGAGTATGAACACCATTTTATTCACAATCTTGTTTGCAATCGCAGCCTATTTGATCGGCTCCATTTCATTCGCTGTCGTGGTGAGTAAGTTATTCGGACTCGCCGATCCACGCACCTATGGCTCGAAAAATCCTGGTGCGACCAACGTGCTGCGTAGCGGGAACAAGGCTGCGGCCGTATTAACCTTGGTAGGCGATTGTGTCAAAGGTTGGCTGGCAGTGTGGCTGGCACAACGATATGGCGCGACATACGGTGTCGATGACAATGGCATAGCATTGGTTGCGCTTGCCGTATTCCTTGGACATTTGTGGCCGGTGTATTTTAAATTTGTCGGTGGCAAAGGTGTGGCGACGGCGCTCGGTGTCTTGCTTGGATTGAATGTGTGGCTTGGTGTAGCAACTGCGGTGACGTGGCTGGTGATCGCTTATGCATTTCGCTATTCATCGCTGGCAGCATTGGTGGCAAGTGTCTTTGCCCCGTTTTATTATGTTTTTCTATTCGGCACAGATGCACTGTCTTTTATTTTGGCTGTAGTGGTGATGAGTGGGTTACTGATTTATCGCCACCGTAAAAACATTGCCAATTTATTGGCAGGTAAAGAAAGCCGAATCGGCAGCAAGAAAAAAGAATAGGTTTCTCCGGTTGTATTGTCCGACTGTAGCGGCATTCGTAAAAGGATCGTAGCGCCATTTCAAATTGCATGATTTGAAATGACGCTACGATCCTTTTACCTTGTGCACGTTCATCAACTACGAGCGTCATGCTTACAAACTATGACGCATGTTTTTTACTTCGGTGAATCCCAATTGTAAGTTGGGATCTCCGTGATTGGCGTGCCGATTTGGAAAGTGATGACACGGTGCGAAATCATTTCGATGTTAGCCGGATTGCCGATGTATTGACGCACGTCGCCGCCATCGTTGATATATACCGTGATCGGTTTGCCGGTGATGCCTGCAACATTGGTTGTCGATACCGGTTCACCCCAGATGTCAAAGAAATTGGCGACAGTGTAATGTGCGGGAGCCGGTGATTCCATATGAATCTGGCCGGTATTGTCATGGGTATGCACTGCATAATTACAGCCATTGCCTGCTGCGGCAGGTATGCCGATCTGCGCCGGGAGGGTGAGTTGAACGCCGTCCCGGATGATTGAGATATGCGCATGTATATGGAAATCTTCTGCCATGCCGACGATGCAGTCCAGCCCATCGACCGGCGCGCCATTGCCACCAGTCGCCGTATCGCCTGCGGGCCAGTTGCCAGTTGTGTCGGCAGCATTTTGTGTGATTGGCGTTGCGACCAATGGCGGTGGATCTGACCAGGCATAAGTTGGCACTTGTGTTGGTGGCGTGCCTATCAGCAGTGTGATTTCGCTGTGCGGTTTCAATGGAATGGTGGTCAGATCACCAGTAAATTTTGTAAGGACGCTACTTTCGTTGGTGTAGGCGACCACCGTCATGCCGGTCAAACCTGCGACGTTAGTCGACAACAGTGGTTGCCCCCAAATGCTGAAGAATTGACCCAGTGTGAAAGGTGTCATGACAGATGCGTCGAAGCGGATTTTTCCTGATAAATCATCGGTGCGCAACGGGTAGCTGCAGCCGGTTTGAAGTGCCATCGTTGCCGCAACAGTACCGATATTGGCAGGAATCGCAACCTGCTGGCCATTTACAAAAATTGACAGATGAGCGTACGTATAAGCAGATGCCGGCGCGGCACAAGTTAATGTGCCGATTGCTTGCCCGGTGCCGCCGGATGCCGTATCGCCATCGCTCCATTGCGAGCTGCCCAATGTGGTCCCATCTACGACGGCCATCGCGGTAGCAAGCGTTGGCGTGGTTGAAGATCCGGAAGATGGTGTGGTACTGCCTGGATCGCTACTTCCTCCTCCGCCACAACCGGCCAAAAATAAAAAAACTAAAATGGGAAGTAACCTTGCCTTTTTTTTGTTAGTCATAGTGAACCTCATGTCATTAGTTAATCAGCGCCGATAAAATAAATTAAGGCGACAGTCATGTAGGAGAAGAACTGGACATTCAGTTTAGGAAACAACTGTTCTCCCAATTTTGACGATTCACAATAAGCACCAACAAAAAAATTGGCCGCTAATAATTAAAATTGCCGGAAGGTTTTTTATTGCAGGAAAAAATGTGATAGGTAAATGCGGAAAGAGAACGCAATAAAAATTGGAGTGAAGCAAAAATGCGAAATTTTCGAGGTGGGAGAGGTAAAGGTAAACCGACGCGATGAGAAGAGTGCAAGCAACATGATCATCGTCATGCAGTCAGATCGGCAGAGTGAATTATTCTTTCAAGGCCGATCAATCTGGAATTCATCACACATTACGTATCTCATCCAATGGCCAACGCGGTCGTACATTAAATGCATAATCGCGTTGCGCCGCATGTGGATTGATCTGCAGTCGCATCGCACCGGCAAACGCAATCATCGCGCCATTGTCCGTGCAAAATTGCAGCTCTGGATAGAACACGCGAAATTTCCGTTTTGTTGCCGCAGCATTTAATCCAGCACGCAATTGCTGGTTGGCGCCGACGCCACCTGCGATCACCAGGCGCTTCAATCCGGTTTGCTTCAACGCCGCGATGCATTTGGCAACCAGCACATCGACAATCGCATCAACGAATGCGCGAGCAATATTCGCCTTGTCTTGTTCGCAGATATTAGTCGTGTGATTTTTTACCACCGTCAGCACGGCTGTTTTCAAACCGGAAAAACTGAAATTCAAATCCTTCGAATGCAGCATCGGACGCGGCAATTTAAAAGCGGTGGGGTCGCCGAATTCCGCCATGCGTGAAATGGCAGGGCCGCCCGGATAACCGAGGCCGAGCAGCTTGGCCGATTTATCGAAGGCTTCACCGGCTGCATCGTCCATGGTTTCGCCGAGCAATTCATATTGTCCGACGCCATCGACGCGCATCAATTGCGTATGGCCGCCTGATACCAATAGCGCGACGAATGGAAATTCGGGAGGATCGCTTGCCAGCAAGGGCGACAGCAAATGGCCTTCCAGATGATGGATGCCGATGACCGGTTTGTTCAAGGACAAACCCAATCCGCAGGCGACTGACGCGCCGACCAGCAACGCGCCGGCCAAGCCCGGGCCTTGTGTGTACGCGATTGCATCGATTGCATTCGGTGTGAGTCCGCTTTCGGCAAATACTTGTTGCATCAACGGGATCGCACGGCGGATGTGGTCGCGCGATGCCAGTTCCGGCACGACGCCGCCGTATTCTTCATGCATCGCGACCTGGGAATGCAGCGCGTGCGCCAACAGCCCGCGTTGCGTATCAAACAACGCAAGGCCGGTTTCATCACAGGAGGATTCGATACCTAGAACGAGCATGTGGGTATATCAATTTGGTGCGATTAGGTTTTAATCGCACCTAGTTCTCGCCCTCTCCCGCTTGCGGGAGAGGGTTGGGGTGAGGGGGATCCGGTTCCAATATTCTACGTTCCGGATCCTAAGTTGGTGCGATTCTTGCGTAGATTGTAGCGTATTCCTTGGGAGTAAATGCGCTATGGTGCAGGACATCGCTCCCCAAGTGTACTTTTCGCCAAGCATTTAGGCATTTAATGAACAGCATCTGCAATGACCCAACACTCCGCAACCGACATGCATGCATTGCGTATTGTCGTCATTAATACAATCGAGCCGCCGGAAAACGAGCGGACTGCACTGGCTTTGGAGCAGGCCGAACGTGCGCGCGCATTGCGCATCGGCTTATTGCAGGCGGGTTACAACATTGTCGCTGCGTTTCCGGCAGATATGCATTTGCCTGAACGGATTGCGCAACTGCAGCCGGACATGATCATCATCGACGCGGAGTCGGATGCGCGCGACGTGCTGGAGCACGTGGTCGTCGCCACGCGTGAGGCGCCGCGTCCGATTGTGTTATTTACAGAAGACCACGACAAGTCGAGCATGCAGGCAGCGATGGAGGCAGGCGTGTCGGCCTATGTCGTGGCCGGACTGCAGACGGAGCGCATCAAGCCGGTTTTGGATGTGGCGATGGCGCGTTTTCATTCTGATCAGAAATTGCGCACAGAACTATCCGATACCAAATTGAAACTGGCAGACCGCAAAACCATCGAGCGCGCCAAGGGCTTGTTGATGGAGCGTCACAAAATGTCCGAAGACGAGGCGTATCAAAAATTGCGTCGCCTTGCGATGGATAAAAATTTGAAATTGTCCGAAGTCGCGCAGCGCATTATGGATGTGGCGGATTTGTTGTAGGGTGCGCCATACGCACCTGGACAGGTGTACGTTGCAATGGTGCGTAGGCGCACGCTACTTCCTGTCATGATTAATCTTGTTAAGAAATCCTCTCGCCCCTTTTTGATGCAATGCACACGCATGGCGCATTGAAACTCCCATCGGTGGTTCGAATCTCCGCGAAAACCATTTAATCAAGCTGGCACACCACTTGCGTATAAGGTGGTAGTGGTCTGCTTCGCAATTGATCGGACACATAAGCGTGTCTTTTCGCACCATGCGTTGTTGCAAATCCTCGCGATAGCCCCGCTATCGCTGCGGTTTGCGCCTAGCCTGGCACGAAAATACATCGCTTCTGTTAGTCCAACCAATTGCGAAGCAGACCACCAGCGCCAATGGCGGCGCAATAAATAATCAATTGTCGAGACCAACGCTGGTCGCGACAGTTTGGGCAAGGACGTCCGAATCAAGTGAGTGCTTTTTTAGTTGCTCACATTGATCGGACGTCTTTTTTTTTGTTCAGCGCATTTACATAACGCGAGCATCGTGACAACGCGGCTAAAGGCCACGCTGATTAAGTGTAGCGAGCGGCGCAAGGCGGAGTTAAGAAGCGCAATCGTACGGCAGTACGGTGAGCATCGCAGGCTCCGGATTGCGTCGCGCAGTAACTTAATCGGCGTGGCTTCAACAAGTTTTTTATAGGGAGTGATCAACCATGAAACATCCGTTAACAAGCAGGCCCTTGCATTTCCGATTTGCGAAATCGGCACAGACGATCATGGCAGCGTGTGCTATCGCATGCGTATTTGCAAGCGCCTCTGCAGTCGCCGCATCCAAAGTCGAAAAGCCCGATCTCAAATTCGGCTTCATCAAACTGACCGACATGGCGCCGCTGGCAGTCGCGTATGAAAAAGGTTATTTCGAGCAGGAAGGCCTGTACGTGACGCTGGAAGCGCAAGCCAACTGGAAAGTATTGCTGGACCGCGTGATTTCCGGTGAGCTGGACGGAGCGCATATGTTATCTGGCCAACCGCTCGGCGCGACTATCGGCTTCGGCACCAAGGCCGACATCATCACCGCATTCACGATGGATTTGAACGGCAACGCGATTACCGTTTCCAATGATGTCTGGTCGAAGATGAAAAAGTCTGTGCCGATGGAGGGCGGCAAGCCGGTGCATCCGGTCAAGGCAGATGCGTTGAAGCCGGTGATCCAGAGTTATCGCGACAAGGGCGAGGCCTTCAAGATGGGTATGGTGTTTCCGGTATCGACACACAATTATGAGTTGCGCTACTGGCTCGCCGCAGGCGGCATCAATCCCGGATATTACGCGCCGGATAAGGGCGATGTGACCGGCCAGATCAATGCCGACGTTTTGTTGTCGGTGACGCCGCCGCCGCAAATGCCGGCGACGATGGAAGCAGGCACTATCAGCGGCTACTGCGTCGGCGAACCGTGGAATCAGCAAGCGGTGTTCAAAAACATCGGCGTGCCGGTGATTACCGACTACGACATCGCGAATAACATTTCCGAAAAAGTATTCGGCGTCAGCAAGGCATGGGCCGACAAATATCCGAAGACGCATATCGCCATCGTCAAGGCGCTGATCCGAGCAGGTAAATGGCTGGACGACAATAACGGCGGCAATCGCATGGAAGCGGTGAAGATGATTTCGAAACCCAACTACGTCGGTGCCGATACCGCTGTGATTGCCAACAGCATGACCGGCACCTTCGAATATGAAAAAGGCGACAAGCGTCCTGCTGCGGATTACAACGTGTTCTTCCGCTATCATGCGACTTATCCATATGAATCCGATGCTGTGTGGTACCTGACGCAAATGCGTCGCTGGGGCCAAATATCGGAAGCCAAACCGGATAGCTGGTATCTGGAAATAGCCAAGAAAGTTTATCGTGCCGACATCTATCAGGAAGCAGCGAAGGAACTGATCGCCGAAGGCAAGATGACTGCAGCGGACTTCCCTGACTTCAGCAAGGAAACCGGCTTCCGTCCGGTCAAGTACACCACGTTTATTGATGGGATTGCGTTCGATGGTCACAAGCCGAATGCTTATATCAATAGCTTCAAGATTGGGTTGAAGGGGAATGCGAAGCCGAATTGATGATGTGCGCGCAAACAGCTATTACCCCGTCGTCCCCGCGAAAGCGGGGATCAATAGGCCGGTGATTTAACACATGCACTATGGATTCCCGCTTTCGCGGGAAAGACGCAGTTTTTGAGGTCTTTCGGCGGATCGCCCGCGCAAGGCCAGATCAACAAAGATTTTAATTAGCCAGACAAATAGGTAATCGACATGCTCAACCAAACCGCAAACTTTTTCGGCAAGACAGGCCTGACCTGGTTCGTCCCCTTCATACGCTTGGCAGCCGGCGACGATCCGCGCCAGCAGATGAAAGAGATCATGCTGCAGATCGGCGTGCCGGTTCTCGCCTTCGTCATGTTCCTGGTGGTGTGGAGCGTGCTGGCATCGGGCATCAAGACCAGTTTGGGCACGCTGCCGGGACCGATGCAAGTGGTCGCAGAAGCAAAAGGCCTGATCGCCGAACATTATGCCGAACGAGAAAAAGCCGCGGCATTCTACAAACGTCAGGAACAGCGCAATGCCGAGCTGCTGAAAGATAACCCCAAGGCGGAAGTCGCGATTCGTAGCTGGACCGGCAAGCCGACTTATTTCGATCAGATCGTGACCAGCCTCTACACAGTGTTCACCGGCTTCGCGCTCGCCACGCTGATCGCCGTACCGCTCGGCATTCTGTGCGGCATGTCGCGCACGATCCAGATCGGGATCAATCCGCTGGTGCAGATATTCCGTCCGGTATCGCCGCTCGCGTGGTTGCCTATCGTCACGCTGGTGGTCAGCGCAGTCTACGTCACATCCGACAACGCATGGTTCGAGAAATCGTTCATCACATCGGCCATCACGGTGACGTTGTGCTCACTGTGGCCGACGCTGATCAATACCGCGCTCGGCGTGGCATCGATCGACAAGGACTTGCTCAACGTGTCCAAGGTGTTGCGCCTGAACTGGACCACCAAGGTCATGAAGATCGTGTTGCCGTCATCGCTGCAATTGATCTTCACCGGCTTGCGCTTGTCGCTCGGTGTCGGCTGGATGGTGCTGATCGCTGCCGAGATGTTGGCGCAGAATCCGGGTCTCGGCAAATTCGTGTGGGACGAATTTCAGAATGGCAGCTCCAATTCATTGGGACGCATCATGGTCGCTGTATTCACCATCGGTTTCGTCGGATTCCTGCTTGACCGCTTGATGCAGACGCTGCAAATGCTGGTCAGCTTCGGCGACCGCACACATTGAATGCATTGAAAGGAAGACCATGATTTCCTCAGTCTTGAAAATGCCTGCGTACGCCGCCTTGCTGAACGCGGACGGCGGCGCACTCGCATCCGTCGCGCCGAAACAGCAAGTGATCGACCAACCGGCATCAGCCATCGCCGCGCCTTGCCTGGAATTGAAAAATATCAGCAAGTCATATGGCAATGGCTCGCACGCCACCCCTGTTTTGCAAAACATCAATCTGCAAATCAAGGAAGGTGAATTCGTCGCGATCGTCGGCTTTTCCGGCAGCGGCAAGACCACGCTGATTTCATTGATGGCCGGTTTGACTCATCCCGATTCCGGCGCAGTGCTGCGCAATGGCCAACCGATCATCGAGCCAGGTCCTGATCGCGGCGTGGTGTTCCAGAGTTATTCATTGATGCCGTGGATGACCGTGCGCGAGAACGTCGCACTCGCCGTCAATCAGGTTTTCAAAAACAAGTCGAAGGAAGAACGCAACGCGCAAGTGGAAAAATACATCGCGATGGTCAACCTGACCGCGGCGATTGAAAAGCGTCCGTCCGAATTATCCGGCGGCATGCGCCAACGCGTCTCCGTTGCGCGCGCATTGGCCGCCAATCCGGACATCCTGCTGCTGGATGAACCATTGAGCGCACTCGACGCACTCACGCGTGCCAAGTTGCAGGATGAAATCATCCGCATCTGGAGCCAGGAAAAGAAAACAGTCGTCCTGATCACCAACGATGTTGATGAGGGCATCATGATGGCCGATCGCATCATCCCGCTCAATCCCGGACCAGGCGCGACTTTTGGCCCGGAATTCCCGGTCACGTTGGCACGCCCGCGCGACCGCGCAGGCATGAACCATTCGGAAGACTTCAAGAAAATCCGCAAGGACATCACTGCTTACCTGATGGATGTCGGCGCGCAGAAGAATGCAAGCGGCGCAGGCAAGGTGATCAACCTGCCAGGCGTATTACCCAATACCAGCAGCGAACATCAACAGACAACCGCGCCGGATGCAATGCCGGCGGAAACGCCGAAACATCTTGAACGCTACGTCGAATTTTCCAAAGTCTCGAAAATTTATCCGAGCCGCAAAGGGCCGATCAAGGTGGTGGAAGAATTCGACCTCAAGATCCGCAAGGGTGAATTCATCTCTGTCATCGGCCACTCCGGTTGCGGCAAATCGACGGTGCTGTCGATGATCGCCGGCCTGACCGATGTCAGCGAGGGCGGCATCTTCCTCGACAGCCGCGAAGTGCACACGGCAGGCCCGGATCGCGGCATCGTATTCCAGGCGCCGAGCCTGGTGCCGTGGTTGACCGCTTATCAAAACGTCGGCCTCGGCGTCGAACAAGTGTTTCCGCATGCGAGCAAGAAGGAGCGTAACGACATCATCGAGCATTACCTGGAGCGCGTCGGCCTCGCTGATTCCGCGCACAAGAAAGCATCCGACATGTCCAACGGCATGAAGCAGCGCGTCGGTATCGCACGCGCATTTGCACTGTCGCCGAAATTGTTATTGCTGGACGAACCGTTCGGCATGCTGGACTCGCTCACGCGCTGGGACTTGCAGGAAGTGCTGATGGAAGTATGGACGCGCACCAAGCTGACCGCCATCATGGTCACGCACGATGTCGATGAAGCGATTCTGCTCGCCGACCGCGTCGTGATGATGACCAACGGGCCGAACGCGAAAGTTGGCAAGATCATGGAAGTGAATTTGCCACGCCCCCGCACGCGCAAGAAATTATTGGAGCATCCGGATTACTATCGCTTGCGTGAAGAGCTGCTTTCGTTCTTGAATGAGTGTGATCACACGCACTAAGGGCCATGTCGTTCCTGCGGAAGTAAGTAGGAACCTAGTGTCTTTAGTGTGATGCAACCAAACATTCGTTTTCTAACTTGAAGTGATGGTTTGAAAAGCACGGTTCACCGTGCTTTTTATTGTGCGATGCGACAGTTACGAATGTGGTCCAATGAGATTTCTGGCGACCGAGTTGGCTTTCTCTGGTATCGTATCTGCGGGATTTCTGATTTATTTATACCAGTGAAAATTTACAGTGTTGCGCCGAGAAGCGAGCGGGCAAGCCACTCTTGTAGGTTTTTTTATGAGTAATATATGCCTCAGCGACTTTATTAACCCGCAGGTTTTTCGGTATACACATTAAGTTAGGCAGCGCACATGGAGTCTACCGTCGATCACATGGCAAAATATCTCCTCGCTATTGAGCAAGAGACGCGTGATCGCTGCGTGGTCAATCTGAACGTCGATGGGACATACGCGAACGTACTCAAAGGTTGTTATGTCAAGTGCTTCGAGTTCGCCGTCTTTTCGTGCGGCCTGGAGCCAAAGAGCCATGCTTATTTTTTAGCGCCAGCCCTCCGCGGGATTTGTGAAGACTTCATTGCGCTTAGCTACCTACAAGGAAAAAAGTCTTTAAACGAACGTAACGAACTTCTCAAGAATCGCATGTTGTTGCTGGTTTTTGAGGCCGCCGCTAAGCAGCAGGCGTTCTTTCAGAAAAGGCGTGCATTTCAACCGGTCTTCTCTAGTAAGCCAAAGGTTGAACCGCCAAAGACAATGCTCCCGCCAACTCGCAATATGGCTTCAGAGGTTGCGCTCGAGGATATGTATGATTTCATGTATGCCATCACCTCCGATGTGGTCCACTTCAATCCTCGCGTGATCATTCGAAATGCTTGGAGCAAGGATAGGGAGCGGTTCGACCACTCGGTAAACAATTTCGATGTTTACTACGCTGATTTCTGTCAAACGTACGGAATCTACTTTCTCTGCCTGTTTGCGCGTGCCTTCCAACCTGAGCTTATGTTCTCTTCCGCATATATGGATACAGCCACCAAGCTTGAAGCATGGCTTGATGAGAAGTTGCGCTGGCCAGAGGCGGTGACCTTCGAAGAAATGAACGTTGAAGGGCCAGCCGAAGTGCTTCGGATTGTTATGAAAATGGCGAGGCAGTCGTCAGGTGGCAAAGCTTGACTCGTCCATCAAGCAGACAGTCAAGTAGATTGTGCACGTTTTATGTGCCCACGCAGTACAGAATGAATTGAAAATTTTACTGCGGCCAATTTTAAAATAAGACCGTGCCATCACGCTCAATAATATTTCATCCACGCGAACACAGATGATAGACAATACACATTCCCGCTTGCATACAATCGCAACGTGCATTGCTGTGTTCCTACTCTCCGCATGCGCAACCGAGACCACTAACACGCTGCAACCATTTTCCACAGACGGTTGCAGCCGCTTCCCCGATCGCGCCTTGATCGGCAAGGCAGATTGGTATCATTGTTGCGTGCTGCATGACCTGTCCTACTGGCGCGGCGGTACATCGGAGGAGCGATTGGATGCCGATCGTGCATTGAAGACTTGTGTCGTAAAGGCATCGGGCAGCAAGACCTTGGGCGAGCTAATGTTTACCGGTGTGCGAGCTGGCGGCGGGCCTTACTACTACACGCCATACCGCTGGGGTTACGGCCGGCCGTTCGAGCGTCAATATCAAAAGCTGACGCCCGCAGAAGCGGAACTTGCATCGAAGCTGGAGCAAGAATATCGCGCCACGAATCCGTCGCTTCCGTGTCCGAGTCAGGCGCCTTCTTGCAAGGCAGCCGAGTAGTGCATGCATCCAATCTGTCGCACCATCATCCCCGATTTAATGCGTCTCACAAAAACTGTGCATCCGATTCCCGCAATCGTATCAAATGCATCAAATTTCATAGTCAATATCCATCAAATGCTGGCATGCCATTTGCACTGCCTTAGTGAAAGTGCCAACGGCGGCACGCAGCAATAAGATGTTGTAGCCACTGCAGGTTGCAGCACAGGACAAAGGCGTCCGAGTCAGGCGAATCGTTTCGCGTTGACCGGACGCTTTTTTTGTTTATGTACAGCAGTGCGGCTTGCTGCATCAGACGATCATCAGGAGAAGGCATGACACAGAATAAGAGTGGCAGTTTGCCGGGCGGCACATGGCTTGCCGGTTCCGACAAGCCGGAAAAGGAAGAGGTCAAGGTCGGTTTCATGCCGTTGACCGATTGCGCATCGATCGTGATGGCGTCGGTTCTTGGTTTCGACAAGAAGTACGGCATCAAGATCGTGCCGACTCGGGAGGCGTCATGGGCCAATGTGCGCGACAAGTTGATCAGCGGCGACCTTGACGTCGCGCATGTGTTGTATGGCCTGGTGTATGGCGTGCATTTGGGCATCGGCAGTTTCAAGCGCGACATGGCGGTATTGATGACGTTGAACCAAAACGGCCAGGCGATCACCTTGTCGAATCAACTTGCAAGCCGCGGCGCCGTTGACGGCGCATCGCTGGCAAAACTGGTGAAGGAGCAGCCGCGCCAATATAGTCCCTACACATTCGCGCATACCTTCCCGACCGGTACGCATGCGATGTGGTTGTACTACTGGCTGGCCGCGCATGGCATCGATCCTTTGCGCGATGTGCGCGTGGTGACAGTGCCGCCGCCGCAGATGGTCGCGAATATGGCAGCCGGCAATATCGATGGTTTCTGCGCAGGCGAGCCGTGGAACCATCGCGCGATTGCCGACAAGGTTGGTATCACTGCTTGCGTTAGTCAGGACATTTGGCCAGGGCATCCGGAAAAAGTATTGGGCGCTAGCGCGGATTTTGTGCGCAACTATCCGAATACGGCGCGTGCCGTCACCGCAGCGGTGCTGGAAGCCAGCCGTTGGATAGATGCGTCGCAACAGAATAAATTGCACACGGCGGAAGTCATCGCTGGCAAAGCGTATATCGATACATCGGTCAGTGTGATCAGTCCGCGCATACTCGGCTATTACAGCAATGGCGTGGGGGAAAGCCGCGAAGATTCAAACAGTATGAAATTTTATCAGGATGGAATGGTGAATTTTCCTTACCTGTCCGATGGCATGTGGTTTCTGACGCAGCACAAGCGCTGGGGATTATTGAAAGAACATCCGGATTATCGGAGCATCGCCAATGCCATCAATCAAATTGATTTATATCGCGAGGCAGCTGCGTTGGCCGATGTGCCGGTGCCGGACAATCCGATGCGTAGCGCGACGATGGTCGATGGTGTGATGTGGGACGGCAGCGCGCCGCAGGATTATGCCGATGCGTTTGCCATTCGATACATAGAAAAGGATGCAATTGCTGCGGAAGAACTGCTTGTCAATAGCGACGTCAGATAAGCAAGGCAATGCCGTTTGAATCGGCGTCTCGCAAATAGTATCAAGCCGGATGAAAAAAAGCGATTTGATGCTGCGAGCATGCCTGCATCAAGTCCAGGTTAACCTGTTGCTGGACGTCCATGTAAAAATTGTAGTCCGGGTTGAGCACATAGTAGACCACTTCAAACTCCAGCGCATTGTCGCCGAATTGTTTGAAGTGCGCACGATCGAAACGCGTGCCGGCGATTTTACCAATGATGGTTTTTACAATGTCGGGCAGCGCCGCCACTTGCGTCGGCGGTGTGTCGTACCTGATCTTGAACGTAAACAACGCGCGCCGCTCGGCCATGCGCTTGAAGTTGTGAATGATGCGTTTCAATAATTCCGTGTTGGAGATGATGATTTGCTCGCCGCTCAAGCTGCGGATGCGGGTGGTCTTGACGCCGATGTATTCGACCGTGCCTACCAAATCGGTGACCACGATGAAGTCGCCGATTTCAAACGGCTTGTCCAGCGAAATCGATAACGATGCAAACAAATCGCTGAGAATATTTTGCAGCGACAGTGCGACTGCGATACCGCCAATGCCAAGACTGGTGACAAACGCCGTGATATTGATGCCGACGTTTGCCAATATCGCCAACAGCAGCGTGGCCCAAATGATGAGCCGCATCAGAAATACGATGGTAGTCGTCGTGGCACGGTCCATATAAGACCGCATCCAGACGTTGATGCCAAAGTTCAGCCATAACGCGACTTGCATGCCGATCACAATGATCCAGCCGTGATCGATGCGCGCTTCCCATTTTTTCGGCAAGTCGAGCAGGCTAAACGCGATCAGCAGGGCAATCAGGAAAAGAATGAAGCGATTGGTATGGGCCAGCATGTCAACCGCAACGTCATCGAGCTTGTTGGTTGTTCTGCCCGTAATAACGGCCAGGCGTTTGGACAGATAGCGGATGATATTGCTGAGGATCAGAAAACCGCTCAACGTCACCAGGGTCGCAATGGTCCAATCTTCAACGCTGAGGCCGAGCAGATTCCAGTTTATTGACGGCATGACTGCATCAACTCAGGGCGAAGGCGTTGAGCTGAATGGCACCACCACTTTTACCCAAGGGGTAGTCACTTTCCAGCGTTCTATCCAATCCGGGGGCATGACCAAACTGAGAGCGCCGATATCGGTAGTCAGTGCGCCTAATGCGGCCGGTAAAATCGACACGCCTCGCGTCAGCGCAGGCATGCGTGAGGTGATCTCTTGCTGAACGATCGGGGCGAGCCAATGTGCATGGTTGTTCCACACACTGCCTCCAATGGCAAACGTGCAGGTATCGAGCGTAACGGCCAGGTTATACAGCGCACGGCCAAACCATTGCGCAGTCTGAACGGCAACTTCGCGCGCTGCCGTATTGCCTGCACTGGCAGAGGCAAACAAATCGGATGAGGTAATGCCGAATTGATTATTGATATTACGGCCTGAGATCATTGCCTCCAGATCGCCGCGATTGCCGCATCCGCAAATCGCGTTGGATTGAATATCCATCAGCATATGTCCGGCATGGCCGGCATTGCCATGCTTGCCGTGCAATATATGTCCATCGACGCATATGCCAAAGCCGATGCCGGTGCTCCATGTCGCATACACGCAATTTTGTTGATCACGCAACGCGCCGAATGTGCGTTCAGCCTGCAAAGCAGCGACACAATCGTTGACGATGACGACTGTGCCGAACTGTTCGCGCAAAATTTTTTCGAGCGGGATAATCGTCCAGTCATTGGGCAAATCTGCACGGCCTGAAATGCCGCCGCAAATATTAGGCGCAGCCAAGCCGCGCATCCCGTCAAGTTGAGCAAACGGTCCGCATGAGCTGACGCCAAACGTGTCGATGGAATTTATTGCAATGCCTGCCTGTTTACAAGCTGCCTGAATCAATGCAAGCGCCTGTCTTCCGAGCGCATCGGGTGAACCGGTTTTAACGGTCAATTCCATCACACGAGCAAGAACACCATCGGCGTTCGCAACGATCGCTGCGATTTTGGTGCCGCCGATATCGAGTCCCGCTATATATTGTTGTTTCATATCTGTTTCCTGAGTATGCAATGGTGAGCCTGATAAAATTTTAATTGAGTAGTGTGAAATCACTTTTCCTGGCGCCCGTATTTGATTGCTACAGGTAGCGTGGTCAACACATTTAAAAAATTAAATGGTAGCAGGCTCTAATATTTCTTATGCAATGAAATTTTCAGCCGGGTTTTATTGAGATTTCACCCAGCCATACTATAAATAATCTACGGAAAGTTGTTTTTACCATTTTGCGCTATTCGAAGTAATGTTTTCGTATAACAAGCAAAAATGATTGCGTTTAATCAAAAGCTTGTCGAATAGCATATTGTTTCATTCTTGATCTGTCAGCAGGAAGCAGGCGCCAGATGTGCCTTTCGCAGCAAGCGTAATCGCACAATCAATTCATCCAGCAAATGCTTGATGTCTTGCCGCTGCCGCAGAAAAAAATCGGCGGCGCTGTCGACCGCATTTTCGACTCTGACGGTAAGAACATCAGGCCGGTGCAAACGAAATACATCTTCATCCGTTACATCGTCGCCGACATAAATCGCACTTCGGAAATTATTGGATGACATTAACTTGGCGAGCGCCACACCTTTATTCGCTGCATTTTGCGGCAATAAATTAAAGACATTTTTTCCTGGTATCACTCTCGGTACAGGCGTCAATTGTGTGAATACATTTTTCAACTTGTCTTCGATATTGCCGACATCAGGTGTTGGCCGGTAATGGATGGATAATGAATAACGCTTGTTTTCAATCCAGATGCCGGGATCTAAAATAGTTGGATGCTCAAATGCAGCCAACAATCTTTGTTCCCACATGCTGCAAATCGTTTGATAGCTTTCCGCATGTTTGTTCCAGTCAGGCAGTCCTTCTATGCCATGATTGCCAATGATGAAGTCGGGGGAGAACCCCATATATTTTTGCATGCCTTGTACTGAACGGCCGGTAATGATGGCAAGCGGCGCATAGCGCGACAAGGTAATGAGCCGTTGCTGTATGTCATACGGTAATTGCACTTTTTCAGGATGCAGCTCGATGGGTGCGAGCGTGCCATCGAAATCGAACGCGCATAATAGACCGAATTGGACAATTTGATCCATTCGCTGCATGCCGCTTTCTGAAAATAATAAATTCACCCTAAATCACTCTCACCTTAAATTTAAATAACTCGCCTTAATGGCACGCGACTGTTGTTCGCATGGATTTTTGTCATGATGCGCTCTCGTTGGCGCAGGCGCACCGCATCCAATAGCATACGCCCGGCCCAGCGATACACATTGAAATTTCTCACAAGAGAACGCATGCTGCGCATCCGCTCACGTTGTTCGCCTTCAGACATCGTGACTGCGTGATACAAGGCGTCGGCGCTTTGCTCAATGTGGTATGGATTGACGATCAGTGCTTCATGCATTTCGCGCGCGGCGCCGGTGAATTGGCTGAGTATCAGGACGCCGCATTCATCATCGCGTGCCGCTATGAATTCCTTTGCCACCAAATTCATCCCGTCGTGCAAGCTGGTCACCAGACATACATCTGCCGCACGATAATAGCGATTGACCTGATCGCTATCGTGATGCTTGATTTTCAAGATAATCGGATTGATGCCGTCTTTCGTAAATCGTTGATTGATGCGCTCTGCCAAGGTCTTTACGTGCGTTTCCAGATTCTGGTATTCATCGAGCGATGAGCGGCTGGGTGCGGCAATTTGCACCAGCGTAAATCGCCCGATCAAATTAGGATGGAGTTCCAGCATTCTCTCCACAGCCTGAAAACGTTCAATGATGCCTTTGGTGTAATCAAGACGATCCACGCCTATGCCCAATAGCTGCGCACCAGGCAAACCCAGTTCGCGGCGTATCGAGGCGCGGCATTCCGCCACGCTTGGCTGCAGGTTATCGGGATCCGGCCATGCAATCGATATCGGGTAACTTTCCACTTGCGTCAATTCGCCGCCATAGGAAATGGTGGAAGCCTCATGTTCGATTCGCGTTTCAAGATAGCGATCCACGGTCTCCAGAAAGTTCTTGCAATGGAAAGGCGTATGAAATCCGAGGATGGTGCTGCCCAGCAGACCTTCCAGAATTTCTTCGCGCCACGGACAGATGCCGAATGATTCCGGATTCGGCCATGGGATATGCCAGAACGTGATGATGGTTGCCTTCGGCAGCGCTTCGCGCACCATGCGCGGCAATAATGCGAAATGGTAATCCTGCACCAGGATGACCGGATTATCGGTGCGCGCTTCCTTGATGACGGCATCGGCGAAGCGCTGGTTGACGACCACGTACTGATCCCAGTCGGAAGAACGGAATACCGGCCGCACATGAGCAATATGGCAAAGCGGCCACAGACCTTCATTGGCAAATCCGTAGTAATAACCTTCCTCTTCTTCTTTGGATAACCATACACGGCGCAGCACATAACCCGGATGGGAAGGAGGGACCGGCACATGATCCTTGCGATCGACCGTATCGCGGTCGGCCGACCCGCCGCCGTGTGCAATCCAGGTTCCCGAACAGGCGCGCATCACCGGTTCCACCGCAGTAACGAGACCGCTGGCCGGACGCCGTACCTCAATGCCGTTTTCGGTACGCACATGTATATAGGGTTCGCGATTGGATACCACCAGGACTTCGTCGCCGGAAAGTTTTTCGCGCAATAGTGATCGCAATCTTTCCGGCGTCCAAAGGTGAGGCGAATCATCGCGCATGCGGCGTTCCAGATTGAACTCGCGCAGCAACTCACGTAAATCACCGACCAGCGGCCGCACTTCAGGAATGATGGAATCTTTTTTTCGTGACGTGTGGTCACCGCGCAAGATCCCCTTTACTGCATTGATCCAGCCACGCCAACTGAGGTGCGCGACGAAAACGGTAATGCCGGAAATCACCACTGCCAGCACAGCGAATAAAATGAGTACGTATTTTTTTGTGGCTTCGCTGCGTTGCTCGATAAAAGCCATGTCATGCAGCAGAATGAGTTTTCCTAAATACTCATTATTTTCTGATTTGATAATACTCTGGGTGATATGAAATGGTATGGATACATCCTCTACTGCATTCTTCCGTTGAAATGGCTGACAGCCAAGGGATGCAGGATAGGTAGATGTTTTGTATAGAAGATTGCCGTACGGATCGCACAATGCAATTGCATGCAAGCGTTCATCTTTAATCGCACGGTCGAACAGTTGCGCAATCTTTTCTGTTTCATTTAATGGAACATATTCCTGTAAAGGATCTTGCAACGAATTGGCCAGTACTTGTGCGCTCTTGTCCAAATCCTTCACAAACCAGCGCATGGCCAAATCATCCACCAATGGTATGACCGCATAAGCAAACAGCGCCAATACGATGGCCAATGGCAGGATGAATCGTAAAGAGAGTCGGAATGATCGAAATGGCATATTTCCCTTTCGCTATATGGAGTGCCATACAGTTTTCGCTCCTGAAGGGCAGATACCTGAGCGTAAACAAGCTAGGTCAGCAAGCTAAGTAATCGATCTAAGAGCGCCTAACAGAATGCGTCTGGCGGCGTTGCTTCTCCTTGCCGTACGCTCGTACTGTCTGCGTCGGCGCGCCTTGCCAGGCGCATTCTGTTAGGCGCTCTAAATCAGCGTCGAATAGTTAGTTTTGAGTAGTAATTTATTTTTCTGGAATCCTCTTTTTGCAGTTCGTTGATGCTTTCATTTCTCTCATTTATATTTCACATATTCAATATTATTGAATACAGCCAATGTGATTATTATTAAGAAACAACCATAAATATGACGTCCTAATGTTTTATAAGTTCAGTAGGATTGTTATATTGTTGACGCAGCATATTGAGTGCCGCAACAGGAGGCAATGGCTTGCTGAATAAATAGCCTTGCATCAAATCGCAGTTCCAGAGATTCAGCAGTTCATGTTGCGATTCTGTTTCGACTCCTTCTGCAATCACATGCAGGTTCATCGTATGTGCCAGCGCAATAATCGATTGGGTAATCGCAGCGGCATCCTGATCGCCGGTAATGTCCCGGACAAATATTTGATCGATCTTTAATGCGTGAATCGGCAGGCGCTTCAAATAACTCAAACTCGAATAACCAGTGCCGAAATCATCGATAGAAAGCGTGATGCCCATGCCATTCAGTTTGCGTAAGGTATCGATGGTTTCATCCGAATTGCGCATCACATGGCTTTCGGTAATTTCCAATTCAAGCTTGTCGGATTCCATTCCGGTTTCCAGCAGAATATCGAGGATGTCCTGCGCCAGATTGTTTTGCCAGAACTGTCGCAACGATAAGTTGACCGCCATTGTCAGATCCGTGTATCCCAGTTTTCGCCAACGGACCAATTCGTTGCAAGCAGTGCGCAATACCCATGAACCGATATCCAGAATCAAATCGGACGATTCTGCCATCGTGATCAATTCACTCGTCTTGAGCAATCTTTTCATCGGATCATGCCAGCGCAGCAATGCTTCAAATCCTACGATCTGGCCGGTCGCCAACGACAATTTTGGCTGGTAATACACTTCAAATTCATTTTTCCTGATTGCCCTGCGCAAGTCATTTTCCAGCGTCAATTGCCCGAGCAATTTATCGTTCATCTCCGGCGAATAAAAGCAGATTTGCTTGCGCCCCAGTTCTTTTGAACGATACATTGCTGCATCTGCATTGCTCAACAGTTGGGTAATATATTCACCATCACGCGGAAAGATCGCGATGCCAATGCTGCCGCCGACATAAAACTCCTGCCCTTTCAAAAAAACCGGTTGCTCAAATAATTTCATGATCTTGTTGGCGATGACCATTGCCTGCAGATCGGTTTCGAGATCCGACAGCACAATAACGAATTCGTCGCCACCCAAGCGTGCAACAGTATCGATTGCGCGCACGGTTTCTTGCAGCTTGGACGCGATGATTTGCAGCAGAATGTCGCCTTGATCATGTCCGATGCTATCGTTGACCATCTTGAACTGATCCAGGTCCAGAAATAAGACGCCCACCATTTTTCCGGAACGCGTTGCTTGCCCCATCGCTTGATTCAAGCGATCTTCAAACATGTTTCGATTGGGAAGGCCGGTCAGGTCATCGTGCGTCGCCATATAGACGAGCCGTTCTTCATTCTTTTTCCGCTCACTGATATCGCTCAACGTTCCGGCTATGCCAATAATAGTTCCTCTGTCATCGAAGTTGGGGACGATATCGACTTCCATCCACACACGTGCTTCATTATCCTTGCTGAAGCGTGCTTCGAAGCGAAAGCTGTCATGCTCCTGTCGCAACAGGCGAGCGAACAATTCCTGGCAATGTTCCCTGTCTTTGTGATGAATAAATTCGTGCAGCGGTTTTCCGATAGAGGCATCGATTTGATGGCCGAGAATACGTTTCCATGCCGCATTCAACAAGGTGATGATTCCTTGCTGATCAATATGAAAAATAACTTCGCGCACGGCTTCAACAACGGAGCGCAGTTTCTCTTCGCTTTCCCCTAATGCCCGCTCAAACCGCTTGCGCTCGATTGCATAGCTGATAGTGCGGAATAATAGTTGCGAATCGACGCGGTCTTTAATTAAATAATCCTGTGCACCTGCGGCGACGGCAGTCAATCCGACGTCTTCATTATTCGTGCCGGTCAATACAATAATCGGCACTTCCGACACGATCTTGTGCAGTTTGGAAAAAGTACCCATGCCGGAACTATCGGGCAAAGACAAATCCAGCAATATCACGGAAATATCGTGTTCCTTTATACATGCCAATCCATCGGATAATCGATCGGCGCTGATCAAATCGTAACCGGATTGATCGATGACCATTTCATTGATCAGGTCAGTGTCGCCCGGATTATCTTCAATTAATAGAATATTGATCAAGTGCTATTCCTCATCCGGATTGGCAAGCGTCACGATCTTCAACCAGAAATATTCAATGGTTT
>DATBRC010000028.1:0-6559 GCA_036560485.1 Burkholderiaceae bacterium
TGGCAACGTCAAGGCGCAATTGAATGTCGGCGCCGGTTCCAATACGCAGCAGGTGGATTGGGATTGGTCGGATGGCATGCCGTGGAATGTATTTGGCGGTGATACCAACGGCGTAGGACATTTCCATGCACGCAGCAATACCGGAACGATCCTCGTCAACATGCTCAACACCACCTGCACCGGTACAGGGTGTGCTGCCGGGTATAGCTATGGCCCAGTAAAATAACCGGTTATCTTTCTTCTGTCCTCATCCATATCCGATGGATGCTTTCGCCCGCTGAAAATAGCGGGCGTTTTGTTTTTATTAGCGCCTTAAAGAAATACTTTCTTAGTTTGCTACGCCGATAACCCGGCCCTGTCATAACCGCGCATGGTGATAAGATTCACTGATCATCATTGTCACGCCTTACGCACATACCGCCTACCCGAGGAGAGCCGCCATGAGTTCCACCAACGAAAATACTGCCCTGCAACTTCGCTCCATCATCAAGCAAAGCGGTGAGTTGGAGTTGTCGCTTGTCAATGTGCCGATTCCGGTGCCTGCAGAAAACGAAGTACTGGTGCGCATTGAAGCGTCTCCGATCAATCCATCCGACATCGGCTTGTTATTCGGCGCAGCCGACATGAGCACCGCAACACTCACCGACACTGCCGGTGGACCAGTGGTCACCGCACGCGTTCCAGACAAGGCGATGAAAAGCATGGTTGCCCGCGTCGATATCTCCATGCCGGTTGGTAACGAAGGAGCAGGAGTCGTCGTGAGCGCTGGCGCATCGGCAGCCGCGCAGCAGTTGCTGGGCAAGACGGTCGCCGTGCTGGGCGGCGCAATGTATTCACAATACCGCTGTGTCCCGGTTGAGCAATGCATGCTGCTGCCTGAAGGCGCGACTGCAGCAGAAGGCGCATCATCATTCGTCAATCCGTTGACCGCGCTGGGCATGGTCGAGACCATGCGGCGCGAAGGCCACAAGGCGCTGGTCCACACCGCCGCCGCATCCAACCTGGGGCAGATGCTGAACCGGATTTGTTTGAAGGATCATATCGGCCTGGTCAATATCGTGCGCAAGCAGGAACAAGCGGACCTTCTCAAAGCAGCAGGTGCACAGTATGTCTGCAATACCGAATCAGAAACCTTCATGCAAGACCTGACCGATGCATTGGCAGCAACCGGCGCGACCATCGCCTTCGATGCGATCGGTGGCGGTCGGCTCGCCGGGCAGATACTGAGCTGCATGGAAGCCGCAGCAAACAGGAACAGCAAGGAATACAGCCGCTACGGCTCGACCACATTCAAGCAAGTCTATATCTACGGCGGACTGGATACGCGTCCAACAGAAATTGTCCGCGACTTCGGTTTCACCTGGAGCATGGGAGGATGGCTGCTATTCCCGTTCTTGCAAAAGACCGATCCGGCGATTTTGCAAAAGCTCAAGCAACGTGTCGCAGCTGAATTGAAGACAACGTTTGCCAGTCATTACAGCAAAGAGATATCGCTGTTTGAAATGCTGCAACCAGATGTGATTGCCACGTATGGGAAGCGGAGTACGGGGGAGAAGTATTTGCTGAATCCGTCGAAGGGGATGGGTGGACGGTGATAAAAATTGGAGCGGTTCCGACATTTGATCATTTGTGTGAATGTTAGAACTGCCCCCATTTTCCCAAGAGCGTCTAACAAAATGCGTATGGCAAGGCACGCCGATGCAGACAGTACGAGCGTACGGCAAGGAGAAGTAACGCTGCCATACGCATTTTGTTAGACGCTCTAAACTATCATGAGTATCCCCAACGTAGTCCCTCAAGCACGGCCATGCCGGCAATAAAAGGCAGCCACGGATTTCGCCAGCGAAGCGCAACGATAACGGCGACCACTGCCGCGGCAAGTTTAGGATTAAACGGCTGCACGCTTCCGGCCACGACCACGACATTCGGCACCACGATGGCAGCCAGTGCAGCAGCGGGCGCATAGCGTAACGCGCGTTTGACCAGCTCCGGCAATGTGATGCGCGCACCCAACAAAATAAAACTGCCTCGCGGAAGCGTTGTGGCCAGACCGATCAGCAAGAACGTGATCCATAATGAATAATCGTATGTCATGCCTGTTCCCTCTTTGGCAGTAAATGCTCGGCAAGAAACCCAGCCGCAATGCCAAAGACAATAGCGACGATGACGCCGAGTCGCAATGGCAGCCCTCGAAGCAGTACCGCCATGCAGCCACCGGTCAGTGCAGCAATCAGCATAGGGCGCACTTTCGTCATCGGCAACAAGATCACAATCAATGCGATGGTTGCCATGAACTCGAGCGACCAACTACTTGGGATGGAACTCGCCGCCAAGACACCGGTCAACGCAAAAATTTGCCAAAGAAACCAGGACCATAAAGAAGGCGCCAGGTAATAACCAAGACGCCAATGCCGGTCTTCGTGCACGATCATTTTTTCCAGGCAAGCGGCGAACACACCGTCAATCAGCAGATAACTCGAAATCCAGCGCGTGCCGATACCGATACCGCGAAAACCGTTCGCGATCGCTGCACTGAAGATGATGAATCGAAGATTCAGAATGAGTGCGGTGGTAACGATGAGCCACAAAGGCACTTTTGCCGCGATCAACGGCAATGTTCCCAATTGCGCGACACCTGCAAACACGATCACATTCATGCCCATTGCCTGAAGTGCCGTGAATCCGGCGCTGGTCATTGCAACGCCGGTGACCAATGCCCAAGGAATCAATCCGATCGACTGCGGGAACGCGACACGGAAGCCTTCACGCATTCCTTCTTTAAAACTTGAACCCATGGTTTCTCTATAGTTGGAAGAATGGTTGATTGTGTATGCTGATAAGGGAAGTCATCCTACCGTACAACTGGACTGTTTAATTAAAAAAGTCGGCTGACCCTTTTAGTTATTTTAGTTTGTCCTGGCTCTTGTTGATTCCTGGATGACTGATGTGGTCAAGCTATGGCGACGGTTGCCTGATCCAATTACCGATAATGTCGACCGCCTCTTTTTCCATTCCGATGTAGCCATGCCAGTGCAGCGCAGCGCACGGATCGCCGGTTGGATTTGACCCGCCGTCGACCATGATTTCTTTCTTGATTGGCGAGTTCTTCAGTCCACGCAGAATGGCCGGCACTTCGTAAGGCCGGCACTGAACGCAAGCGTCCTTGGCATGATGCAGGACCAGTACCGGCACTCTTATCGCTGCCAGGTCCTGTGTCGGAACCGCACCAGTCTTTTTAAAGTTGACAATACTTGAGGTCAACACCAAACCGGCAATGCTCGGCTCCTGGATCTTGATTACTGCAGCAGTTGCCGAAACCGTTCCGCGGCTCGTACCGACGATCCAGATTGGCAAGCTGCTCTGGGTTTTCACGAATTCAAGTACGGCGCGCACATCGGTCAAGTGACTTTCGCTGATGCGGTCCGCATAGTCCAGCCCCTCGGAATCACTTGGTCTTCCAAAGATAGCTACATTGAACCCGTTTGCAAGGAAGTGAGGCACACTGCGCACGAGGAAGTTATTGCCAGTCGGCTTACCATTCTCGACCTTTCCAAATCCACCGCCTCCGCCGGGGAACAAGAACACTGTGGCTTTTGCTCCTTCTTGTGCCTCCCAAAACACGGTGGTTTTCACACCGGGCCTGGTTTCGATCTTGTACAGTTGGCCATTGGCGTTGGCGCTGAGACTTGCCAGCGTTAGGGCTATGGTGGTTATGAGGTGGATAAGGGAGGGGAATTGGATTTTCATTTTTTTGCTGCCTATACTCCGAAAGAATGTTGGAATGTTAAAACTGAGTCCATTTTTCCTTTTAAATTCGCTGCATATAAATGAGTTAAAAGAAAAGTGTTATATAAACATGGATAACTTACAATTAGGAACATAAAAAAGTGATGAATTTAACTTTTGCAAGTCCCCTTAGTTGATTCGGCTAAAAAATCTATTATATAAAGGCAAGTCATGCGTTTACATTCACTTTCCTATTCTGAGTATAGAGACCAACCTTATTTATGGGTACTCGATGAATTGACGCTTATCGATATCAATTTTATTGTTGGCAAAAATGCCGTTGGCAAATCTCGAATCCTTAAAATAATAGCCGGAATTTCCATGCTTATTAAGGGCGAACTTTTACCCACACTTATATTATCCGGCCATTACAAATTGGTTTTCAAAGATGAGCCAAGAGATCCAAAAATTAAAACTCGTGGTAAACAGGATATTATTTTTGAGCTTGAGATTCACGACAAAAAAGTTAAAAAGGAACTTCTTTTTGTTGGCGACGCTATTAAATTAGATCGAAAGGACGGGGGACGTACATCAATCTATTTTGAGAATATAAAAGATGGAATTGGTGGTGCGATTGACATTGAGATTCCTGTATCTAGTTTAGCAATTTCTGCAAGGAGAGATCCTAAGCAACATCCTTACTTTGAAGAATTGCATGAATGGGCAAGTACGCTTTGGTATTTTGAATTTTCTAATCAACCTCAAGCTACTGCAACTGTATTTGAAAAAGGTGCGAAGCCTGACGCATCCAATTTCGCGGAATACAAGAACAATATTCACGTTCAGTTCAAATTTGCTAAAGACAAGTATGGACATGATCTAACTCGTGCAGTTGTCAATGATATGCGTAAAGTTGGATATGAAATTGAGGAAGTCGGTCTTATGCCGTTGACTGGGATTGCGACACCAATTAATTTTTCTGAGGTTCCTCAAAATTTGTATGTGATCGAGTCGGGAATTGAAAAAAAGCTTCCTCAACGAGAAATTTCTTCTGGCATGTATCGCGCTCTTACAACCCTCATTCAACTTCATATAATTCGGCTTGGCAAAAAAAGGGGATGTCTCCTCATAGATGATTTAGGTGAAGGCTTAGATTTTGATCGTGCAGCTAAATTAATTTTGATTGTAATTGCAGCCGCCGAAAAAGGATTTTTGCAACTTATATTGGCCTCAAATGACCGATTTGTGATGAATAAAGTACCTCTCGAATATTGGTCTGTAATACAACGCGATAAAGGTATGGTAAAGGTATTTAACCCACGAAATTCTCCCGACGCATTTTCTGAGTTTGAAGAATTTGGTTTTAATAACTTTGAATTTTTTTCTAAAGGTTTTTACTCAACTGGGATTAAAGACGACAAAAAATGAAAAAAGTCATAATTGTCGTTGAGGGTCAAACGGAACAAATATTTACACAAGAATTTATTAGGCGGCTAGTTACTCAACAAGCCTGCAATATTATTCTTCAGAAGCTACATGGAGGCGTTCTGATTGGTAAGCGACCTTCTGCGTCTTCTGATGACTCTGATTTTACACATGAAATTCAGATCATCAATGTTGAAAATGACGAAAAGGTAAACACCTATATCGACGACCATTTAGAAGTTTACAAAAACAAGGGCGTTGTAGCAGTTTACGGATTACGGGACAGCTTCTCAGGCGACAAGCGGAAACGAAAAGTTAATCCGATCAAGATCGATGAATATTGCGCAGCAGAGACCATTAAGCGAGGTATGACTATAAATATCATTGTTGCTGAGGTCGAGATTGAAGCTTGGTTTTTATCTGTCCCACAGTTTTTTGAAAAATATCATACTGAGCTGACTTTGGAAAAGGTAAATGAGATCCTTAATATAAATTTAGCCAATACTTCTGTGGAGTCATTAGCACATCCTTCAAAGATGATTCATAAAGTGCTATCTAGTGTGGCCCTTAAATACGAGAAGCGAAAATCTGACTCATACAAAATCTCTAATCTTTTGGATTATGAAGACTTGTACCTTACAAAAAAAGATCAGGTATTGGCGCTAAATAGATTTGTGTTGGTATTAGATGAGGCATTGTCATAAAACTTCAGCATTTAACCCGTTGTAACCCGACTATGACCAGAAATCTCACACCAAAGCCTCGCATTACGGGGCTTGTTGTTCTAACATAGAAGAATTATTTTGTTCCGCTTCGCGGAATGATGTACGAAGGGATTCGGTCACGTTCCGCGACCCCGGCGACGGCTTGCAAACCGTCGCCTTTCGAATTCCCCGCACACGCATGCGTGCTTTCTCTGCCAAATAAAAATGCCCGCTTGCGCAGCAAAAGTTAAAGGGGTCAGCTTCGCATTTTTTTAATATAAAAACTAATGCGATGCTGATCCTTTTAGGTACGTACTGCTAATCCATGCCGGTTGACACCATCTCCTTAATCAAATAAGGTTGCCACGCGGCGGATCCTTCAAGTCGGCGCAATGTTACCTCGTGTAATGGAACGCCTCTACGGGGCTACCCCGTGGGATATTTTGGCTTGGCAATGCAACGCATGAGCGGCACTGCGCCTGAGCGCAGGACTGCTCATGCATCACGAGACTGGTTGAGGGCACTCCGCCGCCTTTGTTAATTTGCCACAATGACTCCAAAAACACTCGTCGCATTGGCACTCGCAGATACCTTCCTCGCCGGGGATGCGGATCCTGCGGCATTGAAAGAAAGAGCAGCGTGGGCGCTTGGAAAGAAGTGGCGCTGGATTCCGTCGTTGTGTCGAGCGATCCACGAACGAACCG
>DATBRC010000029.1:0-23790 GCA_036560485.1 Burkholderiaceae bacterium
AGGTGGCCAATTCGCTGCGCATGGGCCGTTGCAAGCGCTCTTGCCTGCTGGATCGGCATCAAACACATAAAGTGTCATACCTGCGCTATTGGTTACGACGCCATCCACGATTTTGGTCGGTGCCTGGGCGCTAGCGATGGAAGCAAAACCTGCCAGTAATACGGTTACGAGTAAAGATGGCAATACGGAATGAAAATTTTTCATATAGTCCTCTTAGGTTGGTAACAAAGGCGCCGCAAGTGCAGCACATCAGGTAAACAGCCGAGCCTGCCGATTTATTCCATCAAATCCAAAATAAAATTCAGCTCGGTGAGACCTGATCAAAGATAGTATCCCAAACAGCGCCCGTACCCAGCAAATCAGCAGAAAGGCTTGATTGCGGCATATCATTCTTTTGCATGCCAACCTTTTCAATCATACAAAAACAAAAAGGGTGGCTTGCGCCACCCTTTTAATTTTACCAACTGCTTATGATCGACTATCTCAAGCCAGCAACATAGTCCGCCACTGCCTGGATTTCATCATCAGACAGACGCTTGGCAATAGTCGCCATTTGCGGGCTGTTTTTACGGGCACCAGAGCGGAAATTGGTCAATTGCGCTGCCGTATACTCTTGATGCTGACTACCGATGCGAGGAAATTGTGTAGGAATACCGGCACCGTCCGGGCTATGGCAGCCGGCGCAGGCAGGTACATTCTTTTCTGCGATACCGGCACGGAAAATCTTTTTGCCGATTTCAACGGTATCTTTGTTTTTTGCTGCGCCAGGCTTGAGCGTTTGCGCATTCAGATAAGCAGCAATATTTTTTGCTTCGTCGTCGGTCAAAGCTTTTGCAATTGGACTCATCACAGGATTATTGCGCTCTGTAGCCTTATCAGCACCTTTGAAATTGTTCAATTGCTTGACAATATAAGCTTCATGTTGCGCAGCCAGTTTTGGATTTTGCACGATCGTCGAATTGCCCGCTGCGCCATGGCAGGAGACACATGCTGGAATGCCGCGAGCAGCATCGCCGGTTGAATATAATGCTTCGCCTTTGGCAGGATCTGCTTTTGCGGCAGCCGCTTCGGCTTTTTTCTCTTCTGCTGCGATCGTCAATGAAGACACCGCTAACAGCGCGACAAATACTGAATTCACAAATGGTAAGAACGCACGTTTCATTAAAACACCCTGAGACTTGATTTTAAAATTCTGCCCTGATGGCGGAGGTCTTTCTGCTATGCTGTGAGGCTTCGCCGCTGTGATACCGGATGCTGTTACGCAACCCCGTATTGTACAATAGCTTTCTGGCATTTTCGCCCCCTTTGCTGCATTTTCTGTTGATCCTATGTCCTTACTTTGGCAAGCCCGCTTCTTCACCACGGTGAACCATCTCCGTGATTTGCCAAACACGCAAGTTCCTGAAATTGCTTTTGCCGGCCGTTCCAACGCGGGAAAATCGACCGCGATCAATATTTTGTGCAATCAGAAAAAGCTTGCATTTGCATCTAAAACACCCGGGCGTACGCAGCATATCAACTATTTCTCGATTGGCGGCGCCCATGTCGGCCAGCACCGCAAGGACGAAACCAAAGTCGATGAAATCCGCGCCTTGCTGGTCGATTTGCCCGGCTATGGCTATGCAGAAGTTTCCGGTTCGGCCAAACTGCACTGGCAGGAATTACTAGGCGATTATGTACAAAGGCGCACGCAACTAGCAGCGTTGGTGCTGATTATGGATGCGCGCAGACCATTCACCGATCTCGATATCCAAATGCTGGAATGGTTTGCACCTAGCGGCAAGCCTATCCATTGCATCCTGACTAAAGCCGACAAGTTGAATCGTAATGACGCTACCAATGCATTACGTCAGGCGAAAAGCGTATTAGAGAGTTATGTTGACGACAATGGACAGCCTTTCCCATTCACGGTTCAGTTATTTTCCGCATTAAAGCGCATCGGTCTGGATGAAGCGAATGACAAAATTCTGGAACTGGTCGGATTGTTGGAAGAAGAGCCAAGCCATGATGCTGGCAAGGAAGCAGGAAATGATCGTCCTGCCGAGTCAGTCTAATTTTTCAATTCGGAAATTTTCAAGATCACACAACTTGAAGCATGTCCCTGACTAAAGCAAATCGCAGCACAAAAAAAAGCCCTGAAGAAAGGGGTTCTTCAGGGCAGTAACGCCGCATCGTATTAAACAATCCGGCCCCGCTCAGGGAGGAGAAGCGGGGGGTGAATAAATCACCCATTGCTAAGATGCCCTCTCCAGTAGAAAGTTCAGTTATTTTTGAGCGTTCTCGTTATAGAATTCATTTTTATACTGTAGTTCTCTGATCGATATGCCAAATTCTCTTAAAAACGCGCAATTTCCCGCCGTACGCATGCGCCGCATGCGTAAAGATGCATTTTCCCGTGCCATGATGCGTGAGAATGCGGTGACGCCATCCGATTTAATTTATCCGGTGTTCATTCTGGATGGAAAGAATCAACGCGAAAAAATCTCTTCCATGCCAGGTGTCGAGCGTCTGTCAGTCGACTTGTTACTTTCTGTAGCAGAAGATTGCGTCGCACTTGGCATTCCAGTCATCGCTCTCTTCCCTGTCATCAATCCAACATTAAAAACGCCGGATGGCATTGAAGCGACCAACCCCGACGGACTGGTCCCACGTGCGGTACGCGAACTGAAACAAAGATTTCCCGAACTGGGGATTTTGACCGATGTAGCACTCGATCCCTATACCAGCCACGGGCAAGATGGTGTAATCAATGCGGACGGTTATGTGCTCAATGATGAAACCTGTGCTTTGCTAATAAAACAGGCATTAACGCAAGCCCAAGCAGGTGTCGATATCGTTGCGCCCTCCGACATGATGGATGGACGTATCGGTGCTATTCGTGGCGCCCTGGAAGCACAACATCATATTTACACACGCATCATGGCGTATTCCGCCAAATATGCGTCCGCGTTTTATGGCCCGTTCCGGGAAGCAGTCGGCTCTGCAAGCAACTTAGGCAAGAGCGATAAAAACACTTATCAGATGGATCCTGCCAATAGCGATGAAGCGTTGCGTGAGGTCGCACTCGATATTGCTGAAGGCGCAGATATGGTGATGGTGAAACCCGGCATGCCTTATCTCGATATCGTGCGACGCGTCAAAGATGAGTTCAAAGTCCCCACCTTCGCCTATCAAGTCAGTGGCGAATACGCGATGCTCAAGGCAGCGTCAAAAAATGGCTGGATTGATCATGACAAGGCAATGATGGAAGCGATGCTGGCATTCAAGCGTGCGGGTGCAGATGGCGTGTTGACTTATTTTGCGCGTGACATTGCTCGGCTTTTAAAGCTTGGGTAGCCTTCATAAAATTAATAGCCATAAAAAAATCGCCCAAGTAAAATTGGGCGATTTTTATTGCCTTACTTATTTATTCGGTTGCGGCGTCATGCGCAAATACGGTCTCGGTGCAACATAACCTTTTGGAAATTTTTGCTTGAGGACTGCCTCGTCCTGAATCGATAACGGAATAATCACGTCATCGCCATCTCGCCAATTGCCCGGTGTGGCGACGGTATAGTTATCGGTCAATTGCAACGCATCAATTACACGCAACACTTCATCGAAATTGCGACCTGTGCTCATTGGATACGTGATCATCAATCGCACTTTCTTCTTTGGATCAATTACGAACAACGAACGCACTGTCATGGTTTCCGATTGATTCGGATGGATCATGTCATACAAGGCCGCTACTTTTTTATCAGCATCGGCAATGATAGGGAAACCCACAACAGTTTTCTGCGTCTCCTCGATATCCTTGATCCAGTTCACATGCTTGTCAGCCGGATCAACTGATAACGCAATTGCTTTCACATTGCGTTTGTCAAATTCGGATTTAAGTTTTGCTGTTAGTCCGAGCTCGGTGGTGCAAACAGGCGTGAAATCAGCTGGATGGGAAAACAAAACCACCCATGAATCGCCAGCCCATTCATAAAACCTGATCTTGCCGATTGAAGAATCTTGCTCAAAATCAGGTGCGGTATCACCCAAGCGTAACGTCATGATCTTCTCCTCTTTTTTCATCGATAAAAATCAACTATAGGAGATCATTGACAAGCATTCAACGATTTTTATCAACTATCTACATCACATATTGTTATGTAGCTTTCACATCGCAAGTGAAAGTGATTGAGAGAATTTCTCAGCATCCTGATAGCCAATCACGCGTGCACCCTGTACTTCACGACCTTGCTTGTCGAAAAAAATAATCCCGGGTGGACCGAACAATTGAAAGCGTTTAAGCAAGGCTTTGTCGTCAGCATTATTAGCGGTGACATCGACTTGCAACAGCACGACATTGGCCAATTGCGATTGCACGCGTGCATCGGTAAAGGTTAACTTTTCCATCTCCTTACAAGACACGCACCAGTCGGCATAGAAGTCGAACATCACGACTTTGCCTTTCGCTTGTGCGATGGCAGCATCCAATTCCGCATTCGATTTGACCCGTACGAATTGAACCTGCTTTGCCTGACTTTGAGTAAATTGCGCCAACGGGGCAAACACATCTCGGCCACCTGTACTGACGCCAACCAATTCGATCAAACCTATGGCAGCAAACATCACACCGAACGCCTTAGAAACCCAATGCGCTTTTTGGCTTGACAGCAAATAAACGCTATAGCCGATAAACAATGCCGCCCAGCCAAACATCTGTACTGCTACCTGAATGACTGGCGACACAATCCACAATGCCATTCCCAACATCAATACGCCGAAGAAATGCTTGACTCCTTCCATCCAAGCACCGGCACGAGGCAAAATTTCACCTGCGGACAGGCCAACCAGTAGCAATGGAACGCTCATACCAACTGCCATGAAAAACAATGCACTGCCGCCAATTACGACGTCACGTGTTTGACTGATGTAGACCAGAGCGCCTGCCAAAGGCGCTGCCACACATGGTCCAATAATCAATGCAGAGATAGCACCCATGACAAAGACGCCGACTAACTTACCAGCCTTTTGTTTCTCAGAGGTTTGGGTTAGCTTGTGCTGGATCGACGCCGGGGCTTGCAAGTGATACACATCAAACATCGAGAGCGCCAACAGCACCATCAAGATTGCAAAGGTGCTCAAGATCCACGGATTTTGCAAAGCGGCCGACAAGCCCTCGCCAATCAAACCAGCGGCAATACCAAGAGCTGTGTATATCAATGCCATGCCCAAAGCGTAAGTTGCCGACAAAGTGAATCCGCGTGCGCGGCTCACTTGTATGCCTTCACCAACGATAATGAATGACAGAATCGGCACCATCGGTAATACGCATGGCGTAAAAGCCAAGCCTAATCCCAGCAATAGAAACAAAGGCAGGATGATCAGCAGCTTGCCACTTTTAAGAGCGCCATCAATCTTTCCCATATCCGAATCCGCTGCAGCAGCAGGCGCCGCTTCAGTGTTCATGTCCTTGGCGATCGGTGCAATCGATTGGTTCGGCACACTTTGTGCCGGCTGGTTTATTAGCGAATGTGAATTCAAATCGCTTTGTATCGAATCAATTGCGGTCTGCAATCCTTTGCTTGATGTAGGACTAAGCTTGGTCTCGGAATCCATCGGTGCATAGCACAATCCCTTGTCAGCACAACCTTGACCGGTTGAGGTGAATGTAAATGGTGCGCTGGCATCGACAGGCATCTTGATCGTTACGGAATGGCGATAGGTCTCTACATTCTTTTTAAAGGTATCGTCGAATTTCACTTTCCCTTGAGGGAAAACCGCGCCTCCCAATTTGGCACCATCCGCCTTGAAATGGAAACGCTCGCGATACATGTAATATCCCTCGGCGATGATATACGTCACCTCGATGGTCTTTGCATCTGCCATTCTGGCCGAAAACTTGAATGCTTCTTCAGGCTGCAAGTATTCATCGGCCGCATGAGTAAACTGCGACATCAATCCAAGTAACACGATTAAAAAAATGCGCTGCATGTAGAACAACATTTGATTTGGTCTTTTAAACATTTACATCTTTCTTTGTTTCTTGCGCAATCCAGTCAAGGTAATCGGGCAGTGCTTCTACAATTGGCAATGCAATAATTTCAGGCACTTGATACGGATGATTTCCTTTAATCGCCGATTCAATTTCCGCATATCGGGCATGCGTTGTTTTAATCATCACAGTTATTTCGTTTGCTTCTTCATTTTCACCCTGCCATCGATAGACTGATTGCACACCGGGCAGAATATTGACACACGCCGCCAGTTTCAATTCAACCAATTGCCGTGCCAACGCATGCGCGCTCTGCACATCGGGCATATTCGTTAAAATCAAGATCGCTTTTTCCATAGTCGCCATTTCAATCCAAAGCTTACTACTTACTTCAACAATCTGCGTCGCGTCAAAATTGTAGCAATATAAAACCCGGTAACGCTATATACGAGCATGATTGCGATATCGGCGATTGGCATATTAGGCCATTGCCCTAATATTAACGGTCGCACCAAATTTACTGCCGCACTCAACGGCAGAAAATCAGAAATTACCTGCAACCACAACGGTAGCTGCGACGTCGGATAATACACGCCCGACAAGAAAATCATCGGTGTCAACACGAGTGTGAAATAGTAGGTGAAAAAATCATATCCATGTGCGATCGCATTGATCACCAACCCTAATGACGCAAACATCATCCCGATTAAAAACAACAAGGGCAAGACCAACAAAGTATGCGGATGCAAACCAATCCCGAGCATAAACATCACACCTAAAATTGCCACACCGGAGAACAATGATTTAGTTGCAGCCCAAAGCATCTCCGCCAACACAACATCATCGAGCGATAACGGCGCATTCAATAATGCATCCCATGTTTTTTGTACGTGCATCCTTGAGAATGCAGAATATAGCGCCTCAAATGATGCCGCCATCATGATCGACATGCAAATCGAGCCGGATGCCAAATAGTGAATGTATGGGATGCCATTGATTTGCTGCAGCAAACTGCCCAATCCATATCCGAATGCGATCAACGTGATCAGCGGATCGGCAATATTACCCAACACGCTCGCAATCGCGAGTTTTTTCCACACCAGGAAATTGCGCCGCCAGATAGGAATGAAGCGTAATGAAAATGCCGGCAATGCATAATGTGCGGTGCTCATCTTAATCTCGCATTTCTCTGCCGGTTAATTTCAAGAACAAGTCTTCCAGATTCGCAGGGCGATGCACATATCGGACACCTGAGTAAGTTTGCAAGCTTTCCAATAATGTCTGCACGTCATTGGTATAACAGAATACCGTCTCACCACTCGTTTCATAGCGCGCTGATTTTTCTCGGCCTTCGGACTCGCCCCACGCCAATGCATTTTCCCCATACACTTCGACCACTTGCGCTTCGATATGTTGCGCAATCAATTCGCGTGGTGAACCTTCTGCAATCATTTGACCGTGATCTATCACTGCTAGCCGATCGCATAAGCGCTCAGCTTCATCCATGAAGTGTGTGGTCAGGAAAATTGTCTTGCCTTGACCTAGTAAAGTCTTTAACCGTTCCCAAATCATGTGTCGCGCTTGCGGATCCAAGCCGGTCGTCGGCTCATCCATAAAAATCAAATCGGGATCATTGACTAATGCGCGCGCGAGGGTCAGGCGTCGTTTCATACCGCCAGACAGTTCGCCGATCCGGGCATCTTTTTTTGCAGTCAGGTTTGCAAATTCCAGCAATGCCGGAATGCGATCCTGTATTTTGGCATCGTCTATTCCGAAATAACGGCCGAACACCAAGAGATTCTCCGACACCGTGAAATCCGGATCGAGATTATCACCCTGCGGCACAACGCCTACATGTAATCGTGCCGGGCGCGCCTCTTCTGGGATACGTTTTCCTGCCAAAGTAATTTGACCGCTATCAGGCGCTGTCAGCCCCAAACATAAACGCAGCGTGGTTGTTTTACCGGCACCGTTTGGCCCCAGCAATCCATAGCATTCGCCCTTCTTCAGCACTAACGATAGATCGTTTATTACGACATGTTTTGAATCGGCTGCGCCATAAATCTTGCGTAAATTCGTGACTGAAAGAATAGTATGTTCAGACATGTTGCATTTTTGTTTCGATGAATATGACATATCTTGCCATAAACTCTCATTTTCTAAATTAAGGTTCTAATTACGATTCTAAAAATGCAAAAGCCAGGCATCGCCTGGCTTTTGTTATGTGCTTCACAGCTTGTTCTTACTCCGCGCTGGTGTCTTCAACCGCTTCGGTGGTCTCAGGACGATCCATCAACTCGATGAATGCCATCGGTGCATTGTCGCCTTGACGGAAACCCATTTTCAAAATACGCAAATAACCGCCATTGCGATTTGCATAACGTGGGCCCAGCTCAGAAAAAAGCTTCACAACGATTTCACGATCGCGCAAGCGATTGAATGCCAAACGTTTGTTAGCCAATGAGTCGGTTTTACCAAGTGTCAGGATAGGCTCGACAACGCGGCGCAATTCCTTGGCTTTTGGCAAAGTTGTTTTGATCGCTTCGTGACGCAACAGAGAAACGGTCATGTTGCGCAGCATCGCAAGGCGATGTGAAGAAGTACGATTTAATTTACGAAGTCCGTGACGGTGACGCATGATATTACCTTTCAGTTTAGTTTGAATCCAGCTCTTCTATCAATTTGGCAATCATACCAATTGCGGGCCGGTAAATTATTTTGCACTACAACTACATAAGAGCCGAGGTGAAACGAATCTACTTCTATCATTCACCTCGGTTTTATTATTTCTCCAAACCAGCTGGCGGCCAGTTTTCGAGTTTCATACCCAAAGTCAATCCACGGGATGCCAGCACTTCCTTGATTTCATTCAAGGATTTACGACCCAGGTTTGGTGTCTTCAACAATTCATTTTCGCTACGCTGGATCAAGTCACCAATGTAGTAAATATTTTCTGCTTTCAGGCAGTTGGCTGAACGAACTGTGAGTTCCAGATCATCCACTGGACGCAACAGGATCGGATCGACTGACGGTGCGCGTGATGGTGCTTCGGCAGCCGCTTCAGTCCCTTCGAGTGCGGCGAACACATTCAATTGATCAACCAATACACGTGCCGATTGACGAATCGCCTCTTCCGGCGAGATCACACCATTGGTTTCAATGTTGATGACCAATTTATCCAGATCGGTACGCTGTTCAACGCGAGCTGATTCGACAGCATACGATACGCGACGTACTGGCGAGAATGAGGCATCGAGAATGATGCGGCCGATGGTCTTGTTTGCATCTTCATTCAAACGGCGCACATTGCCTGGTACGTAACCACGGCCTTTTTCTACCTTGATTTGCATGTCGAGCTTGCCACCGGCGGTCAAGTGAGCAATCACGTGATCCGGATTGACCAACTCAACATCGTGAGGCAAGTCTATATCGGAAGCCAATACCGCGCCTTCACCTTCTTTTTTCAACGTCAATGTGACGTCTTCACGGTTGTGCAACTTGAACACGATACCTTTGAGGTTGAGCAGCATGTCAACGACGTCTTCTTGCACGCCATCGAGGGATGAGTATTCATGTACAACACCGGCGATGGTCACTTCGGTTGGCGCATAGCCGACCATCGATGACAACAATACCCGGCGCAATGCGTTGCCGAGTGTGTGGCCATAACCACGCTCAAACGGTTCCATGACGACTTTGGCGTGACCGGAACCAAGTCCTTCGACTTCAATAATACGGGGCTTTAACAGACTGTTTTGCATGTAATGTCCTTTTCAATACCCTCGGCTCGTTACACCGATAAGGCTGATGGCTCAATGGAAAAACCCACCCGCAGAGGTGGGCAGAAATTCAAAATTAACGTGAGTACAATTCAACGATCAGGGATTCATTGACGTCATTGGCGATTTCGCTGCGATCAGGCACAGATTTGAATGTACCTTCCATTTTTTTCGCATCGACAGCAACCCATGACGGCATGCCGATTTGTTCAGCCAAGGACAATGCCTCGACGATACGGACTTGCTTCTTGGATTTTTCGCGAACTGCAACGACATCACCAGGCTTCACTTGATACGAAGCGATATTGACGACATTGCCATTAACGGTGAATGCTTTGTGGCTAACCAACTGACGGCCTTCGGCACGTGTCGAACCAAAACCCATGCGATAAACGACGTTGTCGAGACGCGCTTCGAGCAGCTTCAACAGCGTTTCGCCGGTATTGCCTTTACGACGATCCGCTTCTGCGAAGTAGCGGCGGAATTGGCGTTCCAGAATGCCGTACATGCGCTTCACTTTTTGCTTTTCGCGCAGTTGATTACCGTAGTCGGAAGTACGTGCGCCAGATGTGCGGCCATGCTGACCTGGCTTGGAATCCAGTTTGCACTTGGAATCCAATGAGCGGCGTGCGCTCTTCAGGAATAAGTCGGTGCCTTCACGGCGGGATAGCTTTGCTTTTGGACCAATATAACGTGCCACGAGAATTTCCTTTAAATATATGACGCCCCAAACGAATCGGATCACTCCAAATTTGCCAGGCGCTAGTTTGATTTTGCATCAATCAAACAGTGGGCTTAAGAACAAAACCCGCCAAGGTCTTTGGCGGGCAACTTGCGGTGCTACTTGATATTGCGAATACTAAAAATCAGATACGACGGCGCTTTGGTGGACGGCAACCGTTATGCGGGACTGGAGTCACATCCTGAATTTGCGTAATCTTGATGCCAAGGTTGTTCAATGCGCGCACAGCGGATTCACGACCAGGACCTGGGCCCTTGATGCGAACTTCCAAATTCTTCACACCGCATTCAACCGCAACTTTACCTGCAGCTTCAGCTGCAACCTGCGCTGCAAAAGGTGTCGATTTACGCGAACCTTTAAAGCCCGCGCCGCCGGAAGTCGCCCATGACAATGCATTGCCTTGACGATCGGTGATCGTGATGATGGTGTTGTTGAAAGACGCGTGAATATGCGCGATGCCTTCAGCAACGTTCTTTTTAACTTTCTTACGCACACGTGCTGCTGCGGCGTTATTTGGTGCTTTTGCCATGATTATTTCCTTGAATCCGACTCATCAAACTGCTGATTTTTCACCAGCGCAGGTTATTTCTTCAGCGATTGAGCAGCTTTGCGCGGACCCTTGCGAGTACGTGCATTAGTACGAGTACGCTGGCCACGGCATGGCAAACCTTTGCGATGACGCAAGCCACGATAGCAACCAAGATCCATCAATCGCTTGATGTTGATCGAAATTTCGCGGCGCAGGTCACCTTCAACGACGAATTTACCGATTTCGTCGCGAAGCTTTTCCAGTTCGCTATCGTCCAGATCCTTGACCTTCTTAGTGGTAGGTACACCCGTTTTGACACAAATCTCTTGTGCGCGTGGGCGGCCAACACCATAAATCGCCGTTAAGCCGATAACAGTGTGCTGATGATTTGGGATATTAACCCCTGCAATACGTGCCATTCGTTATTCCTCGATAAATAACGTTAATTAACCTTGGCGCTGTTTATGACGCGGTTCTGTGCAAATTACACGAACAACGCCTTTGCGCTTGATGATCTTACAGTTGCGGCAGATCCGCTTAACCGATGCGAGCACTTTCATTTTTGCCCTCTTTCTTTCAACTCTTGATTACTTCAAAAATCACTTCGTACGGAACACGATACGCGCACGGCTCAAATCATAAGGCGTCAATTCAACTGTCACCTTGTCACCTGGAAGGATGCGAATATAGTTCATGCGCATTTTCCCTGATATATGACCTAGTACTACATGGCCGTTTTCCAACTTGACTCTAAATGTTGCATTGGGAAGATTCTCAAGAATCTCACCCTGCATCTGGATAACGTCGTCTTTTGCCATTCGTTGTGCTCGTTCTCCTGGGCACCGCCCTTACCATTACCGCGTAGGAATTCCACCTTTGAAATTCGCCTTACGCAGCAACGATTCGTATTGTTGCGACATCACATAATTCTGTACTTGCGCCATGAAGTCCATCGTCACTACAACAATAATCAGAAGTGATGTGCCGCCAAAATAAAATGGCACCTTCCAGCGCGCAATCAAAAATTCAGGCAGCAAACAAACGAGCGTTATATAAACAGCGCCAGCCAATGTCAACCGCGTCAAAATCTTGTCGATGTACCGTGCTGTTTGATCGCCGGGACGGATACCAGGGACAAATGCACCACTCTTCTTCAAGTTATCCGCAGTCTCTTTGCTGTTAAATACCAATGCTGTGTAAAAAAAGCAGAAGAAAATAATCGCAATCGCATACAACAACGCATGAATCGGTTCACCTGGCGCCATCGAACCTGCCAAATCCTTCAGGAAACGTACAAAAGGATTTGTTGTATCACCGGATGTAAACCAACTTACAATCGTCGCTGGAAACAAAATAATTGAAGAAGCGAAGATCGGTGGAATCACACCCGACATATTCAATTTCAGCGGTAAATGACTGCTTTGTCCGCCGTAAATCTTGTTGCCCACTTGTCTCTTTGCGTAATTGACGAGAATCTTCCGCTGACCTCGCTCAATAAACACAACGATGAAAGTCACTACAGCAACAATTACACAAACCAATATCGCTGACAGCGCATTCATTGAACCAGTACGAACCAGTTCAAACAATCCACCCAACGCATTTGGCAATCCGGCCGCGATACCTGCAAAAATAATAATCGAGATACCGTTACCCAAACCACGCTCTGTAATCTGCTCGCCCAACCACATCAAAAACATTGTTCCGGTCACCAAAGTAACTACGGAAGTAAAGCGGAATGCCAAGCCAGGATCCAGAACCAAACCTGCTTGAGATTCCAAAGCAATTGCAATACCAAGCGCCTGGAATGTCGCCAACAGCAATGTGCCATAACGCGTGTACTGCGTAATCTTGCGACGTCCGGATTCGCCTTCCTTCTTTAACGCTTCCAACTGCGGCGACACGATCGACATCAGCTGCATAATGATCGATGCCGAAATGTACGGCATGATGCCAAGCGCAAATACTGTAAAGCGCGATAACGCACCACCGGAAAACATATTGAACATACCCAATATGCCGCCTTGGTTCTGCTTAAACAAATCCGCCAAGTGACCCGCATCAATTCCCGGCACTGGAATGTGCGCACCAATACGATAAACAACCAATGCACCTAAAAGAAACCACAAACGATTCCATGGGAAACCGCTTGCAGCACTTTTAGCGAGTTGTGGGGCAGTTGCCAATTATCAGTTACTCCGAATGAGTCATTCGATTACGCAACCGAACCGCCAACAGCCTCAATCGCAGCCTTGGCGCCTTTAGTAGCGATCAAACCTTTGAGAGACACTTTCTTGGTGATTGTGCCAGCCAAAATAACGCGCACTACACGAGCCAACTCGCCAACCAGGCCAGCTTGTTTCAATGCCAGGATATCGACTTCCGATACCGGCAAATTTTCCAAGTCCGACAAACGAATTTCCGCTTTGTATGGCGTTGCCAATGATTTAAATCCGCGCTTAGGCAAGCGGCGTTGCAGTGGCATTTGACCACCCTCAAAACCGACTTTATGAAAACCGCCCGAGCGTGATTTTTGACCTTTATGACCACGGCCAGCTGTTTTACCTAAACCTGAACCGATACCGCGACCAACACGACGTTTGTAGTGTTTTGCGCCATCTGCAGGTTGAATATTATTCAGTTCCATGATTTGCTCCGTTCATAAGCCGATGGCCTACGACACCACTTTCACGAGATACGACACTTTATTGATCATGCCACGTACTGATGGCGTGTCCTCTAATTCGGAAACAGAATTGATTCCGCGCAAGCCAAGGCCGCGCACAGTAGCGCGATGCGTTTCGCGCGTTCCGATCAACCCCATCACCAACTTTACTTTGACTGTCTTTGCCGCTGTTTTTGCCATTTGAATCACCTTAGCCCAAAATTTCTTCAACGGACTTGCCACGCTTGGCAGCAATTTCCGATGGTGTGTTCATCTTGGACAGGCCATTCAGTGTGGCGCGTACCATGTTGTAAGGATTCGTTGAGCCGTTAGACTTCGCCACAACGTTTGTTATCCCCATTACTTCAAAAATCGCACGCATTGGGCCACCGGCAATCACACCTGTACCGTCTTTGGCTGGCGTCATCAAAACAGATGAAGCGCCATGCTTGCCAGTAACGGTGTGTTGCAACGTTCCGTTTTTCAAGGTGACCTTGATCATCTTGCGACGCGCTTCTTCCATTGCCTTTTGAACAGCGACCGGAACTTCTTTTGATTTGCCTTTACCCATGCCGATGCGGCCATCGCCATCACCAACCACTGCAAGCGCAGCGAAACCCATAATACGACCACCTTTAACCACTTTAGTTACACGGTTAACAGCGATCATTTTTTCGCGCATGCCATCATCAGGCTTGTCGCTTTGCATTTTCGATTGCATTTTTGCCATGGCAATTTTTCCTTAGAACTTCAGACCAGCTTCGCGCGCTGCTTCTGCAACAGCTTTGACGCGACCGTGATAACGGAAACCCGAGCGATCAAATGCGACTTCAGCAATTCCTGCCTTCAAGGCTTTCTCAGCTACACGCTTACCGACCAGCGCTGCAGCAGCAGTATTGCCGCCTTTGCCGGATTGACCAGCCAACTCCTGGCGTACTTCCGCTTCAAGAGTGGAAGCCGATGCCAGCACTTTTGCGTCCGGGCTGATGATGCTTGCATAGATATGCAAATTGGTACGGTGCACAGCCAGCCGATTCACTTTTAACTCGGCGATCTTCACCCGAGTTTGGCGTCCGCGGCGCAGACGTGATTGTTTCTTGTCCATCGTCAACCCCTATTACTTCTTCTTGGTTTCTTTAATCACAACCACTTCGTCCACATAGCGGACACCCTTGCCCTTGTACGGTTCAGGGCTGCGATAAGCGCGAACTTCAGCAGCAACTTGGCCAACTTGTTGCCGATCAATTCCCTTGATCAGTATTTCTGTCTGCGTCGGTGTTTCGCATTTAACGCCTTTTGGCATTTGATGCACAACCGGGTGCGAGAAGCCAAGTGACAAATTCAACTTGTCGCCTTGTGCCTGCGCCTTGTAACCAACGCCAACCAAACTCAGCTTCTTTTCAAAGCCCTTGGTAACACCACTGACCATGTTATTGACCAGCGCACGCAATGTACCTGACATTGCATTTGCCTCACGGCTGTCGTTAGCTGCTTCAAACTTGATCGTGCCAGCATTGTTTTCCACCTTGACCAAGCCATTTAATGGCTGGGAAAGCGAGCCCAATGGGCCTTTAATTGTGATTTGCGCTGCTGTAATGGTCACTTCTGCACCACTAGGCAAGGCAATCGGCATTTTACCTACACGAGACATGTTTCGCTCCTTAGGCCACGTAGCAAATAACTTCGCCACCGACACCGGTTGCGCGCGCTTTGCGGTCTGTCATCACACCTTTTGGGGTCGATACAATCGCCACACCCAAACCATTCATCACATTTGGAATATCGTCTTTACCCTTGTAGATGCGCAGACCAGGGCGCGATACACGCTCCAGGCGCTCTATAACTGGGCGACCGGCATAATATTTCAGGCCGATTTTAAGTTCCGATTTACCCGCTGCTTCTGCAACAGCGAAATCCTCAATGTAACCCTCGTCTTTTAGGACGTTAGCAATCGCAACTTTGACTTTTGACGATGGCATTGCCACCGTGGTCTTTTGCACGACTTGTGCATTGCGGATACGGGTCAGCATATCGGCGATAGGATCGCTCATACTCATTGCTTATTCTCCTATTACCAGCTGGCTTTTGTCATTCCGGGAATCTCACCACGCATGGCGATTTCACGGAGCTTAATACGGCCCAAACCGAACTTGCGGAATGTGCCACGTGGACGACCAGTCAATGCGCAACGATTACGTTGGCGGGTCGGAGCGGAGTTACGGGGCAGCGCCTGCAATTTCAGGCGAGCTTCGTAGCGCTCCTCTTCCGACTTCGATTGATCATCAATGATTGCCTTTAACTCAGCGCGCTTGCCGGCATACTTCTTGACCAGGTCTGCACGTTTTTGTTCACGGTTAATCAGTGAGAGTTTTGCCATGGCAACCTCAGTTTCTGAACGGGAATTTAAATGCGGCGAGAAGCGCTTTTGCTTCATCGTCGGTCTTCGCTGTTGTCGTGATACTGATATTCATACCACGCAACACATCAATCTTGTCATACTCGATTTCGGGGAAAATGATCTGCTCTTTCACACCGATGTTGTAGTTACCGCGGCCATCAAACGCACGACCGGATACGCCACGGAAGTCACGTACACGCGGCAAAGCAACGGTAATAAAACGATCAAGAAATTCATACATTTGCGCGCCGCGCAAAGTCACCATACAGCCAATTGGATAACCCTCACGAATCTTGAAACCCGCGATCGCCTTACGCGCTTTGGTCACAACCGGCTTCTGACCCGCAATTTTCGTCAAATCGCCGACAGCATGCTCAATGATTTTTTTATCCGCAACAGCCTCAGACAACCCCATATTCAAGGTGATCTTGAGCAGACGCGGAACTTCCATTACAGACTTGTAACCGAACTTGCCGGTCAAGTCAGCAACGACTTTTTCTTTATAGAATTCTTGGAGACGGGCCATGATCTCTTACGCCTTAACGACTTCGCCACTGGACTTGAAAACACGGACTTTCTTGCCATCCACATCTTTAAAACCAACGCGATCTGCCTTGCCAGTTGCCGCATTAAACAATGCAACATTTGACACATGAATTGGCATCAGCTTATCAACGATGCCGCCAGTTGTACCCGTCATTGGATTAGGCTTGGTCGCTTTTTTCGCAACATTCACACCCTCAACAACGACGTAATTAGCATCGACGCGTTGCTTGACAACACCGCGCTTGCCCTTGTCTTTTCCAGCCAAAACGATTACTTCATCGCTTTTACGAATCTTGTCCATGTCGACTCCTTACAGAACTTCAGGTGCGAGCGACACGATTTTCATGAAGCGCTCAGTGCGCAATTCACGCGTAACCGGTCCAAAAATGCGCGTGCCAATTGGCTCAAGCTTCGCATTAAGCAATACTGCCGCATTGCCATCGAACTTGACCAAAGAGCCATCCTGGCGGCGCACGCCTTTTGCTGTGCGCACAACGACCGCATTATAAATTTCGCCTTTTTTGACACGCCCACGCGGCGCAGCAACCTTGACCGTTACCTTGATCACGTCGCCAATACCAGCATAACGGCGCTTGGAACCACCCAGAACCTTGATGCACATAACTTCGCGCGCGCCAGTGTTGTCGGCAACTTCGAGCCGGCTTTCAGTTTGAATCATAATATTTTCTTTCCCAACTTAACCCGCTCAAACCGCACAATGCGGCGTTGCGGTCAGTCTTGGTCCCGTCAGGCACTTTATGCAAGCGCGCTGATTAGGCGGACGATTTCCAAAACTACTGACTATTACGAATTTCTTGACTGCAGAGCACTTCAATATTGCCCCTGTCTTTACAACTCGACAAGAGCGAAGCCAAACATTATGTCACCATTACAGCAAGCTTGCAACCACTTCTTAAACTATTTGCGCTGTTTGAACGACGCGCGTTACTGACCAAGCCTTTGTTTTCGAGATCGGACGGCCTTCTTGTATCTCAACCGTATCACCCTCTTTAGCCTGATTGCTTTCATCATGCGCGTGGTATTTGTTTGTGCGCACAATAATTTTGCCGTAGAGCGGATGCTTGACGTGACGCTCGATCAAAACGGTAACAGTTTTATCCATTTTGTCGGAAACCACTTTGCCAATCAGCGTGCGCTTGAGCGCTTGTTTCACTGGATCGTTCATTATTTGGCATCCTTCTGATTCATGACTGTTTTTACACGTGCGATATCGCGGCGAACTTTTTTGAGCTGCGAAGTGTTATTCAATTGTTGTGTTGCGATTTGCATGCGCAATCCGAATTGAGCCTTCAACAGATCATTGAGTTCTTTTGTCAAAGCCGTTTGGTCTTTGCCGCGGAGTTCAGATGTTTTCATATTCACTCCAATTATTGGCCGACTTGACGCACGACAAACGTAGTCAATAACGGCAATTTAGCTGCGGCCAGGCGGAATGCTTCACGCGCCAAAGCCTCATCAACGCCATCCATTTCATACAATACTTTGCCCGGCTGAATTTCAGCGACATAGTATTCCGGATTACCTTTACCGTTACCCATACGGACTTCGGCAGGTTTTTGCGAAATTGGCTTATCTGGAAATACACGGATCCAGATACGGCCACCACGTTTAATGTGACGTGTCATCGCACGACGAGCAGCTTCAATCTGACGTGCAGTAATACGGCCACGGCCGATCGCTTTAAGCCCATATTCGCCAAACGAAACTGCTGTTCCGCGAGTGTGCGAAATGCCCTTGTTGCGGCCTTTTTGCTCTTTACGATATTTTCTGCGTGCTGGTTGCAGCATGATTATTCTCCTGCTTTCTCAGCCGGTGCTGCTGTTGCACCATCCGGCTTTTTAGCGCGAACACGTTTTGCTACCGCTGGCGCTGCTGGCGCACCAGGAGCTGCAGTGGTTGCCTGACCTTCAGGGCGTGGAGCGCGTGGTGGACGAGCACTTGGCTTGCCATCGTCACGACGTGGGCCACGGCGTTTCTTGTCGTCATCTGTAGCGGCATCGATTACCGGTGTCTCGCCACTTGCGAGGCGATCACCTTTATAAACCCAGACTTTGATACCGATGATGCCGTACGTTGTTTCTGCTTCGCCAAAACCATAGTCGATGTCGGCACGCAAGGTATGCAGAGGCACACGGCCTTCGCGATACCACTCTTTACGTGCAATTTCGATACCGTTCAAACGACCCGATGACATGATCTTGATGCCTTGCGCACCCAGACGCATTGCATTTTGCATTGCGCGCTTCATTGCACGGCGGAACATGATGCGTTTTTCCAATTGCTGTGCAATTGAATCTGCAATCAATTGCGCATCTGTTTCCGGCTTACGAATTTCTTCGATATTCACATGAACCGGCACGCCCATCATCTTGCCCAATGCGGATTTGAGAACCTCAATATCCTCACCCTTTTTGCCGATGACGACGCCAGGACGTGAGCTATAAATAGTGATGCGAGCATTTTTTGCAGGGCGCTCGATGACGATGCGGCCTACGGATGCGTTTTTCAGTTTCTTCTTGAGGTAAGCACGCACCTTCAGGTCTTCATTGAGCATGGTGGCAAAATTGCTATTGCCAGCATACCAACGAGATCCCCAGTTGCGTGTAACCGCGAGGCGGAAACCGGTTGGATGTATCTTCTGTCCCATCGCGACTCCTTAATTACCGACAGTCACGTAAATGTGACAGGATTGTTTAGAGATACGATCGCCACGGCCTTTTGCGCGCGCGGTGAAGCGCTTCAGGAAGGTCCCGCGCTCGACATAAATCGTCTTGACTTTCAGCTCATCGATATCTGCGCCATCGTTGTGTTCGGCATTCGCGATAGCGGATTCCAGAACCTTCTTGATGATTGCAGCACCTTTTTTCGGGCTAAATGCCAAAATGTTTAACGCTTGGTCAACTTTTTTGCCGCGAATAAGATCGGCAACAAGGCGGCCTTTTTGTTCCGACAGACGCACGCCGCGGAGAATAGCTTTAGTTTCCATCATGGCCCCTTATTTCTTTGCCTTCTTGTCGGCAGCATGACCCTTGAACGTACGGGTCAGCGCGAATTCGCCGAGCTTGTGACCAACCATATTTTCGGAAATATAAACCGGCACGTGCTGCTTGCCGTTATGCACCGCGATTGTCAAGCCAATGAAGTCCGGCATAATTGTCGAACGGCGTGACCATGTTTTAATTGGCTTTTTGTCTTTACCTGCTTGCGCGGTTTCGACTTTTTTAACCAAGTGGGCGTCACAGAACGGCCCTTTTTTCAATGAACGTGTCATGTCTTATTCCTTATTTCTTGCCACGGCGCGAGACAATCATGGAAGTCGTGCGCTTGTTGCGACGCGTCTTCTTACCCTTGGTCTGCTGGCCCCATGGCGAAACTGGATGACGACCGGCTGCTGTTTTGCCCTCACCACCACCGTGCGGATGGTCAACCGGGTTCATCACCACACCGCGAACGGTAGGACGAACACCGCGCCAACGCATTGCACCTGCTTTACCAATCTTGCGCAAACTATGTTCAGCATTACCCACTTCACCGACAGTCGCACGGCACTCAATGTGTACGCGACGAACTTCACCTGAACGCAAGCGAACCTGAGCATAGGTGCCTTCGCGCGCCATCAGCACTACACCAGCACCGGCTGTACGTGCCATTTGCGCACCTTTGCCGGGCAACATCTCCACGCAGTGCATGATCGTGCCGACTGGAATGTTACGGATTGGAAGGCAGTTGCCGGATTTGATCGGCGCTTCCGCACCATTCATCAACTGATCACCGACTGCCAGACCTTTAGTAGCGATAATGTATTGACGCTCACCATCGGCATAGCACAGCAGAGCGATATTTGCCGTACGGTTTGGATCGTATTCAATACGCTCTACTTTCGCCGGGATACCATCTTTGGTGCGTTTGAAATCAATTACGCGATAGTGCTGCTTGTGACCACCACCAATATGGCGAGTAGTAATGTGACCGTTGTTGTTACGGCCCGCGGTCTTCGATTTCTTTTCAACCAACGCGTCAAACGGGCGGCCTTTGTACAGGTCGTCATTAACGACCTTGACCATGCCACGGCGACCAGGCGATGTTGGTTTGACTTTAACGAGTGCCATTATTTAGCCTCCTCGGTGAAGTTAATTTCTTGGCCCGGCTTCAGGCTTACAAACGCACGTCTTGTGTGATTGCGGCGCCCGTTGAATCTTCCGGAACGCTTCAATTTACCTTGACGGTTTGCAACTTGAACTGACTCTACTTGAACCTTGAACAGCAATTCGACCGCCGCTTTAATCTCTGGTTTGGTTGCATCCGGCATCACCAAGAAAACAACTTGCTCGTTTTTCTCAGCAACAAACGTCGCCTTTTCAGAAATCACAGGCGCGAGCAATACTTTCATCAAGCGCTCTTCGCTATGTTTTATCGTATTCATGCCAGCATCTCCTCAATCTTGGCCAATGCAGGCTTCGTGATCAGGATCTTTTTATAGAACACCAAAGAAACCGGATCTGCATGACGCGGCTCGCAGATCAGCACATTTGGCAAATTACGAGAAGCCAGCAACAGGTTTTCATCGAGATTGTCGGTAATCACCAAAACGGAATCCAGTGCGCCCATGCCCTTCAATTTTTGAGACAAGAGCTTGGTCTTTGGCGCATCAACTGAAAGATTTTCAATCACAGACAAACGACCTTCGCGTGCCAACTGAGAAAGGATCGAGCAAACGCCTGCGCGATACATTTTCTTGTTAACTTTATGCGAGAAATTTTCGTCTGGCGAATTTGGGAAAATACGACCACCACCACGCCACAAAGGAGATGACGACATACCGGCACGAGCACGACCCGTACCTTTTTGACGCCATGGCTTTTTAGTCGTGTGATGCACTTCTTCACGGTCTTTTTGCTTACGGTTGCCACTACGAGCATTCGCTTGATAAGCAACCACGACCTGGTGAATCAGCGCCTCATTGTAGTCGCGGCCAAAAATGGTATCTGGCGCAGCAACATTGGAAGCAGCTTGACCTTGGTCATTCAGGAGCTTGAGTTCCATCGATTAGGCTCCCTTCTTGGCTTTGATTTTGACGGCAGGCAGAACAATCACTTGACCGTTCTTTGCACCCGGCACCGCACCCTTGACCAACAACAGTTGGCGATCAGCATCAATACGTGCGATTTCAAGATTTTGCGTAGTGCGAGTGACGTCACCCAAGTGACCAGTCATGCGCTTACCAGGGAAAACGCGGCCCGGATCCTGCGCCATACCGATTGAACCCGGCACATTATGGGAACGCGAGTTACCGTGCGTAGCGCGACCGGAACCGAAGTGGTAACGCTTGATAACGCCGGCATAGCCCTTACCGATGGACACGCCTTGCACGTCCACTTTCTGACCAACCTCGAACAGACTGGCAGCGACAACATCGCCAGCCTTCAATTCGGAGGCTTTAGCAGCATCAATACGGAATTCTTTAAGAACGGCCCCCGCCTCAACACCAGCTTTAGCATGATGTCCAGCGGCAGCTTTGTTCACGCGAGAAGCGCGACGCTGACCGAATGCAACCTGAACAGCGGAATAACCGTCCGTATCAGGTGTTTTGATTTGGGTGACACGATTGTTTGACACGTCCAAAACGGTAACAGGAATCGAATCCCCATCTTCCGTAAAGATGCGCATCATACCAACCTTGCGACCAACAAGGCCTAGGCTCATTGTTTTCTCCATTCCCGCCTACGATTGGGCGGGGCTGATGTTTGTACTACCAAATAACGCAAGTGCAAACCAATTGGCGCACTTACCGAAGCCGAACACTATAACGCGAAAAAGCGCTTATTGCAATACCCAAACTGGCAAATTGCGCTGTTTTTACGTTGTCTTGCGCCTAAATTATTGCAATTTGATTTCTACGTCTACGCCTGCTGGCAAATCCAGCTTCATCAGCGCATCAACCGTTTTATCTGTTGGATCTACGATATCCATCAAACGAACATGAGTACGGATTTCGAATTGATCGCGCGATGTCTTGTTGACGTGCGGCGAGCGCAGAACGTCAAAGCGCTGAATGCGTGTTGGCAATGGCACTGGACCTCTTACCACTGCACCGGTACGTTTTGCAGTATCGACGATTTCGAGAGCTGACTGATCGATCAAGCGATAGTCAAACGCCTTTAAACGAATGCGGATTTTTTGATTTGGCGATGCCATGATTTTTCCTTAAAGAGCGAACCACGAGAGAAATGTCTCTCGTGGCATTTTTAAATTAAAACGTTACTTCATTAATCCATAATCTTCGCCACCACACCGGCGCCGACGGTACGGCCGCCTTCGCGAATCGCGAAACGCAGACCTTCTTCCATCGCGATCGGGTTGATCAGCATCACGGTGATCGACACGTTGTCGCCCGGCATGACCATCTCTTTGTCTTTCGGCAATTCGATCGAACCGGTCACGTCAGTGGTACGGAAGTAGAACTGGGGACGATAGTTGTTGAAGAATGGGGTGTGACGGCCACCTTCATCCTTGGACAATACATAGATCTCGCCGGTGAAATGCTTGTGTGGCTTGATCGAACCTGGTTTTGCCAACACCTGGCCACGCTCGACGTCTTCACGCTTGGTACCGCGCAACAGTACGCCGACGTTATCGCCCGCCTGACCTTGGTCGAGCAGTTTGCGGAACATTTCGACGCCGGTGCAAGTCGTTTTTTGCGTATCGCGGATACCGACGATTTCGATTTCTTCGCCGACCTTGATGATGCCGCGCTCGACACGACCAGTCACAACGGTACCGCGGCCGGAGATCGAGAATACGTCTTCAACCGGCATCAGGAAGGCGCCGTCAATGGCGCGCTCTGGTGTCGGGATGTAGGTGTCGAGTGCTTCAGCCAAAGCCAGGATCGCTTGTTCGCCCAATGGGCCTTTGTCGCCTTCGAGCGCGAGCTTGGCGGAACCCTTGACGATTGGCAGGTCGTCGCCTGGGAAATCGTATTTGGACAACAGCTCGCGCACTTCCATTTCGACCAGTTCGAGCAATTCTGCATCGTCAACCATGTCGCATTTGTTCAAGAACACGATGATGTACGGAACGCCAACCTGGCGTGCCAACAGGATGTGCTCGCGGGTTTGCGGCATCGGGCCGTCTGCTGCGGAACA
>DATBRC010000030.1:0-144853 GCA_036560485.1 Burkholderiaceae bacterium
CCCCTTCCCATCCCGAACAGGACCGTGAAACGACTTTGCGCCGATGATAGTGCTGCAACCAGTGTGAAAGTAGGTCATCGTCAGGCTTTTATCCCCCAACACCCCCGCCTCGCATGAGCCGGGGGTGTTGTCTTTTGCGGCTAGGGTTTGTGTGCTGGCTTGGTCAGCTTTTATCAGATGAGTATTGCTAGCGAAATAAATCTTTTCTGCTGAATGTCTTCAATTTGCCCATGACCGTGCACGGTCAACCGCACGGTGCCATAACTCAAGACGCTGCAAGCGCTCATTCTGGGACATTGAGGGCAGGAACTGGCGCTCGACTTGCCACTGCGCGGCAATCTCTTGTTGTGAAGACCAAAAGCCAACTGCCAAGCCAGCGAGATAAGCAGCTCCTAATGCAGTGGTCTCGGTAACGACAGGCCGCACCACCACTACGCCGAGAATATCCGCTTGAAACTGCATCAAAAAATTATTGCACGCAGCACCACCGTCGACTCGCAGCTCGCGCAATAGAATTGATGAATCGTTTTGCATGGCTATTAGTACATCAGCCGTTTGATAGGCAATACTCTCCAGTGCAGCACGTGCAATGTGAGCTTTCGTTGATCCACGTGTCATCCCAACAATCGCGCCACGTGCATAAGCATCCCAGTAGGGCGCACCCAAGCCTGTGAAAGCAGGAACAAAAACGACACCGTCAGAACTAGGCACACTAGTTGCAAGTGCTTCAACCTCGGAGGAATGCTCGATGATTTGTAGACCATCACGTAACCATTGCACAGTCGCTCCTGCCATGAACACGCTACCTTCAAGCATGTAATCAGTTTTACTAGGCAAAAGCGCATCCAAAGTCCAACCTACCGTAGTCAACAAATTATTGGTAGAAGAAACAGGCTGATGTCCGGTATTCATCAGCATGAAGCAGCCAGTACCATAAGTATTCTTCGCCATGCCAGGCTGATGGCAAGCTTGGCCAAAGGTCGCGGCTTGCTGATCACCTGCCAAGCCTGCAATAGTAATTGCCGCACCCAAAAGCGCAACATTGGTAGTCGCAATCACGCCGCTACTAGGTACTACTTGCGGTAACAGAGAGCGTGGAATATCCAGCAAGCCAAGTAACTCATCATCCCATTCAAGCGTGTGAATATTAAACAGCAAAGTACGTGAGGCATTGCTGGCATCGGTCACATGCGCACCGCATAATTTAAAACAAAGCCATGAATCAATTGTGCCAAACGCGAGTTCATCGCGCGCAGCCAACGCACGTGCACCTGGAATGTTATCGAGCAGCCATTTGATTTTTGTGCCGGAAAAATAAGCATCAATAACTAATCCGGTCTTTTGCTGAAATAACGGTGCATGTCCTGCATCACGCAACGAATCACATAAGACAGCCGTACGTCTGTCCTGCCAAACAATCGCAGGCGCAATCGGTTCACCGGTCACGCGATTCCAAATCACAGTGGTCTCGCGCTGATTGGTGATGCCGATGGCGGCAACGTCCGATGCAGGAATATGGCTATCATGCAGCACCTGACGCGCGACTGATAATTGCGATTGCCAAATTTCATTGGCGTCGTGTTCTACCCATCCCGGCGATGGAAAAAACTGTGTGAATTCACTCTGCGCAGTAGCATGAATTCTTCCTTCGCGATTAAATAAAATGGCGCGAGAGCTGGTAGTACCTTGGTCCAATGCGAGAATGAAATTAGTCATGGCATGCTCATGTCGATGGAATGAAAAAGATAATCACTGTCAGGAACCGGAACGAAAAGTTAAAATGGCATAACAAATGGATATTACGCCAGCTCGACAAAAGGAGCTGTTCAATATCAGCAACAGGAAGAATGCATCACGGCAAAGGCTGCAGAAGCAATTTGATATATTTGCACCTTTCATAACAGTTCATAACATGTAACGTCATATTCAAATGACTGTAATGAAAAAAATGAATTTTAAAATTTAAAATAACGAGGATCGCTTGAGCTTACCAAACACATTACCCAATATCGCCTTCCTCGGCATCGGCCTGATGGGCAAGCCGATGGCTATGCTTCTTTTAAAAGCAGGATATCGCGTCACGGTATGGAATCGGACCAGCGCCAAAGCAGCCAGCTTGGTTACGCATGGCGCGCAGCATGCACAAACGCCGGATGCAGCAGTGCGTGATGCTGATATGGTCATCACCATGCTGGAGACGGGCTTGATCGTTGCCGACGTATTGGAACAGGCAATGCCTGGATTGCGCCAAGGCGCATTGGTAATCGATATGAGTTCAACGCGTCAATCGGAAGCGCAGGAATTGCATAAGAAGCTGGCATTGCATTGCATCGCGTTTATGGATGCGCCGGTATCCGGTGGTGTCGTCGGAGCAGAGGCAGGCACATTGGCGATCATGGCCGGCGGGAGTGTGATCGACTTCGCTAAAGCCGAGCCTGTACTGAAGATCATGGGCAGACCAACATTAGTCGGGCCCGCCGGATGTGGTCAACTTGCCAAACTGTGCAATCAACTGATCGTCGGCGGCACAATCAACATCGTTGCTGAAGCCTTGTTGTTGGCACAAGCCGGTGGCGCAGACCCGGCTGCAGTGCGCGCAGCAATACGCGGCGGCTTTGCCGAAAGTCGGATTTTGGAAATCCATGGCCAGCGTATGTTGGAGCGCAACTTTATGCCGGGTGGTCAAGTCAAAAGCCAGACGAAAGATTTGGAAAATGTACTCATTGCAGCAACGGCAGCAGGTGTGACATTGCCGGTGACCGAGTTGGTCACGGAACGCTATCGCAGTATTTTGAACGTCATGCCAAAAGCAGATCAATCTGCAGCTTTGTTGGCATTGGAACGTCTGAACGCAGGTGTGCGCGTCGGTAGTGGCGTGGATAAATTTCCTGAATAGTCACGCAAGTATCAAACAATGACAAAGATGAATGTGGCAGGTAAAGCATTCAACATCTTTGTTGCAAAAAGCCATAAGCACAAAATTGAATATACATTTCATGAATGACAAGATAAAAAACAAGCCAAATTGGAAAGCTATTCAGCGATTAATTTTTCCGTATTGGCGTTCGGAGGAAAAATGGAAGGCGTGTGGCTTGCTATTTACGATCGTCGCATTAGTGCTCGGTATGGTGTATTTGAACGTCCTGTTCAACAGCTGGAATCGCGATATGTTCAATGCGCTTCAGGAGAAAAACTTTACGGCATTCAAAGGACTATTGTGGAGATTCTCCTACTTGGCTGTCATATATATATCAATGTCGATCTATAAAATCTATTTGACACAGGCGTTGGAGATGCGTTGGCGGATATGGCTGACGCATCAGTACTTGAATGAATGGCTGGCAAATCAGGCGTTTTACCGAGTCGAACAAAACGGCAGTGCAGATAATCCGGATCAGCGTATCGCCGAGGATTTGAATTCGTTGACCGGGGGAACGCTATCGTTAACACTGGGATTGCTGTCCAGCGTTGTAACGTTGGTATCGTTCATCGGAATATTATGGTCTGTCAGCGGATCACTGGCATTTGCTTTTGTAGATCGTCAATGGTTCATTCCAGGGTACATGGTCTGGTTTGCCGTCGCGTATGCTTTGATTGGGTCGCTGCTAGTCTGGAAAGTCGGCACGCCTTTGGTGGAACAGAATTTTAACCAGCAGCGTTTCGAAGCCAATTTTCGCTCCGGGCTGGTGCGCATTCGCGAATACGCCGAAGCTATTGTCCTCTATCGTGGCGAGCGGCAGGAACAGCGCCATCTCGGTGAACGTTTCGAGCATATTCGTGCTAATTGGTGGGCCATTATGCGCACCACCAAGCGATTGAATATCGTTTCAACCTTTTATGCTCAGTTCGCGATTATTTTTCCCATGTTGGTCGCGGCACCTCGCTATTTTTCCGGTGCGATTACACTCGGTGTATTTACGCAGATTTCTGATGCATTCGCACAGGTTCAAGATGCGTTGTCCTGGTTTATCAATGCATTTAGTTCATTGGCTGAATGGAAGGCCAGCATCAATCGTCTCGCCGGATTCCATGCTGCTGTAAATGCGGTGCATGAACAAGAAACTGCCGTGAGAGTAGAGCGCAACAATGTCGGCGCGATTTTGATCGATCAGTTATCGCTGCAACTGCCGAACGGGCAAGTGTTATCACAAGCATTGACAACCGACTTGCAAGTCGGCCAACGCATCCTGGTAGCGGGCCCGTCCGGTTGCGGCAAATCGACATTGTTCCGCGCGATGGCAGGTATCTGGCCGTATGGCGCGGGCAGCATCGAAATTCCAAACGAATTAAAGCTGTTATTTTTGCCACAAAAAAGTTATTTGCCGATCGGGACTTTGCGCGCTGCAGTTTCGTACCCGGCGGCCGATAATGCATATAAGGACTTGGCTATCCAACATTATTTGGAACTTTGCCAATTAAAACATCTCATACCATTACTGGCAGAAACAGATAATTGGAGCCAACGATTGTCGCCGGGCGAACAGCAGCGTCTTGCCTTTGTGCGCGTACTGCTCACGCGTCCCGACGTTTTGTTCCTGGATGAGGCAACCAGTGCGTTGGATGCAGACACAGAGGAAATTTTGTATGGCCTGGTTTTACAGGAATTGCCACAAGCTGCAGTGATCAGTATTGCGCACCGCGAGACTGTGGTGAAGTATCATCACATCCGTTGGCAGTTTTCTCGTGAAGATATGGCACGAGACGAAACAGATACATCATTGGATATGCCGGGCTACACAATAGAAATCGCTAAAATTGGAAAGTTGTCGAAGGTCGCACCAAGTTTTGCATAAGACTAAATTTTATATTCAATGTATATGAAACAATTTATTTTCATCGTAGCGCTGCTCAGTTTAATAAGCGGATGCTCGACGCCTCAACCAAAAGAATCGGATACGAAAGTCGCCCGTTCAGGTGAAGAGCTCGCACATTTTTCTGAAAATTCTGCAGGCGGTCTGCCGAATAACTGGGTGCCGATGGTGGTCTTCCGCAACAGGAAGAAAACGGAATATAAATTGGTCACGGATGGCGATAAAACTGTTTTGCATGCCTATGCAGCAGGTGCAACATCCGGATTGATGGAGAACGTCAGCATCGATCCAAATGCACAGCCGTGGATCAATTGGAAATGGAAAATCGGCAGTCAGGCCAAATCCATCGACAACTCGCAACGTCCGACCGAAGATTCACCTGTGCGCATTATCCTTGGCTTCGATGGCGACAAGGACACCTTGCCATTTTCCGAACAAATTTTATTTGATACCGCAAAACTTTTGACCGGCTATGAATTTCCTTATGCGACGCTGATGTATATCTGGGATCCCAAGGCACCTGTAGGCTCCGTCAAAAACAGCAAACGTTCCAGCCGTATTCGTACGATGGTGGTCGAAAATGGGTTGAATACCGTTGACCAATGGCGCGATTTCACACGCAATATCGTCGAAGATTTTCAGAAAGCATACGGTGAAAAGCCGGGCAAGCTGATTGGCGTCGGCGTACTCACCGACACGGATGAGCCTGATGAAACGGTGGAAGCCTGGTATGGCGATATTCGCTTGCTTCAGAATGCAAACAAGGTCGGCATGTCGGGCAATAAACCTGCCGACGGCTTTGTTTCAACGGACAGCAAACAGCAGCAATAACGCAATCAATGCCGGTAATGCCTGTACAACCAGGATAGACCGCTTGGCGGTCAAGCCGCCATAGATACCGGCGATCAAAACACACAAAACGAAAAACAGTTTGACCTGCCATTCGCCACTGATCAAACCCCACGCCAGACCGGCTGCTAAAAAACCGTTATACAAACCTTGATTGGCAGCCAATACCTTGGAGCTCTCAGCGGCTTCCAGTGTTTGCCCGAATGCTTTCAGACCAATCCGATGCGTCCATAAAAACATCTCCAGGATTAAAATCCAGATATGCTCAAGCGCGATCAATCCGATCACGATATCGACAAACATTCTCATTTAATTTTTCCCTGATTATTATTTGTTTATTGTTTTGGTAAATAAGTCTCGGCCAGTTTAACCCAATACGTTGCGCCGATCGGTAATAGCGCATCGTTGAAGTCGTAACTCCCATTGTGCAGGTTGCATGGGCCAAGGCCATGTCCCGCTGCGCGGTGATCGCCTTCGCCATTGCCGATGAAAACATAACATCCCGGCTTGTTGCGCAACATGAATGCAAAGTCTTCTGCGCCCATTGTCGGTTCAACTTGTGCATTGACGTTGGACTCTCCCACAATCGATTGCATCACCTTGATCGCGAATTCTGTTTCCTTGGCATGATTGATCAATGGCGGATAGTTGCGATGAAAACGGAATTCGATTTCTGCGCCAAACGCTGTCGCAGTATGCTGCGCAATCTCGCGCATGCGTTGCTCGATCAAATCCAATACTTCAATGGAAAAGGTGCGCACAGTGCCTATCAGTTTTGCGTCATCCGGAATCACATTGGTCGCGCTGCCTGCATGGATCTGCGTAATCGATAGCACGGCAGCATCAACCGGATTGGTGTTGCGCGCGACAATGGTTTGCCAGCTCTGCGCAATTTGAATCGCCACCATGATCGGGTCGATTCCCTTATGCGGTTGTGCAGCATGCGCGCCTTTGCCTTTTACGGTCACTTCAAATTCATTGGACGATGCCATCATCGGTCCCGGCGTGACGCCGAATGTGCCGACCGCAGCGCCCGGCCAATTGTGCATGCCGAATACCGCATCCATCGGACAGCGTTTAAACAGGCCATCGTCGATCATGCGTTGCGCACCGGCGCCGCCTTCTTCTGCAGGTTGAAAAATGACATGGACCGTGCCGTCAAAATTGCGATGCTGCGATAAATAACGCGCTGCGCCCAACAGCATCGCGACATGTCCATCATGGCCGCATGCATGCATTTTTCCGGCATGTTTGGAAGCATGCGGAAAGCTGTTGATCTCTTGTAGCGGCAGTGCGTCCATGTCTGCGCGCAATCCGATCGCGCGCTTGCTGCTGCCATTCTTGATGATGCCGACCACGCCGGTTGCACCCATGCCGCGCACAATCGGGATGTCCCAGTCAGTCAATTTTTTCGCGACTACGTCTGCGCTGCGGTTCTCTTCGAAGCATAGTTCAGGATGTGCATGCAGATCGTGCCGGATGTTTTGCAGTTCGGTATGCAGCTGCACAATGGGATCAATCAAATTCATGTTGTTACCTGGATGTGTTTTTGTTTGGCGAGTGATTAATAATTTTTTCTAATAAATAAGGTTATTGCAAATATCAATCTGCATCTCGTATCTTACTCTTAGCAGGGTGGTATGTGCTTATCAAAAGCAAAAGAGAATTGAGTAGTCTGATAATTTTTGTGAATGAATAGCAAGACATCGACGTTGTATTCCAATCTTTTCTCGACATAGCGTTTTACGCTGGAACTTTCTTGGCGTAAAGTACGTCCATATTCACTACTCGACATAACGCAGAAAAATTCGTAGCAGAATCGAGTGAAATCCATTTTAAAAATGCATCGGCAAAGATGCATGAATTGAAACGGATATAAGTTTGCATTGTTGTACACGTCACGAAGAGATATGAAAATGAATTGGCGCATTCTTGTTGTATGTGGTTCGGCGACTCTGATGGCAGGCTGTGCACAGATGGGTTATTACATGCAAGCCGCACAGGGTGAGTTCAACGTTTTATCGGAAGCCAAGCCGATTGATGAATGGATGGCGGATCCGGCAGTCGCAGACCCGCTGAAAAACAAGCTGGGAAAACTGAAAGAAATCCGCGCGTTCGCCGCACAGCAATTAGGCTTGCCTGACAATGGCAGCTTTAAAACATATGCAGATTTAAAACGACCATTCGTGTTGTGGAATGTGGTGGCCACACCGGAGTTGTCGATGAAGACCAAACAGTGGTGCTTCCCGATTGCCGGATGTGTCGATTATCGCGGTTATTACAGCAAGCAGGACGCGCAAGAATACGCAGCCGAGTTGCGTCGCGAAAACTACGATGTGCAAGTCGCCGGTGTGCCTGCTTATTCGACGCTGGGTTGGTTCAATGACCCGGTGCTGTCGACTTATATCCATTATCCGGAAGGCGAGTTGGCGCGCTTGATATTTCATGAGCTGGCGCATCAAGTCGTATATGCGCCAGGCGATACCCAGTTTAACGAATCGTTTGCGACAGCAGTGGAAGAAGTGGGCGTAGAGCGTTGGCTCGTCACGCATGGCGATGAGAAAACACGCGCATCCTATGTTGCCTACGAAGGAAGGAAACACGATTTCATCGCGCTATTGATGCGCTATAGAAAAAAACTGGAAGAAAATTACAATCGCGCGGCAAGCGATGAAGAAAAGAAAAAGCAGAAGGTCGTTATTTTTCAAGAACTGCAAAGCGATTATCAAGTGTTGAAAACATCATGGGGCGGTTATGCCGGTTACGACCGTTGGTTTGCCGAGCCGCTTTCCAATGCGCATTTGGCGTCGGTTGCGACTTACCATGATTACGTGCCGGGTTTCCGCGCGCTGCTGACGCAAGAAAAAAGTTTCAGTAAATTTTATGAAGCGGTCCGCAAGTTGGCGGATCTCGATAAATCGGAACGTCATCAGCAACTCGCCGCACTCTCGCAGGCAACCTCTGTTGTCGCTACTTCTGCTACATCCGCGAATCATTAATTCTGATTGACCTGATGTCCTCTTGCATGAGGACATCAGCGCTCTTGCCCCGCTTTCCCCAATCGGATACATTGTTGCGTCGCAATATGCGAAGCAACGTAAGTCGTAATTTAAAAGCAATCAAAATACTTGCGCGCAACGGCGCTGCCCGATAGCATCACTATTGAAAGTAGGTAGTTGCTGCTGCATGCGTCTTGTTCTTGCAAGGTGCAGCGTGAAATCAGCAACGTAAAATCATTCCGGCAACCATAAAGCCGACAGTATCCCGGTCATTAATTAAAAAGTTCCAATTGGAAACAAGAGGGCAATAAAGATGGATAAGTTTTGGCTCAAATCGTATCCCGCCGATATTCCGGCGGAAATCGACTGCACCCAATATCGTTCACTCGTGCATTTGATAGAAGAAGCCTTCCGCAAATATGCGGATCGCCCGGCTTATATCTGCATGGATAAATCGCTCACGTATGCCGAGGTCGATGCGCTGTCAAAAAAATTCGGCGCATGGCTGCAAAGCAAAGGCATGCAAAAAGGCACGCGTGTCGCCATCATGATGCCGAACGTGCTGCAATACCCAATTGCGATCGCAGCAATCCTGCGCGCCGGCTATGCAGTGGTTAACGTCAACCCGTTATACACGCCACGCGAATTGGAACATCAGTTGATCGACTCCGGTGCAGAAGCCATCATCATCCTGGAAAACTTTGCGCACACGCTGGAAGCTGTGCTCGGCAAAACATCGGTCAAGCACGTCGTGGTCGCGCGGATGGGCGATTTGTTGGGCGGCGTCAAAGGGATGATCGTCAATTTCGTCGTGCGTAATGTGAAGAAGCTGGTGCCTGCGTTTTCGTTACCCGATAGCGTGTCCTTCAAGCGCATGCTGTCGGAAGCGTCGCGCATGACATTGAAACCGGTAGAGCTGACGCATGACGACATCGCGTTCCTGCAATATACCGGCGGCACCACCGGCGTATCGAAAGGCGCAACGCTGATACATAGGAACATGATCGCCAACGTACTGCAATCGGACGCATGGCTGCAACCATCGTTGATGAAAGAACCGCGTGTCGATCAGTTGACGATCGTCTGCGCATTGCCGCTGTATCATGTCTATGCATTGACCGTGTGTTATTTGGTCGGCGTACGCACCGGTGCAGTCAATCTGTTGATTCCCAATCCGCGCGACATACCCGGTTTTATCAAGGAGCTGTCGAAGTACAAATTCAATATGATTCCGGCAGTGAATACTTTGTTTAACGGCTTGTTGAATAATCCGGAATTCGCGAAACTCGATTTCTCTTTTTTAAAGGTGACGCCAGCCGGCGGCATGGCAGTGCAAAAAGTTGTGGCAGAAAAATGGTTCAATGTCACCGGTTCACCGATCGCAGAAGGTTACGGATTGTCGGAGACATCACCGATCGCCATTAGTAACCTGGCCGATAACGCTGAATACAATGGGACCATCGGCATACCATTTCCGTCAACAGACATCATGATTCTGGATGAGGAGGGAAGGCCGGTACCAATCGGCCAACCAGGCGAGATTGCGATCAGAGGCCCGCAAGTGATGACCGGTTACTGGAAGCGTCCGGACGAGACAGCCAAAGTCATGACGCCCGATGGATTTTTCAAGTCGGGCGATATTGGCGTGATGGATGCGAACGGTTATATCAAAATCGTCGACCGCAAGAAAGACATGATCCTGGTGTCCGGCTTCAATGTGTATCCGAACGAGATTGAAGGCGTGGTCGCCGAGCATTCAGGCGTGCTGGAATGCGCTTGTGTCGGTGTGCCGGATGAGCATACGGGTGAGGCAGTGAAGTTGTATGTGGTGCGCAAGGATCCGGCATTGACGGTGGAGCAGTTGACGACGTATTGCAAAAAACAGTTCACCGGATACAAGCGGCCTAAGTACATTGAGTTTCGCGATCAGTTGCCGAAGTCGAATGTGGGGAAGATTTTGCGGCGGGAGTTGCGGGATGAGAAGAAGTAGGTTGTTTTTGGCAGCATAAAAAGAATATCGTATCTGAGATCGTGAAGTTCACTTTTTGAATGTCTTCTTCTATAGCGGCCATTTTGGCGAAATAATTAAAATCTAAAATGCGCTCACCAAATGCTCGGAAAATCGGAGGAAATACACTCTTGCGTTATAAATTCTTATGTTCTACTCCCTATTATAAATTTCAATATGGAAGGTAAAATGAAAAAAATAATATTGTCTACGTTCATTTTTTTTGTGGCGAGTTTCAATACTTTCTCACAAGAGATGTCGAAAGATACTTTCCTCAAAATTATGTCGAGTTTGGGAGCTACTCAGTATTGGTCGAAAGGGCCTGCATCGCTTATGTTCTACTGCACGAAAACATATCCTGATACATCGCAAGTCGTTCAGCGGGACTACCTAAATTGGAAGAAGAAGGATGCTGCATTTAACATTAGGATCGACAAAATCCAGGATTTTTTCGCGCCCGAGATGGCTAAAATATCGAAAAAAACCGTTGATCAATGGAACGTACACCTTACAAAAATGATCGACGATCAGGTCACAGAAAAATTTATTCTCGCCGCCGATGACTCCAAACGACATTCTTTATGTGGAGATTTTTCAACTTTACTCTCCAATATGTTTGCAGAGGATCTTATTAAACCACGAGTAATAATGGCGACAGAAGAGTTGGAAGGCTTGAAAGCGGGAGCCCTGAAAAATACCAAGTAATCAGCAGCGTATGAAAAGGCTATTTATTAAATTTTTTTAAATAAGGAGGGTACATGAAAAATATTATTTACTTCGTTTTGATGACACTTTTTTTGTTGGCAGGCATTAGAGGTGTTTTTTCGGGTGAAACTTCAAGCGAAGTAATTATGCTGGAGTTCCTATTTGGTTTTGTCTGCGCTGCTGCAATTTGGCAGAACAAAAAATCCGCAAAAAACAAAGAAAAGGAATGGAAAGATTTGATTTAACACTGCGCTCCTCACGGAGAAAATGCACTGGTTAATGTATTTTTTGAGTGACCGCTTTCTGAATAGTGCTACGTCAGCGTAGGGCGCAACTGAGACGATCAGAATACGGTTGAAATACCGCTAAATATTTCAAGGCTATACCGCTGGCGGCAATTTCCGCGGCCTCCCATCGTCCCCAGTAGCGACATAAGTCAGCGTCGCCTCAGTCACCTTCACCGTCTCCGCCTGCAACCGATTCCGTTCCGCATACACTTCAACATTAACAGTGATCGATGTGTTGCCGATTTTGACAATGTCCGCATAAAACGATAACAAGTCGCCAACGAATACCGGGTGCTTGAACAAAAACGAATTCACCGCAATGGTAGCGACGCGTCCATTGGCACGACGTACCGCAGGCAGCGATCCGGCGATATCGACTTGCGCCATGATCCATCCGCCGAATACATCGCCGTACACATTGGCATCGGACGGCATCGGCATCACACGCAGATACGGTACTTTGCCTTCCGGTAACGGGGTGTAGTGATTATTGCTCATGCGTGATTCTCCTCTTGAATTTTCTGAAAACGCTACAATCACTAGAATCTATAAACTAGATTACCAGCATATTTCATTTTGATCAGCCACAAAGATTCCTATGCGCCGTTATTCCGCCTCATCTAGCCCAGCCGAAGTTGTCAAATCTGACACGCCGCGCAATGATTGGGCCACTTTAAAAACCTTGTTCCCGTATCTGTGGGCATATAAATGGCGCGTGATGCTGGCGCTGGTGTTTTTGATCGGCGCCAAGCTGGCTAACGTTGGTGTGCCATTGGTGCTGAAAGCGTTGATCGATCATATGACGATCAGCCCCAAGAATCCGCAAGCCTTGCTGGTACTGCCGCTCGGCATTCTTGTCGCGTATGGTGCGTTGCGTCTGTGTACGACCTTGTTTACCGAGCTGCGCGAATTTGTTTTTGCCAAAGTCACACAGCGCGCAGTGCGCACGATTGCGCTGAAAGTATTTCGCCATCTGCATTCGCTGTCGTTGCGTTTTCATTTGAATCGGCAGACCGGCGGCATGACGCGCGATATCGAGCGCGGTACGCGCGGGATTTCATCGCTGGTGTCGTACACGCTGTTCAGTATTTTGCCGACGCTGGTTGAGATTGCATTGGTGATCGGCTATCTGGTGCTGCATTACGATATCTGGTTCTCTGTGATCACGTTTTCTGCATTGGTTGTTTATGTTGCGTTCACGGTGTTCGTCACGGAATGGCGCACGCATTTCCGCCGCACGATGAACGATCTGGATTCGAAGGCGAATACCAAGGCAATCGATTCGCTGATCAATTATGAAACGGTCAAATACTTCAGCAATGAAGATTACGAAGCCAATCGTTATGACGACGGCTTGCGCCGATATGAAACGGCGGCGGTGAAATCGCAATCGTCGCTGTCGATATTGAATACCGGCCAGTCGGCAGTCATCGCGATTGCCGTCACGTTGATTTTATGGCGTGCGACGCAAGGTGTGATTGACGGGAAAATGACATTGGGCGATCTGGTGCTGGTGAATTCTTTCATGATCCAGTTGTATATTCCGCTCAATTTCCTCGGCGTGATTTATCGCGAGATCAAACAGAGCTTGGCGGATATGGAGCGTCTGTTCACGTTGCTGGAACAGCATCGTGAAATCGCCGATGCGCCTACTGCACATCCACTGCATGTCAAAGGCGCAGAGGTGCGATTCGCACACGTCAATTTCAGTTATGAAACCAAGCGGCAGATTTTGTTCGATGTCGATTTCACTATTCCAGCCGGTACCACGACGGCCGTGGTCGGACATAGTGGCTCCGGCAAATCAACCTTGTCGCGTTTGTTGTTCCGTTTTTACGATGTCAACGATGGCCGCATCACAATCGATGGCCAGGACTTGCGCGATGTGACGCAGACATCGTTGCGTCAGGCGATCGGCATCGTGCCGCAAGATACCGTGTTGTTCAACGATACGATCGAATACAACATTGCCTATGGCAAGCCGGGTGCTGCAAAAGATGAAATCATCGCAGCGGCGAGGGCTGCATCGATTCATGAATTTATCGAATCGCTGCCGGACGGTTATGCGACGATGGTCGGTGAGCGCGGCTTGAAATTGTCCGGCGGAGAAAAGCAGCGTGTGGCGATCGCGCGGACCTTGCTGAAAAATCCGGCGATATTGATTTTCGATGAGGCGACATCGGCGCTCGATTCCAAAGCAGAGCAAGCGATTCAAACTCAATTGAAAGAGATTGCAAAAGACAGAACAACTTTAGTCATCGCACATCGCTTGTCGACGATTGCCGATGCAGCGCAGATTTTGGTGCTGGAGCATGGACGCATCATCGAGCGCGGCACGCATGCGCAACTGTTGGTGGCCGAAGGTGCGTATGCGCAGATGTGGGCGCGACAGCAGGCGCGCCAGGATGCAGGTTTGCCGGTGTCGGATTCACCTTTGCGTGATGATGGAATCGATGTCGCCGAGATTGCTGCGTAGTTTTGAAAATGGCGTTCGAAAATGATGGCGGCAGTATAAAAATTGCAAGCGAGGCGCAAGCGATACATAAGTGAAATACAAGCGAAATACAAGCTTCCCGTGCGTGAGAAATGCGCATAGAATTAATTTGCAGATACATGCATACAAAGAAGGAAGATCGTATGGCAACGCAACATGAAACACACTCGTTTATTGCGCCCGATGAGCTTGGCCCGTGGGGCGTCTATCTTGAACAAATCGACCGCGTTACACCTTATTTGGGATATTTGGCGCGCTGGGTAGAAACGCTCAAGCGGCCGAAGCTGATTTTAATTGTCGATGTGCCAATCGAACGAGACGATGGCACGATTGCACATTTTGAAGGTTATCGCATTCAGCACAACACGTCGCGCGGACCAGGCAAGGGCGGCGTGCGTTTCCATCAAAGTGTGACGCTGTCGGAAGTGATGGCGTTGTCGGCATGGATGACCGTCAAGAACGCTGCGGTGAATGTGCCGTATGGCGGTGCAAAAGGTGGTGTCAGGGTTGATCCGAAAACGTTATCGCGAGGCGAACTGGAACGCATGACGCGGCGTTATACCAGTGAGATCGGCCATATCATCGGCCCTGCCAAAGACATCCCCGCGCCAGACGTCAACACCAATGAACAAATCATGGCGTGGATGATGGATACCTATTCGATGAATGAGGGTGTCACCGCATCGGGCGTGGTCACCGGCAAGCCGATTTCTCTCGGCGGAAGTTTGGGACGGCAGGAAGCAACCGGGCGCGGCGTATTCGTGGTCGCTTGTGAGGCAGCGCTCAAATGCGGAATGGACATTCAGCAGGCACGCATTGCGGTGCAAGGTTTCGGCAATGTCGGCAGCGTGTCTGCACGTCTGTTTAGCGAAGCAGGCGCCAAGGTGGTTGCCGTGCAAGACCATGTGACAACCATCGTGAACGACAAAGGGCTGGATACGATTGCGTTGCATGCACACGTGCAGCAGCATGGCAGTGTGAAAGGATTTGCGGGTAGTGAAGAGCTGAAAGACGGTAACGAATTCTGGGCGCTCGATTGCGATATCCTGGTGCCAGCCGCGTTGGAACAGCAGATCACTGCTGCCAATGCCAATCGCATCCGCGCCAAAATTATTGTGGAAGGTGCCAACGGCCCGACCACACCGGCAGCTGACGATATCTTGCGTGATAAAGGCGTGTTGATCGTGCCGGACGTGATTGCCAATGCAGGTGGCGTGACGGTCAGCTACTTTGAATGGGTGCAGGATTTCTCCAGCTTTTTCTGGCCGGTGGAAGAAATCAATTTGCGATTGACGCGCATCATGCGCGAAGCATTTGCGGCAGTATGGCAATTGGCTGAAGAGAAAAAAGTGACGTTGCGTACAGCAGCATTTATTGTCGGCTGCACGCGTGTGCTGCAAGCGCATGAGATGCGCGGTTTGTATCCATAAGCGCATCGCATGATTGAATTTAAAAACGTCAGCAAATGGTATCGCAGTTTTCAGGCATTGAACAACTGTAGTACGCATGTTTCGAAAGGCGAAGTCGTGGTCGTGTGCGGCCCATCTGGTGCAGGGAAATCAACGCTGATCAAAACGGTCAATGGTTTGGAATCTTTTCAGCAAGGTGAAATTCTGGTCGATTCCATTTCGGTGGGTGATCCAAAAACGCAACTGCCGAAACTGCGGGCACGCATCGGCATGGTGTTTCAACATTTTGAATTGTTTCCGCATCTATCTATTCGAGATAATTTGACGATCGGGCAAATCAAGGTGCTGGGCCGCAGTGTGGAGCAAGCAACCGAAAATGGTTTGCGTTATCTGGATCGCGTGGGTTTGATCGCGCAGCAAGACAAATTGCCTGCGCAATTATCAAGCGGTCAGCAGCAACGCGTTGCAATTGCACGTGCGCTGGCGATGGATCCGATTGCGATGCTGTTCGATGAGCCGACCTCGGCACTGGATCCGGAAATGATTAATGAGGTGCTCGATGTCATGGCCGGCTTGGCGCAGGATGGCATGACGATGATGGTGGTGACGCATGAGATGAAATTTGCGCAGAAGGTCGCACATCGTATCGTGTTCATGGATCACGGTTGTATCGTTGAAGATTGCAGGAAGGACGATTTTTTCAATGCGCCGCGCTCGGAGCGTGCTCGCGATTTCCTGTCGAAAATCATTCACTGATAACTTTACACAGCCTAAGTAAAACTGTCGTTCCCGCGCTGGCGGGAATCCATAGTGCCATTAATCAACCATACGCCGTATGGGTTCCCGCCTGCGCGGGAATGACAATGTTTTAAGGTATGTGGCTAGACTAGCCTTCGCAAGACCCGAGCAGCAGGTAAAATAACGGTATCTTTAAGAGAATGCCGCTATGTCAAACAATCCAAATCAATCCATCACCATTACCCGTCCCGACGATTGGCACCTGCATTTGCGCGATGGCGCCGCAATGGCGAGCGTGTTGCCGCATACGGCACGTCAGTTTGGCCGTGCGATCGTGATGCCTAATTTGAAGCCGCCAGTGACCACGACTGCGCAGGCAGTTGCTTATCGTGAGCGCATCCTTGCTGCACTGCCGGCCGGCATGCGCTTCGAGCCATTGATGACGCTGTACCTGACCAACAATACGCCGCCCGATGAAATTCGCCGCGCCAAAGACAGTGGCATCGTGCATGCAGTGAAGCTGTATCCGGCCGGTGCGACGACGAACTCCGATGCCGGCGTGACCGACTTGACCAAGTGTTATAAAACATTGGAAGTCATGCAGGAAGTCGGCATGCCATTTCTGGTACATGGCGAAGTGACTGATCCGGTGGTAGATATTTTCGATCGCGAAGCAGTTTTTATCGAGCGCGTAATGCAACCGTTGCGCACCGCGATGCCGCAATTGAAAGTGGTGTTCGAGCACATCACGACCAAGGATGCCGCGCAATATGTGATCGCAGAAGACAGCCATACTGCTGCGACGATCACTGCGCATCATTTGCTGTACAACCGCAATGAAATTTTCAAGGGCGGCATTCGCCCGCATTATTACTGTCTGCCGATCTTGAAGCGCGAAGAACATCGCCTGGCTTTGGTACAGGCCGCGACGTCCGGTAATGCAAAATTTTTCCTCGGTACCGACTCTGCACCGCATCCGAAAGGATTGAAAGAACACGCTTGCGGTTGCGCCGGTTGTTACACTGCGCTGCATGCGATGGAATTGTATGCGCAGGCATTCGATCAGGTTGGTGCGCTGGATAAGCTGGAGGCATTTGCCAGTTTCAATGGCCCAGCGTTTTATCAGTTACCGCGCAATAGCGGTACGATCACATTGCAGCGCGAGACATGGACGTTGCCTGCTGAACTGCCGATGGGTGACATGACCATTGTGCCGTTGAATGGTGGCGAGACAATTGACTGGAAATTGGTGTAATGCCTGGTTCGATGTGAGCGAACATTTTTTTGACGGGATCGATTGGCACAGGCCTTGGCTGGCGCCGTTGCTTCCTGCTGCGATGCCGATTGTGCAGGCGGACGATTGGCGCCAGGCTCTCAATGCAGCTGCACGTGAATTGGATTTGCTGAACCATCGCGAGTTGCCGATTCAATTTGTAGTGCAATCGGAATTGCCTTCCGGCGTTGCGTATGAATCCTTCATCAGTGCGACGGGTAGGGTGCCCACTCGCGACAATACACATGATTTTTTCAATGCATTGGTATGGCTGACTTTCCCGCGAATCAAAGCGCAATTGAATGCACTGCAGGCGGCAGCGATTGCACAAGCGGCTGTATCAGAAGTGCACGCTGACGCCATTCCGAAACATCGGGGAAAGCTACGCGATGCTGCGACCATCTTTGACGAGAACGCCGTGCTGCTGGTGACGCGCAATGTGAGTTTGGTTGAAGCCTTGCGCGAACATCAATGGAGCGATGTATTGATGAATCGTCGCGCGGCTTTTGAACGTGATTGCGAGGTATGGCTGTTTGGTCATGCACTGATGGAGAAACTGGTATCGCCTTATAAGGCGATTACCGCACATGCTTGGATCGTGGCGGCCGGCGACGCGTTTTTCTCGCTGTCACCACGGGATAAATGCATTTGGATTGATGCAGCGGTCACGCAGCAAATAGCGGCTGGCTTGGCGACAGCCAACTTTACGCCGCTGCCTGTGCTGGGCGTGCCTGGTTGGTGGCAGCCTCAGGATGCTGTGTTTTATGCAGATGACAAGGTATTTCGACCAAAACGTATTTGATGCATTTGATGAGTTGGATCAAAGTCTTTGAACAATCGTTCAATTCGTATCAAAAATTCATGGCAATCCCGCGTGTAACGGCTAAACTGAATTTGTTGCTGCCAAGCTATACGGCAGTATTCAATTGTTATCAAAAGGCGTTATACCGGTAATGCCGCTCGTAGCAAATAAAAACGCCCGAGGCTTGTTGCTTCGGGCGTTTTTTCTTTTTCGGCTATTTGCATGTTGGCAATCCTAATTTATACTGTATAAAAACACAGTATAAATATCAGGGAAAACCATGACTTTACGTGCACTTTATGTTGATTTCAATTCCTACTTTGCATCTGTCGAGCAGCAGCTCCGGCCGGAATTGCGCGGCAAACCGATAGGCGTATTGCCGGTATTGGCAGAAACCACTTGTTGTATCGCGGCCAGTGTCGAGGCTAAACGCTTTGACGTCAAGACCGGCACATCCGTGCGCGATGCACGCAAGCTGTGTCGCGACATCATCCTGGTGGAGGCAAGGCCTGCTACCTACGTCGAGATGCATCACAAGCTGGTGGCAGCAGTGGAATCTTGTTTGCATGTTGAACAGATACGATCCATTGATGAAATGTGGTGCCGGTTGCGTGGTAGCGATGCGCAGCGTGACAAGGCGATATGGCTGGCCCAGGAGATCAAGCATGCGATTTACAAGGCGGGTGGCAGCGAAATGCGCTGCTCCATCGGCATCGGGCCGAATCGATTCCTTGCCAAAACGGCTTCCAATATGCAAAAACCAAATGGTTTGGTGGTGATTGAACAGGCAGAGCTGCCGCAGCGATTATTTGGCTTGAAGTTGCGTGATTTAAACGGCATTGGGCATTCGATGGAGGCACGTCTGGAGGCATCGGACATTCACACCGTAGAGCAATTATGCGCCGCATCGGCATGGCAGCTGCGCAAGGCGTGGCGCGGTGTGGCGGGGGAACGCTTTCACGCAATGCTGCATGGCCATGATGTCCCTGAGTTTAAAACGGAACGGAATTCCATAGGACATTCCCATGTGCTGCCTCCACAATTGAGGAACAAGGATGCAGCTTACGCTGTGCTGCATCGCTTGCTGCAAAAGGCGGCAATGCGACTGCGTAGCGTGCCGTGTATTGCCGGGCAATTGTGCGTGCGAGTGCGGATGAAAAACCGACAGCATGAATTGCAACGCTGGCGCCGCGACATCGCGCTGGATCCCACCAGCGATACGCGGACCTTGCTGTATGCATTGGACCATATTTGGGCCGGCTATCCTGCACATGCTGAAGCGCTTGGATGGTTTCCGTTCGCGGTAGGCGTGGTGTTGTGCGAATTGCAGGATGCAGCGAACGAAACCGGAGCCTTGTTCAGGCGGGCGCAAGGAGCAGAAACGCGTCGACTCGACGCAGCGCTCGATGCGCTGAATCTGCGTTTCGGTAAAAACACTTTGTACTTTGGCGGAGCGTCATCGGCATTAACGGCTGCGCCAATGCGCATCGCGTTCAATCATGTACCGGACATGAGGGTGGAGTCTGATGAGTAGTAGAGATGGGTATAAAAAAAGGGCGCCGAAGCGCCCTTTTACTGAAACTGGACAAGCGATGGAAGAATCGTTTGTCCGTACTTGATGCAATATTAGAAGTTGTGGAGGATGCCAACACCGAAGGTCGTTGCTGTTTCCCCTGCAACCGTCGATGAGCCTGTCAGTAAACCGGACAGGAATGGTGTGTACGCACCGTTTCTGCCGTTTGCCAGCCTGTTGTAGTACGCGCCTACATGGGTACGCTTGGAGAGGCTGTAATCATACCCGAGAGTGAGGAATTTAGCGCCGCTGTCAGACACTTTTGTGGTAGTGGTGGTATCACCAGCACTAGCATAAGTCAGCAGAACTGTGTTAGCGCCGAATGAATAGCTGACAGGCAGTGCCCATGCGGAACGATCACCGGTTTGCACGCCGGTAGCAGAATTTTTCAGGTTCTGTTTGTCGTAGTTGAAGCCAATTTTCAAGCCGAATGGGAACTTGTAGGCGCCATTCAGACGGGTATCTTTTTGGTCTGTACCTACGCGGCCTTCAGCAACTGCTTTGAAATAAGACAGGCCGACGTAAATCGGGCCGTTGTTGTAAGAACCTTCCAAGTAGGCGGCGCCACCGTCTTGGTAGTTATTTGTGCCGTTAACAACACCTTCGGTCGATACGGAAGTGGAATATCCAGCAACCACTGAGAAGCCAGCCATTGATGGCGAAGTGTATTTGATCGAGTTCGGAATGCGCGATGCGTTTGCGAATACTCCGTTGACTTGGTCCAGGATTGTGAAGTTAGCATAGAATGCGGAAGGCGCTGCAGTCAGGCCATTTGGAGTAACTTCAGTTGCAAATCCTGAGACGTAATTCAAACTGTGGCGACCAGCCGTCAAAGTACCAAGGCTGCTGCTTTTCAGACCAACCCAGCTTTCGCCTGCTGCTACACCGGTACCGATACCAGCGCCAGTGTCCAAGTCAACGCGGTTTTCCATCTTGAAAATTGCGGACATGCCGCCACCCAAATCTTCTGAGCCTGTCAACCAAAAACGGGAGTTTAAATCGTCGTCAATGCGGCTTTCTGTTTGATACACACGTGCAGCCGCTGCATTTCCTTGGCTGAGTTTGTATTGTTTGTAATCGATTTGAGCGACGCCGCCGATTGTAACTTGTGCTTGGGCAGCAGATGCGAACGCGCCCAGAACTGCGAGTGCCAGTAATGATTTTTTCATTCAGTTTTCTCCGAGAGTTATATTGCTAAATAAATACATGTTGCATACAGCAAGGCCACTAGTGGAAACGCCCCTGCCGACACTTCCAAACCGATAGTCAAGAAGCTGGTAGTCATTTCATCAAATATCCGGTCTGAGGGCAAAGGGATTTTGGTATTTATGGCAATATGACGATGGTTATGTCGCTTCCCTGCAACAGGCAATTCTGATTTAATGTGAGAGTGGCAACAGTGTGAAATAGAAGGATAACAGCATGCAACTTTTAGATACATTCATCATTGGATTCGATCATGCGTTACGGGCAATGACGGGAGAGGTTACTGCGCGACGGCCTACTCCGGCAATGCAGGCTGTGGATGGTGATCTTGATATGGTAGAACGGCAGCATAGTGCCGGTTTGATGCGCGTGAATCATGTGGGCGAGGTTTGTGCGCAAGCCTTGTATGAAGCACAAGGTCGATTTTCTAAAAATGACAACATCAAACGGCAGTTTATTCAGGCTGGTGAAGAAGAAGAAGATCATTTGGCGTGGACTGCGCAGCGAATTCGGGAGCTTGGTTCTCATACGAGTTTGCTCAATCCATTTTGGTATGTAGGTGCTTTTGCGCTTGGCGCGGTTGCGGCGCGTTTAGGCGATGCGCGCAGCTTAGGATTTGTGGTTGAGACGGAGCGCCAAGTGGAGGCGCATTTGGCAAGCCATTTGGATAGTTTGCCCAAGCAGGATGCCAAGTCGCGCGCCATTGTTGAGCAGATGCGAGTCGATGAGGTTGCTCATGGCGCAGCAGCAGATGCACTCGGTGCAGTGCATGTGCCGCCGCCTGCTCAGAAGGCGATGCAGCTGATGGCTAAAGTGATGACGACAACCGCTTATTACATTTAGCGGAATAACCGATTCGTGCGTTAATTCACGCTGGGCGCATCAATCGATGCAAAATTACGCGGATGGGGTAATGTCTGCCGAGTCGTCGACGATCTCAAATGAATGCGTTATCTCTGCTGTTTTTTCCAGCATGATGGAGGCTGAACAATACTTCTCATGCGAGAGTTTGATCGCGCGCTCGACAAGATTGTTTTTAAGATTGCGGCCGGTGACGGTGAAGTGAAAGTGAATTTTGGTAAAGACTTTTGGATCTTTTTCCGCACGTTCCGATTTCAGACTCACGTCGCAGCCGCGAATATCCTGGCCGCTCTTGCGTAAAATGAGCACTACGTCATAAGCGGTGCAGCCCCCAGTGCCCGCCAATACGACTTCCATCGGCCTTGGCGCCAGATTGCGTCCGCCGCCTTCCGGCGCCCCATCCATTGCAACGACATGCCCGGAGCCGGTTTCGGCTAAAAATGTCATGCCGGACAAGCCTGTCCAGCGCACTGTGCATTCCATTTTGATCCTGTTTCTGCAAAAAATGAGTATTGTAACTGCACTTAAAAGATAGGTTTTGCTGCTGGAATTGGGAAAATGCGCCCCAAGACGCCCTTGGCCGCATATTAAATTTGACGCCAAGTCCTTGAAAAGACTATAATTTCAGGTTCTTCTAATTGCTCAGGAAGAAATAACAAGGCCGAGTCCACAAACCATCTATGACGTTGTGAGTGGAACCACCATTTTGAGCGAGTTAATCTAGTTAGGAAGTCATCATGAAAACCTTCTCCGCAAAAGACCATGAGGTCAAGCGCGATTGGTTCGTGATTGACGCGACGGACAAAGTCCTCGGACGTGTTGCCAGCGAAGTGGCACTCCGACTGCGCGGCAAGCACAAACCAGAATTTACTCCGCACGTCGACACGGGCGATTTTATCGTTGTCGTCAACGCAGGCAAGCTGCGCGTGACCGGTACCAAATCTTTGAACAAGATTTATTATCGTCATTCCACTTACCCAGGCGGCATCTACGAAACAAATTTCGAGAAAATGCAACAGCGTTTTCCAGGGCGCGCGCTCGAGAAAGCGGTCAAGGGCATGTTGCCTAAAGGCCCGCTCGGCTACGCGATGATCAAGAAGCTCAAAGTGTATGCGGAAGCAACCCATCCGCACGCTGCGCAGCAACCAAAAGCACTAGAACTCTAAGGAATTGACATGATCGGTAACTACAATTACGGAACCGGCCGTCGCAAGAGTGCAGTGGCTCGCGTCTTCATTAAATCCGGCTCAGGCCAAATCGTCGTCAACGGCAAGCCAGCCAGCGAGTATTTTTCTCGCGAAACCGGCTTGATGGTGATTCGTCAACCGCTTGAACTGACCAACAATGTCGAGCGTTTCGACATCATGGTTAACGTGCATGGCGGCGGTGAGTCCGGCCAGGCTGGCGCGGTTCGTCACGGCATTACTCGCGCATTGATCGATTACGATGCAACGTTGAAATCAGAACTGTCCAGAGCTGGTTTCGTTACACGTGATGCACGCGAAGTCGAGCGTAAGAAAGTCGGTTTGCGCAAAGCACGTCGCGCAAAGCAGTTCTCCAAGCGCTAAACCCGCGTTTTCAGAACATCGAAAAGCCGCCTGGTTTGCGCCTGGCGGCTTTTTGCGTTTTATATATAGCAAACTTGTTTCGGCAATTTTTTGGTGATTTCTGCAAGCTGCTAGAATGGATCGATAGTGCTATTGCGCTTGCGTAAAGTTGATGAAGGATTTTCAAATGATCAAGGTCGGGATTGTCGGCGGTACAGGGTACACGGGTGTGGAATTGTTACGTTTGTTGGCTGCGCATCCGCAGGTGCAATTAACGGCTATCACTTCGCGCAAGGAAGACGGAATGCCGGTGGTCGACATGTATCCATCGCTGCGAGGCTTTGTGAATCTGGCTTTTTCATCGCCAGAAAAGGCGAAACTGACAGAATGCGATGTAGTGTTTTTTGCGACACCGCATGGCGTAGCAATGGCACAGACCCCTGAGCTTCTGGCTGCTGGTGTGAAAGTGATCGACCTGGCAGCAGATTTTCGTTTGAAAGACACTGCCGAGTTCGAAAAATGGTATGGCATGCCGCACTCTTGTCCAGAGCTATTGAAAGAAGCTGTCTATGGCCTGCCCGAAATCAATCGTGACGCGATCAAGCATGCGCGTTTGATTGGATTGCCTGGCTGTTATCCAACGTCGATGCAACTTGGCTATGCGCCACTGCTCGCACAAGCCAAGCCGCTGGTCGATGAATCGAGTTTGATCGCCGATTGCAAATCCGGTGTATCGGGAGCCGGCCGCAAAGCAGAAGTGAGCTCATTGCTGGCTGAGGCCGCCGACAACTTCAAGGCGTACGGCGTCAAAGGCCATCGTCATTTGCCGGAAACGGTACAAGGTTTGCAAGCGATCGCCGGACGTAAAGTCGGTCTGACATTTGTGCCGCACTTGGTGCCGATGATCCGCGGGATTCATTCGACTTTGTACGCAACCATTCAACCTGATGCGCGCGATACTGATTTCCAGCGCTTGTATGAAGATTACTTCAAGGATGAACAATTTGTCGATGTGATGCCGGCCGGGAGCCATCCTGAAACCAGGTCGGTGCGCGCATCCAATCAGGTAAGAATTGCAGTCCATCGTCCGGGTGGAGGGAATTTATTGGTGGTATTAGTTGTCGAAGACAATTTAGTCAAAGGCGCAGCAGGGCAAGGAGTGCAATGCATGAATCTTTTATTTGGCCTTGATGAGTCGGCCGGATTAATGCATATTCCGGTGATGCCATAAGCGTCATAACAAACAATAATCCATGACATCCTCTAATACTTATAGCAATTCCTTCAAATTCAGGTTGAAGTTTTGGCTAAGGCGTCTTTCGATTTCTGCGCCGCAGATGTCAATCAGGACGCAGCTGCCTTGGCCGATACGTGCTGTACTTATGGCAATTGTGATGGGATGGGCAATTGCGATCGGGATGTGGATTTATGACTTGGGACGAGGCTTTGCGGGATTTAAATCTGATAGTACGAAATTGCAAATCGTATCTTTGCAGCAGCAAATAGAAAAGCTCAGTGCTGAACGTGATGAATTCTCGACGACGGTCAATGCATCGGAAAGTCGGTTGAATATTGAGAAATCCGTGCAAGCGCAATTGGCCGCGCAACTCAAAACCCTTGAAGTCGAAAATGCCAAACTCAAGGAAGATCTGGTGTTTTTTGAAAGTTTGCTGCCCGCGACAACAGGTTCACAAGGCATTTCGATCCGGCGGCTGATGGCAGAAGCTGTCACACCGAATCAATTGCGCTATCGGTTGTTAGTTATGCAAGGTGGGCAAGGCGGAAAAGGTGAGCGTGAATTTGTTGGTGATTTACAGCTCGTTGTAACGGTCATTCAAGACGGTAAAAGTGCTATGATCAACTTCCCGGATGGAAAATCAGGCGGAGCTGAAAAGTTCAAGCTTGGCTTTAAGTACTATCAGCGTGTGGAGGGCATGTTAACGCTCCCGCAAGGCGTTTTGATCAAGGCGGTTCAGGCTCGTATCCTCGATAAGGGGCAAATCAGGGCACAGCAGTCCGCCAATTTGTAAAGGAGTGCCATCATGTTTGGTAGCAAGACGAAAAGTACGATAGATAGTTTGATTGGCGTATCGACCAGTATTGAAGGTAATGTACTTTTCAAGGGTGGATTGCGTATCGATGGTCACGTTAAAGGTAACGTGATTGCTGAAGTCGGTCAGAGCAGCATGCTGGTTATTTCCGAGCATGCCAAAGTGGAAGGTGAAGTGCGGGTTGCCTATTTAGTTGTCAACGGTGAAATTACCGGTCCGGTTTATTCGTCCGAATTTCTTGAATTGCAGCCGAAAGCCCGCATAACAGGTGATGTGTATTACAAAGCACTGGAAATGCACGGCGGTGCATTGGTATCCGGCAAGTTAACGCATGACCAGGTAGGCGATACTGTACTGAAATTGGCCGCTCCCAAGCTGGCTGCGGCGAGTACGTGAGAAATACGTGAGTCTCGCGGATTGATTATAATGGGCTATTGCCAGCCTAGTAGGAGCTTGAAATGAATGCTATTACCGAAATGCCCGCACCGATTATCTTTACCGATAGCGCTGCGATGAAAGTGGCGCAATTGATTGAAGAAGAAGGTAACCCTGATTTGAAACTGCGCGTGTTTGTGCAGGGAGGTGGCTGTTCAGGTTTTCAGTACGGCTTTACGTTTGATGAAATCGTCAATGAAGATGATACGACCATGACCAAGAACGGTGTACATCTGCTGATCGACTCAATGAGCTATCAATATCTGGTTGGTGCAGAGATTGATTACAAGGATGATCTGGAAGGTGCGCAGTTCGTGATTAAAAATCCGAATGCGACTACCACTTGCGGATGTGGATCGTCATTCTCGGCGTAATACATATCGACACTTTGCAACACTCTGAAAAGCGCAGATTTATCTGCGCTTTTTTTATGCCTTCGGCGGCTTTAGGCAGGATACAGTGCACCTAAAATACGAGGCCCTTTTGCTCCGGTAACTGCAGATAAATTGCCGGGTTGGCGCATCGTAAATCGATAGGCCAGCCATGCAAATGCCAGTGCTTCAACATGGTTGGGCAAAATACCGAGTGCCGTCGTAGCAGCAACGTTGACTTTCAAATTGCGCGATGCAAGCGCCAGTGACAAACGGTGCATCAGATAGATATTGTAGGCGCCGCCACCGCAGACATGAATAGACTCGGTTGCATCAGCATAATCGGCGATCGCATCAGCCAAAGTGGTCGCAGTGTATTCGACCAACGTGGCCTGTACATCCACCGGCTTCTCGTCCTGAAATGGTTTCAACATTACCTGTAACCAGTCCGGTCGAAATAAATCTCGCCCGGTACTTTTGGGTGGCGGCATTTGCAAGAAGGGTTCATCGCGCAAACTCTTCAATAGGGCTGGAATAACGGTCCCGCTCGCAGCCCAATTTCCATTGTCATCGTAGGGTTTGCCAAGATGTGTCGCCGTCCATGCATCGAGCAGGACATTGCCAGGACCAGTATCGAAGCCTGTGATTTTCGGAGTCTCCAGTCGATGGTCCAGAATACTGATGTTGCTCATACCACCGATGTTGGCGACTACTCGCACTTTTCCGGGTTGTGCAAACACGGCCTGGTGAAATGCGGGTACCAAAGGAGCGCCCTGTCCATCAGCTGCGATATCGCGACTGCGGAAATCAGCAATCACATCGATTCCAGATAACTCGGCCAATAATGCCGGATTGTTGATTTGGCGTGAATAGCCGAAGTTGGGACGATGCCGTATGGTTTGCCCATGAACACCGATGGCGCAAATTTGATCGCGCGATACATTCGCCTGATCAAGCAGATGGGCAATGCATTCAGCATATAGATGCGCCAATGCATTGGCAGCCAGTGCTTCGCGGTGGATCTCGTTATCCGACGCGCTTTGTAAAGCCAGCAATTCGGCACGCAATGGTGCCGGAAAAGGCAAATAAGCGGTCGTCAATGTCTTGATCGGGCCACTGCCATAATCAGTAGAGAATGATGTCAACACACCATCGACTCCGTCCAGGCTGGTGCCGGACATCAGGCCGATAAAAAGCATGTCTTTAACAGATGAAGAGGCAGGCATAAAAAAACCGTTTGCGACGAAGACTTGATTTTACAATTCTTCAGTGGCAAACGGCTTTTTAAAAACGGCAGGCAAACAAAATTAATTGGAAGCCAGTTTTGTACTCTTGTCTTCCATATGCAATAGCGCAAAGCGATGCGACATTTCATTCGTCATGCTACGGAAACGTTGCAAATCGGCGCCAGCCAATGCTTGAGTATTCGGAACGTTGATCGTCAAAGGATTGCGCGGCTTATTGTCAACACGGAATTCATAATGCAAGTGCGGGCCAGTCGCCCAACCTGTCATGCCAACATAACCAATGACATCACCCTGGTTGACCTTCATGCCCTTTTTTATGCCGCTTGCAAAGCGGCTCATGTGTGCATAAGCAGTCGAATAGCTGGACCAATGTTTGATGATTACTACATTGCCGTAGCCATTTTGTGTGCCGGCAAAATTAATCACGCCGTCTGCAGCAGCGCGAATCGGGGTGCCCATCGCGGCGGCAAAATCGATGCCTTCATGCTTCTTCCATTTGCCTGAGATCGGATGCACTCGCATCGCAAAACCTGAGGAAATGCGGGAGAATGCCACTGGTGATTTCAGAAATGCTTTTTTCAGTGATTTGCCGTCAAAGCCATAATAGCCGCCGCTTTGCTTGTTGTTGGGATCATCAAACCAGACGGATTGATACGCTTTGCCTGCATTGATAAATTCCGCTGCAAGGACGCGGCCGGAGCGGATATATTCGCCATTTTGCCAAAAGGTTTCATAGACAATATTGAAGCGATCACCGCGCCGCAAATCAGAAGCGAAGTCAATATCGGTAGCAAACATATCGACGATTTGTGATGCGATGTTGTCCGGGATTTGTGCGGCGTCTGTTGCTGCAAACAGGGATGATTTGATTTCGCCCGAATGCATTTCGATGCGTCTTTCGATTTGTGCTGCAGTGGTATAGGCTTTGAACGTTTCGCCTTCCCGCTTGATGAGTAAATTGTTGGCAGGAGTATCGCGACCGCTGCCCAGCATGGTGCTCAACCACTGCAATTCACCATCTTCTGTTGTTTGAACCTGCACCCGTTTGCCCGGCTTCAGCTCCAATACGGCATGTGCAGTATGGTCTGCTTTGATGAAGCTGGTGGCAGCATCATCGTCAACACCCAAACGCGTCAACAATGTGGCCAGTGTGTCACCGGCGCGCACTTTTTCTTCACGGATAAAATTTTGTTCGGATTGCTCAAGCTCGGCGATTTGCGTCGTCAGGTTGGGAACGTCCAATACTTCAGTGACCAATTTCACCGGCAAGTCAGCGGGGTCGGGTGCGCGAGGAGCTACACCGACGGCGCCAAATGCACAGGCGGCCAGAAACAAACCCGTTCCCGAGATAATGCGTGTTTTGCGTGACGAGCCAAAAAGAAGTCTGCCACTAGAGCGTAAGCTCTTCAATAATTCAAATGGAAACATGCAATCAGTTAAAATTTGTTGTTATCCGAATTCTCGTTGTCGTTATTTTTTCGAGAATTTGGAGTGCAGCACCCTGAAAACGATCGATAATTATACCTACGTAATGATATTTAACAAATCGAACTTTCGTCATTGAAATAAATGACGGTTTAAACTTGGCAAATAGTAAATTAATAGAAAGTAAAGTAATGACGTCAATTGCAGCATCGATCAAGGCATTGCCCTTGTCCGACTCCGTCAATGAGGCACTTGCGGTAGCCAAGCGTGGCGCCGAAGAAATCCTGATCGAATCCGAATTCGCACAAAAGCTCGCACGATCCGAACAAGCCGGCAAGCCGTTACGCATCAAGCTCGGCCTGGATCCGACTGCACCGGATTTGCACTTGGGGCATACCGTCGTTCTTAACAAGATGCGTCAGTTGCAAGATCTGGGCCATCAAGTGATTTTCTTAATCGGTGATTTCACGTCGATGATCGGCGATCCATCGGGCCGCAACGTCACACGTCCACCGTTGACCAAAGAACAGATCGAAGAGAATGCCAAAACTTATTTTGCGCAGGCAAGCCTGGTGCTCGATCCAACCAAGACGGAAATCCGTTACAACTCCGAATGGTGCGATCAGCTGGGCGCCCGCGGCATGATCCAGTTGGCAGCCAAATATACGGTTGCCCGGATTCTGGAGCGTGAGGATTTCACCAAGCGCTACAAGGCCGGTACGCCGATTTCCGTGCATGAGTTGTTGTATCCGCTGATGCAAGGCTATGACTCGGTTGCCTTGCATTCCGATCTCGAATTGGGTGGCACCGATCAGAAATTCAATTTGCTGGTAGGCCGTGAATTGCAAAAGGATTGGAACCAGGAGCCGCAATGCATACTCACCATGCCATTGCTGGAAGGTTTGGATGGCGTCGAGAAGATGTCCAAATCCAAAGGCAATTACATCAGCATCACCGAGCCTGCCAACAATATGTTCGCCAAGATCATGAGCATTTCCGATGTGATGATGTGGCGTTATTATGAGTTGCTGTCATTCAGATCGCTCGCCGAGATTGGACAGTTCAAAAAAGAAGTCGAAGGCGGCCGCAATCCACGCGACATCAAGGTATTGCTTGCGCAGGAGATCGTTGCGCGCTTCCATTCCGTGCAGGCTGGCGAAGATGCGTTAGCGGACTTCAATAATCGCGCTAAAGGCGGCATCCCGGATGACGTTCCGGAAGTGACATTGTCTGGCGCGCCATTGGGCATCGGACAATTGCTCAAGCAAGCCAATCTGTGTCCTTCGACGTCGGAAGCATTGCGCATGGTCGAACAAGGCGGTGTGCGAATTGATGGCACAGTTGTAAGCGACAAAGGATTGAAGGTCGATGCAGGATTATTTGTCGTGCAAGTCGGCAAGCGCAAATTCGCGCGCGTCACCTTGGCATAGCGAAAATGATTGTCCTCCTGCAGCGTGTGACACACGCGAATGTGGTCGTGGACGGCAATACCATCGGCGCAATCAACGCGGGCTTGCTTGTGTTGGTGTGCGCCGAGCGTGGTGATACTGAACAAGAGAGTGATGCATTACTCGAAAAGCTGCTCACGTATCGCGTATTTGCGGACGATGCAGGCAAAATGAATCGCAGTATCAAGGATGTTGAGGGCGGCTTGCTGTTAGTGCCGCAATTCACATTGGCAGCCGATACGCAATCCGGCACACGTCCTTCTTTCACGCCGGCGGCTTCACCTGAAGACGGTAAAAAATTATTTGATTATTTTGTATTGCAAGCACGCGTCAAACATGCGCTTGTGCAGACCGGCCAATTCGGCGCGCATATGCAGGTGTCGCTGACCAATGATGGACCGGTGACGTTCTGGCTGCAGAGCAAACAAAAAATTATTGTGGAGTGATTTGGCATGACAGAAATTTTATTGATCCGTCATGGCGAAACGGACTGGAATGCGGAAAAGCGCTTGCAAGGCCATCTGGATATTGGATTGAATGCTGAAGGCTTGAGACAGGCATGCGCAGTGGGGCAAGCTTTATTGAATGAGCCATTGGATGCAATCTATGCCAGCGACCTGCAACGCGCCAAACATACGGCGCAAGCGATCGCGACGCCGCGTGGCATGACGGTACAGATTGATGTGGGTTTGCGTGAACGCTGCTATGGTGCTTTTGAAGGATTGCGTCACGCCGATATCAGCGAGCGCTACCCAAAAGAATTCGCCGCATGGCGTGCCCGTGAAATGGATGCGCGCTACCCGGATGGGAAAAACGTGGCAGAAACCTTGCGTGAATTTTCGGCGCGCGTATTAACTGCAATAACCGACATTGTCACAGGCAGCCAGCATAAAAAAATCGTGATCGTCACACATGGTGGCGTGCTGGAATGCGTCTATCGCGCAGCGACGGGAATCGGTTACGGATCGCCACGCGATTTTGATATTTTGAATGCCAGTATTAACAGACTTGTATGGAACGGAGATTGCATGCAAGTTATACAGTGGTCTGATGTGACACATTTGGTCAGTACAGCGTTGGACGAGGTTGATAAATAATTAAGAACACCTAACGAAAAATATCAGGCAGGTAAAGATCTGTCGGACACAACTGAATTGCCAATTCAGAAAGTGCAGGGGGGAAGGAGATGTTTAATTTATTTTCATCACGAGAGCCGCGCCCATCCACGGAGTTGGCGCGATCAACTCTAGGTTCGATAGAGCTTGGTGAGGAAAAGGACAAGCTCAATATTGCCTTGCACACGCTATTGGAAATAGTGCCGCAATCCTTTGACGGGAAAGAAAACATCAAGCGCTTGTGCGAAACCATCACCGGCGCGACATCGCATGTGCGTTTTATCTGGATCGGGTTTTGTGAAGAAGGCGCGAATACCGTGTTGCCGTACTGTGCTTTCGGCGCATGTTCACCGGAATCAGATGATTGGCAGTTGCCATCATCCTGCTTCCAATATGGCGGCACGTATGCGCAAGCATCGCATGAGAGCGTCGGCGAACTGAACGAACTCAATTCCCTGTTTGCACCATGGCACAAAAATATGGATGCTTGCTCGGTCAATAGCGCATTGGCCATTCCGCTGCGTTCGGAAAAAGCTGAACTGAATCTGAAGGGTTTGCTGGTTTTTTATGCTGACGATGTCGATTATTTTTCTCAAATGGGTGTCGCTCCTTTTCAGGCATTGAGCTACATTGCAGAAATCATTTGGCAAACATCCAACTTGATGCAGCTGCTCACGCAAAGAACGCAATTGGATGCGTTGACAGGATTGATGAACCGGCGCAAGACGATGCATGTGCTGGGCCAGGCGGTCGAGCGCGCAAACGAGAAGGATGAATCCTTGTCGGTCATGATTTGCCGGATTGATGATTTCGACAAAATCAATGAGACGCATGGATGGTTGGCTGCTGATGCAATCCTGAGTGCATTTGCCAAGATGATCAGTTCCCGGTTACGGCCGCAAGATAAAGTCGGGCGATGGACCAACATCGAGTTCCTGTTTATTTTTCCGCGTACCGACATGCGACAGGCAGAAGTGCTCGCGCAAAGTTTGCAGGCTTATGCGATGAGCCATCCGATAACCGACGATGATTATTCAGTGCGCTTGAGTCTGAGTGTAAGCGTTACGCCCTATGACAAAGAAAGCAACGGGCTGGAAGATCTGATACAGCAAGCCAATCACAATTTGTGGAGTGCGATGCGTACATCGGGGTCGCAAGCACAGTCCTGACCAGATAAATCGGGATGGGAAACGGTTAACGATAAAATAGCGCTTTCGTTCAAAAAAGCTGTTTTCCCGGCATCATTCCATTTCGTGAATATTGGTCCTTATATCCTTCGCAACAATGTTTTTGTCGCTCCGATGGCAGGAGTGACGGATCGGCCTTTCCGGCAGTTGTGCAAGCAGCTGGGCGCTGGATATGCGGTATCGGAAATGGCAGCGTCCAACCCGCGTTTATGGAACTCTGAAAAGACATCGCGCCGCACTAATCACGATGGTGAAATGGAGCCGAAGGCTGTGCAAATTGCGGGTGCCGATCCGGACATTCTCGCGCAATGTGCACAATTCAATGTCGACCGCGGCGCGCAAATCATCGATATCAACATGGGATGTCCAGTCAAAAAAGTATGCAATAGCTGGTGCGGTTCGGCTCTGCTTCAAAATGAAAAATTGGTTGGCGAAATTCTGGATGCAGTGGTGCGCGCGGTCGATGTCCCTGTCACGTTAAAATTCCGCACCGGTTGGGATCGCGCCAACAAGAATGCATTGACCATTGCGCGCATGGCGCAAGCAAGCGGCATCGCGATGCTGACGCTGCATGGCAGAACGCGGACTGATGGTTACAGCGGCGCGGCAGAGTATGAAACGATTGCGGCGGTCAAGGCAGCAGTGTCGATTCCGGTTGTTGCGAATGGCGACATTACGACGCCAGAGAAAGCCAAGTTTGTACTTGCAGCAACCAACGCAGACGCAATCATGATCGGACGTGCTGCACAAGGACGACCGTGGATCTTTCGTGAGATCGATTATTTTTTGCGCACCGGTGAATATTTGGCAGCACCTTTGGTGTCGGAAGTCGCTGCGTTAATGGAAGAACATTTGCTTGCGCATTATGCATTTTACGGCGACTACCTTGGTGTGCGCACCGCACGTAAACACATCGGCTGGTACGTGCGTGATTTGAATGGAGGCGAAGAATTCCGGCAACAGATGAATCGCTTGGAAACTTGCGAAGAACAACTCGCTGAAGTGAAAAATTTCTTTGATTTGCAGTTAGCCTTTGGCGAACGGTTACAATACGCGCTTCCCGAACAAAAGTTGGCTGCCTGAGTAGGCACTGACTTTCCATTCTCACAACAAACTCAAGCTATTTTTAATAATGAGTAAAGACAGCATCCAGGACGTCGTGAAAAAAAGCCTTGAAAAATATTTCAAGGATTTGGGTGAGCAGCACCCAACGAACGTATATGAAATGGTCGTATTTACCGTCGAGAAGCCCATTCTTGAAGCAGTGATGGCACGTGCCGGCGACAATCAATCACTGGCCGCCGAGATGCTCGGTATTAATCGCAATACCTTACGCAAAAAGTTACAGCAACACAGATTGCTTTAAGTCAACTTCGGCGTTGCGCCTTTTCAGCGCATAATCGTTTTCTAATCTTCTTTATTATCCTTCCGCATAGCTATCATGATTAAACAAGCTCTCATTTCCGTTTCAGACAAAACTGGTGTTCTTGATTTTGCGCGTGAACTTTCCGCGATGGGGGTCAATATCCTGTCCACAGGTGGCACCGCAAAATTATTGGCGGATAACGGTATCAAAGTGACTGAAGTGGCTGATTACACCGGCTTTCCGGAAATGCTCGATGGGCGCGTGAAGACCTTGCATCCGAAAGTGCATGGCGGCATTCTCGCGCGCCGTGATTTCCCCGAGCATCGCGCTGCATTGGAGAAGCATGACATTCCAACCATCGACATGGTGGTGGTCAATTTGTATCCGTTCCAACAGACCGTGGCCAAAGCGCATTGCACGTTGGAAGACGCGATCGAAAACATCGACATCGGCGGCCCGGCGATGCTGCGTTCCTCTGCCAAGAATCACAAGGATGTGATCGTCATTTGCGACCCCAATGACTATGCACAGGTCTTGGCCGAATTAAAGGTCAACCAAGGTGAGGTCGATTACGAAATCAAGTTTGCATTGGCGAAAAAAGTATTCGCACATACTGCGCAATATGATGGCTCGATTACCAATTACTTCACATCGCTTGGCGAAGACAAGCAACACACAACACGCAGCTCTTATCCAGAGACGTTGAACTTGCACTTCGAAAAAGTGCAGGAAATGCGCTACGGTGAGAATCCCCATCAATCGGCCGCGTTTTATCGCGATGTCCATGCGGTTGAAGGCGCACTCGCCAATTACACGCAATTGCAAGGAAAGGAACTGTCCTTCAATAACATCGGTGATGCCGATGCAGCGTGGGAATGTGTAAAGACTTTCACCGAGACGGCATGCGTCATCGTCAAGCATGCCAATCCATGCGGCGTTGCAGTCGGTGCAAATGCATTGGAAGCCTATAGCAAGGCATTGCAGACCGATCCGACTTCTGCGTTTGGCGGCATCATTGCCTTTAACTGCGAGTTGGATGGTTTCGCAGCGACCGCGGTTGCCAAGCAATTCGTTGAAGTGTTGATTGCGTCATCATTCACTGCTGAAGCAAAAGAGATTTTTGCGACTAGACCGAATGTGCGTTTGCTTGAAATTCCGCTCGGTAGCGGTTTGAATCAGTATGAACTTAAACGTGTCGGCGGCGGCTTGCTGGTGCAATCGCCTGATGCAAAAAATGTCGCGCTGTCGGAATTGAAAGTGGTCACCAAGTTGCAACCGACACAGCAACAATTGCAGGATCTGATGTTCGCATGGCGTGTTGCCAAATTCGTCAAATCGAATGCAATCGTATTCTGCGGTAACGGCATGACGCTTGGTGTCGGTGCCGGACAGATGAGCCGCATTGATTCGGCGCGCATTGCGTCGATCAAGGCGAAGAACGCCAATTTGTCTCTGGTTGGTTCAGCCGTGGCATCCGATGCATTCTTCCCGTTCCGCGATGGGTTGGATGTGGTGGTGGATGCGGGCGCGACTTGCGTGATCCAGCCGGGTGGGTCGATGCGCGATCAGGAAGTGATTGATGCGGCGGATGAGCGTGGTGTGGTGATGCTGTACACGGGGACGCGGCATTTCAGACATTAATTCATGTTGTGCTTACAGTTCTCGATTGACCATCAGCTTGGCATTGAGTAACGCCACTAGACCCCAGCGTTCGCTGGGGCGACAAGTAAAACCCAATGTGTCGTTCCAGCGAACGCTGGAACCCAGCGTCTTCCGTCGATGAGCTACTACGTTTATTTGTTGGCAAGTAGCAGAAACGGTACGCTTTATATCGGCATGACTAATGACTTGGTACGCCGTGTATATGAACATAAAGAAGGTTTCGTTTCGGGTTTCACCAAACAGCACAGTATTAAAACACTCGTATATTATGAAGTATTCGACGATCCCGAATCCGCAATTTACCGCGAAAAGCAACTTAAAGCGTGGAAGCGAGCCTGGAAAATTGAATTGATCGAACAGGCAAATCCATATTGGAATGATTTATATGCCGACATTGCGTAACGACACTGGATCCCAGCGTTCGCTGGGACGGCACCTGAAACCGGGTGCGTTGAGTAGGCATTTAAACATATGAAGATCCTCGGCATCGACCCCGGCTTGCGCACCACCGGCTTTGGCGTTATTGACAAACAAGGCAACAAGCTCAGCTACGTTGCGTCCGGCACCATCAAAACATCGGATGCGGAATTGACGTTGCCACAACGCCTCAAAATCATTTTGAACGGCGTGTCTGAAATCATCAGTACCTACCAACCCGATTGCGCTGCAGTGGAAATCGTTTTCGTCAACGTCAATCCACAGTCTACATTGCTACTTGGCCAAGCGCGCGGCGCAGCAATTTGCGGATTGGTCGGAGCCAATTTGTCCGTGTCCGAATACACTGCGTTGCAAGTCAAGCAAGCCGTCGTCGGCCACGGCAAAGCGCAGAAGGAGCAAGTGCAGAATATGGTGCAGCGGCTTTTGCAGTTGCCGGGCTTGCCGGGTACCGATGCCGCGGATGCATTGGGTGTGGCGATTTGCCATGCGCATAGTACGGATGCGTTGGCGCAGATGAGCGAGGCTGCGCCAGGTTTACTAAAAGGTTTGCGCATGAAGCGCGGGCGTTTGGTGGGATAAACCCATTCCTGCTGTATCATTCTTTTCTGTTTTACATTTCAGGATCGTCCAACAATGATAGGCCGCCTCTCCGGTATTCTTCTCGAAAAAAATCCACCGCAATTGCTGGTCGATTGTCAGGGTGTCGCATATGAAGTCGATGTGCCGATGAGCACGTTTTACAACCTGCCCGTACTTGGTGAAAAAGTCGTCCTGTTTACACATCTTGCCGTGCGAGAAGATGCGCATCTTTTGTTTGGTTTTGGCAATCTGGAAGAGCGCAAAGTATTTCGGCAATTGATCAAGATTTCTGGTGTCGGTGCGCGTACTGCTTTATCCATTTTGTCCGGCATGTCGGTTACTGATTTGGTACAAGCAATTACATTGCAAGAATCCGGCCGCTTGACCAAGATACCGGGCATCGGCAAAAAAACCGCAGAACGCCTGTTGCTGGAATTGAAAGGCAAGCTCGGAGCCGATTTGAGCGCGGTTGGCGGCGTGGTGCATAACGACCCGACTTCCGATATCCTGAATGCATTGCTTGCGCTCGGTTATTCCGATAAGGAGGCCATGTTGGCGATGAAGCAGGTGCCGGCCGGCGCCAGCGTGTCGGATGGAATCAAATTGGCGCTGAAGGCACTTTCCAAAGGCTAGTAAATTAAAAGTGAAACAATGAGTATCCAAACCGACAATTTCACCGAACAGCGTATCACCGCTGCTACACCGGCTTCGCCGAACGAGGAGGCAATCGAACGCGCATTGCGGCCGAAGCAGCTTGACGAATATGTCGGACAAGAAAAGATTCGCGATCAGCTGCAAATTTTCATTACCGCTGCACGCAATCGCAAGGAAGCGCTTGATCACACATTGCTGTTTGGTCCGCCGGGTTTGGGCAAGACCACGTTGGCGCACATCATCGCACGCGAGATGGGTGTCAACTTGCGCCAGACTTCCGGCCCTGTGCTGGAGCGTCCTGGTGACCTGGCTGCACTGTTGACCAATCTTGAAGCGAACGATGTATTGTTTATCGATGAGATTCATCGCTTGTCGCCGGTCGTCGAAGAAATCCTGTATCCGGCGCTGGAAGACTACCAGATTGACATCATGATCGGCGAAGGTCCGGCGGCGCGCTCGGTCAAGCTGGATCTACAACCGTTCACACTGGTTGGTGCAACAACGCGCGCCGGCATGTTAACCAATCCATTGCGCGATCGCTTCGGCATCGTCGCACGCCTGGAATTTTATTCGGTCGCCGAATTGACCAAGATCGTCACACGCAGTGCATCACTGCTCAATGCGCCCATCGTTGAAGGTGGTGCCGGTGAAATCGCCAAGCGCGCACGTGGCACGCCGCGGATTGCCAATCGGTTGTTGCGTCGCGTACGCGACTTTGCCGAGGTCAAACATGATGGCGCAATCACCAAGGAGATTGCCGATGCTGCGTTGAAAATGCTCGATGTCGATGCGGTTGGTTTTGATGTGATGGATAGGAAATTGCTGGAAGCCGTGCTGTTTAAATTCGGCGGCGGGCCGGTTGGTATCGGCAATCTCGCAGCAGCGATCGGCGAAGAAATCGATACGATTGAAGATGTCCTTGAACCGTACTTGATTCAACAAGGATTTTTGCAGCGCACGCCGCGCGGACGTGTTGCGACACCGGCAGCCTATTCGCACTTCGGCGTCACTGCGCCGCGTACAGGGCCGAATGGCGAGTTATGGGAGTAGCTAAGCGGATTGAAGCTGTGGCTGCTTAACGAAGACGTGGATGACTGATGGAAAATAATAGTTTCGCCTCTCAGATTAGACGCAACATCGTCGCTTTGCTGAGTTTGACGGTCGCTGTTACAGCGCTGTTTTACAACACCTGGCGTAACGAATCCACCGAAAAAAATCGCAATATCCGTGTCGCCGAATTTGAAATCCTGAAAAACCTCGGCGAGCTGCAGCAAATCATCGACTTTGCCCATTTTCGCAAAGACCAGCAGCGCGGCGATTTGACCATAGGATTGAATCGCGTACTACTGATCCACGATCTTGCTGCGTTAGCACCCAAGCCGGTAGAAGACGCCAGCGATAAGTTGTTGGCGGTTTGGCGCATGAATGACGAAAAATTAAATACGAGTCTGGACGCGGCCAGCGCATTGTCGGAACAAGTACTGGTAACACGGCGTATTGTTTTGGAATCCTTGCGTAGCCTGAAATAGTTAGCTGCTTGTTATCTCATTCAATAAAAATCTCATGCAAATTCTTGTGGATGCCGATGCCTGCCCTGGCGTCATCAAGGAAATCCTTTTTCGTGTCGCTGACCGCTTGGAAATATCGGTCACGTTGATTGCCAATAAATTGCTGCGTACGCCACCCTCGCGGTTTGTCAGGGCTGTGCAAGTGCCCGCAGGTTTCGATGTGGCAGACAAGGAAATTGTCTTGCTGGTGCAAGCTGGTGATTTGGTGATCACCGCTGATATTCCCCTTGCTGCCGATGTATTGAAAAAAGGCGGCTATGCACTCAATCCGCGTGGCGAGTTTTATACCAGCGATAATATCCAGCAGCATTTAAGCATGCGGAATTTTATGGATGAGTTGCGCGGTAGTGGTGTTGACACAGGCGGACCGGCACCGTTCAGTCATGGCGACCGGCAGAACTTTGCGAATCAGCTGGATCGGCATTTGAGCAAGTTTCTGAAAAAATAAAAAGGCACCGCAGTGCCTTTTTTGTTTGAGTCTGTGTGATTACTCTTCGCGTAACCAAACTTGCGTGCGACCCAACATCGGTACGCCAATATAGCCACGCAGTTTCAATTTTTTGCCGTCATCGATCAACGACATTTTGCTTTTATAGACTTTGCCGTTGTTTGGATCGAGGATGTGGCCGCCAGTATATTCATCATCCTCTTTGCGCATTCCAGTCAGGATGGTCATGCCGATGATCGGTTGATCCTTGTTGGCGTCTTCGCATTTTGTGCATTTCGGATTTTGATCCTGATCCGAGGAGCGAAACAGTTTTTCTACTTTGCCTTTGAATTCGCCATTGTTTTCGGTGATGCGCACCAGAGACTTTGGCTTGCCGGTTTCGTCATCGATGGTTTTCCATAAGCCGACCAGGGAATTGTCGGCTGCCAATGCATGTGCAGATATGAACGCGGTAACGGCGGCAATCAGGATGAATCGTTGCTTGAACATGATTTCCCTTTCGTTAGGTGGTGCTGGAATTGTCCACGAAATACACGAAAATCACGAAAAAAATCTTGGTATGTCGTTCGTGCATTTCGTGTTTTTAGTGGACCAGGTTGTGCATCAAGCTTTCGGCAGTTTATTCAATTGTTCGCGTAATTTCTCCAGCGTTGCTGCGTAGGAGGCGAGACGTTCTCTTTCTTGTCCGACCACTTGCGCAGGCGCACGCGCGACAAAACTTTCATTACTCAGTTTGGCGTTGATCTTGACGATTTCGCCATCCAGACGCGTGATTTCTTTGGTCAAGCGTTCGCATTCGGCAGCGACATCGACCTCCACCTTGAGCATCAGTTTGACTTCGCCGACCACTGATACTGGTGCTGGCGATTCCGGTAATTGATCGACGATTTTTACTTCAGACAATTTAGACAGTGCTTGCAGATACGGCGCGAACGATTGCAATTGCGTGTCGCCGCTTGGTGATTGCATGATGAGCGGCACGCGCACAGCTGGCGACAATTGCATCTCACCACGCAGATTGCGGCAAGCATCCGTCAACGATTTCAGTTGCGCCATCCATCCTTCTGCTTGCTCGTCGATCTTTTTCAGATCAGGCAGCGGGTAAGGTTGCAGCATGATCGAATCACCGGCAGGATTTAACACCTTTCCAGTCAGTGGTGCGACGGTTTGCCATAATGTCTCTGTGATGAATGGAATGATCGGGTGCGCCAGGCGCAGCACGACTTCGAGCACGCGTAGCAGCGTGCGACGCGTGGCGCGTTGTTGCGCTTCGGTGCCATGCTGCATTTGCACCTTGGCGACTTCCAGATACCAGTCGCAATATTCATCCCAGATAAATTTGTACAGCGCCGATGCGATATTGTCGAAGCGATAGTCGGCGAAACCTTTTTCGACTTCGGCTTCGGTTCGCTGCAACAGCGACACGATCCAGCGATCGGCTTGCGAGAAGTCGAGATAGCCATCCTTGCAAATGCCATCGACATGGCTATCGAATCCGCAATCCTTGCCTTCCACATTCATCAGCACGAAGCGCGTCGCGTTCCATAGCTTGTTGCCGAAGTTGCGGTAACCTTCGCAGCGATGCAAGTCGAAGTTGATGTTGCGGCCTAACGTAGCAAGTGATGCAAACGTGAAGCGCAATGCATCGGTGCCGAATGCGGGAATGCCGCTCGGGAATTCCTTGCGCGTGGCTTTGGCGATGCTTTCTGCCTGTTTCGGATTCATCAAGCCGGATGTGCGCTTGGCGACCAAGGTTTCGACATCAATGCCATCAATCAGATCGATCGGGTCGAGTGTGTTGCCTTTCGACTTGGACATTTTCTGGCCGTTGCCATCGCGTACCAAGCCATGCACGTAGACAGTTTTGAATGGCACCTTGCCGGTAAAGTGCGTGGTCATCATCACCATGCGCGCAACCCAGAAGAAGATGATATCGAAGCCGGTCACCAGCACGGTCGATGGCAGGAACATTTTGTAGTCAGGCGTTTCTTCCGGCCAGCCGAGCGTCGAGAACGGCACCAGTGCAGATGAGAACCACGTGTCGAGCACGTCTTCATCGCGCTTGATCGGTTTTCCGCCAGATTGCTTCAGCGCTTCTGCTTCGGTGCGTGCGACGTAGATGTTGCCTGCGTCGTCATACCATGCCGGGATTTGGTGGCCCCACCACAATTGGCGCGAGATGCACCAGTCCTGGATATTGTTGAGCCACTGGTTGTAAGTCGTGGTCCAGTTTTCCGGGATGAATTTCACTTCGCTATTCGATACTTTTTCCAACGCGACTTCGGCAATCGATTTGCCGGGGAAGTGCGTGCCTGCCGGAGCGGGCTTGCTCATCGCGACAAACCATTGGTCGGTCAGCATCGGTTCGATCACGACGCCGGTACGGTCGCCGCGTGGCACCATCAATTTGTGCGGCTTCACTTCCTGCAGCAAACCTTGTGCATCGAGGTCGGCGACGATTTGCTTGCGTGCAGCGAAGCGATCCATGCCTTGATATTTGGCTGGCGCGTGTTCGTTGATTTTTGCATCCAGCGTGAAGATGCTGAGCTGCGCAAGTTTGTGACGCTGCCCAACTGCATAGTCATTGAAGTCATGCGCAGGCGTGATCTTCACGCAGCCGGTGCCGAATTCCTTGTCGACATATTCGTCCGCAATAATCGGGATCTCGCGATCGCACAGAGGCAGTTTCAACATTTTGCCGACCAGCGCCATGTAACGCTCATCGGTCGGGTCGACTGCGACTGCAACGTCACCCAACATGGTTTCCGGACGTGTGGTTGCAACCGTCAAATGGCCGCTGCCATCAGCGAGCGGATACTTGATGTACCACATCGAACCATCTTCTTCTTCCGACACGACTTCCAGATCCGACACAGCCGTTCCCAAAACAGGATCCCAGTTGACCAGCCGTTTGCCGCGATAAATCAAACCTTGCTCGAACAGGCGTACAAATACTTCGGTCACCGATTTCGACAGCTTGTCATCCATCGTGAAGTATTCGCGGCTCCAGTCAGCGGATGCACCCAGGCGACGCATTTGTCCTGTGATCGCTGAGCCGGATTGTTCTTTCCACTCCCACACTTTTTCGACAAATTTTTCGCGGCCCAAATCGTGGCGAGATATCTTTTGCGCATCAAGTTGCCGCTCGACCACGATTTGCGTCGCGATACCGGCATGATCGGTGCCTGGAATCCATGCAGTGTTGAAGCCACGCATGCGGTGATAACGCGTCAAGCCATCCATAATGGTTTGATTGAAGGCATGGCCCATGTGCAAGGTGCCGGTCACATTGGGTGGTGGCAACTGTATGCTGAATGCGGGTTTGCCGGTATCAGTGGTCGCGGTGTAGTAACCACGTTTTTCCCACTCGGACCGCCAGAACTTTTCAATCTCGGCGGGCTCGAAAGACTTTGCTAATTCCATGATTTGACTTGTGTTTTTGCGAAACTGACCATTATAAGGGAGCAAGCAGGGAATGGCGGGTTTTTGGGGTGGAAAACGCATTATTAGTGCACGGCAAAGTGGACCGAAAGCAAAAGCCTCGTCGTTCCCGCGAAAGCGGGAATCCATGCTGAGTTTCTCGAATCACTGCCTTATGGATTCCCGCTTTCGCGGGAACGACGGATTAAGAGGTTTGCAATAGCCAATGCGGCCGATAAGATGGATTCCGTTTCGTCCGTTTGGAGGCGTATAATCAAAACCCTGCCAGTTTGATACTGCGCAACGCTAGGGGTCCTGGTGTACTTATAGTAGTTTAAGTCGCCGGGTGAGAAACACCCTCGAACCTGATCTGGATAATGCCAGCGAAGGGAAGCTTTCGGATTCTGCCCTTGTTCCGATGTTCCTTCGCTTTTTTGATGATGAGCAAAGGAACAAAATGAACGCACCCGAACACGCCTCGCAACGCTTTCTTGCTGCTACCGCACAGGTAGATGAAGCCGCAATCCAGCCGCTACCCAATTCACGCAAGGTGTACATCCAGGGATCGCGTCCGGATATTCGCGTCCCGATGCGTCAAATCACGCAGTCCGATACGCCTGCTTCATTTGGCGCGGAAAAAAACCCACCGATTTATGTGTACGACACTTCCGGCCCTTACACCGAGCCGGGTGTCAATATCGATATCCGTTCCGGCTTGGCGACGCCGCGGTTGCCATGGATTCTGGAGCGTGACGACACTGAAGAATTGCCAGGTCCAACTTCGCAATACGGCATCGAGCGTTTGAATGATCCAAAGCTGGCAGAGTTGCGTTTCAATTTGCATCGCAAACCACGCCGCGCCAAAGCCGGCAAAAATGTATCGCAGATGCATTATGCGCGCCAGGGCATCATCACGCCGGAGATGGAGTTCATCGCGATTCGTGAAAACATGTGCCGCAAGGAATATCTGGAAAGCTTGAAAGCATCGGGCCCGATGGGCAACAAGTTGGCTGACCTGATGGGCCGCCAGCATCCGGGCCAATCGTTCGGCGCCAGCATTCCTGCCGAGATCACGCCGGAGTTCGTGCGTTCCGAAGTTGCACGCGGTCGTGCGATCATTCCCGCCAACATTAACCATCCTGAAATCGAACCGATGATCATCGGCCGTAATTTTCTGGTCAAGATCAACGCTAACATCGGCAACTCGGCCGTTACATCTTCCATTGGTGAAGAAGTCGAAAAAATGACTTGGGCGATCCGTTGGGGCGGGGACAACGTGATGGATCTTTCCACCGGCAAGCACATCCACGAAACACGCGAATGGATCATCCGCAATTCGCCCGTGCCGATCGGCACGGTGCCGATTTATCAGGCATTGGAAAAAGTGAATGGCAAAGCGGAAGACCTGACATGGGAAATTTTCCGCGACACCTTGATCGAGCAAGCCGAGCAGGGCGTCGATTACTTTACGATCCATGCAGGCGTGTTGCTGCGCTATGTGCCGATGACGGCCAAGCGCATGACCGGTATCGTGTCGCGCGGCGGTTCGATCATGGCGAAGTGGTGTTTGGCGCATCATCAGGAATCATTCCTGTACACGCATTTCGAAGAAATTTGCGAAATCATGAAAGCATACGACGTGTCGTTCAGCCTCGGCGATGGTCTACGTCCGGGTTCGATTTACGATGCCAATGATGAAGCGCAATTAGGCGAATTGAAAACGCTCGGCGAGTTGACACAGATCGCGTGGAAGCACGACGTGCAAGTGATGATCGAAGGTCCGGGCCACGTGCCGATGCATTTGATCAAAGAGAATATGGACCTGCAATTGGAGCAGTGCCACGAAGCGCCGTTCTACACGCTCGGCCCGCTGACCACTGATATCGCACCGGGTTACGATCACATTACGTCCGGTATCGGTGCTGCGCAGATCGGCTGGTACGGCACCGCGATGCTGTGCTACGTGACGCCGAAAGAGCATTTGGGTTTGCCGAACAAGGTCGATGTGAAGGATGGCATCATCACGTACAAGATCGCAGCACATGCGGCCGATCTGGCGAAGGGGCATCCTGGTGCGCAGATCCGTGATAACGCATTGTCGAAAGCGCGTTTCGAATTCCGATGGGAAGACCAATTCAATATCGGTCTCGATCCGGACAAGGCACGTGAATTCCATGATGAGACCTTGCCGAAGGATTCCGCCAAGGTCGCGCATTTCTGTTCGATGTGCGGTCCGCATTTCTGCTCGATGAAGATCACGCAGGAAGTGCGTGATTACGCAGCGAAACAAGGCATTTCAGAGATCGCTGCATTGAAGCAAGGGATGGAAGTGAAGTCCGTCGAGTTCGTGAAAAGCGGTGCGGAAATTTATCGCAAGCAGTAGCCCGACATGAGTATGATCGACATTGAATTAAACGGCGCGCCGCATCGCGTGGAAGACGAACAAAGTCTGAGTGATTTGATTGCTTCGCTTTCGTTGCCGAATCAGGCGATGGCGGTTGCGGTGAATCGTCAAGTGGTGCCGCGCCAAGCGTGGGTTCAACGGCAACTGCAATCACAAGATCGCGTTGACATCGTGCGTGCAATCGGCGGTGGCTAGATATAGTTTCCCTCCCTTTCAAGGGGAGGGCTAGGGTGGGGATGGGGTATAACCATGCAAGGTCAAACAAACACTTTCACAAAGTCAGCAGCAAAAGCTTTGAGAAAATCAATGACCGATGCAGAGAAGAGGCTGTGGCATTGCTTGCGTGGCGATCAACTCGGAGCAAAATTTCGTAGGCAACATCCTTTCGGGAATTTCATTCTTGATTTCGTATGTTTAGAAAAAATGATTGTCGTTGAAGTTGATGGATCACAGCATATCGAGCAGAAAACGCATGATGAAGAGCGTTCAAAAATGCTGGCAGCAGCAAGCTTTCATGTTTTACGTTTTTGGAATAATGAAGTATTGAATCAAACGGATGATGTTCTGCAAAGTATTTGGAATGCTTTGAACCCATCCTCACCCCAACCCTCTCCTTGAAGGAGAGGGAGCAGTAATGCAGAATGAGGAGATAAAATGAATCTCAATGATTGCCCAAGCGATATAGTGCAGCAACCAGGTCTCACCATCGCTGGTAAAACCTACCGCTCGCGTCTGCTCGTCGGAAGTGGAAAATACCGCGACCTCAACGAGACGCGCGCAGCGACTGAGGCTAGTGGCGCCGAGATCGTCACTGTCGCGATTCGCCGCCTCAATATCGGACAAGACCCGAATGCTCCCAGCTTGCTGGATGTGCTGCCACCGTCGCAATACACATTGCTACCCAATTCAGCCGGTTGCTACAACGCGGCCGACGCGGTCTACACACTGCAACTTGCACGTGAATTATTGAATGGCCACAAGCTGGTCAAGCTCGAGGTATTGGGCGATGAAAAGACCTTGTTTCCCAATATGCCGGAAACGCTGAAGGCGGCAGAAACTTTGGTTAAGGATGGCTTCGACGTGATGGTGTATTGCAGCGACGATCCAATTCAGGCAAAGATGCTGGAGCAGATCGGTTGCGTGGCAGTGATGCCGCTTGCGTCGTTGATCGGCTCCGGCATGGGCATACTCAATCCATGGAATCTGTCGCTGATCATCGAGCAAGCCAAGGTGCCGGTGCTGGTTGATGCCGGGGTCGGCACCGCATCCGATGCAGCGATTGCGATGGAATTGGGATGCGATGGCGTGTTGATGAATTCGGCAATCGCAGGTGCACGCGATCCGGTGATGATGGCGACGGCGATGCGCATGGCGGTCGAGGCAGGACGTACGGCTTATCTGGCGGGACGTATTCCAAAGCGTTTTGCTGCGATACCTTCGTCGCCGATGGAAGGACGGACAGTATGAAGCGGCCCAGCGTGCTGGTGTTTTCCGGTGCCGATCCAAGTAGCGGCGCCGGCATGCAGGCCGACATTCAGGCGATTTCCGGATTAGGTGCGCATCCACTGTCGGTGATTACGGCATTGACGGTACAGGACAACGATCGCGTGTTTTCAACGCATCCTGTTTCTACGGATTTGTTGCAACAGCAAGCACAGGCGTTGATCGAAAAAATTCCCGTCTCCGTCATCAAGATCGGCATCGTCGGCAGTCGCGAGAATGCCGAGATGATTGGCGACATCGTGCAAATCCTGCGTTACATGCAACCCGATTTGCAGGTCGTGCTGGATCCTGTATTGGCGAGCGGTAATGGCAATACGTTGGCAGTAGGTGACGCTGTGAAAGCAATTACACCATTGATTTCATTGGCGACAGTGATCACACCGAATTTATCCGAGGCGCAGTTATTGTGCGACGGAGAACGGCGTGCTGAAACACAAGCGGCAATGCTGATCGGCTTGGGTTGCCCTCATGTGCTGATCAAAGGCGGGCATGGTACCGGGAAGAAAGTCGTCAATCGCTGGTTTGCAGAAGGCGACGCACAATCCTGGAGCTGGCCGCGCTTGCCGGGCACTTTTCACGGTAGCGGATGCACGCTCGCATCGGCGATCGCAGCATTGCTCGCGCATGGCAAATCGGTCGTGGATGCGATCGATATCGCGCAAGCATATGCACATCAAACGCTGGAATATTCTTATGAAGTCGCGGACGGCCAGCGCATACCGAATCGTTCGCGTCCATTTTTCATGGCGGGAAAATGAAGGGTCTTTACATAGTCACGCCCGATTGGGACGATACTGCAAAATTATTGGCAATCACAGAGTCAGCATTGCGCGGTGGTGCAGCGTTGGTGCAATACCGCCACAAGACCGCCGACGCAGCATTGCGTCAAGAGCAGGCGGAATGTTTGCTGGAATTGTGCCGTAGTTATCAACGCCCATTGATCATCAACGACTATGTTGATCTGTGCATTGCATTGGATGCGGATGGTGTGCATGTCGGCGGGACGGATGATTCGGTTGCCAAAGTACGCGCCGCAATTGGCCCGACAAAAATTGTTGGCGCGTCATGCTACGGTGATTTGCAACTTGCGCGCGATGCGCATCAAGCCGGCGCCAGCTATGTTGCGTTCGGCGGATTTTACCCTTCGCGGGTGAAGAAATATCCGGTCACGACTTCGCCGGAAATCATCACAAAAGCGAAGGTAGAGATTCCATTACCTAACGCTGTCATTGGCGGCATGACGCAGGCGAATGCTGCGCCGCTGATTGCATGTGGCGCTGACATGGTGGCTGCGATCAGCAGTGTTTATTTGGCAGGTGATCCGGAAATTGCAGCGAGAGAGTTTGTAAGACTATTCGAGCAAGGCTGAAGTGCAACATAGTTTTGTCTCAATAACGCTCAACACATTGCATGGAACATCTCAAGCAATTAATCATCTCGCGACGCCTTGATCCCAGCGAACGATTTTTCTGGATGCTGGACAAAATCTCCGGCATGAATTTCGTCGTGTTCGCCGAGATTGGCGATGTGATGAATGTCGACAACTTGCGCGCCGCACTTGCGCAAGCACAGTCCGCGCATCCACTGTTGCGTGTCAAAGTTGAACAGTCAGTCAACGAGTTGCGCTTTGAGCCATCAGATGCAGCGCTAAAACTTGAACAAATCGCGGTTGATCAGCAGAACTGGCAAGAGCCGATCGAGAGTGAACTAGCGCGCCCATTCACTGTGGATGATGCACCGTTGATGCGTGTACGTTATCTCCATTTCACTGATCAAGTGCGTTCGGTATTGGCGCTCACTTTTCATCATTCGATTGCCGATGCACGCTCCGGCACAACTTTGCTGCGCGAGATTTTGCACTACCTCGTTGCCCCCGATCCTGATAGCCACTTCAAGACTGGCGCAGTACATCCTGCGTTGCATCAGGTGTTTCCAGTGCAGTACGATTGGAAAAGCAATTCGGAGAAGGTGACAGACCTGGCGATGCTGAAGAAAACGGAAATAAAGCGTTACGGGCGTTCAGTTCCCTTGCCTTGGTTGAATCAACAGCAATCAGATAGAGTGCCGCGTTTTCATCGGATCGAATTGGATGCCGATACAACCAAACGTTTGATCCATCAATGCAAAATTCGCAGTGTCAGTGTGCACGGTGCATTGAGTGCCGCACAACTGCTGGCCAAGTATCAATCGACTGCGGAAACTGGGCCGTTGACACTGAGTTTATCCAGTCCGGCTGATTTGCGCCCGTACTTGTCATCCGAGATTCCGACCAGCAGTCTTGGTTTGTATGTGACGATTCTTGCGTCGACTTATCAAGTCAATGGCATGCAATCGTTCTGGGATGTAGCACGAGAAGTCGGTGCCGATATCAAGCGACAGCTCAATCGCGGTGATGGCCATCTGATGTACGAGTTGATCAAGCCTGATGTCTTCCCGCTTAGTCCTGAAGGCATGAGTGAATTTTCCAATCTCATGTTGAAAACGCCGCAGGGCTCGATGATTAGCAACATTGGAATTGTCGAGCCGGTTGATTCTGCCGCAAAGGTTACGTCGATCTCATTCGTACTAAGCCCGATGCCTTACCAGATTGTCTTCAGCGCAGTCAGCACTTATGGCGGCAAGCTGATTATCAACATGGCTTATGATACGGCCAAACTCTCAACCGAGAATGCAAAGCAGTTGGCGCAGTGGATGGAACAAGCATGGCTGGAAGCCTGTGCATAGTTCACATTTTCGGCATTTTTCTTTTACATTTAATCTTTTGTCGGCGTTCTGCCATCCCATAAATATGGGATTGTTAATCAAATAATTATGCGGTCTAATGACGCACCTTGACTTTACCATCCGGTAGTGCAACTGCGGTTTTTGCAGTGTTCTGGCATTCAATACATCAACCGATTCGATTCCCACACTTGTTATGTGATGCATTGGCATATACGTAAAGAAAATTATAAAGAAAATTAATATGAGGATTTTACAAAAAATTGCGTTGCTATTGATCTTATTGAGTTTGATGTCTTGTGGCGGAGGCGGAGGTGGAAGTTCAGGTCCGGCGCCTTTCAGCGTTAGACTGGATAAAACGTCGATCAACCTTACGTCGGTGGTAGGTCAAGCAGGTGCTAGTGATGTAGTCACAGCGATCGCTAGTGGTACATACTCCGGCCAGGTTTACGTCGGCGCTGTTGTCGAAGGCGTCGGGATAGACCCCAATAATATTGGTATGACTCCGCAGGGGGATAATTTATATATAAGCCTTCAAGTTGCGAGTGGACTCTCAGCCGGTACCTACACCGGGCGAGTTTTGTTCTATGCTTGTTCAGATTATTCCTGCAACCATCCGATCGGAGGGACACCTTTAGCAGTTAACTACACGGTATTGATAAAACCAGGCCTTGTTGTTGCTCCGGGTAGCTTGACCTTCTCTGCTGTTGAAGGCACGTCCACTGCAGCACAGATGCTGAGTTGGGATACAACACTTGCAGCCACTTTACCCCTAATCAATTACACCAATGGTAGTGGCTGGTTGACGATTACATCTATTGCGGGTGGTGCCAACGTCGTCGCATCGGCAACAGGCCTGACGCCAGGCGTATATCAAGCGACTATAGTTGAGACACCTCAACTTGGAGCAGCAGTTTCTGTGCCGGTCACATTTACTGTTGGGGCTGGTTTGGTTGCTCCTGCTGACAATATCATCACGGTTAATACGGGAACTACGAGTGCAGCTTTGCAAGCTGCAGTAACTATAAATGCGGGAAATGGCGTGTCTGTCTTTTCATGGAGTGCAGTATCAAACGCTAACTGGCTAACTCTTACGCGTTCTGCTGGTCTGACAGGCACCAATTTGACGTATCAAGTGGATCAGACTTACTTGCAGTCACTCGCATATGCGGACACTGCGACAGCAACTGTTACAGTAACCCCGGTGGGTGCAATTTATTCACCGATACAATTCAATGTGACAGTCAGAAAATTTTTGCCGGAAGTTTATTATGTCGGTCCTTACACGCTTGTGAATAGCCGTGCTGCAAAGTTATACATACGCGGGCGCGGTTTTAACAGCGTTGGTATCGTTAATGTACAAATTCCAGGATTGACGACTACTGGTCAGACATTGGTGAATGATAGCGAGATGACGGTACAGGTCACACCGTCAAGTGTAGGAGACTATTCTGTATCAATTGCCAACGCGCTGGGGATGAATGCCGGTAGTGCGATTCTTCATGTCGTTGCTCCACAAACGTATACTTATGCAGCGATTCCTAGTGCCGGTCTCAAAGGGGCCATGGTGTTTGATCCGCAGCGTCAATCTGTTTATACGGTCAATCTAGGTTCCACTGAGCTTTCACGCTTTCGTTTTTCTGGAGGCGGCTGGAATGCCGACGCCACTCCACTTTCAGGCATCTTGAATGTGGGTATGGGACCAGACGGAAATAATATTGTGGTGACTTCTACACCTGGTGCAGTGAAGCTTCTCGATCCAGTAACATTAGCGACGCAATTCACCCTCAATATACCTGCAGGCCTTGTGCACGGATTTGCTCAGCCTATTTCAACAAGCAATAATGGCCGCTCCTGGTTGTCGGTAGGGAGCGGTACATGGAATGAATTGAACTATTTTGATCATCGTACCCATACCCTTATGGCGCGTCCCAACCAGCCGAGCTTATTTACGAGCTTTTATAATGGCCCTTGGACTACTATTGCGCGCAATGGAGAGCGTATGTTGGTTGTGCAAGCCTCAGCGATTTCTCCAAGGCCACCTATGTTGTATTCTGACGCAGCAGATTCGTTGTTGCATGAAAATTCTGGAGGGGCGACTTTTTCCTACAATGTAGAGATGTCGGACGATGGCAATCGTGTCATGTTAGTTGATTGGGCTCAGGTTCTGGATGCAAATTTCAACTTGATTGGTAATACTCCCATCCCTGTAGCAGATGCCGCAAAATATATTGCAGTAGCGGGCACCTTGTCACCGGACGGAGCTTATGCATATGTACTTGCTTACAATAGTGATGCGTTAAATTCTTCGCCAACGACTATCATGCCGAGAGTTTACGTTTTTGATTCATCAACCGCTTCAACGAATTTGCCGCTCGTCGGTACTTTTGATTTGTCGGATTATCCATCATGCAGAGTAATAGATCCTAGTTGCTGGGGTACAAAAGTTACAATCAGCCCAGATGGCAATACCTTGTTCTTTGTGGGAAGCGCCAACTTTGTTGTTGTTCCTCTCTCAAATTTATACAGGTCTTTCTCGGTAATGAATAAAGCCGTTACTAAGGTTGGAAGTTCTTCGGCTATCAAGAGTGGAACAGGGGTATTTATGCCGGTTCACCCATGGATATTCAAACAATAGAGGATGAGTGCGGAATCGTTTGGATATGCAACTATTCGTGAGTACAGTGTTGATTCGACTGACCGATTGAAAAGGAGCAACACGTAGTGAAAGCGCATTGCTTGATGGTGTGAATAATAATGCTTGGCAGCTTTGGGGGGCTTGGTTGGTGCTGGCTCAATGTGGCTTGAGTAGGCGTTAAATTCAACGCAATTAAGTGCGGCGCAACCCTAACCATGCGCTACCCAACACACGGCGTGCAGAGGGAAATAATTTTGCCTTTTTAGGAATAGTGCCCACTTGCGCCAGCACCACCGAGATATTGTCCTTGCCACCAGCCGCATTGGCAGCAGCTATCAATTGCTTCGCTTTTACTTCCAACGGATTGGATGCCGATAGAATTTCAGCAATCTGTACTTCATTGATCATGTCGGACAAGCCGTCAGAGCACATCAAATAAATATCACCCGTTGCGATTGTATGCAGATTGATTTCCGTTTCAACAAATGACTCCGTTCCCAAACCGCGCGTGAGCAGATTCGGAACGATGTCTTGTGTCGAGATATCCAATCCCGCATCGATCTGCTCTTGCAGGACTGAATGATCTTTGGTGATTTGCAAGAGTTGGCCTCCGCGCAAACGATAACAACGCGAATCGCCAATATGCCCGAGTACCAGCGTGTCGTCATGGAACACACCAAGGACAAGCGTCGTGCCCATGCCTTTGTACTGAGGATTGGTTCGAGACATGCTGAAGATGGCTTGATTGGCCATCGTGACGCATTCTGACATTGCATCCATTACATCGTCAGACTGCATCGCATTGCCCGCCTTGGCAATTACTTTGCGCATTTCCGATTTGATGAAGGCGGTTGCCATGCCGCTGGCAACTTCGCCTGCATTGTGGCCGCCCATGCCATCAGCCAGAATGCATAATCCTGATTCGACATCGAAGGCAACCGAATCTTCGTTGTTGCCTCGCTCCAAACCAGGATCGGTATCGGTACAAATTTGGACGTTCATTTTATTTTTTCACATTGGATGCGTCACCGTTTTCTGTATCCGGCCGTATCTCGACGGTTTTTTCGAAAGCGATGGTTTTCTCAAATTGCGCCGGCATTGCTGGCGCCGCTGCCGGAGCAGGCTTCGCGGGAGCAGCAGGTGCATGGGCTTGTGCTCGAGGTTGCGCTGCGGCGCTAGCTGCATCAGCAAGTGCATTCTTCACGGCGGCTTTTGGATCGGACGATGCAGACATCGTGGCGATCAGTGCGCGCAAATCGGCTGCGAATCGGCTGCCTTCCTGATAGCGTGATTCCGGCTTCTTGTTCAAAGCCAGTGACACGATCAGAGAAAGTTGTTCCGGCAATTCCGGCCGTATGCTGCGGATATCCGGTGGCGCTTCATTGGCGATTTTATACATCAGGCGCGCGAGTGAGTCAGCCTGGAATGGCAATTCACCGGTGACCATCTGGAACAGCATCACGCCCAAAGAGAACAGATCGGAGCGGCCGTCGATCTTGTCGCCGGATACCTGTTCCGGCGACATGAAGGTCGGTGTGCCCAGAATCACGCCGGTCTTGGTCTTGCTGGAATCGGTGATGCGTGCAATACCGAAGTCAGTGACCTTGACGGTATCTGCTGCCAGGTCGCACATGATGTTGGCGGGTTTGATATCGCGGTGCACGACGCCTTGCTGATGCGCATACGCCAATGCATCGGCGACGCGCGCGACGATCGACAGTACCTTGACGACAGGAAGCAATTGGCCGCTCTTGCTGACATCGGCCAGGTCCTTGCCCTTGATGAATTCCATCGCGATGTAAGCCAGGTCGTGTTCTTCACCTGCATCGAAAATGGTAACGATATTCGGATGCTGCAAGCGTCCTGCGGTTTCCGCTTCGCGGAAGAAACGAGAACGCGCATCATCCAGATCGCCGCCTTCGAATTCCTGGCTGAGCGCCATCGTCTTGATCGCAACCACGCGGCCGATTTTCGGATCCTTGCCCAGGTACACAATGCCCATCGCACCTTTGCCGAGTTCTTTTTCAACCTGATAGCGGCCCAGCATCGGTTTTTCCACGCCGCCGCCGTCAAGCAGCATGGTGCCACCTGCGTGCGAGCCGCCGCCACCCAGCATGACGGTTTCCGACAAGTTCTTGGCGCGGCTGAGTTTGGCTTGCAGATCCTTGCGCGCGTTGTCGTAGGTCGCCATGTATTCATATACGGCTTGCGCTTTGTTGAACTGACGCTTGCGTTCAAAATCCAGCGCAAGGTTATTCAGGTTATCCATCAGTGCATCGGACAGCGGCACGCGGCGGAAGCGATCGAATGCTGCATCAAGTTGCCCCTGGCCTTGCAATGCCAAGCCCATCATGCGATTGGTTTCAGCGGATTCTTCATCGGATTTGAGCTTGCCTGCCTCAGTCATCAAGAAGCGTTTGGTGGTCAAAGCCAGATGACCGATCACCAGCAAGGCTGCAGCGAAAACAAATTGCAGCCACATTGCCGATACTGATAATAAACTGAATTCAGCAACGAGCAGTGCGATAAAAAGAGTTGCTGTCACCAACGCTGCCTTGCCTGCCGATAAACGCGGCAGACCCAACAGCAAATAAAGCGCGACCAGCAGCACAGCGCCGATTGTCGCCCAACCGCCCCACGGTGGCTGCACGATGAAATGTTCATTCAGGATACTGGAGGTCACATGCGCAATGATTTCGGGGGAAGACAAACGCGCACCGGCCGGCGTCGCGAATTCGGAACCGATACCTGCAGCGGTAGCGCCGATGATCACAATCTTGTTCGCATATTTTGATGCAGGAATTTTGCCTGACAACACGTCGTAAAACGAGTCCACAGGAAATGCAGGTTTGCCATCTTGTCCGCTGTAAAACTGCGGCAGCATGCGCGCCGATTCATCCGTCTGAATTTTCAGTTTGCCGATTTGAACCGACTTGCCCGGATGGAGTTGCAGATCGGCTGCGTCGAGATTGAGACTCTTGGCTGCGATCAGCAAACTGATTGAAGGAATCGACTTGCCGTAGTAATCGACCAGCAACGCTTCTTGTCGTACTGCACCATACGAATCGGGCAGTTGATTCAAGTGCGCTATACCAGCGGCATTGGCGCCGATGATTTCGATCGGTTGTTGTCCCTTGACGGCAGAAAGCGCATAACTTTGTTTGCTATCGACAGTACTTTTAAGTGCGTAAGCCGGCAGCGCACTATCAGGTTTGCCGAGCGGTTCTCCCATTGTGTAAAAAGAAGGAATCACCACGGTGCCGGCTTTCTTCATGCTGGCACCCAATATCGCATCGGTGTCGAGGGCCACTTCGGCTTCGCTGATGATTTTGTTCAGTTGATCGTTAATGGCAGGTGGTGCAATTGGCGCAGCGGATGCAGCGGCCGGGTTTGCGGCACTGGCGGTATCGGAGGATGGCGATGCGGCGGGTGCTGCGGCAGGTGGCGCCAACACCTCTTTCATTTTGCGGATGTATGCTAAACCACGATCGGTTTGCGGTTCGAAAAATAGTGCAGTGTGCGCAATGACTTTTGCATTTGCAGCAGACAATTGATCAATCAATTTCGCATGCACATCGCGCGGCCAAGGCCAGCGGCCGATATTGGCAATGCTCTGGTCGTCAATCGCAATAATGGCAATGCGGTCAGACGGCTGACGTGTGGTACTGGTACTGGCGAAGTCGTAATAGCGGCGCTCGAGTGAGCCAAAGAAATCGCTGAACGTATGCAGCAGCAATACGGCAAGCACCACCAATACGCCGATAAACCAGTCCGCTTTCCAATATGCGCCGCGCTTGCCAGATGAACTCGCCATTTCACACCCCTTGCTTATATTTTTCAGGCATATTGTCCGGCGCTTGCGCCCGGCTTTAGCCTGTTTTGGTCAACAATGATGATACCTTACAAATACTCGCGCACTGACAGCCTAACTGCGTTAAAGGAGACAGATTTTCGCTTCGTAGCATCGATCTCGTCTAAAATGGTTCGGCTATCAGCACAAGCCGGAACACGGCGGCTACGCTTTTTATCAGGGGGATATGTGGCGTTATCAGATGCATTGGAAATCGTCAGTCTTAGCGACCCCGGTATGGTGCGCGACAATAATGAAGACAGCATTGCGACACTTCCCGAGGCTGGCCTGGTTGTACTGGCTGACGGCATGGGCGGTTATAACGCGGGTGAAGTGGCAAGCGCACTGGCGACCTCGACCATCACCGCAGGAATCGCCCAATCATGGACTGCAGCTGCATTGAAAGGGCTCGATCGCAACGCAGCCAAGGCACTTTCGCAAACGGTGCTGCAAGATCAAGCCAAAAATGCCAATCTCGCCATCTATACCGCAGCCCAAAATGACGCGCAATGCGCGGACATGGGCACTACGTTAGTCACCTGTCTTTTTTATGATAATTTTGTCACGGTTGCCCACATGGGCGATTCGCGCCTTTATCGATTGCGCAATGACGTGCTGGAGAAAATCACGCGTGACCATTCCTGGTTGCAGGAGCAAATTGATACGGGCATGATCAGCGCGGAAGAGGCGCATTTATCAAATAACAAGAATCTGCTGACGCGCGCGGTCGGAATTTATCCTGATGAAGAAGCCGAAATCCATACTTACGATGTTGTCGAAGATGACATTTTCCTGCTTTGTTCGGATGGTTTATTTGCTATGATCGAACACGAAGAACTGCAAATGACCTTGACTGCATTGAAAGCCAATCTCGAATTGGCGGCGCAATTGCTGATACAAGCTGCGAATGATGCTGGTGGACAGGACAATGTATCGGTAATATTAGTGCATGTAACTAAAAGTTTTGCAGCGTGACGCGGTATTTGAACATTGGGGATTCCGGGCCGATGCGCGAACTGCTGCTGTAAGCATTGTCTCTCTCGGTATGTACAAGCAAAAATTTCTCTTGGGGTGAAGGTGATGGCTAAGCTGATTTTGAGTTTTGAAAACACAGTGCTAAAGACTGTCAAACTCGATAAAGAGCGGGTAATGATCGGCCGCAGACCGGATAATGATATTCAGGTTGATAACCTGGGCGTCTCCGGCCAGCATGCAGTCGTGACAACCCTTCTCAATGATTCCGTCATCGAAGACTTGAACTCAACCAACGGCACATTGGTCAACGGCCAGCCAATTACCAAACATTTGTTGCAAGATAACGACGTTATTGAAGTCGGCAAACACAAACTTAAATTTGTCGTCGAAGCAGCCGCTGCCGCTGCTACTTACGTCAATCTTGAAAAGACGATGGTGATCCGCCGCCCGACAGCCGGTATGCCGCCAGCGGCACCGGCACCACAGCATCATGCCGATCTCGAACCCAACACAGTCGGTTTGAAACCCGCAATGCCGCAGGCAGCACCGAAAGAAGCGCCTGTTGTGAAAGCGCCAACAGTTCCCCATACGCCTGTGCAGACTCCTGCAGCCGCTGCGCCGGTTCGTGCTGCCGCAGTTCAAGTCTTGTCCGGCAATGCAGTGGGGCGCGTGGTCGATTTGAGCAAGCCGCTGACCAGTATCGGCAAGGCCGGTGTCCAGGTCGCCGTGCTGACACGCCGTCCCAATGGCTTCTTTATCACACACGTTGAAGGCGCTACGTTTCCAACGGTGAATGGCGTGCAGATCAGCAAGCAGGCCCAGCTTCTCAATGAGAATGACACCATTGAAATTGCCGGGATCAAGATGACTTTTTTCTACAAGTCGTGATCTAGAGACACTCGACCTCCATAACCTGTTTCAATTCACAAGCAAGTTGTTCGCGCATCGCAGTAGTAGCAGTCTGCATCGGTGCGCGGCATTCATCGCGTATCAATCCCTGCATCGCCAACGCTGCCTTGACCAATGCAGGATTCGGTTCTGAAAACAGCAGTTGTATCAGTGGCAGCAATCGATAAAACAATTGCCGTGCCTTGCCCAATTTTTCCGATTGCACCAATTGCGCGATCCGCACATACAGGTCGGGACGAATATGCGCTGCAGCCGTGATCGCACCCGCTCCACCAAGGCACAGCGTTGAAAAAATCTGCTGATCTTCACCAGCCAGCACATCCAGTGTCCCGTCAGCGATCAATTGCATCGTCATGGCAGCATCGCCACCGCAATCCTTGATCGCAACAATCCGTTCATGTTGCGCCAAGGTTCTAATGGTCGACAGCTCGATGTTGACGCCGGTGCGATACGGAATGTTATAGAGAATCATCGGCACCGATGCTGCATTCGCCAACCGCTCGAAATAATCGATCAATCCCGCTTGTGACGGACGGATGTAATACGGCGGCGTCACCAGCAATCCTGCAATCGGCCTGGCTTGCATTTGCTGTTGGCGCTGCAGCACATCAGCCATGTTATTGCCGGCCAATCCCATGATGACGGGACAGTCAGGCACGGCATCCAGCACGGCATCAAGTACAGCCAGTTGTTCTCTATCATCGAGCGATGCTGCTTCGCCGGTGGAACCACATACCACCAAACCCGCAACGCCGGACGCAGCAATTTTTTGCGCCAGATTTCGCAGTGCAGGAAAATCGATCTCTCCATTGTGAAACGGGGTGACCAGCGCCACCCAAATACCTGTAAAACGTGCCATGACAAAACTCCCTGATGTAGATCAAACATTGACCGTCAAGTCACCGTCAGGAGTGTGCCGAAAGAAGATGTTGCAGAAGGGAAGATTGTTAACCTTTGCGCTACCTGTCCTGTCAGCCCACCTGACGGGACAGTGCGCCCCGGTCAGATGAGCGACTGTTTCTTTGATTTGCCTGCATTCACAATGCACACGGCTGCCTGAGCAATAAAGCCCGGCGAAGATATGTCATCGTTAATGAAGGTAATCACGTTATGAGTTTATACGTAGTGCGGTGATGTTTGATTATGCAAGACAAGTTTGCAAAGCGTCAAGCCATACTGTGCAGAAAATATTGAGCGCAGAAAACATCATGCAACTGTTTGTTAGCGCACAGAATTGAAAAACCAAATAGAAGACACTATGTATTAATTCATTATTGATGGAGCCGACCATGAATAGTACGAATCACCCAAGCAAGGAGCGAATACGAGCCTGGATTTACAATCGTCAAATCGAGCCGAAGCCGCTACCGGATATGGAGCGTATCCGAATTGAATTGGGCTGGAATCTGGTCAAACCTGATCGGATTTATATCAAGTCGCATGGCTGGAAAGATTGACTGCAAATGCATTGATCCGTATCAAACATCACGGCAAGTGATAAGGCAAGGCAAGGCAAGGCAAGGGGAAGTGCGTTGGCATTGCCATATTTCCAGCGCAATGAATTTTCATTCTGTATATGTCAAACCGTGCTGACGCATAAGCGTAGCAGCTATAATCATGGCATGCAGAATCTTCTCCACAATCTCAATCCGGAACAACTTGCCGCCGTCACGCTGCCCGCACAACCCGCACTGATTCTTGCCGGTGCCGGTTCTGGTAAAACGCGTGTACTGACGACACGCATCGCATGGCTGATTCAAACAGGGCAGATTTCGCCTGCAGGTGTACTCGCCGTTACCTTTACCAACAAGGCAGCAAAGGAAATGATGACGCGCTTGTCGGCCATGTTGCCGATCAATACGCGCGGCATGTGGATCGGCACCTTTCACGGTTTATGCAACCGTTTGTTGCGCGCACATCATCAAGACGCGGCGTTGCCGCAAACATTTCAGATACTCGATTCGCAAGACCAATTGTCGGCGATCAAACGCTTGCTGAAGTCCAATAACATTGATGATGAAAAGTACCCGCCGCGCAATTTGATGTACTTCATCAATAGCGCGAAAGACCAAGGGCTGCGCGCCAAGGATGTCGAAGCCAACGACGATTACAATCGCAAATTTGTCGAGCTGTATGATCTCTACGACAATCAGTGTCAGCGTGAAGGCGTGGTGGATTTTGCCGAACTGTTGTTGCGTACGTATGAACTGTTAAGCCGCAATCAACCATTGCGCGAGCATTATCAATCACGCTTCAAACATATTCTGGTCGATGAGTTCCAGGACACCAATAACCTGCAATACAACTGGTTGAAATTGATGGCAGGGCAGCATGGCGCTGTGTTTGCAGTCGGTGACGATGATCAAAGTATTTACGCATTCCGCGGCGCCAATGTCGGCAACATGGTCGCGTTCGAGCGTGAATTCCATGTCGAGAATCTGATCAAGCTCGAACAGAATTATCGCTCACATGGGCACATCCTTGATGCCGCCAATACGCTGATTGCCAATAACAGCATCAGGCTCGGCAAAAACCTGCGCACCGATGCCGGACATGGCGAGCCGGTACGCATCTTCGAAGCAAGCAGCGATATCCAGGAAGCGCAATGGATTATCGACGAAGCGAAAAGCCTGATCAACGAAGGCGCTGCACGCAGCGAGATCGCCGTGCTGTACCGCTCCAATGCGCAATCGCGCGTGATCGAGCATGCGCTATTCTCGGCCGGCATTCCGTATAAAGTCTATGGCGGCTTGCGCTATTTCGAACGTGCAGAAGTCAAGCACGCAATCGCGTATTTGCAATTGATGGATAACCCGCACAATGATTCGGCATTTTTGCGCGTGGTGAATTTTCCCACGCGCGGCATCGGCGCACGCGCAATCGAACAGCTGCAAGACGCGGCACGCCAGTACAACATTTCGTTGTATGCCGCGGTGCCATACGTCGCAGGTAAAGCGGGCTCATCACTCGGATCGTTTGTCAAATTGATCGAAGGCGCGCGGTTTGAAACGCAGAATCTGCCGTTGCAGGAAATGGTGCAAGTCGTGCTCGACATGAGCGGCCTAATTACGCATTACCAGAACGAAAAGGAAGGCGCAGATCGGATAGAAAACCTGGAGCAACTGGTTAGCGCCGCCATGTTGTTCGTATCTGAAGAGGGCTTTGGTATCGACACGCCAGCTCTGGCAGGTCCCAGGAGTCAAGCTGAAGCGGGCGCCACAATCATCGCCGACGGCAATGTGGAAGTCATCGATGCAGATGCGCCGCTGGCCACAGTGATGTCGCCTTTGTCAGCCTTTCTCGCGCATGCATCGCTGGAAGCTGGCGACAATCAGGCGCAAGCCGGGCAGGATGCATTGCAATTGATGACAGTGCATTCGGCCAAAGGTCTGGAATTCGATGCGGTATTCATCACGGGTTTGGAAGAGGGGCTGTTCCCGCATGAGAATAGCGCAAAAGAAGAGGGTGGCGTCGAGGAAGAGCGGCGCCTGATGTATGTCGCGATCACGCGCGCGAAGAAGCGGCTGTACATGAGCTTTTCGCAAACACGCATGTTGCACGGACAAACGCGCTACAACATGAAGTCCCGTTTCTTCGACGAGCTGCCCGAAGACGCGCTCAAGTGGTTGTCACCTAAAGTGCAGCATACCTGGTTTGGTCATCAGCATAAATCGGCATGGGACGATGCGCCGATAGCGGGCGCCAATGCGATCTCGCAAAGCTTCAGCAAGAAGGATGTCGGCTGGCGGATCGGTGAATCCGTTTCACATCAAAAGTTTGGCGAGGGTGTGATTGTCAACATTGAAGGCAGCGGTGGCAATGCGCGCGCGCATATTAATTTTGGGCGGCATGGGATGAAGCTGCTGGATTTGGGAATAGCGAAACTAGAGAAGGTTGCTTAGTACTCTTTATTCATTTCACATTCTAAGAACATACATTTAACTTCCCGCCAACGCAAAAAACCGCATCGGATCCACATTCCATTTCTTCGGCGATTCATGACTGACAATCTTGTCGCCGCCACCCATACCCAATGGTTTGGACAAATCCACTTCAACCGGTTTGATATACGTATTCGATTTGGTACTGAAAAATACATTGACCTTCGGTGAAATCAAATTGGTTTCATGCGGTTCGGTGACGACGCCCAGACGTCCGGACTCCAGCAATACCAGTGTGCCGACCGGATAGATACCGACACAGCGCATGAACGCTTTGACGTAATCGCCATTGAGATGGAATTTGCTCCACTCGAAGAGTTTGCGTAATGCTTCGGCAGCCGGCATGCCCTTGTGATAGCAGCGCTCTGCGGTGATCGCATCGTACACATCAACAATCGCGGCCATCTGCGCGAGCGTGCTGATTTGCGCGAGCGGCAATTTATCCGGATAGCCGCTGCCGTCGCTGCGTTCATGATGATGCAAGGTGATGTCGCGCGGGATGGGGCCGATGTCGGATGACTGGCACAGAATGTCGTAACCATCCTTTGGATGTTTTTTGATGATGTCGAACTCTTCGCGAGTCAGTGCGGCCGGCTTGTTCAGGATGGCATCCGGCACCAATGCCTTGCCGGTGTCGTGCAGCAGGCCGCCTAATCCGGCTTGATGGATGGTACCTGCATCGAATTCCTGCGAGCGGCAAAATGCGACCATCAACGTACATACACTGACCGAATGCAGGAACGTGTAATCGTCGTGCGTCTTGATGCGCAACAGACCCATCAGTGCACCCGGATTGCGCAGGATCGATTCGGTGATGTCTTGCACCACCGGTTGCACCCGATCCAGCTCAATCGCTTTTCCGAGCCGCGCATCGCCCATCACAGTGCGTACCAGATTGAATGCCTGCGATTTGATTTGTGTGGCGCGCACCATTTCTTCTGCTACGGGGATCCGTATAACGGGCGCAGGCTCATTGGCCATTTCGACTATCTCACGCTCGATCTCGGCACGGGCTTCTTGCGCGGTTGGTGCGTCTTTTGCATCGAGTCCCTTTTTGGAGTCGATGTACACCTCATGTATGCCGGCTTCCACAATTTTTTGTATTTCATTTTCAGATGAAATCAGGAAGCGGCTTTTGAAAAATGGATGCGTCATCCAGTCACAACTAAGGTCGTGGATGTACATCCCTACTTTGAGTTGACCAGTGGCGACTTTTTTGATCATCAGAATATATTTATTGTTGGTCAAATCCCAAGCCTTATCAACTGGGTGAGACAGGACAAGTATAGCTACTTCTGGTTTCTGATGGATAATTTTAACAATGAAAAAATGGCAAGTCGCGGCTGAATAGGCATATCATTCTTGCGATTGCAAAAACGGTATGCTGCAGTGATAAAACGGATGGATTACTGAATGACGGAGGATGAAGAATTTTCAGGCTTGCCGAAAATATAAGTGTAGGTCGGATAGAACGTACAGCAGATGACGACAATGAAGCTGAGTGCAAATGCGGCAAGAATCAGGAGGGCGGCTATGGAATTACCGAATGCCAACGAGACCAACATTACTGCGATGCTGCTCAAAAAGAAATCGAGCATGATCAATGTGAGTCCATAAATCAAAAAACTTTTAATGTTCCGGTATACCGTTACGGTGCTGAAGAAGATAGCCTTTCCAAAACTCATCCGTTGCCAGACAAGGAGTGGTGCGGTAAACCAGAGCGGAAGTTTTATAACAGAAAAGACCGTCATCCAAATCAAAACCGATGTATATAACCTGGTTTCATCGGTGGTCTTGCCATTCAAGGTAATTTCGCCTGTTGTAAGCTTCCAGAAAAAACCTTCATCAAACAGGCTTGTCACGGCCATTGCAATCAATGCGCACAAAAAATACAGTACACCTAACTTCAATAGTGCAGGAAAAGCGGGTGAACGAAATCCGGTTAACAGCAAATTCGGATAAACACGTTTATCCTGTTCAATGTCCAGACATGCTTGCATGAAGCTCATTGAGAAAGTCGGCGCCAGAATCAAAGGCAGTATTTGCCCAGCAACCGGGATAATGCTGGATGCCAGCATCAGGAACAGGTAACTCAAAAAAAGTGTGGTGATTCCTGCGGGTTGTTTGCGATACAGAGCAAACCCATGCATCACCCATTGCCAACCCACACTTGCAGATAGTTTTTCCATTGGATCTAGAATAATTTCGGAGCAACGTGAGCAATGCGTTGCTGTAAGATGCGCTCGAAGTGTGTGGGGTCATGCGGCGTCAGCATTTCGGCATCGCGCGGCAAATAAAAATCATAAAGGCGCGACAGCCAGAAACGCAAAGCGCCGGCACGCAGCATCGGTTGCCATGCAATCTGTTCTGCTGCATTGAAAGGGCGTACTTGATGGTAAGCGTCCAGCATGGCGCGCACACGCGGCACATCCAGTTCACCTGTCGCCAGATCAATGCACCAGTCATTGACGGTAACAGCAACATCGTAAAGCCAGGTATCGCAACCGGCAAAATAAAAATCGAAAAAGCCGCTCAGCTTTTGTCCATCGAACATCACGTTATTGCGAAACAAGTCTGCATGAATCGGGCCGCGTTGCAATTTACGATAAGTATCCGATGCGGCAAACGCTTCCTGAAAATGCATCTCCGCACGCAGCAAATGTTGTGCTGCTTCCGGCAAATAAGGCAATACAATCGGTGTTGTCTGGTTCCACCAATCGAGACCGCGCAAATTCGGTTGATGGATAGTAAAATCCTGCGCGGCCAAATGCATTTTGGCGAGCATCGCACCGACTGCAGCGCAATGTACAGGAGCCGGCGCCATTTGATGCGAACCTTCCAGCTTGGTGACCAGCGCCGCAGGTTTTCCGTTCAAAGTATGCAGTATCTCGCCACTCTTGTTGGCAATGGGTGCAGGTACCAGCACGCCGCGATCAGCCAGATGGCGCATCAATTGCAGGTAAAACGGCAGCTGTTCAAAAGTCAGATTTTCAAACAAGGTCAGGACAAATTCACCAGCTTCGGTTATGACAAAGAAATTGCTGTTTTCAATGCCGGATGAAATCCCCTTGATGGCGAGCGGTTTGCCAAGCGAGAACTGCGGCATCCACTGATTCAGGTCATGCAAGCTGACGGGTGTAAATACTGCCATGATGAAAGGAGAGTTAAAAAAGGGAAAAGCGGTCAGTAAAAAAGTTCATACCTGTCACTCGCCGTCAGGCGAACGAGCGCCTAACAAAATGCGTCTGGCGGCGTTGCTTCTCCTTGTCGTACGCTCGTACTGTCTGCGGTTTAGCAGGGGTTTCTGACAGCATGCTGCCAGCCTGCGATACGGTTTGTCCTTGCACGGACAAACTCCTGCCCTGTAGGGCTACGGGCGGCGCGCCTTGCCAGACGCATTTTGTTAGGCGCTCTAAAAACATCGAAAGCATTTTATTTCTTCGTTGGTGCAGCAGGCGGAGGAGCAACCGCTGGTGGCGGTGCGTCTTCAATCTCGGACTCTTTGGGTTTCTTTTTATTGTTGAATTCGTATACCTTCCATTCTGCCGGACGCGATTGCGGGCTTTGGGCATCGCCAGGCAATGCGCTGCCAGGTCTGACAACGGGTTTCACCGTATAGGTATTTTTTCCCTTGGTAACTTCCACTTCCTTCACTTGGCCATCAGGTGAACGTCTTTCTTTAATAGTTTGCTTGCCTTTTTGTTCGTGGATTGTGACCGCTGGCGGTTCGCCTTCTTCCAGCTTTTCCATTTTAGGTGGCGGCGGGGCATCCTGGTTTTTCGGCTGAGATTGTTGCGCACTTACTGAAAACGGTGCTATCCATGCGATTGCGCAAACGGTAAGAATGGAGGCGAACTTCAATGTGCGCATAATATTCTTCATAAATATAGATCCAGGTGACCATTGTAACAAACCATGCTGCTGTTGCCCTTATAAATACAAGGTCTTTTGGTGTTCTTCGTCAGTCAATTCGATATCGCGCGCCTCATAGAATGCGAAGATTGCTTCTACAATATTGGCCGGTTCATCGATCAGTTGTATCAGACTGAGGTCTTGCGCATCAATCATGCCATCCCTGACCATGCTATCGCGGAACCAATCGAGCAAGCCACGCCAGTAACTGGTGCCAACCAGAATTAGTGGAATACGGCGCGACTTTTTTGTCTGAATCAAGGTTAGTGCTTCACTGAATTCATCCAGAGTGCCAAAGCCGCCCGGCATAATGACATAAGCATCGGCGTACTTGACGAAGGCTACCTTGCGAGCAAAAAAATGACGAAAGTTAAGGGAAATATTTTGCCAAATGTTGCGATCCTGTTCGTGCGGCAACTCAATATTCAATCCAACCGACGGCGATTTTCCTTCGAACGCACCTTTGTTGGCGGCCGCCATGATGCCGGGGCCGCCACCTGAGATCACCGCGAAGCCGGCATCCGACAAACGCCGCGCAATATCAATAGTCAAAGCATAATCGGGGTGATCCGGATGGGTGCGGGCAGAACCGAAAATCGAGACTGCAGGGCGCAACTCCGACAGACGCTCGGTCGCCTCGATAAATTCTGCCATAATCGTGAACATATGCCATGACTCGCGCGCTTTCTTGGCTGTCGCGCGATCTTTGTCGATGATTTGCCGCAAGCCCGGCACATTTTTTCTGTTCAATTCCATATGCATAAAACCCTGTTGTTAGTTGACGGCTCCAGTTATCTGTACCGCGCCTTTCATGCGTTGCCTGACTTGCGTAATGCAGAAGGCGCGCCGACCGGTGCGTTGTACGGCATGATCAACATGATGCGCAAATTGCGCAATGATTATCCAGCAGCATACATCGCCTGCGTATTCGATGCAAAAGGCAAAACTTTCCGCGACGACATGTATGCGGAGTACAAGGCAACGCGTGCATCGATGCCGGAAGATTTGGTAAAACAGATCGAGCCGATCCATCAAGCGGTGCGCGCAATGGGCTGGCCGATTTTGATGGTCGATGGTGTCGAAGCGGACGATGTGATCGGCACACTGGCGGTGCAAGCCGTCACGCATGACATGGATACCGTGATCTCGACCGGCGACAAGGACTTGGCGCAATTGGTGAATGATCACGTCACGTTGATCAATACGATGAGCAATGAGAAGCTTGATCGCGCCGGTGTCATCAATAAATTCGGTGTGCCGCCGGAGCGTATCATCGATTACCTGACCTTGATCGGCGACACCGTCGATAACGTACCAGGTGTCGAAAAAGTCGGGCCGAAAACGGCGGTCAAATGGTTGACGCAATACGGCACTTTGGATGACATCGTAGCCAATGCCGACAAAATCACAGGCGTGGTCGGTGAGAATTTGCGTAAAGCACTGGACTGGCTGCCGCAAGCGAAAACGCTGATCACGGTCAAGACAGACTGCGACTTGGTTAAGCACATGGTATCGATACCGGAGTCGCTATCCGCACAGCCGCAAGACCAAGCTGCGATGATCGAATTGTTTACAAAATATGGTTTCAAGACCTGGTTGCGTGAAGCGACTAGCGGATCAAGTGCATCCACCGACAATGCGCAAACATCGGCGTCAAACAAGCAGAACTCACAAGCAAACTCAAACAATCAAACACATCACGATGCACCGCAAGGCAGTTTGTTCGATGCGGCTGCCGACCCTGTAGTTAGCCAATATGAAACAGTACTGACCGAAGCACAGCTGGATCGTTGGATAGCAACCATCAACGCTGCAACGTTGACCGCGGTCGATACCGAAACGACCTCGCTGATACCGATGCAAGCACAATTGGTCGGCATCTCGTTGTGCTGCGAGCCGGGCATTGCCGCTTACATTCCGGTTGCACATCGTGCGCAGGGCGGTGTGACACAGTTACCGCGCGAGCTGGTGTTGAGAAAATTGAGACCATGGCTGGAAGATGCGAGCAAACCGAAGCTCGGACAGAACCTGAAATACGACAGCCACATCTTCGCCAATCAAGGCGTCACATTGCGCGGCATCGTGCACGACACCATGCTTGAGTCGTACGTGTTCGAATCGCATCGCAGCCATGACATGGGAAGTTTGGCGCTGCGCCATCTCAATCGCCCGACGATCAGTTATGAAGACGTATGCGGCAAAGGCGCATCGCAAATTTGTTTCGATGAGGTCGCAATCGATCGTGCGACTGAATATGCAGCAGAAGATGCCGATATCACGCTGCAGCTGCATCACGCGATGTGGCCGCATGTCACCGCCGACAAGGGGCTCACCTTCATTTACGAAAAGATTGAAATACCGACTCAGAACGTACTGCAAAAAATCGAACGCAACGGTGTCTTGATCGATGCGCAATTGCTGGAAACGCAATCGAAAGAACTCGGCAAGCGCATGCTGGAGCTTGAGACAACGGCATATGACCTGGCAGGCCAGCCGTTCAATTTGAATTCGCCGAAACAGATCTGCGAAATATTCTTCGAAAAATTAAAATTGCCGGTCGTGAAAAAAACGCCATCCGGCGCACCATCAACCGATGAAGAAGTATTGCAGAAGCTGGCTGAAGATTATCCATTGCCGAAAGTGTTGCTTGAATTCCGCGGCTTGTCGAAATTGAAATCGACCTACACCGACAAGCTGCCCAAGATGGTCGACGCCGACACCGGACGCGTGCATACCAACTATGCACAAGCGGTTGCCGTGACGGGGCGACTGGCATCGAACGATCCCAACCTGCAAAACATTCCGATCCGCACAGCGGAAGGACGCCGCATTCGCGAAGCGTTCATTGCACCAGCTGGCCGCGTGATCGTCTCTGCCGATTATTCGCAAATCGAGTTGCGCATCATGGCGCACATTTCCGGCGACGCGAATATGCTGCGCGCGTTTGCCGAAGGCGAGGATATTCACCGTGCGACAGCAGGCGAAATTTTCGGTGTGCCGCATGCAGAAGTCAGCAGCGAGCAGCGACGCTATGCGAAGGTAATCAACTTTGGTCTGATCTACGGCATGAGCGCTTTCGGTTTGGCCGGCAACCTCGGTATCGAGCGTGCCGCTGCGCAAAGCTACATCGAAAAATATTTCAACCGCTTCTCCGGCGTCGCGCAATACATGGCAGACACGCGCGCGCAAGCCAAAGCGCGCGGCTATGTGGAAACGGTATTCGGCCGCCGCTTGTGGCTGCCTGAAATCAATTCGCCGAATGGGCCGCGCCGTCAGGGTGCGGAACGTGCGGCGATCAATGCGCCGATGCAAGGCACTGCAGCTGACTTGATCAAACTGTCGATGATCGCTGTGCAGAATTGGCTCGAAACAGAACGCATGCAAACGCTGATGGTGATGCAGGTGCATGATGAATTGGTGCTGGAAGTGCCGGAGTCTGAACTGGAATTGATCAAGAAGAAGTTGCCGGAGTTGATGGCGAGTGTCGCGCAGTTGAAGGTGCCGTTGATTGCGGAAGTGGGTGTTGGTAAAAATTGGGATGAGGCGCACTAAACTATAGGTTCCCTCCCTTTCAAGGGGAGGGCTAGGGGTGCAGCAGGGGTTTCAGACGGCATGCCGTCTGCCTGCGAAACGACACAGCCTTGCAAGGCTGTGTGCGCCCTGCAAGGGGGGATGGGTTTGCTCGATTTGTATTTGCAACCCATCCCCCACCCAACCTCCCCCTTGAAAGGGGAGGAGCTTAGAAGCAAAACTGGCAGTAGTAGGCGTTAGCTACATAAAGGAACCCATATGATCTCTCACGTATTCGTCGGCATAACCGATTTCAAACGCGCATTCAAATTTTATTCAGCCATCATGAATGAATTGGGATTGCAGTTGAAGTTCAGCGATGAAAACAAGCCATGGGCTGCATGGATGTCTGACAAACCACGTCCGCTATTCATTATCGGGTTACCACATAACGGTGAAGAGGCAATTCCAGGGAACGGACAGATGATTGCTTTGCTTGCGCCCACACGCGCAGCTGTGGAACGCGCACATACGGCAGCATTGAATAATGGCGGATTGTGTGAAGGGACGCCAGGATTGCGGCCGCATTATCATCCAAATTATTACGGGGCTTATTTTCGTGATGTGGATGGAAATAAGATTTGCGTGTGTTGCCACGATGGGTCGGTGGAATCGTAGACGATTGGATTAGCACTTTATCTGCGCAACGATGGGTGTAAAGATCAAGAAACAGAAAATTTAATGGTGGAAAACCAGAAGGGTATGGAGTGGATAAATCAATAATTGCGGCACTTATCGCATTAGCGGGAACCTTGATCGTTGGTTTCTTAAGTACTTTCTTAGCAGAGCACTACCGTCGCTTTCTGGACCGTACATCTTTAGCGGGAGCGATAGCGGGTGAGCTCGCTTCGTATAACGAAGCATGGCCCATGTTAGAAAAAAATTTAACGCAACTTTTCACAATGGTGAGCAGTGGCAAACAAATTAAAATTCCAAAAATCGAACAGCCAACTGATCGAGTCTTTGATAGTTGCGTAGAAAAATTAGGTTTACTTGGGCCAGAATTGGCTGAGGATATTGCATATGTTTACAATAACCTTAATGCGTTCAGAGTAGCTTTGTTAGCAGCGAGTGAAGTAGAACTGTCAGGGCCATTACAAGCAGGACTTCTCCAAGGTGCATTGGAGGCATTGAAACGGGCAAATGATCGGGGTATACAGTTGCTCCAAAAACTCAAAAAATTTGCTAACGAAAACTACTTTTTAAAATTGCCTTTCCTATTTGGGATTATTTTCCTTATTGTGTTTTTTGGTGCTTTGTCAATTGGCGTATTTTCTTTGAGTGAAGGACATCAACAAAATATTATTCCTGCACAAAAAACACAAAGCGCTTTGGCAATAAAAAAATAATGTATTTGCGTATATCTGATGCGGCTTGATTGGGTTTGGCTTATTAAATCAGTGGCATGGTACGTATTGATCCTGTCCACGCGGTCTCATGCCGCTATAGTTTTGGAAAAAATCCTATTCACATTAATATTGCTAATCAATCTTGTTTGCCCAAAACCAATCCTCATGTTCTAATTTACACCTGAGATTCATCGCTATCGAGGCATAAAATCAATTCCACTCTCATTCCCATCATCTTGGCCACCACGATTGCGGGTGTATTCAGCATTTCTGCGGCTGCAATCTTTTCGTTCGGCCTGTTGTCGAAAATGGTCGAACGCATGGTCAGCCTGTCGGTCGGCATCATGCTGTCGACATCGTTGTTGCATGCATTGCCGGAAGCGTTTGAATCGAAGGCCGATCCGCATGCTTTGTTCGCCACTTTGCTGGCAGGATTGCTGGGATTTTTCCTGCTTGAGAAATTGGCGATTCTGCGTCACTCGCATCACCACGAAGGCGATGGCCATCATCATGCGCATGGCCATGATGCACATGAAGCGGGCAAGTCAGGCTGGATGATTCTGGTCGGCGATGGCTTGCATAATTTCACCGACGGCATTTTGATTGCCGCCGCATTTCTGGCGAATCCGCAACTGGGTCTGGTGACCGGTTTGGCGATTATTGCGCACGAAATTCCGCAGGAGATCGGTGACTTCATCGTGTTGCTCAATGCAGGATTTAGTCGTACACGTGCGTATGCGTTCAACTTGATTTGCAGCTTGATGGCAGTGTTGGGTGGCTTGCTTGGCTATTTCACGCTGGAGAAAGCGACGTCATTGATTCCGTATGTGCTGGTGTTTGCATCATCTGGATTTATCTATATCGCGGTCAGTGATTTAATGCCGCAGATGCAGCGGCGTGCGACGCTGCGTGAAACGATTCCGCAAGTGTTGTTGATTGCTTTGGGCGTGGGCATCGTCCTCTTCTTGACGAGCCATACGCATTGAGTAATCAGAGTCGTCCCAGCGCACGCTGGGACCCAGTGTCGTTCGTCGTGTCTCTCAAACCCCAATGCGGTCATCGGTTGCGAGCAACGACGCTGGATCCCTGTGTTCACAGGGATGACACAGAATTGGGATGCTCAATTACTTCCCGTTGCGACCAGACGTGACGGGTCGGAGCACCACTCGCTCCACGAGCCGGGATAAAGCGCGGCTCCTTTCAAGCCAGCCACTTCCAACGCCAGCAAATTATGGCAAGCTGTCACGCCGGAGCCGCATTGCATGATGCTTTTTTCCGGCGAGACGATGATGGAATGCCATTCTGATTCCAGTTGTTCCGCTGACTTGAAACGGCCATCCGTTTGCAAGTTGTCTTTGAAGAAGCGATTCTTCGCGCCCGGAATGTGTCCGCCAACGGGATCAAGCGTTTCATTTTCACCGCGATAACGATCCGGTGAACGGGCATCGACCACGATGCGTGATGGCGTGGATAAATTGGCGAGAATCGTATTGGCATCGACAATCGGCACCAAAGAAGGTGTTGCATCGATGGTGCCGCGCAATTTTTTAATTGATTCGGTAGAAAGTGATCCGCCATGCGCTGTCCACGCAGGCAATCCACCATCCAGCACAGCCACCGCTTGGTGTCCCACCCAGCGCATCATCCACCACAAGCGTGCGGCAAACATGTCGCCATGCGCGTCGTAGGCAATGACTTGTGACGTGTGATTGATACCCAGGCGACGCAGCGTTTCAATGAATGCATCGCGCGCAGGCAGCGGATGGCGGCCACGGAATTCACCATGCGGCCCGGTTTTGCTGCCGGAAAGATCCATATCCAGATGGACGAATTGCGCATTCGGTATATGCCCCATTGCATAAGCAGCACGGCCTGCATCCGGATTGGCTAAATCATGACGGCAATCCAATATGATCCAGTCGGCATCGTTGGCATGTTGCGCCAGGTCGGCGGCGGAAATCAGGGTGGTGTAAGGCATGATATTAATCCTTAGGGCGTGTTGTCCATTAATCTGGGAGTGCGAACCAACCGTATGCGTTGCAGGCCTAGGCGCAGCGACGCGACATAGCGATGCTATGGCAAGGAGCTGCAACAACGGCATGCGGCGCATACGACTGGTTCCCTCCGGGTTCATGCCAAAGCGTGCGCTGGCGGCGTTGCATGGCTAGCAAAGGGAGTGAACAAGCAGTGCTTGTTCCCCTTTGCGTCGCCACGCGCCTTGCCACCACACGCTTTGGCATGAACGCATCTCCCAGATTAATGGACGACACGCCCTAAACTTCAGTAGCAATCGGATCCGTTTCAACTATCTCTTCTGTGGCGGGTTTCGCTGTCCGTGCATTGTAAAAGGTTGCAATGACGCCGCTCGCCAAAATGATGGCAATGCCCAACCAGCTGATCCAATTTAACACGTCGCCCCAGATCAAAATACCCCAGATGCTGGAGAACACGATGCCGGTGTATTGCAGGTTGGCCGTGACGAGTAATTTGCCCAATCGGTAGGCGCGCGTCATGAATATTTGCCCCAGCGTTGCACACAAGCCGATCATCAAAAGCAGGGCAATGCCTTTGCCGCTGTGCGGGCGGGTAAGCAATGACATGCTTGTATTGTGGCTGGTTGCGATCGTGCCGACCAAACCAGCCACTACGCCGGTGATGGAAAAATAAAATACCACCCGATATTCCGGTTCGCCGAGTTGCCCTAATTTCCTTACCTGCAGATAAGCGAAGGCGGACAGAACGCCGGAGATGAGAGCAACGATGCCGCCAAACCATTGTTCGTTCTGTATTGTAGGTCGCAGCAGCAGCGCCACGCCAACGAAGCTGAGACAGATTGCAGCGATCAAGCCCCATTCAAAACGGTTTTTGCCTTGCCACCAACCGACTGTGAAAACGATGGCAGCGATCCAGATCGGCGCGGTGTAATTGAGGGTGACCGAAGTCGCCAGCGGCAACAACGCAAAAGAATAAAACCATAGCCAGAAGGCAGTGACGCCGACTGCGCCCCGCCACAGGTGGTGCAAGGGAAAACGGGTTTTAAGCGTGCCGCCGCGCGCCCAGACAAGGGCAACAATAAACAGCGTTCCGATGATGCTGCGATACATCACAATTTCGGACGTGGAATACAACTCGGATGCGAGCTTGACGCCTACACCCATGATGGAGAAGGCGAAGCCGGCGAAGAGCATCCAGAGAGATTGCATTGAGTGAGTCAGTATATTGTGTGGCGTTGGAATTAGCGTAAATGCTTCAATTCCGTCGTTCCCGCGGAAGCGGGAATCCATGCTGAGCCTGCTATATCTACCGGCCTATGGATTCCCGCTTCCGCGGGAACGACGGATGTATTGCTTGATCTGATAGTGGTTTAATGGAGGCCAGTATTAAAATCTCTACTAAAACATCAGACCGCAATTTGGGTCCGATACCACTCATGGAAATGCTGCATCCCATCTTCCATCGGCGACTGATACGGTCCGACTTCGTTCTCGCCGCGTTCCATCAAAATGCGGCGTCCGGCATCCATGCGTAATCCGATTTCATCGTCCTCGATACAGGTTTCCATGTAGGCGGCGCGCTCGGCTTCGATGAACTCGCGTTCGAACAGCACGATTTCTTCCGGATAGTAGAACTCGACCACGTTGGTGGTTTTTTGCGGACCTTGCGGCCATAGCGTCGAGACCACCAGCACATGCGGATACCATTCGACCATGATGTTCGGATATAGCGTCAGCCAGATCGCGCCGTATTCCGGTGCAACGCCGTTGCGGAACTTCAGCACTTGCTCTTGCCACTTGCGATATTTCGGCGAACCGAATTTGGCCAAGCCGTTATTGACACCGACCGTCTGTACGCTGAAATCCTGGCCGAATTCCCAGCGCAAGTCGTCACAGGTCACGAAGCTGCCAAGGCCCGGATGGAATGGCTCAACGTGATAATCCTCCAGATACACTTCAATGAAGGTTTTCCAGTTGTAATCGCATTCGTGCACCTCAACATGGTCGAACATGTAGCCGTCGAAGTTGAGGTCTTTCGCCACGTTGAGATTGGCCAGCTTGTTGCGCACATCGACGCCGTTTTGTTCGAACAGCAAACCATTCCAATTCTGCAGAGCAGTCTTGGACAGGTTCAAACACGGCGTCTCGCCGAAATGCGGCGCACCAAGCAGCTCACCCTTGAGATCGTAAGTCCAGCGATGCAACGGACACACAATATGATTCGTGTTGCCGCGCCCATTGAACATCTTCGCCTGCCGATGACGGCAGACGTTGGATAGCAGTTCAATGCCTTGTTGATTGCGCACCAGCATGCGACCTTCGTTTTCCCACGCAAGCGTGGCAAAGTCGCCGACTTCGGGCACCATCAATTCATGGCCGACGTAACGTGGACCAGATTGGAATAATTGCTTGATTTCCTGCTGCAACAGCGCTTCGTCAAAATAGACGTTGACCGGAAGTTGCGCGTTGGATCGCGCGAGCTTGGCAAATGTAGCCAGATCGGACATCCCCACCCCCAAATTAATTTGCACCAACCTAAGAGAGAAAGAATCCGCAAAAACCTGTGTTCAATAAAGCTGAAACGGAAATTTTGGACAGAACTTGTAATTATACCTTAGTCCTTTTGCAACGCTAAATCCATAGGATTATTCGTATTTGGCCAAGGTGATTGCCCAGAGCGTAAGCTTGCGGATAAGATACCTTTGGACAATATATTTCCCTGCTATACGGAGGCATCGCTAAATGATGCAGTCACTCATTCGCTGGATAAGGCGCACACCTGCGCGCTGGCATGCCGTGTTTGGCGCGATGTTTGTGGTGGCGTTTGCTGCAGAACTGTTCTGGCTGCAGGGATTGAATCTTACAGAATATCGGCTGGTTGATGCCTTTATGCGTCAACATGCATCGGAGCAGCATCCTGATCCGGATATTGTTGTGGTCGATATCGATGACCACAGCATGGTAGAGATGCAGGAAATTGCCGGTTTGTGGTCGTGGTCGCGTGAAATCCATGCAGATTTGCTTGGTGCTTTGGCGGAATTCGGACCACGTGCGATTTTGTTTGACGTCACGTTTTCAGACCGTGACTTGCGGCGGCCCAAAGGCGATGCCATATTGTCCGACACCATCAAAGTCATGCCACAGGTTTATTTGCCTGCAGTACGATTGAACAGCTCTCTTGATGTCAATGGCGTCCCGTTAACGGAATTGAGCAAATCATTCGGCCTGACGCAAATGAACGCTGCAAATGCTCTGGCAGCTATTCAACTACCGAATGCAATCGACAAGAGCAATTGGCGGCTCGGTTTGATCAATAGCATTGAAGACGCCGATGGTGTGTTGCGACGCTATCGTTTGTATAGCGATGTGCATGGCTGGAGATTGCCGTCTCTTCCTGCTCGTCTTGCAAAAGATTTGGGCGTGTCGTTGCCGACCGGGAGCGATTTTCTGATGCGCTGGTCAGGTGGGTTGCATCGCCACTATTCCTACAGTGAACTCTATAAGTTATTGACCGAACGGCGTCCACAATTAAATGCGGTCGATTTGCGTCAACTGGACTCGCTGTTTCGAAACAAAGTCATCGTGATCGGTTCTTCCGCTGCCAGTGCATTCGATCATCACGTCACACCATTGGGAGCCAATCTGCCTGGTGTCGATATTGTGGCCAACGCAATTGATAACTTGAAGAACAGGCGGTATGTGCGAATTGCTCCTGCCGGCGTGCCTTTTATCTTTGGGATGTTGTTGATTGCGGCAGTGGCATTGTCTTTTACGCGCCGCTTGAATCCGATGGCCGTTGCTGCGGCTTTGCTGGGAATAACTGCGCTGGTGCTTGTCATCGCTGATGCTGCCGTGGGTCATAACTTGTTGTTGCCGTTGGCAACGCCATTGATTTTTACATGGGCGTGGTTTTTGTTCGCAGGTATCGGCGGTTATTTGCGCGAGCGTCGCAGCCGCGAGCAGGCGGTATCTTTATTTGGACGCTTCCTCAATCCGAATGTCGTGCGGCAGATTGTCGATCAAGGCGAAACGGTGGAAAGCCTGTCGGGCCGCAACTGTAATATCACCGTATTGTTTTCCGATATACGCGGATTTACAACCTTGTCGGAAACGCGCACGCCGCATGAAGTGGTGACTTTGCTGAATCGGTATTTTGAACGCCAAGTCGAAGTGGTATTTCGCCATGGCGGCACACTCGATAAATTCATCGGTGATTGCATCATGGCTTTTTGGGGTGCGCCGGTGGACGATCCTGAGCATGCACAACACGCAGTTGCAGCAGCGCTGGAGATGCAGGAAGTGCTGTTGTCTTTTAAAAAAGAGCTTGAGGCAGAAGGTTCCAACGTGCTCGATTTTGACGTCGGGATCGGTGTACATACAGGACCTGCTGTGGTAGGCTTTATCGGTGCTCAGAGGAAACTTGACTACACAGCGATCGGCGATACGGTGAACCTTGCCAGCCGTGTGGAAGGGCTGACCAAAGGCGTCGCGCGAGTACTGGTCACGCAGGACACGATGCTCGCGTGTCAGTCCTCTAGCAAATTCAGTTTCGAATCCCATGGCGCTTTTCCTGTGAAGGGACGTGCCGCGGCGGTTGAATTATATGAACCCAGGACTCATTGATGAAAAGTTCTTTATTCATACTGGTTGCGTTGTGCGCGGCAACTGTGGCGCATGCCGAATCTGCACTCACTGTACGTGCGACCGATTTGCAAGTGCAGGCACAATCGGACGCTGCAACACTAGCTACGTTGCCTGAGAATACCAAGGTCGACGTGTTGCGACGGGTCGGTGCATGGGATGAAGTCAAGACTTCAGCCGGACAAACCGGTTGGGTGCGCATGCTTAATTTGCGTTTTGATGTGAATAACACGTCAAAAGGAAACGGCGCAGCAGGCTCACTGAATGCGTTGACCGGATTGCTGTCGACGGGGCGCACTTCCAACACGGCGACTGTTACCACCGGTGTACGTGGCCTGACCGAAGAAGATTTGAAAAATGCGAATGCCAATCCGGCAGAGCTGGAAAAAATGCAGCGCTTTGCAGCCGATAAGGCTACCGCGGAGCGTTTTGCCCAGCGCACTAAATTATCAGCGGCCAAGGTTGAATATTTGCAGGAAAGTGCCGTGACGTCGGCGCCGGCAGCGGCTTCGCCTGCTACTGAAGTACCGCATTAAGAGGATCGGACATGCGAACTCTCTCTCGTTTATTGGTCGGCGCCATATGCGTCACGATGTCATTGTCCGCCATCGCAGATGGAAAATTTGATTTCAATAACCTTCTCGGTAACATCACAAAGGCAGTGAAAGGCACCAGCGAACCGGATGAAATCCGTATGGGTCAGGACTTTGCAGCGACCTTGCTTGGCGCAAAACCACTGGTTGCTGATCCGCGTTTGCAGCGCTATGTCAATGCATTGGGGCGCTGGTTGGCATTACAGACGGAACGGCCGGATCTGCCATGGACATTTGGTGTGCTGGATGATCCAGGCTTCAATGCGTTTGCGACGCCAGGCGGTTATATCTTCGTCACCAAAGGGCTTGTCATGCGCATGCATAACGAAGCGGAACTGGCCGGTGTGTTATCGCATGAGATTGGACATGTACTGCGCAAGCACCATCTGCACGCTGCACAGAAGGCAGCCGGGTTTTCTGCGTTAAGCGATTTATTCAGCACTGCTGGTAAAGGCGGCAGTGAAAAAGCCAAAGAAGCGGTTGTCGACCTTACGCGCAAGCTTTATACGAGTGGCCTCGACAAGAGTGATGAATTTGAAGCAGACCGTATCGGTGTCGTCATTGCTGCCCGCGCCGGTTACGATGCCTATGGTTTGCCTTCCGTGCTGCAAGCGTTGCAAGCGCAGAATGCGCAAGATGCCGATTTTGCATTGTTGTTCAAAACCCACCCGGCGCCAGCTGCACGTATCGATATGCTTAATAAGTTAATGCAAGACAAGTTTGATGGTTTGCATGGTTCGCTTGGCAAACCAATCAAGGACCGTTTGATTGAATTCAGCAAGTAATTGTTCTCATATCGCCATAACTCCGTCCTTATTGATTGAAAAAGTGGCCGGCAGGAAAGAATTTTTTCTTGGCGAAGACAAGTGTCGGTTTTCCGGTTTGTTTGTCCATTTTTAAGACCTAAGCTTAGGTTTGTTCTAAAATAACGGGTTACACTTTAATTGCCCCGGACATGTCAAAAAAACTAACGTCTTCCACTCAACCGGCCTCGTTTGAAGAGGCAATGGCCGAGTTGCAACAGTTGGTTACGAAGATGGAGGCAGGCGAGTTGCCTTTAGAGGCTTCAGTTGCAGCATACAAACGTGGCTCAGAGTTGGTTAAATATTGCGCGGCTCAACTCGACAAAGTTGACAGTCAGGTCAAGGTTCTGGAGGCTGACATACTCAAGCCGTTTTCTGGCGAGGTTGAGGCGGACGAATGACGGCGTTACGGAGTTTTGACGATTGGATGAAAACCGTCCAATCGGATGTGGAGCGCGCATTAAGCGCCTATCTGCCGGCCGACTCGCATGTGCCGGCACGTCTGCATGAGGCGATGCGTTATGCAGTGCTGGATGGCGGCAAGCGCGTGCGGCCGCTGCTGGTATTTGCCGCAGGCGAATTGTTCAATGCCGAGGTGGAAAGCTTGTCTCGCGCAGCGGCGGCGGTGGAAATGATTCATGCATATTCGTTAGTGCATGATGACATGCCTTGCATGGATGATGATGCGTTGCGACGCGGTAAACCGACGGTGCATGTGCAGTACGACGAAGCGACTGCATTATTGGTTGGTGACGCATTGCAGTCGCAAGCATTCATCATATTGTCGGAAGGCAGTGACGATACGGATCGCAAGTTGGCCAAGGTGCGTTTGCTCGCGCAAGCGTCCGGCTCGGTCGGCATGTGCGGTGGACAAGCAATTGATTTGGGCAGTGTCGGCATGACCTTGTCGTTAGCGGAATTGGAGCAGATGCATCGCCTAAAGACCGGTGCGTTGCTGCGCGCATCGGTACTGCTTGGTGCGCTCAGCGGCAAATTGTTGTCAGACTCGGAAATGGTGGCACTGGATACCTATTCCAGCGCAATCGGCTTGGCATTTCAAGTGGTCGATGATGTGCTGGATGCGACAGCGGATTCTGCAACGCTTGGCAAAACGGCAGGTAAAGATGCAGCAGATAACAAGCCGACGTATGTATCGATTCTGGGCTTGGAGCAGTCACAAGCATTGGCTGAAAAATTGTGCAAGGACGCACATCAGGCAGTGATGCAATTTGGAGATAAGGCGCGGCGCCTTCGCGAACTCGCGGATTTGATTGTGCACAGGAAGGCATAACGATGGAATTGTTAAAGACGATTAATGACCCGGCAGACTTGCGGCTTGTGCCACGTGCACAGTTAGGGCAATTGGCGGATGAGTTGCGTGCATATGTGCTTGACTCTGTTTCCAAGACGGGCGGCCATTTATCATCCAATCTTGGCACGGTCGAACTGACTATCGCTTTACACTACGTATTCAACACGCCGGAAGACCGTATCGTCTGGGATGTCGGCCATCAAACCTATCCGCATAAAATTCTGACTGGTCGGCGCGATCGAATGCATACATTGCGTCAGTTGAATGGCATCTCAGGATTCCCGCGCCGTGATGAAAGCGAATACGACACGTTCGGCACTGCGCATTCTTCCACATCGATTTCTGCTGCATTGGGCATGGCGCTGGCTGCCAAGACAAAAGGTGAGCATCGGCATTCGATCGCAGTGATCGGCGATGGCGCAATGACTGCAGGCATGGCGTTTGAGGCATTGAACAATGCAGGCGTTCACCATGACATCAATTTGCTGGTGATTTTGAACGACAACGACATGTCGATTTCGCCGCCGGTCGGTGCGCTCAATCGTTATTTCGCACGATTGATGTCGGGTAAATTTTATGCAGCGGCCAGAAATGTCGGCAAGTCGATGTTGCCTGCGCCGATGCTTGAAATTGCAAGAAAGCTTGAAGAACACGCGAAAGGCATGATCGTGCCGGCCACGATGTTTGAAGAATTCGGCTTCAACTATATCGGCCCGATCGATGGTCACGATCTGGAGTCATTGGTGCCGACTCTGCAAAATCTGAAAGAATTGAAAGGCCCGCAATTCCTGCACGTGGTCACCAAAAAAGGCCAGGGCTACAAATTGGCAGAGGCTGATCCGGTTTTGTATCACGGCCCCGGCAAGTTCAATCCCGCCGAAGGAATCAAGCCTGCAGCCGCCGGTAAAAAAACCTATACACAAGTGTTCGGCGATTGGTTGTGCGACATGGCAGCACAAGATACGCGCTTGATTGGTATTACGCCTGCAATGCGTGAAGGTTCCGGTATGGTGGAGTTCGAGCAGCGCTTTCCTGATCGTTATCACGATGTCGGCATTGCAGAACAACATGCGGTCACATTTGCAGCTGGGATGGCGTGCGAGGGCTTGAAACCAGTCGTTGCTATTTACTCTACATTTTTGCAGCGCGGTTACGATCAATTGATTCATGACGTGGCGCTGCAAAATCTCGATGTGACCTTTGCGTTGGACCGCGCCGGGTTAGTGGGCGCTGACGGCGCTACCCATGCCGGCAACTATGACATCGCCTATTTGCGCTGCATTCCGAATATGGTGGTGATGGCAGCGTCCGACGAAAATGAGTGCCGCCAGATGCTCTCGACCGGTTTCCAATATAATGGCCCTGCGGCAGTACGCTATCCGCGTGGCGCCGGTATCGGTGCGGTGGTCGAAAAGCCATTGACCACGATTCCGATCGGTAAAGGCGAGCTCAAACGCGAAGGCAAAGAAATTGCTATCCTGGCGTTTGGCACGATGGTGGCGCCAAGTTTGGCAGCTGCAAATGAGTTAAATGCGACGGTAGCCAATATGCGTTTTATCAAGCCCTTGGATATCGAATTGGTAAAACAGTTAGCGCTGACTCACGATGCATTGGTTACGGTGGAAGAAGGTGCAATCATGGGCGGTGCAGGTGCTGCAGTGGCAGAAGCCTTGGCCGCAGCAGGTATCGTCAAGCCGCTCTTGAATTTGGGCTTGCCGGACAGATTTATTGATCATGGCGATGTGCCACATTTACTCGCCCAATGTGGTCTCGATGCAAAAGGCATTGCTGCATCGATCAAACAACGATTTGGTAAAGGTGAACCTCGCTTGGTCGTCAATAATTAAGAGCGTTTAACAAAATGCGGTTGGCAGCGTTGCTTCTCCTTGCCGTACACTTGTACTGTCTGCGTCGGCGCGCCTTGCCAGACGCATTTTGTTAAACGCTCTAAAATATTAAGAAACATTCACGCCGGGGCAAATTGGATATCCCGACAACTTTATGGAAAATGCGATGAACGCCCGCGACCTCAACATCAATACCATACCTGACGTACAGAGTACGCCCGATACGCGGCATCTGTCGATTCAGCGCGTCGGCGTCAAAGGCGTGCGTTATCCGATCACGATCAAAACCTCCACTGGCACGCAGCCAACCGTTGGCACCTGGAATATGTATGTGCATCTGCCGGAAGAGAAAAAAGGCACGCACATGTCGCGTTTCATCGCTTTGCTGGAAGACAATCGCGCGCCGCTCGATGTCGCCAACTTTAGCGAATTGATGCACAAGATGGTCGCGTTGCTGGATGCGAATGCAGGTCGCATTGAAGTGTCATTCCCGTATTTCATCAACAAGACTGCACCGGTTTCCGGCGTTGAAAGCCTGATGGATTATGAAGTGGGCTTGACCGGTGAAATCAAACAAGGTGTGTTGGAAGTGACATTGAAAGTGTTGGTGCCAGTCACCAGCCTGTGCCCATGTTCGAAAAAAATCTCGGCCTACGGCGCACATAATCAGCGCTCGCACATCACGATCAATGCAGTATTGGGCGGCGATATTACTGTGGACGAATTGATCGCCAAGGTGGAAGAACAAGCATCGTGCGAGTTATATGGTTTGCTGAAACGTCCGGATGAAAAATATGTGACTGAACGCGCTTATGACAATCCGAAGTTTGTTGAGGATCTGGTGCGTGATGTGGCCGGCATGCTGAATGCGGATAAAAATATTGCGGCTTATACGTTGGAAGCGGAGAATTTTGAGTCGATCCATAATCACTCAGCTTATGCACTGATTGAGTTTGATAAACGGGTGAAGTAACGCTTACGTTTTAAACGGACAGTAAAAAAGCGACGCACTGCGTCGCTTTTTTTGCGCGCTCAATGTTCTATTTCTTCTTGCCATGACATATAGACGGCAAGTAAGCCTGACCAACTGAAGTTTTATCCATGCCCTTAGCAGTCATTTTGTCCGGTGCTTCGGCTCCGGCGCAAACCCAGGCAACCGGCACAATCGGCGCATCTTCAACCACGGCAGGCCGTAAGCTGAGTATCTTGCCTTTCAGTACGCCGCTGGCGTGATTGCCGAATGTAATATGGATTGCACCGTCCTGCACAGCGACACTGCTCACATAGTTATTAACGATCTTATCGGAAGCAGGTAACCCCGCGGCTGTATTATCGGATGGAAAAGTTTGATTGGCTTGCCATGACAGTGCAATCGGTTTTTTTGCAATATCAGCCAGCGGCATCGCATTTTCCACCTGTGCTCTTGCCATTTTGGTCAGATAGGATGGAATCGCAATCGCAGCAAGTATGGCGATGATTGCAATCACAGCCATCATTTCAATGAGCGTAAAACCGGAGTGCTTACCGGAGTGCTTATTCGTAGTCATCGCATTGTTATTGGTGATGTATTGAATTGTGTCTTTAAAAACGAGCACACATCCTTTTTACATAATTCAATTTTTGCTTGCAAGGTCATAACGCGCGATTGCGATCCTTTTCCCACAACACATCCGACCCGCCCGCAAAGCGATTCAATACGCGCGACAAAACAAACAATAAATCCGACAGCCGATTCACATAATGCCGCGGGTTGTCGTTGATTTTTTCGGCTTTGCCAAGGCCAACAATGCTGCGTTCTGCGCGCCGGCAAACAGTGCGGCATACATGTGCAACAGATGCGGCATGCGACCCGCCCGGTAAAATAAAATCTTTCAGTGGCGGCAAATCAGCATTGTATTTTGCGAGCAAGGCATCCAGGCGCGCCACCTGTTCTTGGGTAATCATTTTATATCCGGGGATACATAATTCGCCGCCGAGATCGAACAGGTCATGTTGGATCGAAATCAATTCTTCTCTTAATGCTTCCGGCAATTCTTCACACAGCAACACGCCGATATGTGAATTGAGTTCATCGACATCGCCGATCGCATGGATGCGCAAACTGTCTTTTTCGGTGCGGCTGCCATTACCCAGACCGGTAGTGCCATTGTCGCCGGTGCGTGTCGCGATTTTTGAAAGTCGATTGCCCATGGTAGTTGGAGGATAATGATGAAGGGTTAACAGTATCGCAAAAATGGCACCTTGGTAATGAATTTGCCATTGTGGGATACTTTATGGGTTGTAAGGATGTTTTACTGCAAAGTAGTAAACATGATTGCCGGATTCATTATATCCAATCGGCACTCGTTTTCTGCCATCAAGACGAAATGATCATGAATGCATCGCCAGCATCAAACATGAATAGCGACAGGCAACATCAAGTTGTCGCAGCATTGCATGCAGTGCTGCCTGCACATTGCGTGTTGGTCAACGAAGAAGATACGCGCCCATATGAATGTGATGGCTTGGCAGCCTATCGTCAATTACCGATGGTGGTGGTGCTGCCGGAAACCGAAGCGCAAGTGGTTGCGGTTTTAAAAATCTGCCGCAGTCATGATGTGCCGATAGTGCCGCGCGGCGCCGGAACGGGCTTGTCCGGCGGTGCGATGCCTATCGCGCATGGTGTGGTGCTGTCGACAGCCAAGCTCAATAAAATTGTCAAAGTCGATGCATTGGCGCGTACAGCTGTCGTGCAGCCCGGCGTGCGCAATCTTGCGATTTCCGAAGCAGTTGCGCCGCATGGGTTGTATTACGCTCCCGATCCGTCATCGCAAATTGCCTGCACCATTGGCGGCAATGTGGCGGAAAATTCCGGCGGCGTGCATTGCCTGAAATACGGCCTGACTGTGCATAACGTGATGCGCGTGCGGATGGTCACCAGCGACGGCGATGTGGTCGAATTGGGCAGTGAAGCGCTCGATGCGCCGGGGCTCGATTTGCTGGCAGTGTTTATTGGATCCGAAGGCATGCTTGGCATCGTGACCGAAGTGACCGTTAAACTGGTGCCAAAGCCGCAGACGGCGCGTGTGATTCTCGCTTCATTCGATGATGTGGTGAAAGGTGGCAATGCAGTCGCTAACGTGATTGCGGCGGGCATCATTCCCGCTGGTTTGGAAATGATGGACAAGATGAGCACACGCGTAGTTGAACAATTCGTGCATGCTGGATATGACACGGATGCCGAAGCGATTTTGCTGTGTGAATCGGATGGCACGGCAGAAGAGGTGGAAGAGGAAATCGAACGCATGACGACCATTCTCAATGCAAGTGGCGCAACCAAAATCGCCGTATCGCAATCAGAAGCGGAGCGCCTGAAATTCTGGTCAGGCCGAAAAAATTCCTTTCCCGCGGTTGGACGCATTTCACCTGATTACTATTGCATGGACGGCACCATTCCACGCAAGCGTTTGGGCGATGTGTTGATCCGTATCGCGCAGATGGAAACGGAATTCGGCTTGCGTTGTGCCAATGTGTTTCATGCGGGAGACGGCAACCTGCATCCGCTGATCATGTTTGATGCCAATAGTGCAGATGAATTTCATCGCGCCGAATTATTCGGCGCGGCGATCCTGGAATTGTGTGTCGAAGTCGGCGGCACCATCACCGGTGAGCACGGTGTCGGCATCGAAAAAATCAATTCGATGTGCGTACAGTTTTCTCCTGAAGAGCGGGATGCATTCTTTGCAGTCAAGCGCGCATTTGACCCAGCATTTATCTTGAATCCGGATAAGGCAATTCCAACCTTGCATCGCTGTGCCGAATACGGAAAGATGCATGTGCATCGTGGCCAATTGCCATTCGCAAATCTCCCAAGATTTTGAAAGAAGAAATGGATCGCGTACTTCAACAACTGAAAGAACGTATTGTTAGTGCGACTGTGAATAAAACCGCGCTGCAATTGCGTGGTGGCGGCACCAAGGATTGGTACGGTCAACAACCAACTGGCGAGATACTCGATACGCGTGCTTATAGCGGCATCATTGACTACGACCCAACCGAACTGGTCATCACTGCGCGTTGTGGCACATCGCTGGCTGAAATCGAAAATGCGTTGAATGAACACAATCAAATGCTGGCATTTGAGCCGCCGCATTATGGTTCAACAGCCACCATCGGCGGCGTGGTAGCAAGCGGATTATCAGGCCCGCGACGCAGCGCAGTCGGCGCAGTGCGCGATTTCATGCTGGGTGCGGTGCTGATGAATGGCAAAGGCGACGTATTGCACTTCGGCGGGCAAGTGATGAAGAATGTCGCAGGTTACGATGTGTCGCGTCTGCTAGCGGGTTCGCTTGGCACATTGGGTTTGATTCTGGAAGTGTCGCTGAAAGTCTTGCCGAAGCCATTCGTCCAAAGCACGCGTTGCTTCGAGATGAATCAAGCCGATGCGATTCACCATTTGAATGCATGGGGTGGGCAACCGTTGCCGATTTCAGCCAGTGCGTGGATCGACGGCGTATTGTCGGTGCGCTTGTCAGGTGCGCAAGCGGCAATCAACGCAGCGGAGCAAAAAATGGGTGGCATTGTGCTGCCAAATGCTGACATATTCTGGCAAACGATACGAGAGCAGACGCATGATTTTTTCAATGGCAACGAGGCATCGCTGTGGCGGCTTTCGATGCCTTCTGTTGCTTCGGTGAACGCAATGCCAGGTTTGCAATTGCTTGAATGGGGTGGCGCACAGCGCTGGCTGAAAACAGATGCCGATGAATTGAGCATCCGTACCATAGTGGAAAAAGTTGGCGGCCATGCGACGCTGTTCAAAGGCGGTGATAAAAGTGTTGGCGTGTTTCAGCCGCTGTCACCGGTGATCGCTACCATTCACCGCAAGCTCAAGGCTTCATTCGATCCTGCCGGGATTTTCAACCCTGGGCGAATGTATTTGGATTTTTAATTTAAATAAGACCTTATCCACGAAAGGTACGAAACTGTCTGTAAATGCCATTTTTGTTTTTTCGTGTTTTTCGTGCCTTTCGTGAATAATTTTAAACATTACCATGCAAACTAATTTGGCTGACTTCATCAAGAACACACGCGAAGGCGAAGAGGCTGATGCGATTTTGCGTACATGCGTGCATTGCGGATTTTGCACCGCGACTTGCCCGACTTATCAATTGCTGGGTGACGAATTGGATGGACCGCGTGGCCGCATCTATTTGATCAAGCAGGTATTGGAAGGCAACGCAGCAACGGCCAAGACGCAGACTCATCTGGATCGTTGCCTCACGTGCCGCAGTTGCGAAACCACTTGCCCATCCGGTGTGCAATACGGTCGCCTGGTCGATATCGGGCGCAAGGTCGTCGAACAGCAAGTGCCGCGCTCATTGTCGCAACGCTTGCTGCGTACCGCGTTGAAAGAGGCTTTGCCACGTAAATGGTTGTTTGCGCCGGCAATGAAGGCAGGGCAATTCATGCGGCCGTTGCTGCCGCAAGCACTCAAAAATAAAATACCCGAAAAGCAAAATGCAGGTGCATGGCCGACTGCACAACATGCGCGCAAGATGCTGTTGCTAGATGGTTGTGTACAGCCTGCGATGGCACCTAATATCAACGCGGCCACAGCGCGTGTATTCAATGCGTTCGGTGTGCAATTGATTGTCGCGCCGAAGGCCGGTTGTTGTGGCGCGATCCGTTACCACTTGAATGATCAAGATGGCGGGTTGGATGATATGCGGCGTAATATCGATGCGTGGTGGCCATATGTGGAAGCCGGCGCAGAAGCGATTGTGATGACTGCATCCGGTTGCGGCGTGACAGTGAAAGAATACGGTCATCTGCTGGCGCATGATGCAGTCTATGCGGGCAAGGCGGAACGCATTTCAAACCTGACCAAAGACCTCAGTGAATTGCTGCCGGATTTTGAATCGGAATTGATCAAGTGCATTGGTGAAAAACTTAACAAGCGCGTTGTATATCATCCGCCCTGTACGCTGCAACATGGTCAGCAAATAAGTGGCAAGGTCGAAAGCGTGTTACGCGCAATCGGCGTGGATGTGCAATTGTGTACGGATAGTCATTTGTGCTGCGGTTCTGCCGGCACCTATTCCGTACTGCAAAGCGAATTGGCAATGCAACTGCGCGATAACAAATTGGCGAATCTGGCAGCGACCGATGCCGAGATGATAGTGTCGGCCAATATCGGATGTCTGACGCATTTACAATCGGGAACGGAGACGCCCGTCAAACATTGGATTGAATTGGTTGATGCAGCATTAAGTTGATTAGCGCAGATAGTAAGTTCAAGCAGTAAGCTTAGCCAGATATTTTGATTACCGTTACTCTGTCGATGAAAAATTCCCCATCAATACATTTTCTAAATGGTACGCCAAACATTTTAAAACCAGGACCGCCGTTCTTGACCCAGGTCTGTGCAAGGCGGTCAAATTCTGCAGTTGTCAGACGCAGCATCGCTGATGTGATGACGAATTTCGCCCCTTCTTTTTGCTTGTTCACGATATCTTCCAGTTTGGTCATTCGGTTTCCTTCAATTGTAAATTCAGCGTTATGATAGCCTGCCTTTTGGCGTCATTGGGCTACAAATCCATTCGCCAGTTTGATCAGAGCCTCCAATCGAAAAATTGCCATGCCTAAAAATAAGCGTCCAGTCCCTAAAAAATCCAATCCTTCTCCTGAAGAAAAAGACGATGCGGTCACGCAGCTATTGTGTGACCTGGCAATCGATCTTGTGGAGCAGGAAGATGGCGAATCGATGCGCGATGAACTAAAGCAAAGAGAAAGCGAATTTCACAAACTCATCAGGAAGGCGCTGAATCAAAAGAAAGACGATATTCTGTATGAATCGCTAGAGCGTGCAAAATACGCGGATAGTCACGCTTATCAATTTTTAAAAGACAGCATTGAAGAAGCAGCGGGAACGATTGTTTTCAAACGCGATGACGGCAGTGCAGTTGAAGTGAATGCATTTGTCATCCCATTATTCGTATGGTCCAAAGGCGGACTTGATAGTCGCGAATGTTTTCAAGATCAATCAGCATTCGATGCATTGACGAAAAGCTTTCAAGACGCGCAACTGGAAAGTGCACAGGCCACAGTTGTGCTGGTCAATCATGTTTACCATCTGGATGAAATAGACAGCATTACCTACAGCCATTTGAATGAGATGGTGCGCAATGCATTTGCATCGATGACCGATAAAAAAATGGCGGCAACACCGGCGATTGAACGCAGTTTCTTTGGTTGGCCGGAGCATCATTTTGGCGCGGATGATGTGGCAGTCGAACTGCGATTTTTTCTGGGATTCGCACTGAAAGCGGTGGACGATGTGTTTTATCAGATGCCCAATGAAGAGACGGCAGCGGATCAATATTTTGCAACACGCATGGAGCGGTTTCAGGCATGGGCGCAACAGGTTGCGCCGATCGTGAAGCGCTGCCTGGTGACAGATGATGCAGAAATCGACGTCAAGTTTCTTTATCAGGATCTCTTTCACGGCGCAAAAGAAAGAGGCATGGCTGAATACTTTATGTTGCAAATGATGGCCGAATTAAATCAGGCAATCACTGCAAGTGGCATAGCGCCGAAGGACATCAACGCAATTATTGGCATTGCGGATGTGGCCGCCAATCCGGTGTTAAGAGTCAATCTATACGAGACGGCGGATGACACGCTGATTGCTTCATCCGACAAGCCATGCGCTATGATCAATGACGTGCAAATTGAATTCGACGATGCTTACGATGCGATGATGACGTTGGGTGTGGCTTCAGTGTCGATCGCGATGCAATTCGACACGCAAGGGCAGCCGCGTGATGTGCGGGCTTATGAGGCGTGACATCGAGCGCTTGTCTCAAACCCTATAATTGGTGCCATGAAAAAACATTTTCTGTCTATATCATTGATATCACATCGCATTAAAGCGAATATTTTTAATCCGCAGCTGACCTATGTATTGACGCATCCTGGAACGTTTGCGCTGCAAACGCTGCGTGCATTCAGCAAGAATAATGGACTGTTGCTGGCAGGTGCGGTTGCTTACTATGCGTTGCTTTCGATCGTGCCGTTATTGATTCTGATTGTGATCGCGCTTTCTCATGTCATTGACCAGGCTGAACTGCTGCAAACCTTGCGTCATTATCTGGAATGGCTAGTGCCGAGCCAGTCGAAAGCAGTGGTCGCGGAATTGATGAATTTTCTTGCCAATCGTGATGTCATTGGCGGCATGTTGCTGGTGGTGATGCTGTTTTTCAGTTCGCTTGCATTCTCGGTTTTGGACAAGGCGATGTCTGTGATCTTCAAGCACCGTATTGTTCATCGCAAGCGTCATTTTCTTGTTTCTGCACTACTCCCATACTGCGCCATTCTTGTGCTTGGTGTTGGCTTATTGTTGTTGACTGTCGTGTCCAGCGTATTGCAGGCGATTGGACAAGAGAGTCTGGTCTTGCTGGGGCATCAGTGGAGCCTGAGCGGGGTTTCCGGATTCCTTGTTTATTGTCTGGGGTTGGCAGGAGAAATTATTATTTTATCAGCGGTGTATTGGGTGATTCCGGTCGGAGGCCTATCGTTGCGGCATGCATTGATCGGTGGTGTGACAGCTGCGTTGTTATGGGAAATTACACGCCATATTCTGCTTTGGTATTTTTCCACGCTGTCTCAAGCCAGTGTTGTGTATGGCTCGTTGACTACCTCGATCGTGGTGCTGTTAAGTCTGGAAATCGCCGCCACGTTGCTGCTCTTTGGCGCTCAAGTAATCGCCGAGTATGAACTAATTGGAAAAAGCGATCATCAGGTACCGCCATCGGATCTAGGACAATGAACTTGCCACAAGTTACAATGCTGACTTTTGCTTTTTGCGAGCAGCAATAAATGACCTTTATTCGTTTTTCTCTTCACGCATATTTTGCTCCGGTTTTTTCCCTGGTTCTATGTTGTGCCACATCCATAGGGCATGCGGCGGAAAGCGATGCGCAATCGGGCTTTGTGATGCGTAACAATGCTTCACTGCGATTGGGATTGGAACGGTTGACCCTTCCTGGCGATGAAAAGATGGGAATGCTGGGCACCACTTATTTGATTGAGGTTGCGCCTCATGTCTACATGGGACCGGCGGCCTATAGCTCAGTGACTGGCCAACGCGGTGGGTTCTATACGGTTGGCGGGGAATTGGAATGGCGACAGAAGCTCGTTTCCAACATCAGCCTTGAGGCAGGTGCTTATGTCGGCGGCGGCGGTGGCGGTTCTTCTTTGGTTGGTGGAGGTTTGATGCTTCGCCCGCATGCGGATTTGATGTGGGATTTCGGCGGCTATCGGGCGGGAATTTCTGCATCAAATGTGCGTTTCCCGAATGGGCATGTCCACAGTAATCAAATCGGGTTGGTGGTCGATTTTGATACACACTTTTTGCATACCGGTTTTGGGTATACCGATCAGGACGTTCCCGTGAATGGGCGCACGGGCGTGGGTTTTGATCGTGCAATTGCATTTTTCGGTGCGTACAAACCGAGCAAGAGCGCCACACTTTTAAGCGGCGCGCCCTTGCAAAATTCCATCGGCTATGTCGGGACGCGTATGGAGCGCATGATCACTCCTCACTTCTTTGTCGGATTGGAAGCTGCTGGTGCTAACACAGGCGGCGTTGCGGGGTATGCAGAATTTTTGGGAACCGCCGGGGCGGAAATGCCGCTGCTGGACAATCGCCTTACAGTTGGTACGCGCGTGGCGTTGGGAACGGGCGGTGGCGGCTCGGTATCGGTAGGCGGCGGCGTGCTGGTCAAGGCTGGCGTATATGCGACTGCAAATCTGACCAGGAATTTCCACATCAGTGTGGAAGGGGGTGTGGCCGATTCACCCCAAGGAAATTTCCGCGCGACTTATGAGACGCTCGGCCTGCATTGGAATCTTGACCATCCGTATAGTGCCGGCGCGCCTTCGAAGCTGGTTGCGAACGAATGGGTGGCTGGCACACAGCACTATATCAAGGCAGCACGCAAGGATGGCACCGTGCAAAATATGGATGTCTTCACGCTTAAACTGAACCGCTATGTCACTGAATCGCTTTATTTGACTGGGCAGGCGCATAGTGCATATGCAGGCCAGGCAGGCGGTTATTCGGTTGGATTGATTGGTGCGGGATATCGTACATCGAGAAGTTATTCCGGCTGGTATGCCGGTGCGGAATTGCTAGCAGGTGCTGCCGGCGGCGGCAGTGTGGATACCAGTGGTGGTATTGTGGTGCAACCGTTGATGTATGCCGGCGTAGGATTGAGCAAATCGATTTCTGCACGCTTGAGTGCGGGACGGATCATTTCACAAAAGGGCGAACTCAACAGCAATGTGGTTGAGTTGGGATTGAGTTATGCGTTCGGGACAACGCGGCGTGAGTAGCGGGGAACGGCGATTGGTCCAACGAAAGACACGAAATAAATTAATGAATTGGAGCAAGGCAGCAATTTACTTAAAGTCAGCAGGGAGAGTGCTTAATTGTTGGCAATGAACATTGCTCCCTCATTGCTAGTGAATTTTCGTGTCTTTAGTGCTTTTCGTGGAAAAGATTTTTATTCGGCCAGTAGTTTCTCGATATCCTGCATCAATTCTTCAGGTTTCGTTTGCGGCGCGTAGCGTTTGAAAACGGTGCCGTCTTTTTTCACCAGGAACTTGGTGAAATTCCATTTGATCGATTGTGTGCCTAACGCACCGGGTGCTGCGCTTTTCAGATGCTTGAAGAGCGGATGCGCTTGCGCACCGTTGACATCGATTTTTGCAAACAATGGAAAAGTCACGCGGTAATTTTTTTCGCAAAAAGCGCCGATTTCATCGGCAGAACCCGGTTCCTGTTTGCCGAATTGGTTGCAGGGAAAGCCGAGCACTTCCATGCCCTTGTCTTTGAATTGCCGATAGACCGATTCCAGTCCTTCGTATTGCGGCGTGAAGCCGCAATTGCTGGCAGTATTGACGATCAGCAGGACCTTGCCGCGGTATTGCTCCAGATTGACCGGCGTGCCGGCGAGACTGCTGGCACTAAAACTATACAAGTCACTCATACAATACCGAGATGTTCGGTACCTTTGGACAAGTCGCGGTCTTTTGCGTCTTTGCTGCGCAGTTTGATCGCCAAGCGCAAATCATTGATCGAGTCCGCGTTGCGTAATGCATCTTCGTACGAGATTTTATCTGCTTCGTACAAATCGAAGAGTGCCTGGTCGAATGTCTGCATGCCCAGCTCACGGGATTTTTTCATGATCTCTTTGATTTCATGCACGTTGCCTTTGAAAATCAAATCGGAGATGAGCGGTGAATTCAGCATGATCTCGACTGCCACGCAGCGGCCTTTGGTATCGCGCAACGGCACCAGACGTTGAGAGATCATCGCCTTCAAGTTGAGCGATAAATCCATCAGCAATTGCGGTTTGCGCTCATCGGGGAAGAAGTTGATGATACGGTCCAGCGCCTGATTGGAACTGTTTGCATGCAGCGTGGCCAAACACAAGTGACCGGTTTCCGCGAAGGCAATCGCAAAGTCCATCGTTTCGCGATCGCGGATCTCGCCGATCAGGATGACGTCCGGCGCCTGACGCAGTGTATTTTTTAAAGCGACGTTCCAGTCTTCGGTATCCACACCCACATCGCGCTGCGTGATGATGCAATTTCTATGAGGATGAATATATTCGACCGGATCTTCGATGGTGATAATGTGGCCTTGGCTGTTCTCATTCCGGTGCCCTACCATCGCTGCCAGTGTGGTGGACTTGCCTGATCCGGTGGCACCGACCATCAGTACCAATCCGCGCTTGGTCATCGCGACTTCTTTAAGAACTTCGGGCACGCCGAGATCTTCGATTTTCGGGATGGCAGTCGTGATGGTACGCAGCACCATGCCGACGCGGCCCTGCTGCACGAATGCAGAGACGCGGAAGCGGCCCAGATCGCCTGGACTGATCGCGAAGTTACATTCTTTTTTCGCTTCAAATTCTGCCGATTGTTTATCGTTCATGATCGCGCGCGCCAGTTCAACCGTATGCGTCGATGTCAAAGGCTGATTCGATACCGGCGTCACCTTGCCGTCAATTTTGAATGCGGGCGGAAAATCGCATGTGATAAAAAGATCGGATCCATTTTTGCTGAGCATCAAGCGCAGCAAGTCAAACATGAATTTAGTGGCCTGGTCGCGTTCCATTTTTCTTCCTTATTCAGTGAGCCCCACATAAAAGCGGCGGCTCGTCATTACGTCCCACTTCGCAACTTGCAAACTGCTCAGATTCGCGCGGCGCAGAGCATGCTCTGCGAAATCCCAGTGACGGTCGTCTACGCATCAACCGCTCTCCACTTCGCGCTTGCAAGCGCTCCGGATTCGCCCGGCGCAACGTATCCGTTGCGAAACCCCAGGCTCATCCAGGGAAATTTTCCGGCGTCTTGGCTGCTGCACGTGCCGTACCTGCCGAGATGACATTACGTTTCACGAGGTCAGTCAAATTGCTATCCAGTGTTTGCATACCCATGTTGGCGCCGGTTTGAATTGCTGAATACATCTGTGCAATCTTCGCTTCACGGATCAGGTTGCGGATAGCAGGCGTACCGATCATGATCTCATGCGCAGCAACGCGGCCGCTGCCGTCCTTCGTTTTCAACAGCGTTTGTGAAATGACGGCCTGCAAGGATTCGGACAACATCGCGCGCACCATTTCTTTTTCATCGCCAGGGAACACGTCGACGATACGGTCAATCGTTTTCGCGGCAGAAGAAGTATGCAGTGTGCCGAATACCAGGTGACCGGTTTCTGCAGCGGACAACGCCAGGCGGATGGTTTCCAGATCGCGCAACTCGCCGACCAGCACGACGTCCGGGTCTTCACGTAGCGCTGAACGTAGCGCCGCATTGAACGAGTGCGTATGCGGGCCGACCTCACGCTGGTTGATCAGGCATTTTTTGGATTCATGCACGAATTCGATTGGATCTTCAATTGTCAGGATGTGCGCGTATTCGTTTTCGTTGACATGATTGACCATGGCAGCAAGCGTGGTTGATTTACCTGAGCCGGTTGGTCCTGTGACCAATACCAATCCACGCGGTTTCAATGCCAGTTCGGAGAAGATCTTCGGGCAGTTTAGTTGTTCGAGACTAAGAATCTTGGAAGGAATGGTACGCAGCACAGCAGCCGCACCACGATCCTGGTTGAACGCATTGACGCGGAAGCGCGCCAGTCCTGGAATTGCGAACGAGAAGTCGCACTCAAGGTTTTCTTCATACGTCTTGCGCTGACCGTCGTTCATGATGTCATAAATCATGCCGTGCACGTCTTTGTGCTCCAGCGGCGGCAAGTTGATGCGGCGCACGTCGCCATGCACACGGATCATCGGCGGAAGTCCTGACGAGAGATGCAAGTCGGATGCGTTATTCTTGACGGAGAAAGCGAGTAGTTCTGAAATGTCCATTTATAATCCCTGAGCCGGCAAAACTGTCACGCGAAAGAATCGTGTAATAAATCACGTTTATTGATGATGCGCATTCATGATCTTTTCACAATAAAAATAACGATACTAGAAAGCACCGTTTAAACTGTTCTGATTATGTCCATAATCCCTGATAACTTGCAAGCCGTGCATGACAGAATCGCCACTGCGGCGCGTGCTGCGCAGCGCAGCACGGACGACATTACCTTATTGGCTGTGTCAAAAACGTTTGGACCGCAAGCGGTGATCGAGGCTGCGCAGGCCGGTCAATGCGTATTTGGCGAAAACTATCTGCAAGAAGCGCTGGATAAAATGGCTGCCGTACATGCAATGGCGCCCGATTATGCACTGCAATGGCATTTTATCGGCCCCATTCAAAGCAACAAGACACGTCCGATTGCCACGCATTTTGATTGGGTGCATTCGGTCGAGCGGGAAAAGATTGCGCAACGTCTGTCAGAGCAACGGCCGCCGCATCTTGCGCCGCTCAATATTTGTTTGCAAGTTAATATTAGTGGCGAATCTAGCAAGAGCGGTCTCGCACCACAAGACGTTCCGGCTCTGGCGCAGACTGTGGCAAGCCTGCCACGCATCAAGCTGCGCGGCTTGATGGCGATCCCGGAACCGACTGAAGATATGGCAAGGCAGCGCACGGCATTTCGGCAACTGCGGCAATTATTCGACGCATGCCGCGCGCAAGGTTTAACGATGGATACCTTATCAATGGGGATGTCGGCCGATTTGGAAGCGGCGATCGCCGAGGGTTCAACTTTGCTGCGGGTCGGTAGCGCGATTTTTGGAAAGCGTTAACAGATTACTGAAATATAAAGAAAGTTCATCATGCAAAATAGTTTGAAGATTGGCTTCATCGGTGGCGGCAACATGGCGACTGCGTTGTTAGGCGGGCTGGCAAATAAACTCACCGCAGGCACAAATATTCATGTTGTCGACCGCAATCCAGATGCATTGCAAAAATTATCACAGCAGTTCGGTGTGACAACGGCGCAACAAATCGGAGCTCCAATTGCGCACTCCGACGTGATCGTACTCGCCGTCAAACCGCAGCAGATGAAAGAAGTGATCGCCGAATTGCGTCCGCATATTGCGTCGCAGTTGGTGCTCTCGATCGCTGCAGGTATCCGCGCAGTTGATTTATCCAGATGGCTCAATGGCCATCAAGCGATTGTGCGCACGATGCCTAACACACCGGCATTGATCGGCCAAGGCATCACAGGTATGGTTGCATTGTCAGGCGTCTCATCGCAGCAGCGTGATGCCGCCGACGCCATCATGCGTGCTGTCGGCGCGACAGTATGGCTGGATGATGAAGCGTTGATCGATCCGGTGACGGCCGTCTCCGGCAGTGGTCCTGCGTATGTGTTTTATTTTATCGAAGCGATGCAGCAGGCAGCACAGGAAATGGGTTTGACCGCAGAGCAAGGGACGCAATTGGCGGTCGCTACTTTCGTCGGCGCATCGCAACTCGCGGCACAGTCATCCGACCCGATATCGGTGTTGCGTGAACGGGTCACATCCAAAGGCGGCACGACTTATGCTGCATTGACGAGTATGGAAGCAAGCAGCGTAAAGCAGGCAATTGGCAAGGCGTTGAAAGCAGCGGCGGCACGCGGAAAAGAATTAGGGGAGGAATTTGGCAAGGATTAATCAAGCAGGATGAGTTAAGCAGGATGAATTGGCGCCAGATAATGTTTTTCGATTGCTGTCATAACTAAACTAAAGCGAAAAAGGGGGAAATTATGCAACTGGATCAATTTAAAACACCATCAAGCAAGCTTGGCCGTATCATCATCGGCGTAATTGTATTGATCATTCTTTACAACTTGTGGCCGTTTTATTCCGTGCCGACCGGCAGTCGTGGTGTGGTGACGCAATTCGGGAAAATCGTTGGCATTGAAGGTGAGGGGCTGGCGATCCTGCCGCCGTGGCAAAAGCTTTTCAACTTCAGCATTCGCGCTGAAAAAGCAGACATTGAAAATGCCGAAGGCAGCACCAGCGACACGCAGCCGGTCAAGGTGAGCATGACGGTGCGCTACAGTATCGCGACCGATCGTGTGTCGGAAGTATTTGAAAAATACTCACATGATGGCGATCTGTCGTCCTACGTCCAGACGGCGACGCTGGAAATTTTCAAGGCTGTCACGGCAAAATATACGGCGCCAGATTTGATCTCGCAACGCGCCAAGGTATCTGCCGATATCAATGCGGCTTTGCGAGAAAAGCTGGCACTGTACGGCGCGCAAGTCATTAATATCGATATGCGCAATTTTTCATTTTCGGATTCATACATGCATGCGATTAATGACAAGGTGACGCAAGAGCAATTACGCCTCGCCGCGGAAAACAAATTGAAAACAGTGGAAGCCGAACAGAAACAGAAAGTCGCCATCGCCGAGGCTGAAGCAGGCGCAAGAAGAGCGCAAGCAGATGGCGAGGCGTATGCCAACCTGACGATCGCCAAGGCGCAAGCCGATGCGTTGCGTTTGCAAAATGCGGCACTCGCACAGAACAAGGATGTGCTTGAATTGCGCCGCATTGAAGTGGAAAAAACCAAGGCTGAAAAATGGGATGGCGCATTGCCGACCTCCATTTATGCAGGTGCGCCGATTCCATTCATGAATGTAGGAAAGTGACGAAAATCTTTTAACTCACACGCAATCATTTTCATCTCTGTCAAAAAACAAAGAGGGAACATATGTTCCCTCTTTGTTTTTTATTGGTCGAACATTCACGCAGTTATCGAATAGAAATTCCATGCGTAGAACACGCAGCATGATTTCATAAAAACGCTAGACGTAAATTATTCTTTCCTCGTTGCCTGCAGCAATCATTCTTGTATTCAAAATTCACGTCACGCATCTATCCTGATAGAAAAATTTCTTGTTGTTACGCAGGACTGCACTTCATCGAAATTTTCTCTAGTCTTTACGCTCAATCAATTGATGAATTGATGAACAGCCGCAACACGGTGATGATTTTTTGTTGCACCCATTGAACCTTGCGTTAGCGCCACGATCTTAAAACAGGATTTGATTTATATCATGAAGGGGGAACATTGTGCCGACACAACAAGTGGAGTGCAAGCATGGTTTGTTGCATTCTTGGATTGCAATGGGCCACAGAGTAAATTCTTATGAAAAAGACTGAAGTAGCCCTACCTCAAGACGATGAGGTTAGAGTGCTGCTCGTCAACGACGATCCGGGAACGCTGTTCGCATTGCATACCATTCTGACTGATCTGGATGCTTCTATCGAAACGGCTGTTTCAGGAGAAGACGCGCTGCAGCGGCTTCTTAAACGGGATTTTTCAATCATCATCCTCGATGTAAAAATGAATGGCATGGATGGTTTTGAAACCGCACGCTTGATTCGGCAGCGGCCACGTTCAAAATATACACCGATCATTTTTCTCACATCGCATCGTTCCACTGACCTTGATCGTGCCACTGGCTATGAATTGGGTGCAGTCGATTATTTGTTCATGCCTGTGGCGCCGGAAGTGCTGAAATCCAAGGCGCAAGTCTTTATTGATATCGCCAGAAAAAATAATCGACGAGCCCCACCGGCAGTTGAGCTGGAAAATTTGAATCAAGCGTTGCGGCAAGAGCTGGAACATATGATCCAGCTGAATGGCGTGTTGCAATCAGAAATTGCAGCATTCCGGAATGGCGATAATGTTTCACTCAGCGGCGTGGTTGAGCGCCTGATTATTCAACATGCAGGAGATTATGTTGCATTACTTGATGCAGATTTTCGCTGGGTTTTTGCCAGTCCTGCATATCAGTCGGAATTCGGCACGGTGGTTCAGGTAGGGACAACCTATTTCGATATTATCCATGTCGACGATCGTGCACAGATGCATGCAAGTTTTCGCAAAATGATCGAAGACGACACGTCCACGCGCGTGCAGTACCGTGTGCAGATGCCGGACCGCGGCGAGCGTTATTTTGAATCCGATACCAGCCTGATTCACGACGCCTCCGGCAAGATTGAACAAGTGCTGACGGTGTCGCGCGATATCACCGAGCGCAAGGAAATGGAAGCCTATATCCTGCATCAGTCGTTCCATGATGCATTGACCGGCTTGCCGAATCGTTTGCTGCTGGAAGACCGTATGCGGCAGGCGACTGCAGGCCGCCAGCGTGCTCCGGTGGCGGTATTGTTTATCGATCTCGACCGTTTCAAGGATGTGAATGACACGCTTGGTCATGCGGCCGGCGATCGTCTGTTGCAGGAAGTGGCCGAGCGGCTTGGAAAGTGCGTGCGTGACGGCGATACCGTTGCACGCCTCAGCGGCGATGAATTTGTGGTGTTGCTTGCCGGTCTTCAAGACATACAGGATGCTGCACTGGTCGCCAACAAAATCGTTGCAACGGTGTCGGAGCCTTGCCAGATCGGCGGCAAGGAATTGCGCGTATCGCCCAGTATCGGCATTGCGATATTTCCGGATGACGGCCAGAACATCGATGAGCTTTTGCGCAACGCAGATACCGCGATGTACCACGCCAAGCAGGACGGGCGCAGCCGGTTTTCCTTTTTTGCCGAGCGCATGAACGAAGCGGCCACGCAGCGGCTGGTTGTCGGCGGTGCATTGCAGCGTGCGATTGCTCACGACGAATTCGTCTTGCATTACCAGCCGAAGGTCAGCGCAAGCAGTGGCGAAATTTGCGGATTCGAGGCGCTGATCCGCTGGCCACAGGGCGACGGCACCTGGATACCGCCGAGTCATTTTATTCCGATTGCAGAAGAGACCGGCCGTATCGAGCCGATCGGCAAGTGGGCAATGCGTGAAGCAGCGATGCAGGCGCAGCGCTGGCTCAACGACGGTTCGGGCGGCAAGCCGATTGCGGTCAATGTATCGGCGCAACAATTCCGCCGCGATAGTGTCGCGCAATATGTTGAAACCGTTTTGCGCGAAACCGGTATTCCGCCAGACATGCTTGAAACCGAACTCACTGAATCAGCGGTCATGACCGATCCGGTCAAGGCGATCCAGGTGTTGCATCAAATCCGTGATTTGGGTGTGCATATTTCAATCGATGATTTTGGCACTGGCTATTCTTCGCTTGCCTATCTCAAACGTTTCCCATTGAATAAACTCAAGATCGATACGGCCTTCGTACGCGATATCGCGACCGATCCGGAAGATGCTGCGATCGTGTTGGCCATCATTACGTTGGCGCACACGTTGAACTTGACTGTGATTGCCGAAGGTGTGGAAACGGCGGAGCAGATGGCATTTTTAATCGAGCATGGTTGCGACGAAATGCAAGGCAACTATTTCAGCAAGCCGGTATCGGCTGATGATGCGTTGCACTTACTGAGATGCGGGCGCTTTAGTCTCGCACATTGAGACCTGTAATGTAAAAGGAGACCAGCATGGCACAACAACAAGTGACGCAAGAGCGCCGTACATATAGAAGGCGCGCGCATGACAAGGATGAATTTGATCATGACATGCTCAATGAGAAAAAGCTTGATCCGGTCGTTTTGCTCAAGGCGCTCAACGATGTATGCAACGGTGATTTCAGTGTTCGTCTGCCGTTGAATTGGTCCGGTATGGATGGCAAGATCGCCGATGCATTTAACGAATTTATCGCACGCGACGAAAAACTTGCCAAAGCTGTTCGCGAGGTTTCCGTCATTGTCGGCACGGAGGGCAAGCTCGGCCAGCGCATGGTGTTCGAACAAATGGATGGTGGTTGGGGCGTTAAAGTCAACTCCGTCAATTCGCTGATCGACAATCTGGTTCAACCGGTACGTGACGCCGGCCGCGTCATCGGCGCAGTCGCGCGCGGCGTGCTGACGGAAAACATGGAACTCGAAGTAGAGGGCAGGCCGCTGAAAGGCGAATTTCTCAAGAATGCCAAAACCATCAACACCATGCTGAATCAGCTCAACAGCTTTTCCAGCGAAGTGACGCGCGTGGCGCGCGAGGTGGGTACGGAAGGCAAGCTTGGCGGCCAGGCGCAAGTCGAAGGCGCATCCGGCGTGTGGAAAGATCTCACCGAAAACGTGAACCTGATGGCCAATAACCTCACCGGTCAAGTGCGCAATATTGCCGAAGTGACGACCGCCGTGGCGAAGGGCGATTTGTCACGCAAGATCACGGTCGATGTCAAAGGCGAAATTCTGCAATTGAAGGAAACCATCAACATCATGGTGGATCAGTTGAACAGTTTTGCCGGCGAAGTCACGCGGGTGGCGCGCGAAGTCGGCACCGACGGCAAGCTCGGCGGCCAAGTGCAAGTCAAGGGCGTATCCGGCGTGTGGAAGGATTTGACTGAAAACGTCAACCTGATGGCCACCAGCCTCACCGACCAGGTGCGCAATATCGCCGAAGTGACGACGGCTGTCGCGAAGGGTGATTTGTCGCGCAAGATCACGGTCGATGTGAAGGGCGAAGTGCTGCAATTGAAGGACACCATCAATACGATGGTCGATCAGTTGAACGGCTTCGCCGGTGAAGTGACGCGCGTGGCGCGCGAGGTCGGCACCGACGGCAAGCTCGGCGGTCAGGCCAAGGTGCCGGATGTTGCCGGCGTGTGGAAAGATCTCACCGAAAACGTGAACCTGATGGCCAATAATCTCACCGGCCAAGTGCGCAATATTGCCGAAGTGACGACTGCAGTGGCGAAGGGTGATTTGTCGCGCAAGATCACCGTCGATGTCAAAGGTGAAATCCTGCAATTGAAGGAAACCATCAACATCATGGTGGATCAGTTGAACAGTTTTGCCGGCGAAGTCACGCGGGTGGCGCGCGAAGTGGGCACCGACGGCAAGCTCGGCGGCCAAGCGCAGGTACCGGGTGTCGCAGGCGTGTGGAAAGACTTGACCGACAGCGTGAATGCAATGGGAAGCAATCTGACCGACCAGGTGCGCAATATCGCCGAAGTGACGACCGCTGTCGCGAAGGGCGATTTGTCACGCAAGATTACGGTCGATGTGAAAGGCGAAGTGCTGCAGCTGAAGGACACCATCAACACGATGGTTGATCAGTTGAACGGCTTCGCCGGTGAAGTGACGCGCGTGGCGCGCGAGGTGGGCACTGACGGCAAGCTCGGCGGCCAGGCGCAAGTCAAAGGCGTATCCGGCGTGTGGAAGGATTTGACCGATAGCGTCAACGCAATGGCGGGTAATTTGACGGTGCAATTGCGCGACGTATCGAAAGTGGCGACGGCAATTGCCAGCGGCGACCTCGGCCAGAAAATCACGGTAGAAGTGCAAGGCGAAATTCTGCAGATCAAGGACGTCATCAATGTCATGGTCGACCAGCTGAAAAGTTTTGCCGGCGAGGTGACGCGGGTCGCGCTCGAAGTCGGCACCGAAGGCAAGCTTGGCGGTCAAGCGGAAGTCACGGGCGTGTCCGGCGTCTGGAAGAATCTGACCGACAGCGTGAATTTGATGGGAAGTAATCTGACCGACCAGGTGCGCAACATTGCGACCGTGACGACTGCAGTGGCGAACGGTGACTTGTCGCAAAAAATTACGGTCGACGTGCGCGGCGAAGTGCTGCAACTGAAAGAAACCATCAACATCATGGTCGATCAGTTGAACAGTTTTGCCGGCGAAGTGACGCGGGTCGCGCGCGAGGTCGGTACCGAAGGCAAGCTTGGCGGGCAGGCGCAGGTGGCGGGTGTATCCGGCGTGTGGAAGGATTTGACCGATAACGTCAATCTGATGGCCAACAATTTGACCGGTCAGGTGCGCAACATCGCAACCGTAACGACTGCGGTGGCGAACGGGGACTTGTCGCAGAAAATTACGGTCGATGTGCGCGGCGAAGTGCTGCAATTGAAAGATACCATCAATATCATGGTCGATCAGTTGAACAGTTTTGCCGGTGAAGTGACGCGTGTGGCGCGCGAGGTCGGCACCGAAGGCAAGCTCGGCGGCCAGGCGCAGGTGGCTGGCGTTGCAGGCACGTGGAAAGATTTGACCGATAGCGTGAATCTGATGGCCAACAATTTGACCGGCCAGGTGCGCAACATCGCGACCGTGACGACTGCTGTGGCGAACGGAGACTTGTCGCAAAAAATTACGGTCGACGTCAAGGGTGAAGTGCTGCAATTGAAAGAGACCATCAACATCATGGTCGACCAGTTGAACAGTTTCGCCGGCGAGGTGACGCGCGTGGCGCGTGAGGTTGGTATCGAAGGGCGACTCGGCGGTCAGGCGCAAGTGAAGGGTGTGTCCGGTGTGTGGCGCGGCTTGACCGATAACGTCAATCTGATGGCCAGCAATCTGACTGATCAGGTGCGCAGTATCGCGACGGTGACGACCGCAGTGGCGAATGGCGATTTGTCCAAGAAGATCACGGTTGACGTCCGTGGCGAAGTGTTGCAATTGAAGGAAACCATTAACACAATGGTTGATCAGCTCAACGGTTTCGCCGGTGAAGTGACGCGTGTGGCAAAAGAAGTGGGGACCGAAGGCCGCTTGGGTGGACAGGCTTACGTGCCCGCTGTCGCAGGCGTGTGGAAGGATCTGACCGATAACGTGAACCTGATGGCCAGCAATCTGACCGGACAAGTGCGTAACATCGCAGCAGTCACGACTGCTGTGGCGAACGGCGATTTGTCGCGCAAGATTACGGTCGATGTAAAAGGCGAAATTCTGGAGTTGAAAAATACCATCAACATCATGGTCGATCAGCTCAATGCATTCGGTAGCGAAGTAACTCGCGTCGCGCGTGAAGTCGGCACTGAAGGCAAACTCGGCGGCCAAGCCGTTGTGAAAGGCATTTCCGGCGTATGGAAGGATTTGACCGATAGCGTTAACCTGATGGCCGACAATCTGACCGACCAGGTGCGCGGGATTGCCAAGGTGGTGACCGGCGTCGCGGCCGGTAACCTGAAGCAGAAAATGATGGTGCCGGCGAAAGGTGAAGTCGCATCGCTGGCCGAGACCATCAACAACATGGTCGATACGCTGGCAACATTCAGCGATCAAGTAACACGTGTGGCGCGTGAGGTCGGTGTGGAAGGCAGCCTCGGCGGGCAGGCAATCGTGCCCGGTGCGGCCGGTAGCTGGAAAGACCTGGTCGATAACGTGAATGAATTGGCGGCAAACCTGACCACCCAAGTGCGGGCGATCCGCGAAGTGGCGACGGCAGTGACCAAGGGCGACTTGACGCGTTCGATTCAAGTGGCTGCGCGCGGCGAAGTGGCGGATCTCAAAGACAATCTCAACCAGATGATTTTGAATCTCAAGGAAACCACGCAACGCAATACCGAACAGGATTGGCTCAAGACCAATCTGGCGCGCTTGACGCGGATGCTGCAAGGGCAGCGCGATGTCATCACGGTGTCGCGCATGCTGTTGTCCGAATTGTCGCCGCTGGTCAATTCTCAACATGCGGTGCTGTATTTGATGCAAGGCACGAATGGAAATTTGCGGCTCAAGTTGATGGCAAGTTACGGTTTTCAGGAGCGCAAGACTCTATCGAAGGAATGGACTATTGGAGAAGGCGTGGTGGGCCAGGCCGCTTTCGAGAAACAACGCATCCTGATCACCAGTTTGCCTGAGGATTATATTCAGATCGTATCCGGATTGGGTCAATCGACGCCGCGCAATCTTGTTGTGCTGCCCATTTTGTTTGAAGGGAATGTCAAGGCAGTCATCGAGCTCGCCTCATTCGAGCGCTTCCAGGCAATCCATTTGAATTTTCTTGATCAATTGGCGGAAGGATTGGGTATTGTATTCAACTCGATCGAAACGGCATTCAGCACGGAGACACTGCTGCAGCAATCGCAATCGCTGGCAGGAGAGTTAAAAACGCAACAGGATGAGCTGCAGAAAACCAATGCCGAACTCGAGCAAAAGGCACGCCAACTTTCCGATCAAAATGCCGAAGTGGGGCGCAAGAATCGCGAGATCGAAGTCGCGCGCGCCAACTTGCAGGAAAAAGCGGAACAGCTGGCGCTGACCTCGAAATACAAATCGGAATTCCTGGCAAACATGTCGCACGAGCTGCGCACGCCGCTCAACAGCTTGCTGCTGCTCGCCGAACAGCTGCGTCAAAACCGCGAACATAACCTGTCGTCGAATCAGCTTGAAATGATCAAGGTCGTGCATGATTCCGGCAGTGACTTGCTGCATCTGATTAACGATATTCTCGATTTGTCGAAAATCGAATCAGGCAGTGCCACACTGGAGATCGAAGATGTGCCGACCAGCGAATTGAGTGGCCATGTAGAACGAACATTCCGTCATTTGGCTGAAGCGAAGGGATTGACGTTCAAGGTTGAATTCGCCCCTGACTTGCCGTCGACGATCCGCACCGATGAGCAACGATTGAAACAAGTGCTCAAAAACCTGCTGTCGAATGCAATCAAGTTTACATCCAGAGGCAGCGTGACGCTGTCGGCGCATATCGCACATTTCGGCTGGAGTCCTGATCACCAGACTCTCAATCGCGCCCCTCTGGTCATCGCTTTCAGCGTAACCGATACCGGCATCGGCATTCCGACTCCCAAGCAAAAATTGATTTTCGAAGCATTCCAGCAAGCCGATGCCAGTACGTCGCGCCGTTATGGTGGAACCGGCCTCGGCCTTGCGATCAGTCGCGAAATCGCTTATCTGCTTGATGGCGAACTGCACGCCGAAAGTGAAGAAGGCTTTGGCAGTATTTTCACGTTCTATTTGCCGCAACAATCGCGTGGCTCACAGGTACGAAAACCCGAGTCTGAACCATACACTCATGCGCGGACAGAGTTGCCTGCATCACCGCTGGCGGCTGCCGAGACGTCCAGGACGGCAGTTCGTGATGACCGGATGTCGATTCTTCCGCAGGACTCACTATTGCTGATTGTGGATGATGACCCGGTATTCGCCCGCTTGATGGTTGATCTTGCGCATGAAAACGGTTTCAAAACCCTGGTGACGCCAACCGGCGAAGAGGCATTGAATCTGGCGCAGAAATATCAACCCGATGCGATCATGCTGGATTTGATTTTGCCGGATATGGATGGATGGGTTGTTGCCGACCGCTTGAAAGTGCAGCCGGAAACACGCGATATTCCGGTCCATGTCATTTCAATACGCGACCGTCCAGGTGTCGCTGCACAGCATGGTGTTGCCAGCTATACCGCTAAACCGGCAGATGCCACGACATTGGCACGTGTATTTGCAAACGTTACGCACAATCTTCCTCGACCGATCCGTGCCTTGCTGGTGATCGAAAGCGATGAGATAAAACGAGCAACGATCATCAATGCATTCAAGCATGATGATATCAAGCTGGATACAGTTTCCAGTGCCAGCGAAGCAATCACCGCGTTGCATAATAGACCGTATCAAGGCATCGTGCTGGATTTGGACTTGCCGGATATGAATGGGGTGGCGTTATTGCAGGAAATCCGGCGCGATCCGGCATGCACTGAAATTCCGATGGTCGTCTATACATTCCGCGTACTCGACCGTGAAACAAAAGAACGTTTTAGGCAACTGCAGGGAGTGGTATTGGTCGAAGGTGATTCATCGCTTGAATTGCTGACACAAGAAGCCGGACAATTTCTGCATCGTGTGCAACAACAACTCCCCGAAAACAAGCGCGCGATGTCAAAAAAAGACGCATCATCGGAATCCTCTCTGCAAGGTAAAAAAGTATTGATTGCCGATGACGATGTACGCAATTTGTTTGCATTGACCGGCATACTGGAAAGCAACGGCATGAAGGTGATCGCAGTTGAAAGCGGCAAGGATGCAATTGCGAAATTGCACGATATTCCCGATATCGACGTCGTTCTCATGGATATCATGATGCCGGAAATGGATGGTTATGAAACGATGCAGAAAATCCGCAGTGAACGCCAGTTCAAGGATTTGCCGATTATTGCGCTGACTGCAAAAGCAATGAAGGGCGACCGGGAAAAATGTTTGGAGGCGGGTGCATCCGATTACGCGTCCAAACCTGTGGATTCAACGCAATTACTTTCGCAGTTGCGGGAGCTGGTTTCGCATTGATGCAATGATATGGATGAGCGATTTATGCGCTCGGGTATTCTGAAATTTATCTAAGCGCATAATCCAGTGCAATCCCGCCAAACACTGCAGCACCCAGCCAATTGTTATGCCGGAATGCCGCGAAGCAGCGCATCCGATCACGGTTGCGGATGAGTTGGTAGTGATAGATCGAACAAGCACCTGCAATCAGCAAGCCGGCAACAAACCATGTGCGCAAGCCATACTGCCAGCCAATAGTCAGTATGATGGAAAATGACAATGCATAGCACAGCATCACCGCCAATACATCGTAGCGTCCGAAAGTGATTGCCGATGTCTTGATGCCGATCTTCAAATCGTCATCGCGGTCCACCATCGCATATTCGGTATCGTAGGCAATTGCCCAAAAAATATTGGCAATTAACAGCCACCATGCAGCTGCCGGCACGGTTCCCTGGACAGCAGCGAAAGCCATCGGGATGCCGAAACCGAAAGCGATGCCTAGATATGCTTGAGGAATCGCGAAAAATCGTTTGAAATACGGATAGCTCGCGGCAATGATGACGGCCGCGACTGACAATTGCTTGGTCAATCTATTGAGCGGCAAAATCAGCGCGAATGCAGTCAGTGCCAGCACAGCCGCGATCATTACTGCTTCCCATGCATGAATTTTTCCGCTGGTGAGAGGGCGTTCGGCGGTACGCTTGACGTGCTTGTCGATATCGCGGTCGGCAAAATCGTTGATCGCGCAACCGGCAGAGCGCATCAGCACCGTGCCGAGCGTGAAGATCAATACTAATGTCCCATCCGGTTTGCCATTGGAGGCCAGCCATAGCGCATTCAGCGTCGGCCATAGCAACAGCAGGATGCCGATCGGTTTGTCGAGGCGGATCAGGCGGAGGTAGAGTTGCAGTCGATTCATTTTTTTAGCAGCGTTGCCGCAGAATTTATGTTCAATCATTTCTGGAGTATGTGTCGTCCCAGCGAACGCTGGGATCCAGCGGCTTTTATTGTATTCAAAAACGACACTGGGTCCCAGTTTTCACTGGGACGACAAGGCGTTATTGGCCATTGATGCCAAATCAGCCTTCCACAATTTCAGCATCACGCAACATCGTCACGCCGTGCAAGTCACACGACAACACTGCTTGCCGCACCGCTTCAATCGCTGCGTGCCGCGTAAAGCTTTTGCGCCATGCGATCACAACACGGCGCGAAGGTGCCGGTTGTGCAAATGGCAGATAGCGCAACATGCCATCCTTGGCTTGCATGTCGGGCACTGATGCTTGCGGCAGTACCGTGATGCCGATGCCGGATGCGACCATGTGCCGGATCGTTTCCAGTGAAGAGCCTTCGAACGTGCGCGCGATGCCATCGCCTGTGGTGGAAAAGCGCGACATCTCGGGACAGACTTCCAGCACCTGATCGCGGAAGCAATGGCCACTGCCGAGCAACAGCATGGTCTCCGATTTCAAATCTTGCGCGGTGATATTGGCACGCTTGGCCCACGCATGGTGCTTGGGCAGCGCGACGACGAAGGGTTCATCATACAAAGGCTGCACCATCAAGCTATGTTCAGGGAATGGCAGTGCCATGATGGCCGCATCCAGCTCGCCCTGACGCAGCAATTCGAGCAGGCGCACCGTAAAATTTTCCTGCAACACAAGCGGCATTTGCGGCACTTGCTCGATCATCGTCTTGACCAGTTGCGGCAGCAGGTAAGGGCCAATCGTGTAAATAATGCCAAGCCGGAACGGGCCGGTCAGCGGATCCTTGTTTTGCTTGGCGATTTCCTTGATCGCGGCAGTTTGTTCAAGCGCACGCTCTGCTTGCGCGACGATCTGTGCGCCCAGCGGCGTCATCGAGATTTCTGTGCCGCCGCGTTCGAAAATGATCACGCCGAGCTCGTCTTCCAGCTTCTTGATGGCGACCGATAAAGTCGGTTGCGCGACATAGCACGCTTCAGCTGCATGGCCGAAGTGTTTATGGCGGGATACGGCGACGATGTATTTGAGTTCTGTAAGTGTCATATCGCTATCTTCGCATATTCTGTAACAATGCCTAAACTTTCAAGAAATCTTCCCGTAGTCCAAGCCATCGTGCAAGATGGGCTGCCACGGTAGCCGGATCGTCGCGCAACAAGGTCTGTGCCACATTGCGTGCGCGATCCACTAACCACTGATCCGTTTCCAGATCGGCAAAACGCAATAGTGCCTGCCCCGATTGGCGTGCGCCGAGAAATTCGCCCGGACCGCGTATCTGCAAATCCTTGCGCGCGATTTCAAATCCGTCTATCGTCTCGCGCATGGTCATCAGCCGCTGTTTTGCAGTGAGGCCTAGCGGACTCTGATACAGCAACAAGCACACGCTCGCTGCAGAACCGCGCCCAACGCGTCCGCGTAACTGATGCAATTGCGACAGGCCGAAACGTTCCGCATGTTCAATCACCATCAACGATGCATTCGGCACATCGACGCCGACTTCGATGACCGTGGTGGCAACCAGCACATGGATTTCGCCGCGTGTGAAGGCATCCATCGTTTCCTGCTTCTCGGCTTGTTTCAGGCGGCCATGCACCAGGCCGATTTGCAAGTCGGGCAGCGCTTCCATCAACGCCATATGCGTATCGGTCGCGGTTTGCAATTGCAAGGCTTCGGACTCTTCAATCAGCGGGCATACCCAATAGACTTGACGGCCTTCCAGCGCCGCCGCATGCACGCGCTCGATCACTTCGTCGCGCCGGTTCTGGTCGACGATGCGCGTGACGATTGGTGTGCGGCCGGGCGGCAATTCATCGATGACTGACACTTCCAGATCGGCGTAGTAAGTCATCGCCAGTGTGCGCGGGATCGGTGTGGCCGACATCATCAGCTGGTGCGGTACCGATGGTTTGCTTTTCAATGTGGTGGTGGTCGCATTGGCCACATTCATGCCTTTGTTGCGCAACGTCAAGCGTTGTGCGACGCCGAAGCGATGCTGTTCATCGACGATTACCAAACCCAGCTTCGCGAATTGCACTGATTCCTGGATCAACGCATGGGTGCCGATGATCAGTTGTGCCTCACCTGATTCAATGCGTGCCTGCGCTTCGGTTTTTTCTTTCTTTTTCAAGCTGCCGGTCAACCACGCCACGTTGACGCCGAGCGGTTCCATCCATGCTGCGATCTTGCGGAAATGTTGGTCCGCCAGAATTTCAGTTGGTGCCATCAGCACGGCCTGATAGCCACTATCGATTGCTTGCGCAGCGGCCAATGCGGCAACCACAGTTTTGCCGCTGCCGACATCTCCTTGCAATAAGCGCTGCATCGGAAACGATTCGCGCAAATCGGCGCGGATTTCTTTCAATACGCGTTGCTGTGCATTGGTCAATGTGAATGGCAGCGTCTTCAAGAAAGCATCGGATAGTTTGCCGATCACCGGCAGTGCAGTCGCGCCTTTTGCACGCCGTGCGATTTGCGCGCGCTTCAACGATAACTGTTGCGCCAGCAGCTCATCAAACTTCATGCGTACCCAGGCCGGATGAGAACGGTCGATTAATGCGTGCTCATCGACTTCCGCCGGCGGATTGTGCAGCAGCCGTACCGCTTGTTCGAACGGCCATAAATCGAGCGATACGCGCAGCGGCTCCGTCAGCGTATCGCGCCAATCGACCCGCTTCATCGCATCGGCAATCGCCTTGCGCAGAAATGTTTGTGACAAGCCTTCACCGGCCGGATAGACCGGCGTCAATGCGGTCGGCAGCGGCGCGCCTTCCACAATCACCTTGTAAAATGGATGCACCATCTCGGGACCGAAAAATCCATGCCGCACTTCGCCGCGAGCGCGCACCCGTGTTCCTTCGGCCAATTGTTTGGTCTGGCTACCGTAAAAATTCAGGAAGCGCATCACCAGCTGACTGGTGTCATCGGCAATCGTGACAACCAATTGCCTGCGTGGACGGAATTGCACTTCGCATGAAGTCACTACACCTTCGACTTGTACCGAACCGCCCATCATGAAACCGGCTGCGCGGATGTCGACTACTTGCGTTTCATCCTCATAGCGCATTGGCAAATGCAGCACCAGATCCATATCGGTGTGCAAGCCCAACTTGGCGAGTTTGTCCGCGCTCTTGCTGGCAGCAGAGACAGGCGTTTTCGTTGCAGATTTGGCAGGCTTTCGCTTGGGTGCAGGCATTAGGGGGTAAATTGAGCAGTAGAGCGTAAAATAGCGGGTTTGTTAAACGAAACAGCCGCGAAAAATGTGAATGCTATTTATTGTATGGCAAATCCACTTTAACGCGTGCCTGAGGCACATAGACCAGACGCATGTATTCACTCTCCGATTTCGACTTCGATCTTCCGCAACAATTGATCGCCCAGACGCCATTGCCGCAGCGCAGTGCCTCGCGTTTGTTGCATGTCGATGGCACGACCTTTATCGATCGCCAGTTTACCGATATCGTCGATCTACTGACGCCAGGCGATTTGCTGGTCTTTAACAACACGCGTGTGCTGAAGGCGCGTTTTCACGGCGTCAAGGCGACCGGCGGCAAAGTCGAGATGTTGATTGAACGTGTGCTGGACAATCGCACCGTGCATGCGCAAATCCGTGCGTCCAAATCACCGCTGCCTGGCTCGATGATTCGTCTGGCGGATGCGTTTGACGTGACGGTAGGCGAGCGTGCGGGCGAATTTTTCACCTTGCAATTCCCATCCGACGTTTTTGAATTGATTGAAGCGCATGGCCGTTTGCCATTGCCGCCGTATATCGACCATGCGGCCGATGCTTTCGACGAACAGCGCTATCAAACTGTCTATGCGCAGACACCGGGCGCAGTTGCTGCGCCGACTGCCGGTCTGCATTTCGACCAGGCTTTGCTCGATCGCTTGCGTGACAAGGGTGTGCAATGTGTGTTCGTGACCTTGCATGTCGGCGCGGGAACATTCCAACCGGTGCGCGTCGAGAATCTGACCGAGCACCATATGCATAGCGAGTGGTATACGATTTCGCAAGCGACGGTCGCTGCCGTGCAAGCGACAAAAACTGCGGGCCGTGCGGTGGTCGCGGTCGGCACTACCAGCTTGCGCGCGCTGGAATCGGCATCGCAAACCGGCACACTGCAAGCAGGAAGCGCCGACACGCGTTTGTTCATCACGCCCGGCTACCAATTCAAAACAGTTGACCGACTGATTACCAACTTTCATTTGCCGAAATCGACCTTGCTGATGCTGGTGTCAGCCTTCGCTGGTTATCCAACCATCCGTGCCGCTTACGCGCATGCCATTCAACAACAATATCGCTTTTTCAGTTATGGTGATGCGATGCTACTGACTAGAACACAAGATGCTTAAATTTACATTACTGAAAACCGATGAGAGCGGCAAAACCGCAGCGCGCCGCGGCCGCATGAAACTCAATCATGGCTACGTTGAAACGCCGATCTTCATGCCGGTCGGTACCTATGGTTCGGTCAAGGCAATGTCGCCGCTGGAATTGAACGAGATCGACGCGCAAATCATTCTCGGCAATACTTTTCACCTATGGTTACGCCCTGGCACCGACGTGCTGGAAAAATTCGGTGGTTTGCACAAGTTCATGGGTTGGGACAAACCGATCCTGACCGACTCCGGCGGGTTTCAAGTATTTTCATTGGGTGCGATGCGCAAGATTTCCGAAGAGGGTGTCAAGTTTTCATCGCCGATCAATGGCGACAAACTATTCCTGTCGCCGGAAATTTCGATGCAAATCCAGGGCAGCTTGAACTCCGACATCGTGATGCAATTCGACGAATGCACGCCGTATGAAATCGACGGCCGTCCCGCGACGCAGAAAGAAGCCGAGCAATCGATGCGTATGTCGCTGCGCTGGGGCCAGCGCTCGATCGATGAATTCAACAAGGGCGAAAATCCGAATGCGCTGTTCGGCATCGTGCAAGGCGGCATGTTCGAACACTTGCGCGATGAATCGTTGGCCGGCTTGGAAGAAATCGGTTTCCACGGCATCGCGATCGGCGGTCTGTCTGTCGGTGAACCGAAAGAAGACATGCTGCGCATCCTGTCCCATGTCGGCCCCAAACTGCCGGCCAACAAGCCGCATTACCTGATGGGCGTCGGTACGCCGGAGGATTTGGTAGCGGGCGTCAGCAACGGCATCGACATGTTTGATTGCGTGATGCCGACGCGCAATGCCCGCAATGGCTGGATATTTACCCGTTTTGGCGATATCAAGATCAAGAATGCGCGTTACAAAGACGACCAAAAGCCGCTGGATGAAACCTGCAGCTGTTATGCATGCAAAAACTTTTCGCGCGCTTATTTGTTCCATTTGCATCGAGCCGGCGAGATTCTCGGCGCCCGGCTCAATACCATTCACAATCTTCACTATTATCTGCAACTGATGCGCGATATGCGTGATGCGTTGGATAACGGGCAATTTACGGCGTTTGTCCTGCGGTTTCAAGCAGAGCGGGCACGAGGTGTTTGAGCTTTGCCTAAGGATTACTGCAATGCAGGTAGGAAACACCGTAACCGGTGCTAAAATGCCGGGTTAATTAATTATTCATGGAGCGCTCGATGTTTATTTCCAACGCATATGCACAAGCTGCAGCACCGGCGGATGGCTTGGCTGGCAATCTGACCAGTTTCCTGCCGATTATCTTGATGTTCGTCGTACTGTACTTCCTGATGATCCGTCCGCAAATGAAGCGTCAAAAAGAGCAGCAGACGATGATGGCTGCATTGGCCAAAGGCGATGAAGTCATTACCGTCGGCGGCGTGCTCGGCAAGGTCACCAAAGTGACGGAAGTGTATGTCACGCTGGAAGTCGCAGCGGGCACCGAAATAGTCGTGCAAAAATCGGCGGTCACGATGTTGCTGCCAAAAGGCACGATCAAGGACTTGTAAGAGCAATTGCATTTTTCCGGCGCGAGCATTTTCGAACCATCAACATACGCCTCACAATCAACGTTGAATTCATATGAATCGTTACTCTCTTTGGCAATACATCCTGATCATCATCGCTTTGCTGTTCGGTGTGCTGTATACGATACCGAACTTCTTCGGTGAGTCGCCCGCGCTGCAAATCAGCAGCGGTAAAGCGACTGTTAAAGTGGAGCCGTCTACTGTGGCTGCAGTCGAGAAGACGCTAAAAGATAGTGGAATCAAGCCTGATCAGGTTTATTTTGAAACGATGGGAACACAAGGTGTTGTGCGTGTCCGGTTTCCAAATACCGATACGCAATTCAAAGCCAAGGGCGTGTTGGAAAAGGGCTTGAATGCAGATCCGACCGATCCCACCTATCTGGTTGCCTTTAACCTGCTGCCGAATACGCCGCAATGGCTGCAGAGCATTCACGCTTTTCCGATGAACCTTGGTCTTGATTTGCGCGGTGGCGTGCACTTCCTGATGCAAGTCAATACAAGGGCAATATTGGAAAAGCGTATTCAAGGTTTGCAATCCAGTGCACGCAGTATGCTGCATGACAAGAATGTGCGTCATAGCGGCATCAGCCGTAACGGCAATGCGATCGAAATTCAATTTCGTGATCAGGAAACGCTCGACAAAGGCAAGGAAGTCCTGGCTTCGCAATTACCGGATTTATTGTTGACGCAGGCAAATGACAACGGCACGCTGAAACTGGTGGCAACACTGCGTCCGACCGCAGTGAAACAGGCACAAGAAGACGGCATTACGCAAAACATGACGGTGCTGTCGAAGCGCGTGAATGAATTGGGCGTGGCGGAGCCGCTGATTCAACGCCAAGGCGCAGATCGTATCGTGGTCGAGTTGCCAGGCGTGCAGGATCCCAATCAGGCACGTAACATCTTGGGCCGCACCGCAACACTGGAAGTGCACATGGTTGACGAGTCGGTCCCGCGCGGAACCGAGACAACTGCAACGATCCCGTTTGGTTCCGAATTGTTCACCGTCGGCAATAACGCACCGGTCGTGGTTTACAAGGAGCCGATCATTACCGGCGATTATATTTCCGGCGCCAGCGCCAGCTTCGACCAATATCAGCAGCCATCGGTCAGCATTGATTTGAACGGCGATGGCGGCCGCATCATGCGTCAGGCGACGCGCGACAAGATCGGCAAGCTGATGTCGATTATTTTGTTTGAAAAAGGCAAGGGCGAAGTACTGACCGTTGCAACGATACGCGATGAGCTCGGTTCGCGCTTCCAGATCACCGGTATGGGTACGCCTGAAAAAGCCAGCGATTTGGCGTTATTGCTTCGTGCAGGTTCACTCGCAGCGCCAATGGAAATCATCGAGGAACGCACGATCGGGCCGCAACTGGGCGCCGATAACATTCTCAAAGGCTTTAATTCGACGCTCTACGGTTTTGCCGCGATCGCTGTATTCATGATCATCTATTACATGCTGTTTGGATTTTTCAGCGTGTTTTCGCTCGCGATCAACTTGCTGTTGCTGATCGCGATATTGTCATCGATCCAGGCGACATTAACCTTGCCGGGTATGGCGGCGATTGCCTTTACGCTCGGTATGGCGATCGACGCCAACGTGCTGATCAATGAGCGGATACGTGAAGAGCTGCGCGCCGGTAATACGCCGCAAGCGGCGATTGCCAATGGCTTCGATCGGGCATGGGCCACCATCCTGGATTCCAATGTGACGACTTTGATTGCCGGTGTGGCTTTATATGCATTTGGCTCCGGCCCCATCCGCGGATTCGCGGTGGTGCATATTTTGGGTATTCTGACTTCGATTTTCTCAGCGGTATTCGTATCGCGCGGTATTGTGAATTGGTGGTACGGCGGCAAGAAGAAATTGTCCGGACTGTCGATTGGACAAATTTGGAAGCCCGGAACCTGAAGCAAAGGCGCTCGTTTTTGCATGAACAAGAAGCAGTCAAAACGTTACAGTTGGCTGTGTTTGATATGGCGTCCAATTGCAGCAAACGTTGCAATCGGCACCGTCCGAAAAGAGGATAGCAATGGAATTTTTCCGCATTAAAAAAGATATTCCCTTCATGCGTCATGCATTGGTGTTCAATGCGATTTCGGCATTGACATTTATTGCTGCAGTGTTCTTCCTGTTTTACAACGGCTTGCATTTGTCGATTGAATTCACCGGCGGCATTGAAATGGAAGCCACGTATTCAAAACCGGTCAATGTGGAAGATATTCGCAAACAGGTCGAGAAGCTGGGCTATCCGGATAATCAAGTGCAAAGTTTCGGTACTGCGCAAGATGTGATGATTCGTTTGCCGGTAAAAAAAGGAGTCGATAGCAGCCAGATTTCTCAAACAGTATTTGAGGGATTGTGCAAGGCTGAAGGCGCAACCGTCAAACAGAACTTTGAGACGACCAACGCCAAAGGCGAAAAAATCGCCAAGACAGCTTGTGTAGATGCGGCTCAAAAAGAGCCATTGACACTGCAAAAAGTTGAAATTGTCGGCGCGCAGGTGGGCGAGGAATTGGCGCATGACGGCTTGATGGCGCTTTTAATGGTCGTGGTCGGCATCATGATTTACCTGGCAATTCGTTTCGAGTGGAAGTTTGCCGTATCGGCCATTATCGCCAACTTGCATGACGTTGTGATCATCCTGGGATTCTTTGCATTCTTCCAATGGGAATTTTCTCTGACCGTATTGGCTGCAGTGCTTGCCGTATTGGGCTATTCGGTGAACGAATCGGTCGTGGTGTTCGACCGGGTGCGCGAGACGTTCCGCGATCGCCGTTACGGAAAGCTGGCAACGCCGGATGTGATGAATCATGCCATCACGAGCACCATTTCGCGCACGATCATCACGCACGGTTGCACGCAGATGATGGTGTTGTCGATGTTTTTCTTCGGCGGGCAAACGCTCCATTTCTTTTCAGTGGCGCTCACTATCGGTATCTTGTTCGGTATTTATTCATCCGTGTTTGTGGCAGCAGCCGTTGCAATGTGGCTTGGGGTCAAGCGGGAAGATTTGATCAAGCCGATCAAAGAGAAAGACACGACGGATGGTGCTGTCGTCTGATAAACAAGTGAAAAAGCCAGTTTGCAAACTGGCTTTTTTTTTCGTCTTCGAGGAAATCAAAATGAAAAAAATTCGCGTATGGGATTTACCGCTCCGCTTGTTTCACTGGACGTTGGTGTTATTGGTTGTGGCAGCGATTGTGGCGCAAAAAATTGGCGGCGATGCGATGCTGTGGCATTTTCGTTTTGGCTATGCTGCGTTAACGCTGGTGTTGTTTCGAATTGTATGGGGATTGGTCGGAAGCCGGTATGCACGATTTTCCGATTTTGTGAAAAGACCGTCCGCCGCCATCGCGTACATCAAGGAAATGCGAAGCGGTACGTCGATAAAATCTCTGGGGCATAATCCGATTGGTAGTTTTTCTGTGCTTGCATTGTTGGCGATCATCTTGATTCAAACAATCTCCGGTTTGTTTGCCAGTGACGAGCATGATCATAAGGGTCCGCTTGCAAAGTTTTTGAGTGAAACCTGGCCCGAAAGGATCGGGGAGTTCCATGCAGATGTCAGCGGGACATTGATTTACATTTTGGTTGGACTGCATGTGGTTGCCATCGCGTACTACTACTTCATCAAAAAAGAAAATCTGGTCAAACCGATGATCACAGGCGACAAGGAAGTGGATTGCGAGGCGCCTTCAGCGGAAGACTCATCGAGAATACGATTGTTTGCGTTGGTGATATTGCTGGTGTGTGCCGTAGGTGTTTACTTTGTCGTGATGTTGTAAATCATTTTGCACCAAGAAAAAACCGCCCTGATGCAATGAGGCGGTTTTTTCTTTTGTATAAAGATTGACTGATGTCGATCAAAGTTTCATCGGGAGAATCATCATCTGTATTCCAGAGAAATGCAGATGCCGTTGGATCGACAATGCCGCCTGGTTGTGCAGCAAGCGCGTGAAGAAATTATCCTTCTTGAAAATCAATTTGCTGGTGAAGAAAATCGAATTCGGAAAATCTTCATTGACTTGAATGCATAATTTATAAATTTCTTCCACCGCATCCGTACCAAATGCCACATAGGATTTGGCTGCAAGACCGTGACTCTTGCAAAAATCGACAAAGAATTTTAACGAAGCGTCGGTTTTCTTGCGCATCTCCTCGACGGTTCCTTCCGTGCCGTATGCTTGCGAATCGACAGTGCGTGCAGCAATAAAAATAAAATTCTTGAAATAATTCGGAAACATGCGTTGGACCCATAGCAATGCATGCAGGCCGCCGCCGCGTGACGAGCCCACGACGAACACAGCTGTCTGCGCATCAGGGTCTAACTGCGGCTCTACAGTGTTGGGCCCGACATTAGGACCGAAAGATTGATTGGCAAATACCTGATCGATTTCATGAATCTTGATTTCGGTATCGCGGTAGTGTTGACGGATGGCCAGGCACAGAATGATGACGATTGCCGTAATCAGAATCGTGATCCAGCCGCCTTCGAAAAATTTTTCGCTGACTGTCACCATCAAGATGCCGAACGTGACCACCAGGCCGAGCGCTGACAGAATCAAGCGGCGTTTCCATTTTTTCTGGTCGCGATGGCGGAACCAGTAAATGCATAAGCCCAGCAGCGACAAACTGAATGTCAAGAAGACGTTGATCGAATACAGCACAACCAGCCAACCGACTTCGCCTTTACTGATCCAGAGAATGGCAAGTGCTGCGATGCCCATGACCAGCATGCCGTTTTGCGTTACCAGACGTTGCGATAAATAACGGAACTGATGCGGCACCCAGGAGTCGGCAGCCATGTTGGCAAGCACTGTCGGACCTCCGAGAAAGCCGGTATTGGCCGCAACCAGCAGCAAGCCGGCTTCCAGCGCGAGTGTTACCGATAAGCCGATGGTAAGGTTGGTGCCGGACAATCCGAGATTGCCGAGAATGCTGTTGAAGACCACTGCATTAAGCGTGCGGCCTTCAACCGGCACAGCGTGCCACAACAGATACAACAGGATAATGCCGCCGGCCGTAAAGGATAATGAGATCGCCATGTACAGCATCGTCAGTTTGCCGGTGCGTACGCGCGGTTCCGCCAGCGCTTGCACATTATTGGAGACCGCTTCAATTCCGGTATACGTACCGCCACCGAGCGAATAGGCTTTGAGGAACAACGCAGCGGTAAACATCCAGCTGGTTTCTGCTGCCAGTTTTTTTGTTTCTGCAATCGTGTCGGGAACCAGTGCAGGTAATGCGGCAGCATGCACAAAAACGCCATACATGATCAACAGTACGTGCGTGATAACGAAACCAAGAAAGATCGGCAGCAAAATCTTGATCGATTCTTTTGCGCCGCGTAAATTGATCATTAGTAAAAACACCGTGAGTGCCAGCTCCAGCATCAACTTCCATCCCTGAGCACCGACCGGCAATAATGAAAACAATGCATCGACACCTGATGCAACAGAGATCGCAATCGTTAATACATAATCGACAATCAGCGCCGCACCGGATGCGAGACCTGCATAGGGGCCGATCAGTTTGGTGGAGATACGATAGCCGCCACCGCCGGTTGGAAATAATTCAATGACCTGGTTATAGGCAAGCGAAATGATGAACACGGTGACTGCCGTTGCAATCGCCATGTAAAGGCCAAGATGGGTATGCACACCGAGCGCCTTGAAGGCTTCTTCCGGACCGTATGCGGAGGATGAAAGACCATCTGCGCCTAAGCCGACCCATGCCAGAAAAGCGATTAATGCAAGGGAATGTCGCGTTTCGGTTTTAAGCGGATCGAGCGGTTTGCCCAAAACGATATTACGAAATTTATGGCTTGATTGTGAAGTATGTTCTTGACTGGATTGTATTTGCATAATTTAAAACCGAAGATGCTGCGTCGCAGCAATCGGATCACTTTAGGACGATTCATTACATTGTGCAAGTGATATGGAGGAAATACTGTGTTGCCGCAACTATTGCCATCATAATGTCAGGCCCATGTAAGAATTGAGGGTGAACGAAATCAATATTTCGGCATACTCTGCTACATTTTCGCTTTGAGTGAAAATATTTCCGGCGTCATGTCATTAAAGGTGATTCAAGAATGCGTTTATTGCTCGTAGAAGACGACTCGATGATTGGGGAAAGCGTGCGCAAGGCATTGCGGCAGGATGGCTTCACAGTCGATTGGGTACAGGATGGTCATGCAGCTGAAATCGCTGTCGGTAGTGAGGCATACGATCTTTTATTGCTTGATCTTGGATTGCCGAAGAAATCCGGGCTGGATGTGCTGAAATCGTTGCGTCAAAGCGGCAATCGCATTCCGATACTGATACTCACCGCGCATGATGCTGTCGCCGACAGAGTCAAGGGACTGGATGCGGGAGCGGATGATTACCTGGTCAAGCCGTTTGATTTTGAGGAACTGGAAGCGCGTATTCGCGCGTTATGCCGACGTCAATCGGGGCGGGTGGATTCCATTATCAAATTGGGTGATCTGACATTGAACTCTGCCAGTCATGAGGTGCAACTCAGGGGTGAGCCGGTGATTTTGTCGGGACGTGAGTTCGCATTGCTCGCCGCATTTCTCGATCGCCCCGGTGCGGTGTTGTCGCTATCGCAGTTGGAAGAAAAAATTTATGGGTGGGGCGATGAAGTCGGCAGCAACGCAGTGGAAGTCTATATCCATGCATTACGAAAAAAATTGGGCGCCGATTTCATCAAAAATGTGCGGGGTGTAGGCTACATGGTATCCAGGCAAGCATGAATTCAATTCGCAATACCTTGTTGCTTTGGCTTTCGATCGGTGTATCAATTGTTATCATATTGGCTGCCGTATTGGTTTATTTCCAGGCACGCAAAGAAGCCAATGCGCTGGCCGACTATCAAATGAAACAGTTGGTCGCATCGCTGCCGGCACAGGCGCCGTTTCCCGTACCGACGACGCGCGATAATGAATCCAATATGCCTGACGACATGGTGGTGCGCATGTGGGATAACACCGGATTTCGCATTTACCAATCGCATGAATTGATTAATCTTCCGCAGACGACTGAGCTCGGATTTTCTGATGTGAATACCGATGGTGTCGATTGGCGTGTCTATAACGCTAAGCTGGGTGACACGATTGTCCAAGTGGCGCAGCTGTCAAGTGCGCGGCATCAGATTGCAGCGCGAGTCGCGATGCGGACGGTTGTGCCGCTGATTCTGCTTTTGCCTTTTTTTGCTGTATTGATCTGGATCACGGTCGGTCGCGGATTGGCTGCCGTCAAACGTGCGGCAGCACATGTGCAATCGCGTGATGTGAGTTCGCTGGCTTCCATTCCTGATGACGATTTGCCGCGCGAGATTCAACCACTGACGCATGCACTGAATGATCTTTTGTCTCGACTTCGTTTGGCTATCGATGCGCAAAGCGCTTTTATTGCAGATGCGGCACATGAGCTGAAAACACCGTTGACTGCGCTTAAATTGCAGATACAACTCGCGGAACGCGCGCGCACGGAAGAAGATCGTCAATCGGCTTTTGCCGATCTTGCAAAGGGACTGGAGCGTGCCACGCATTTAGTGCATCAATTGTTGACGCTGGCCAGATATGAACCGAATGCTCGAAACCAGAAATATGCGCGCGTCGATCTGGTGGCGCTTGCTCAAAGTGTCGTGGCAGATTTCGTTCCCATTGCCGATTCGAAAAAAATTGATTTGGGTATGACGGTGAAAACACCGGTGCATACGCATGGCAGTGTCGATGCACTTCGGACCATGCTGAGTAATTTGATTGATAACGCGATTCGCTATACGCCTGAGGGCGGCCGGATTGATGTATTGATTCAAGATAACGATGGTCGTGCAGCGATTGCTGTAAAAGATAGCGGACCTGGTATTCCGGAAAAGGAATTGCCGCGAGTCATTGACCGCTTCTACCGTGTTCCAGGTTCACCATCGAATGGCAGCGGTCTTGGTCTTGCCATCGTTAAACAAATTGTGGCGGCGCACAATGCTGATATCACACTCACCAACATTGCCAATGGCTTGCACGCCAGCGTAACTTTCAATGAATCCAATTGATATAGTCTGCCTAATTTAAGTCTGGCTTAAATATAGCCACTTATGATCAGTCCCAAAGCTTGCGTGAAGTATTTGAAAATAATGCGACGAAGCTTCGCGATGAATAAAAAGCTGAGGGACAAGTCAACATCATTCCGAATGTTGACCTGCATCGTAATCAATTACTTATTATTGGACTGACCCATGAAAAAAATCATCCTTTGCGCGGCAATCGTATCGCTCTTGGCTGCGTGCAGCAGTGCTCCTGTTAAACCGGAAGACCAAACCGCATCTGCGCAAACATCTTCCGCCGCAAAATCCGGCGCAACAAGTTCCAACGCGACGACAGCATCTGTTGGCTCTGCTGCGACACAAGGCAACCCGCTGAAGGATCCGAATAACATTCTTTCCAAACGCAGCGTGTACTTCGCATTTGATCAATATGTGATCGACGACAAATATCGTCCATTGATTCTGGCGCATGCTGCTTACCTGAAAAGTCATCCGGAAGCCAAAGTAACCTTGGAAGGCAATGCTGATGAACGTGGCGGATCAGAATACAATCTTGCGCTCGGACAAAAGCGTGCCGATGCGGTGCGCAAGATGATGGAACTGAGCGGGGCATCTGCAAAACAGATGGAAGCCGTTAGTTTCGGTAAGGAAAAACCCAAAGCAGCCGAACACAATGAAGCAGCTTGGGCAGAAAATCGCCGGACAGATGTTCACTACAAAGGCGAATAATTACGAAATAAGAGACAGGGAGTGCATGCAAGGTATCTGCCTAGCATGTATAACAAATCACTAGGAGAGCTTCATGCAATTTAAATTAAAAGCAATGACTTTAGCCGTATCGGCTGCAGCAGTAATGGGATTCACCGTACCGGCATCGGCCCAAATTTCAGGTGACGTCATCAAGATCGGTTTGATCACTGATATGTCAGGCGTGTATACGGACCTGGACGGCCCTGGTGGTGTTGAAGCAGTCAAGATGGCGATTGCCGACATGGGCGGCAGCATCAATGGCAAAAAAATCGAATTCATCGTTGCCGACCATTTGAACAAAGCCGATATCGCGGCAAGTAAAGCACGCGAATGGTTCGATACTCAAGGGCTGGACATGTTGTTGGGCGGTACCAATTCTGCGACCAACCTGGCGATGGCCAAAGTGGCGCAAGAAAAGAAAAAGCCATTCATCTCGATTGGTGCCGCTTCGACCGCATTGACCAATGCCGCTTGCTCCCCGTACACCGTGCACTATGCATATGACACCGCAGCATTGGCCCGCGGCACCGGTGGTGCGATTGTCAAACAAGGCGGCAAGAAATGGTTCTTCCTGACCGCTGACTATGCATTCGGCGCAGCGTTGGAAAAAGACACCAGCGATGTGGTCAAAGCCAACGGCGGCACCGTCGTCGGTGAAGTCAAGCATCCATTATCGGCATCGGATTTCTCATCATTCCTGTTGCAGGCACAGTCTTCCGGCGCACAAATTTTGGGCTTGGCCAATGCCGGTGGCGATACCGTCAACTCCATCAAGGCCGCCAACGAATTTGGTATCACCAAAACAATGAAACTGGCCGGCTTGTTGATGTTTGAGCCGGATATCCATGCATTGGGTCTGGAATTAACCAAAGGCATGTACCTGACCAGCGCCTGGTATTGGGACATGAATCCTGAATCGCGTGCATGGGCCAAGCGTTTCTACGCCGTTCGCAAAGTAGAACCTACTTATTTGCAGGCAGCGGATTACTCGGCAACACGCACCTATCTGAATGCGGTCAAGGCAATCGGTACCGACGATGGCGACAAGATAATGGCGCAGCTGAAAAAGACCAAGATCAGCGACATGTTCACCGCCAATGGCGTGATCCGTCCGGATGGCCGCATGGTGCATGACATGTACCTGATGCAAGTGAAAACACCTGCTGAATCGAAAGCACCATGGGATTATTTCAAGGTGGTTCAAACGATTCCAGGCGACAAGGCGTACATGACCAAAGCTGAGTCGACTTGCGCTTTCTGGAAGTAAAGAATTAAATCCGTTCCCTGGCGGCGCGCTGAAATTAAGCGCGCCGTTTTTTATGCGGCTGCTATTTGTAATCTAGTGAGCACACTACATTAACTACTTGCTCAATGCGTTGATGCTATCGTCAATCGGTAGATACTTTATTGTGTAGTGACAACGCGGAACTTGATTGTTACTTCATCCGCAACGACGCTGGTGTCTTTCCATTCCCCTTCACCGATATTGAACGTCAGTCGCTTGATGGGCAACGCGCCTTCAAAGATCAGATTGTTCCCCTCTTTTTTCAAACTCATCGGAAAATGAACGTCCGCTGATTTTCCTTTGATATTCAGTTTGCCGGTGACATCAAATTTATCGCTTGCAATCGATTTCATTGAAGTCGACATGAACGATGCTTGAGGAAATTGTGCAGCGTTGAACCAATCTTTTTTCATCACTTCACTATTGAACGACGGATCGCCCAAATCGAAGCTGGTGATATCGATGTCGACATTGGCGTTCGACGCATCCGGCTTTGCTGCGTCGAATTCGATGCGTGCGTTGAATTTTTTGAATTTCCCTTCTACCGGCACATTCATTTGTTTGAACATGGCGGTGATGCTGCTTTTCGCCGTATCGGTCTTGAGCAGAGTGCCGGCAATAACGGATGCGCAATATGCGGAAATCAGAATGGTTATCGCAAGTTTTTGAAAGGGTTCAAAGCGAGCATGTTTGATCATGGCAAATCCTTAAGCGTGGATGATGAGATGGTTGGCAGCATGCGTTTCATCACACCATCACGATCAATGAAATGATGTTTTAGTGCAGCCAATACATGAAGACAAATGCAGATGAATAAAGTCAGGTTGAGAGAAAAATGCAGCAGGCGCAAGCTCTCTTTGATTGCAGGGTTGGGTTCGATCAGAACAGGCAATGGAATGATGCCGAGATAAACCACAGGAACACCTAACGCCAGCGTGAAAAAATAACCGGATATCGGGACTGCAAACATCAAAACATAAAGCAAGCCGTGCAATCCATTCGCCGCTTTTTTTTGCCAGGCCGGCATGCTGTCGGGATAAGGCGGTGCATGATGAAAGAGACGCCACAGCAATCGCAGGCAAGCCAAAGCCAATACGGTGACACCGACCCATTTATGCCATGAATAATATTTGAGTTTGGTTGGGGTGATGCCGGGGATGTTGACCATCGTGACGCCGAGTGCGAAGGCGGATAGGATCAGCAGGGCGATGAGCCAATGCAACAGGATGGCGATGTTGTTATAGCGTGGCATGAGGTGACAGTGATCCGTAGTTGTTTAGGGATCAATGTAACAAAAAATAGGGGAGGCTGCTTATTTGGATCTCGGTGGGCTTGGCGAGCATGCCGGGACGAGACCCGGCATGGTTGTGCCTAGCCTAAGCTGAAAAGGCAAGTAACCCTTAGGCAAAAGGAGTATGTTTTTAAATCTTCCGCGCCAACTCCGCCGCAATCCCAACATAATTCGCCGGCGTCATCGCCAACAACAATGTCTTCGCCTCAGCAGGAATCGCCAACCCATTAATAAAGTCCCGCAACGCGTCTTTGGAAATCCCTTTCCCCCGCGTCAGTTCCTTCAACTGCTCATACGGATTCTCGATGCCGTAACGACGCATCACCGTTTGCACCGGCTCAGCCAATACTTCCCACGTGTTATCCAGATCTTCCGCCATGCGTGCCGGATTGACTTCCAGCTTGTTCAAACCACGCAGGCAACTGTCGTAAGCCAGCACGGTATAACCAAGGCCTACACCGATATTGCGCAGCACGGTGGAGTCGGTCAGGTCACGCTGCCAGCGCGACAACGGCAATTTTTCAGCCATGTGCTTCAACACTGCATTGGCCATGCCGAGATTGCCTTCTGAATTTTCAAAGTCGATCGGGTTGACCTTGTGCGGCATCGTGCTCGATCCGATTTCGCCAGCCTTGGTGCGCTGCTTGAAATAGCCGAGCGAGATGTAACCCCAGATATCGCGATTCAAGTCGAGCAGGATCGTGTTGGTACGCGCAATCGCGTCGAACAATTCGGCCATATAATCATGCGGCTCAATTTGAATGGTGTATGGATTGAAAACAAGTCCTAACCGTTTCTCAATCACGTCCTTGGAAAACGCTTCCCAATTAAATTTCGGATAGGCAGACAAGTGCGCATTGTAATTGCCGACTGCGCCATTCATCTTGCCTAAAATTTCAACTGCGGCAATGCGCTTTTCGGCGCGCTGCAAGCGAGCGACCACGTTGGCGATTTCCTTTCCGAGTGTCGTCGGGCTGGCAGGCTGGCCGTGGGTGCGCGACATCATCGGGATGTCTGCATTAGCGTGTGCCAACTCAGTCAGTTTGGCAATCAAGCCTTGCAATGCCGGCAGTACAACCGTATCGCGCGCCGCTTTCAACATCATGCCGTGCGATGTGTTGTTGATGTCTTCCGACGTGCAGGCGAAGTGAATGAATTCCGATGCGGCGACCAGTTCGGGCACATCCTTGACCTGTTCCTTGAGCCAGTATTCGACCGCTTTCACATCGTGGTTGGTGACGGCTTCAATTGCCTTGATCCGTTCGGCATCGGCTTCGGTAAACTCGGCCGCCAGTTTATTCAGCAATGCATTGGCATGAGCGGAAAACGGTTTGATTTCGGCAAAGCCGGCGGATGACAGCGCTTGCAGCCACGCGATTTCAACTTTGACTCGATGATGCATGAAGCCTGCCTCCGACAAAATCGGACGGAGCTTGTCGGTTTTGGTGGCGTAACGCCCGTCCAAAGGAGAAAGTGCTGAAAGCGTGGAAAGTGGCATGGTAATCAATGGAAAAACGTGAATGAAAGAAACAATTTAAGGTAAAACGCGTTGCAAAACAGAGACGAGCTGATAATTCGCAATTTTACCATTCGTAGCACAGGCAATATCAGACCTTGATTGCACAGATTGAGGACAGGAATTATGTACAGATCATGATGCAAAAAGATGTCAATGTTATACTTGATCAAACTTTCAACGACTTTCCTGATAAAAGCATCTATGAAACTGATTGGTTCTCTCGGCAGTGGGTATGTTCGCAAGGTCCGCGTTGTCATGGCGGAAAAAAAGATCGATTATGAATTCATTTTGGAAAATGTATGGGCCGAAGGCACCAACATTTTGCAATCCAATCCGCTCGGCAAGGTTCCTTGTCTGATTATGGAAGACGGCGGTGCAATGTTCGATTCGCGTGTCATTGTTGAATATCTCGATACGTTGACGCCTGTAGGTAAATTGATCCCGCCGCATGGCCGGGAACGTGCAGAAGTGAAGTGCTGGGAAGCATTGGCAGATGGCGTAATGGATGCCGCGGTGCTAGTGCGTTTGGAAAGAACCTTGCGTCCTGCAGCTCAGCAAAGTCAATCATGGCTCGATCGTCAAATGGCGAAAGTCAATGCTGGATTGAAAGCCATGTCGACCGGTTTGGCCGAGAAGCCATTTTGTGCCGGCAACCAATATACGCTGTCTGATGTGGCGGTCGGTTGCACGCTGGGCTGGTTGACTTTCCGTTTGCCGGAAATCGATTGGCGCGGTGACTATCCTAATCTGGCCAAACTGTTTGATAAGTTGTCCGAACGTCCTTCCTTCAAGGACACCTTTCCGCAATAAGTAACAAATCAAGACAAAAAAGGACGCCAAGCGCCCTTTTTTATTTGTCCGGTCACACACATTAAGCCGCTTGCAACAGCGATTCACCGGGATGCCAATCGCATGGCGTTAACCCACCAGCTTGCAGCGCCTGCAATGTGCGCAGCGTTTCATCGGTAGAGCGTCCGACATTGCTGCTGTTGATGGTAATCGATTCAATCACGCCTTCCGGATTGGCGATAAACGTTGCACGTTGCGCAAACCCTTGCGGCGACAACACACCGCAACCTTGTGCAAGCTGATGCGTAATATCGCCGATCAATGGAAAGCGCATATGGCCCAATCCATCTTCGGTCCATGCCTTGTGACAGTGTACCGAATCAATTGATGCTCCCAACACTACAGCGCCAATTTTTGCGAATTCGTCGTACAGATTATTGAACCCGCGAATTTCCGTCGGACACACAAACGTGAAATCGAGCGGATAGAAAAATAATACGACCCATTTCCCCAGCGTGTCAGTCAGTTTGATCGGGGCGAATTCACCGTTTGGCATCAACGCTTCGCCTGTGAAGTCGGGCAATTTATCTCCTACGGTCAGCATGATTCTTCCTTTCGAAGTAAGGGTTTTAAAGACGCCGGTAATTCCTGCAAGTCCGTCGCATAAAATGAAAAATAAGATTGGCCATACTTATAATGGACAAGCCAAAACTGTAAGCGGTTCCTCAAAATTTGTTGGCCAAGCAGCGCGCCAGGCTGGATCAGGCAAGCACCGCAACATCGGCTGGCGCTTGCATTCGCGTGAACTCTTTCTCGCGACTTTACAAAATTAGTAAGATTGCATGAACGATCAATGGTCTTTTCATTCTGAAAAAACAGTCTGTTGTACCGCATGCACAGAGTGAGGAATAGTGTTTGATTAAGTCAATAAATTGGCGGTTTTGCGGTATGCTGTAGTTGCACTTGGGACATAAAAATATTCGTCGGCCAACTATATGGGCGAACAGTACTTGCCTATGCCGCCGGATTCATGTTTATCAGTTCGGCGTGGACTGATGGTCATCTTGAACAACCAACAATCGCTCAACATTCTCATGGCTGATGGTTCGAGTTCAAAAGCTGCTTTGGCGGCTTTTTTTGTCAAAGCCAACACGGCTATCGTGTTGTTGAGAGAGATGCATGCCCGACGCCCCTACCATGGCTGCATTAATGCCGCAACTCTGGGTTTGAGCGAGACAGGCCTGACTGGCGAAGCACCATCGCTGGAAGAGATGCAGCCGGAGCAGCAAGACTTGGCTTACATTTCCCCTGAACAAACAGGCCGCATGAACCATGCGGTGGATTATCGTAGCGACTACTATTCGCTGGGTATCGTGTTTTATGAATTGTTAACGGGAAGACCGCCGTTTGTTTCTGATGACATGATGGAAGTAGTTCATGGTCACATAGCACGTCAACCAACGCCGCCGCATCAACTGAATCCTGCTATTCCAAAACCGATTAGCGATATCGTCATCAAGTTGTTGGGTAAAAATGCAGAAGAACGCTACCAAAGTTTACACGGGTTGGAGGCGGATCTCGCTTATTGCAAACAAATGCTTGATGAAGGACGGCCACTGATCAGGTTTGCCCTCGGAAAAAAGGATGCCTTCGACCGTTTGCCGATTACGGAAAAGCTGTACGGCAGGGAGGTTGAGTTGAAGTGCTTGATGGATGCCTTCATGCGCACAGTCGAGGGCGGCGCCGAAATTATATTGGTCTCGGGCTATTCCGGAATAGGCAAGAGCAGCCTGATCAATTCCATTCAACAAGCAGTCCGTGAAAAAAACGGTATTTTTTTGTCGGGCAAGTTTGAGCAGTTCAAACGTAACATTCCTTATGCGATGTTGGCGCAGGCCTTCCACGGATTTATTTTGCAGATCATGGGGGCGAGCGAAGCAGAGTTGTCGCGCTGGCGAGATGCCATCCGTAAAGCAGTCGGCAGCAATGGGCAGTTGTTGATTGATCTGATTCCTGCATTGGAGCTTGTCATCGGCAAGCAGCCGGTGACCATCGAGCTGGCTTCGAACGATGCGCAAAATCGGTTGCAGCTCGTATTTGATCAATTTGTCCGTGTATTTGCTCAACGCAAGCACCCTCTTGTGCTGTTTCTCGACGACTTGCAATGGGTGGATTCTGCCAGCTTAAAACTGCTTGAGCATTTGTTGAATCAGCCCGACATGAAACATTTGTTACTGATTGGCGCGTATCGCGACAATGAGGTCGATTCTGCACATCCTCTGATGCTCAGCATCGCGTCGCTGCGCAAGCATGCAGAGATTGTGCATGAAATTCAATTGGCTCCCTTGAGGCTGGCGGACATGAATCGCATGATCGCTGACGCACTGCTTTGCGCACCGGAGCGCAGCCAACTTCTGGCGGAACTGGTGTTCCAAAAAACGGCCGGCAACCCGTTTTTTACACGTCAATTCCTGAGTACCTTATATGAGGAAAAACTGCTGGTTTTTGATATGCAGCAGGCACAAGACTTGGCATGGCAATGGGATATCGAGTTGATTCAGGCCAAAGGCATTACCGACAATGTCGTCGAATTGATGATGGAGAAATTGCAGCGTTTGTCGAAGTCGAGTCTCGATGTGCTCAAATGCCTTGCTTGTCTGGGCAATAGCGCTTCGATAGACATGCTGGCTACCGTATCCGGTTTCACCGAGCAGGAAGCGGAAGCAAATCTGGATGAAGCGTTGCGTAGCGGCTTCTTGTCGCGCCTCTCAAAGACCCTGAAGTTTGCACATGATCGTATTCAGGAAGCGGTTTATTCCATGATACCGGCTCAACATAAAGCTGCATTGCATCTTTCTGCCGGCCGGTTACTGGTTACGCAATTAAGTTCGGCTGCAACGGAGGGTCTGGTTTTTGATGTGGTGCATCAGCTTAATCGCGGTATCGAGTTGGTCATCGATACCGAAGAACGTGATCGAATTGGCCGGTTGAATGCGTTGGCCGGCAAGAAAGCGAAAGACTCGGCTGCTCACGCTTCTGCGCGCGACTATCTGGCGCAGGCTATCGCTTTGCTCCCAGACGATTGCTGGAGCCAGCGTTTTGATGAAACTTTCGCGTTGTATCTGGATTGCGCAGAATGCGAATTGGTTGTCGGCCATTTTCAGGAAACCGATACGCTGCTGGATAGATGCCTGGCGCATGCATACCGCCCGCGTGATCGCGCCAGAATTTACTTCTTGCGCAATCGAATGTATTACATCACCAAACGCGTGAGCCAGGGATTGGATGCCGGACTCGATACATTGCAGCTTTTTGGCGTAACCTTTCCCAAAACCGACCAGGAACTTTTGAAGGCCGGCGAAGTGGCGCGCCAAAAATTAACCAACACGCTGGCTGTAAATGACCGTTCGATTGCAGAATTGATTGATCTTCCGGTTGTAACCGATCCCGATGTACGCAACATCATTGCGCTGATGGCCGAGATGGTGACCGCAGCGTATAGTGCGCGACCGGTACTGGCGATTCCGTTGCTGGTCAAGGCGATGGAATTCTGTCTTGAATACGGCAATATTGAGGAATCATGCGTCATCTACAGTAACTATGGTTTGGCGCTTGCGGGATCGTTCGATGACCGGCGCACTGCTTACGAACTGTCGCAAATGTCACTGCGGCTCAATGAACGTTTTCAGGATGAAAAATTGCGCGGCCGCTTGCTTTTTATACATGGCTACGCCTTTAATGGCATGCAGCAGCCGTTGTCGAGCGGCATACCGATGCTTGAGCAAGGATTCATTGCCTGTCGTGAAATAGGCAATCAGAATTTCATGAGCGCCAATGCGGCCGCCTTGTGTTGGTTGGCTTGGGAGACCAGCAAGACGCTGAACGAAGTTATTCATATTCTCCAACCTTATTTGGATGTGGCGCGCAAGACCAGGCTGGAAATAGCTGAATTCCTCACTGGCATGATCGAACTTGCAGTGATGCAGCTTCAGGGTACGGCGACCGATGAGCAAAAGGCCAAGTGCGAGGCGAATTTCAAGTGGGCGTGTGAAGCGCAATACGGTTACGGGATTGGACACTATCACATCACGAAGCAAGTCGAGTATTACATGTTCGGGTGCTATGACGAAGCGTTGAATGCTGCCAATCTGGCCGAAGCCGTCATGCCTTCTTCGCTAACAATACTGACATCGATGGTGACGCATCACTTTTATCACGCGTTGACGTTGACTGCGCTCTATCCGCATGCCGGCCCCGCACAGCAGAAATCCTTTAAGGATAAACTGCATATGCAACTGCACAAGCTCAAGCTATGGGCAGACAGTTGTCCGGAGAATTACACCAATCGTTATGAATTGGTAGCGGCTGAAATCGCGCGTATAGAAGGCCGCGACATGGATGCCTTGCGCTTTTATGAAAAAGCCATTCGCTCGGCGCGTGACAACGGCTTTGTGCAAAATGAGGCACTGGCCCATGAGCTGGCGGGGAGATTTTATGCGGCGAGCGGGCTGGCGACCAGCGCGGATGCCCATCTGCGCATTGCTCGTACCGGATATACACGATGGGGCGCGCTCGGGAAAGTGGCGCTACTTGATCAGGCATATCCTCAATACGCAATAGAACGGCGCTCCACCGATGTGTTTTCGAATCAATTCGATTCGATGGCAATGCTGAAAGCCTATCAAGCCATCTCAGGTGAAATTGTTCTGGCAAAACTGCTGCGTACCATGATGCGTATTGTGATCGAAACGGCGGGGGCGGAGCAAGCCTGCCTGCTGCTGATGCGTGACAATGCATTGCAGGTTGTGGCGGAAGTGACAGCGCGTGATAACACGCCGGATATTATGTTGTTGACACAACCCGTTGCGATCAATCCTGATAGTTTGCCGGAACGTATTGTCAGCTATGTGGTGCGTACACGCGAGACGGTGCTGATCGCCGACGCCGGTGATGCGACACTTGCCAATATGTTCGCCGGTGATCCATATATCCATCGCCAGGCGCCACGTTCGCTGTTGTGCCTGCCCATTCTCAAGCAAGGTAGTGTAATAGGCGTGCTATATCTTGAAAACCGGCTTGCTGTCGGTGCATTTACGCAGAGTCACATTGCCTTGCTGGAAATGCTCACATCGCAAGCCGCCATTTCGCTTGAAAATGCAGCACTGTACACAGAGCTGGAACAACGTGTAGAGGAACGGACGCATAGCTTGTCGGCGGAAGTGGCTGAACGCATGCAGGCGCAGACGCAACTTAAACAGGCTTTGACGGAATTGGAGTTGGTACTCGAAAACGCCTCGCTCGGCATTACGACCGTTGTGGTGCCTTCGGGTAACGACAGCCGGATTATAAAAACTGTTAATCAGGCTTTTGCGCGCATGCTCGGTTATGAAGCGGACGAACTTATCGGACAGAGTACGCGGATGCTTTTTCTGAATCCCGACGAGTACGAGAAAGTAGGGACTGCTTACGATCAGGTTATGCAAACAGGAGCGACCTACCATCACGAGCATCTATACCGGCGCAAAGATGGGCAAGGTATTCGCGTGTCGTTGGTGGGAACAGCGATTGATCCGGACGATTTTTCCAAAGGCACAATCTGGTTGTGTGAAGACATCACCGAGCGCAAGCGCATCGAGCTCGAGTTGATCAATACCAAGGAACTCGCGGAAGCAGCAACCAAATCGAAGAGCAAGTTTTTGGCGAACATGAGCCATGAAATCCGCACGCCGATGAATGCCATTATCGGCATGTCATATCTGGCTTTACGCACGGAACTCAATAAGCAACAGTTCGATTACGTCAATAAAATCCATGGAGCTGCCGTTTCATTGCTTGGCGTACTGAATGACATCCTCGATTTTTCCAAAATCGAAGCCGGCAAGATGGCTATGGAAAAAACGGATTTCAATCTGGAAGATGTGCTCAACAACGTTGCCACCGTCACCAGCAACAAGGCGCAAGACAAGGGATTGGAATACTATTTCCAGATTCCGCCGTCCATCCCGTTCTATCTGGTCGGTGACCCACTACGCCTCGGACAAGTGTTGATCAATCTGGCCAACAATGCGATCAAATTCACTGAGACGGGGGAAATACAAGTCGCTTGCCGGCAACTGGAAGCTACCACAGACAACAAGGTGCTGTTGGAATTCAGCGTGCGCGACACCGGCATTGGCATGACGCAGGAACAGACAGCGAAATTATTTCAAGCCTTCAGCCAGGCGGATGAATCAACCACGCGCAAATATGGCGGTACCGGCTTGGGCCTGTCAATTTGCAAGACGATTGTCGAGCAAATGGGCGGCACTATCGGCATAGAAAGCACACCGCATCGCGGTTCGACCTTTCATTTCACTGCCTGGTTTGAATTGGGCAAACAGGAAGCCAGAAAAATACCATCATCGGTTTACCAGAAAGAAAAGCAGATGCGATTTGATGGTCTGACGGTATTGCTGGTCGAAGATAACGAAATTAATCAGCAGATCGCCCGTGAATTGCTGGAGGCCGTCGGCATCACTGTCGAGATTGCCAGCAATGGTCGCATTGCAGTGGATCGATTAAATAATGCAAGCGCGGATCGCTATGGTTTGGTCTTCATGGATGTGCAAATGCCCGAAATGGATGGGCATGAAGCGACCCGTTGCATACGCACTCTCCCGCGCTTTGCCGATTTGCCGATTATCGCGATGACCGCACATGCGATGCATGAAGAGCGTGAGCGTTGCATTGCTTCCGGCATGAACGATCATGTCGCCAAACCGATCAACCCCTCAGAACTGTATCGGACTATCGCACGCTGGTGTCCGCGATTTGTGACGCAGCATGTAGAGCAACCATTTACTGCGCAACTCGAAGGCACATCCGATGAAGAATTGGCGATCGAAGGTGTGGATGTACGGGATGGATTGAAACGCATGCAGGGCAATCGTGCGTTTTACTTGCAGATGCTGAAGCGCTTCCGCGACGATCAAAGTGACGTGGTTGCCAGAATAGGCGTTGCATTGCTCGATAAGGAAGGACGCTTGGCCGCAGAGCGTAGCGCCCACACATTGAAGAGCGTGGCGGGCCAGCTTGGGATTAAAGGCGTTGAGAGGATTGCAGGACAGATAGAGCAGAAAATTCGAGACAGTGCGAGTCCGAAAGTACTTGCCTCACTGTTGGAGCAACTTGATGGTGAACTACGTCCGTTGCTCGGCACACTTGCGCATGTGTTGACGTTATCGGAACCGGGAAAAATTGATGCTCTGCCTGTAGGTGAAATAGACCACGATGCAATGCAAGAGCTGATACAGCGCATCATTGATTTGCTGAGTCAATACGATGGTGAGGCTATCGATTTTCTGGCAGAGTCCAGCAGGCTTTTGGCAGCTGCTTTGGGAGAGGCCGCTCAAAGGAAAATTGCGCAGCAAGCGCATGTGTACAATTTCGATGAGGCGCGCGCCGCACTGAGAGCCGGAGCGGAATTGGCCGGCTATCAAATTCTTGATGTTGCGTTTTCAAGTTTGAGCGACACTGGTGCTATGCCTTCTTGATTGGTCACTTTGGTCTTTTGCTAAATGCGTTTTAGCTAATCGGATGAAACGATTCAGCCCGCGCGATCGGCCAATACGTTTTGAATACCTCTGGCATGCGCGGTAATTGGGAACTATCCAGCAATTCACCGGGATCAAGATAGGGCAGCAGTGCTGAAGCAAGCTTGACTTGATTGGCCGACACGCGCCGCACCAGGTGACGTGGCCTCAATTCCGAAGGATGATGCAGGCCTGCTGCTGCAATCAATTCTGCCAATGCTTTCAATGTGTTCTGATGGAAGTTGGTGACGCGCTCCGCTTTATCCGGCACTACCAATGCACGTTGGCGCAAAGGGTCTTGTGTTGTCACGCCGGTCGGACATTGATCGGTGTGGCAGTGCAGCGATTGAATGCAGCCTAATGCAAACATGAAGCCGCGCGCAGAATTGCACCAGTCGGCGCCCAGCGCCAATATACGGGCGATGTCGAATGCGGTAATGATTTTTCCCGATGCGCCGATTTTTATTTTGTCGCGTAAATTGGTGGCGACCAAGGTGTTATGGATCAGCAGCAATCCTTCTTGCAGCGGTGAGCCCATATGATCGGTGAACTCCACCGGCGCGGCGCCTGTGCCGCCTTCAGCACCATCCACCACGATGAAATCAGGCGTGATGCCAGTCTGCAGCATCGCTTTCACGATACCGAAAAATTCCCATGGATGGCCAATGGCAAGCTTGAAGCCGGTCGGTTTGCCACCGGATAAATTGCGCAACTTCTCAACGAATTCCAGCAAGCCGATCGGTGTATCGAATGCGGAATGCGATGCAGGTGAAACGCAATCGACACCCATCGGTACGCCGCGTGCTTCAGCAATTTCTTGCGATACCTTTGCGCCTGGCAGTAAACCACCATGACCCGGCTTCGCGCCTTGCGATAATTTAACCTCAATCATTTTGACTTGCGGCAGCGTCGCATTCTCGACAAATTTTTCTTCGCAAAAACTGCCATCAGGATTGCGGCAGCCGAAGTAGCCCGAACCGATTTCCCACACTAGATCGCCGCCTGCGTCGTTAAGATTTTCCGGACGGTGATAGCGGCTGATACTGCCTTCGCCGGTGTCGTGCATGAACTTGCCTTTTTGCGCACCTTGATTCAATGCCCGTATTGCATTGGCCGACAATGCGCCGAAACTCATTGCGGAAATATTGAAGACGCTGGCGGAATATGGTTGCTTGCGTTCAGCGCCAATCGTGATGCGGAAATCGTGCGATGTGATTTTTGCCGGCACGATCGAATGATTGATCCATTCGTAACCGCTTTCGTACACATCCATTTGTGTGCCGAATGGGCGCTTGTCCGGTGCAAGTTTGGCGCGTTGGTAAACGATCGAACGCTGATTGCGCGAGAACGGTTTGGCTTCGGTGTCGTCTTCCAGAAAATATTGACGGATTTCAGGGCGGATGAATTCGAAGAAAAATCGGAAATAAGCGAGCAGAGGATAGTTGCGCAACAACGAGCGTTGAGGTTGCAGCACATTGAGAATGCCGATCACCGTCAAGCCGCCCGATAGCCATGTCAGCCACCAGCCATTGTGCGTCATCCACGATAAGGCAAATGACAGTATGAATATAAAACTGACAATCAACAGCGTCAGGTAACGTAACGGGAAATCTCGCATCAGATACTCCACAAGCGGATAGCGGTCTGGCAACCAAGTGTGCCGGTTAAGTGTACACAGCGGAAGTAGGGTTGGCCATATCGGAATTCGAATGTGTCGTGGCAAATCCACGATGAGCCATTATAGGGAGACAAAAAATTCTGAAATGGTGGGGTAATTTTCAACGGGAAGGTTACAATCAGCGCTGGTCCATGAGGCGCAACATGGATGTAAATTCGCCAATCGCGTTCGTCCATGCAGGTATTGTTTGCTTCACGTGGTTGTGCCCGTTTCTTGCATGAGTTATAACTGCCAATGAATCGTAGAACATCATGCCATATCGAAAAATAAACAAACAATTCAACTTGTCAGGAGCTGCCGCATGAATGCGCGTCCCGCTTTACCCCGTTTGCGTGTGGCGCATTTGTTTTTAATGACTGCGTTGTACTTTTGTTCAGCCGGCTTTCAGTTTCAATTTCCGCGCGATGTGTTGAGTATGGGCGGCACTGCGCAGCAGGCTGGATTGCTCGTCTCACTCGGCTTGATCCCGGCCTTGTTGCTGGCCAAGTCGATCGGTGAATGGAACCGTCTGGCAGGAGGGCGTTGGCCTGCAGTGCTTGGCGGCTTGGTCGTGATCTTGAGTAATGTATTGATGCTGACGGCCGATCATGTCGGTGGATGGATGGTCGCCTTGCGTTTGCTGTTCGGCGTTGGGCACATGCTGATGTCCATTACGCTGTTTGCGCAGGCTGCCTTTCTGGTCGAGGATCCGGTGCAGCGTGCCACCATCATTGGCTGGCAGGCAGTGACGACGCAACTGGGCAATGCGATCGGCGGCACTGTCGGGGAACATGCCTATCACTATGGTGCGACGGCATTCTGGCTGGGAAGCTGCGGCTTTGCATTGCTTGCCGCAATACTCGCGGCCTGCTGGACTGTCAAGCCAAAAGCCGCTCCGGTTGCTGCGCCCACCGACGTTCCTGTCAAATTCGGCTGGCCGCCTGAAGTCTGGGGCATCGTCGCAATCGCGATGGCATTCTCCGCCGTCACGCAATTCATTCCGCCTTTTGTCGATCATCTGGTGTCCAGTGGCGAAGCCAAGCCTTTTGCAGCCAGCTGGTTTGTGACCTCTGCGCTGCTGATGATTGCATCGGTGCGCTTGGTAGGCAGCTATTATGCGAGCCGCTTGCTGCATCCCGCTGTGCTGAAAATTTGCCACGGCGTGCTGCTGGCGGCATTGTTGGCGGTGCCATGGATGCATACGCAATACCAGGCGGTATTTCTAGGTTTGGCGTTTGGCATGACCTACGGCTGGCTTTACCCTGCACTCAATGCGCTGGCCTTTAACCGCTTGCCTGCGGAGGCGCGAGGCAAGGTGGCAGGCTGGATGGTCACTGCTTACGAGATCGGATTTCGTCTCAGCCCGATCGGTTTTGGTGCGCTCATCTCGTACTCGGGATACCGTGCGATGTTCTTTGGCATAGTCATGACGTATTGCGTGATCTTGCTGGTCTCCTGGAAGGCCGATAAACGTTATCTTGTTGCTGCTGGAGCTTGAAACCGCAATGTCTTATTTTGATTATGCCAACCGTAAGGTGTTTTATGAATATCAGCCGAATGAAGGGCCGGTCATTGTTTTCATCAATGGTCTGACGCAGAGCACCAAGCATTGGCGCGAGTATAAAAATCACCTGTTCGAGCTGGGAATGGGCACGCTGGTGTTTGATATTCCAGGGCAGGGTCAATCCGAATTGCCGGAAAAGAAATTGAGCTTCGCGGAAATCGCAGCCATCATCGACGGAATGATGACGCAGCTGAACATCCCGACCGTCTATATGACGGGGATTTCGTTTGGCGGCACGATTGCGCTGCACTTTGCGGTGCATTATCCAGGCAGGGTGTCCGGCATGATTGCGATTGGCGGCCACAGTGAAAAAGACACGCTATTCAAATGCTTGCATCAGGCCTTGATCGACGCAACCAGCAAAGGCGGCATCGCCTATCTATTCGATTTCCTGACCGCGCTGAATTTCAGCCACGAATGGATCGAGAAGAATAAAACAATGCTCGCATTTGCCAGGAAGGTCTGCGTTGACAACAATTCGACCACCGCGATCACCTATTTCCTGGAAATGATCCTGGAGTCGCACGACATCACCGACAAGCTGCATCGAATCACTTGCCCGGTGTTGATCATGTGCGGTGAGGACGACATCTTTACGCCGCGCTGGTGCCAGGAAATCCTGAGGGTCAATATTCCCAAATCGAATATGGTCGTGATCCAGAATGTCTGCCATGCGTTTACCATTGAGTCGCCGGTCATCAGCAAAAGGATTTTTACCCACTTCATACAGCAAATGGTCAACGGTGAATGGGTAGGTGAACAAGCGGCTTGGATGGCGGTCGAGCAGGAAAACGATCAATTCAAACTGTTTCCATGCAAGCGCAAAAAATAATATCTATCTGCCATGAATCGGCTGCATAGACGGCAACAGCATTCGCTTGTTGAACCGTTTCTCATTTTCTTCTTTAATATTCGTTGCCTACAAACAACAAAATTGTCTCGGCAGGCACTCAATGCTCGCATGTAGACCGATAATCTACTTTGACTGATTAGCGGTTTATCGAAGAGTATGTACTTGGATAGGTTCTCAATGCTGATAGTCATCGGCGCAAGCAGGTGAGTTAGCATAGATCTTGCTGTCTTGAACCCATCCAACTCTTGTCCATTTTCATATTTGGCACGTGGTGACGCAGGCTTTCGCTCACATTGAACAACGGCTCAAGCTGATCAAGCCCGGCCTTAAACCAGTCCTGAACAAACCATTTCATTCAATTCAACGAGATTTCAATCACATGGACAACAATTCGAAACTTTACAACGCATTCGCACAATCGCTTCGGATTGACCCGAGCAGAATTTCGGAAGACCTCACCTTCAACACCATCGAAGAATGGGATTCCATTGCGCATATGGCGCTGGTGACCGAAATCGAAAAGGCATTTGATGTGATGCTGGATACCGACGATATTCTCGACATGAGTTCTGTCGTGAAGGCTCGTGAGATCCTGACGAAGCTCGGTACGGCGTTTTAAGGCAGATCAAGATGCTACTTCAGAATCGAGTTGCCCTGATTACCGGCGCTGCGCGCGGGATCGGGTTTGCAACGGCAAAAATATTTGCACAACAGGGCGCCTATGTATTCATGACCGGCAGATCGCTGGAAGCGCTCAATGCGGCTGCAGCGCAATTAAGCGCACATGTGCCGGATGCAAAGATCTCTGTGCTGGAACTGGATGTGACCAATCCGGATTCGGTGCGTGATGTGTTTCAGACGCTGTTCAAGCAGACGAAAAAACTCGATATCCTGGTTGCCAATGCCGGTGTGCTGGATGATGCGCTGATTGGCATGGTGACCAAGCCGCAGATCGAAAACACGTTTAACACGAACACGTTCGGCGTCATCTATTGCGCACAATATGCCAGCCGTTTAATGGCGCGCAACAAAAGCGGCAGCATCATCAATATGACTTCCATCATGGGGATTAACGGCAACGTCGGGCAAGCTGTCTACTCCGGCAGCAAGGCGGCGGTAATTGGCATTACCAAGTCGCTTTCCAAGGAACTGGCGCCGCAGAATATCCGCGTGAATGCAATCGCGCCCGGCTTCATCGATACAGACATGACGCATTCGATTGCCGCTGAAAAATTTTCCGAGCGAATTGCATCGATCAAGATGGGCAGGATCGGTAGCCCTGAAGAGGTGGCTGATGTGGCGCTGTTTTTGGCGTCCGACTTGTCGACTTATGTCACCGGACAAGTGATCGGCGTTGATGGCGGGATGCTGATTTGAATTTTGCTGCGACACTGGAAGACTTTGGCAACCGGGTTGCCATCATTCTCGAAAACGGAGAGCGAATCACCTATCAGGAACTGGCACAACAGGCAGATGCGGTTTATTCCTCACCTGAAGCGCCATCTCAAAAGCGAACCCTGATCGCCATAGAATGCGACAACCAATTGGCATCCGTCGTTGGGTACCTTGGCGCCTTGCGTAATGATTGTCCCGCACTATTAGTGGATGCCGATCTTGCTGCAGAATTTCGTGAGCGGCTATATGAGCAGTTCAGTATCCCGGCCATTTGGACCAGAGAAGGAAGTTGGTTGCGTCGCTCGGTTGAAAGCCCTGCTGTTCATCCGGATCTTGCATTGCTGCTTTCCACATCAGGCAGTACCGGCGCATCAAAACTGGTCAAGCTCACACTCGACAATCTGCAAGAAAACGCAAAATCGATCGCAAGCTATTTGTCATTGAATAGCGATGAGCGCGCGATTACCACCTTGCCGCTGCATTATTCGTACGGATTATCCGTTCTCAATAGCCATTTATGCTGCGGAGCCACCGTATTGCTGACGGCAGAGTCGGTGACATCGCGCACAATATGGAATTTCTTTCGTGAGCATGAGGCGACAAGTTTCGCCGGCGTACCGGTCACATTTGCGATGCTCAAGAGGATGCGCTTCGAAAGCATGGCATTGCCATCATTGCGATGCATGACGCAAGCAGGCGGGCGTCTTGCAGACGATGTGGTGCGCTGGTTTGCCGAGTTGGCCACATCGCGCAACCAGCGTTTTTATGTGATGTACGGCCAGACAGAAGCGACTGCACGGATCAGTTATGTTCCCTGCGAGCGCCTATTGGATAAAGTCGGTTCCGTTGGCATTTCCGTACCGAATGGGCGGATTGAACTGGTCGCCGATGACGGCAGCGTGATCACAGCGAGCGGTACGGTCGGGCAATTACGATATGTCGGTCCTAATGTCATGATGGGATATGCGGACAACCAATCTGATCTGGCACTCGGTGATATGCAGCACGGCACTTTGCTGACTGGCGATCTTGCGATGCGTGATGACGACGGCTATTTTTATATCACCGGTCGTCTGAAACGATTCATCAAGATTTTTGGAAACCGAATCGGGCTTGATGAAGTCGAGTCACAATTACGCAATAAAGATCTGGATGTGGCGGTGACCGGGCGTGATGATTTGCTTGTGGTTGCGGTACGCGGAAATCAGTCGGACCCAGTCAGATTGGCTGCAGATATATCAGCCTGGTATCGCCTTCATCATTCTTCAATCCGGATCATTCCTGTGCAGGCCTTTCCGCTTTCCTCGTCGGGGAAAATCCAGTACGGGCTGTTGCTGGATGAATTGGCACTTTAATTGATTGATAAAGCTTGATTATGATTGATGCCCGCAGCTGTTTTGAGAAACCGGTTTATGGCGTAACGCAAACGGACAAGTCTGCTTATCTGGCGGAAGCGTTGACGCAACTGACATGGCAACACGCCGAGCGATGTGATTCCTATGCGCGCATATTGCGTGCACGCGGCCTGCAAGTGGGGCAATCGTTTGCACTCGACCAGGTGCCATTCATACCGGTCAACCTGTTCAAAAACTATGCGCTCAAATCCATTCCCGACGATCAGGTCTTCAAGGTATTGACGTCATCAGGGACGACCTCGCAACAGGTATCCAGAATTTTTCTCGACAAGACGACATCGACTTCGCAGACCAAGGCGCTGGTATTGATCCTCCAGCAATTTCTCGGCAAGGCGCGCCTGCCGATGCTCATTATCGACCATCCAGGTGTGATAAAAAATAGATCGTCATTTTCCGCACGCGGAGCCGGTATCCTTGGGCTATCGAATTTCGGCCGCGATCATACCTATGCGTTGAAAGATGAGGATATGACGCCGGATCTGGAAGCCATCAAGGCATTCATTGAACGTCATAAAGGTGAACGGATATTTATTTTCGGTTTCACCTTCATGGTGTGGAAATATTTTTTCCAAGCACTCAAGGAGTGTAAAGATGCACCGGTGTTCGATGACGCCATTCTTGTTCATAGCGGCGGCTGGAAAAAACTGCAGGATGAAGCAGTGGATAACAACGCTTTCAAGGCAGCTTTGCGAGACCGGTTCAACATTCAGGCGATCCATAATTTTTATGGGATGGTCGAGCAAGTTGGATCGATCTTTGTGGAATGTGAACATGGCCGGTTGCACACAGCCGCATTTGCAGATGTGCTGATACGTGACGCGCGTGATTGGTCGGTTCTGCCTGCTCATCAAAAAGGGTTGATACAAGTTCTTTCTCTTTTGCCGGAAAGTTATCCTGGTCATAGTCTGTTGACGGAAGACATGGGTGAAGTGACCGGTGTTGATGATTGTCCGTGTGGCCGCTTGGGGAAAACGTTTGCTGTGCACGGCAGAATTCCGAGTGCCGAGGTGCGGGGATGCAGCGATACGCATGAGGTGAGCAAAGAGAAACCTGTGCAGGGGGTGACAATTTGAACGCCGATTATCAAGAGCTGGTCGCCAACTCACCGCAGCCTGAACAGCTGGCGGCAACACCATCGTTGTTGCCATTTTCCGATGCAGCACTTAAATTTGTCGATGACCTGTCGCAAAAAATCATGCGCGCGCCGCAGTCACGCGCATTTCCCGAGTTGGTCTCGTTGGCGTACTGGATGCGCAAGGCCAACCTGGAACGCTTGCGTACCGATATGCAGCAGCGCATGGGCAATACATTGCATGTGCCAAGAGGAACGGTGTTGCACATTGCGCCATCGAATGTGGATACCATCTTTGTCTATTCATGGTTCTTGTCTCTGTTGACTGGTAATAAAAATATCGTGCGGCTATCGAGCAAGGTTTCGATGCAAGCCGATTTTCTGGTCAATGCGATTGCGGAATTGTTAAGCATGCCGGCGCATGCAGACATCGCGCAGCGCACATTGCTGGTTCGCTATGCGCCCGACGACCGCGTGACTGAACGCTTCTCGTCGGTATGCGATGTACGCGTGATATGGGGTGGCGATAGCACGGTTCAGCAAATCCGAAAACTGCCGCTGCCACCGACTTCGATTGAAGTGGCGTTTGCGAACAAGTATTCACTTGCGGTGCTGGATGTAAAGCGCTGGCAAGCACAGACCGATGAGCAAAAAAACACATTGGCCAATGCGTTCTATAACGACGCGTACTGGTTTGATCAAATGGCATGCTCTTCGCCGCGATTGGTGCTGTGGGTCGGTGACATGGAATCAAGCCAGCAGGCAGCGAATGATTTCTGGCCGCGCGTGCAGGCCCTGATCTCGAAGCGGCGTGAACGTTTTGCAGACAGGGATTACGTCAATAAGCTTTTTGCGCAAGATTCAATGGCTATTGAGTCCGATGTCAGTATTCCGATGAGTGGGACCAATGATTTGGCGCGCGTATGGCTGAAGGAACCTGCATTGCATCAGGAGCATCACTGCGGAGCGGGTTTGTTTTTTGAATCTGCGATACTTAACCTGGATGCAATCAGGCCTCTGCTGAATCGCACCGTACAGACTTTGTCTTATGCCGGATTTACGCAAGATGAATTTCGTGCATTTATACAGGCTGCGCCGATTGCCGGGATCGACCGGATTGTGCCGTTTGGGCAGGCGTTGAATTTTGGGGCGGTGTGGGATGGGTTTGATTTGGCTCGGGTGTTTATGAGAGAAGTGAGCCTGCTGTAGAAATGCGCTAGGCTGCTTGATCGGATGTCTGTGGACTTGGCTGGCAAGCCGGGTCTCGTCCCGGCGGACGAGTTACTTTCTTTTGCTCCGCCAAAAGAAAGTAACCCAAGAAAAGGCGGCCCTACAAAGCGCCCTACGGGTTCCCGCAAGAGAACGGACCCAAGTGGGAAGCGAAACCAACTCG
>DATBRC010000031.1:0-20190 GCA_036560485.1 Burkholderiaceae bacterium
CGAGTTGGTTTCGCTTCCCACTTGGGTCCGTTCTCTTGCGGGAACCCGTAGGGCGCTTTGTAGGGCCGCCTTTTCTTGGGTTACTTTCTTTTGGCGGAGCAAAAGAAAGTAACTCGTCCGCCGGGACGAGACCCGGCTTGCATCCACGGAGTACATAACCCATCCCCACCCTAACCCTCCCCTTGAAAGGGAGGGAACCCTGCTAAGAGCGCCACTAAGTCCCAGCATTCGCTGGGACGACAAGCTCTCTTTAACTCTCCACCGCCACCCTAATCTGCTGCAACGACCCCTGATCCTCAATCGTCGTCAAATCCCCCGGGTCCCTTCCTTCACAAATCGCCTGAATCGACCGACGTAACAACTTCCCCGACCGCGTCTTCGGCAGCAGAGAAACAAAATAAACATGCGACGGCCGCGCCACCGCTCCAAGCTGCTTATCCACCACCCCCATCACTTCCACTTCCAGCGCACGCTTGCCATCAGGCGTGCCGGCAGCCTCGGCATTTTTCAAAATCACAAACGCAACCGCAACCTGCCCTTTCAACTTATCCTCGACACCGACGACAGCAACTTCAGACACATTAGGATGGCTGGAAATACTTTCCTCAATCTCACGCGTACCAAGACGATGCCCCGCAACATTGATCACATCATCCGTCCTGCCAAGGATGAAGTAATAACCATCGGCATCGCGAATGCCCCAGTCGAAGGTTGAATAGACTTGCCGATCTCTGAAGTTGCTCCAATACGTTTTAACAAAGCGTTCGTCATCACCATAAATGGTTTGCATGCAACCGGGCGGCAATGGCCCTTCAATCACGACCACGCCCTTTTCATTCGCATTGCATGTTTCGCCAGTGGCCTCATTCAGAAGCTTGACGCTATAGCCGAACATCGGGATGCCGGGACTGCCAAGACGCGTCGGTGTGTCTTCAACGCCTTTGGCAACTGACAAAATCGGCCAACCCGTTTCGGTCTGCCAGTAGTTGTCAATGATGGGCACACCCAACTCCGATGCGATCCAGTCCGATGTTGGTTCGTCCAGCGGTTCGCCCGCCAAGTACAAAGCCTTCAGTGACGACAGGTCATACTTCTTCATGAATTCCGGCGGCTGTTTCTTCAGCACACGCACCGCAGTCGGCGCCGAGAACATGCGCGTGACCTTGTACTTCTCGACGATGCTCCACCAGATCCCTGCATCCGGTCGAATCGGCAAACCCTCATACATGATGGTTGCCATGCCGGCGATCAGCGGGCCATACACAATGTAGGAATGGCCTACCACCCAGCCGATATCCGATGTAGAGAAATACGTCTCGCCCGGATTGCCGCAATAGATATGCTTCATCGATGCAGCCAATGCAACAGCATAGCCGCCGACATCGCGCTGCACACCCTTCGGCTTACCGGTTGTGCCGGAGGTATAAAGTATGTAGGAAGGCTCGTTCGATTCCAGCCAGGTGACCGGCACGGTGGCGTCCATATGTTGAGCGCGTTGCGACGCATAGTCGACATCGCGGCAAGCGAAAAGCGCCATCGGCATCAGGCCACGATTGACGAGCAAAACTTTCGATGGTTTGTGCTCAGCCAGTTTAATCGCGTCATCCAGCAAAGGCTTGTACGCAACGCTCTTGCCGCCACGCGATCCAGCATCGGCAGAGACAATCAATTTCGGTTTCGCATCATCGATGCGCGTCGCCAAACTATGTGCGGCAAAGCCGCCGAACACGACCGAATGAATCGCACCTATGCGTGCACATGCCAGCATAGCGAACGTGGCTTCGGCAATCACCGGCATGTAAATCAGCACGCGATCGCCCTTGGTCACACCCAACGACAACATGATGGCGGCAGTGCGGCTGACTTCAGCTTGCAGTTCTTTGAATGTATAAACTTTTTCGGTATTGGTCTCTGTCGAGATCGCGATCAACGCAGGCTTGTCGCCTTGCGTTGCGACCCAGCGATCGACTGCGTTGTGACACAGGTTGGTTTGGCCGCCAACAAACCATTTGGCAAATGGCGGTTTGCTGTAATCGAGGGCTTGGGTATACGGCTGGTGCCAATCAATCCGCTTGGCTTCGTTGGCCCAGAAATCTGCTGGTTCGGTGATGGATTGGCGATAGAAATCTGCAAATTTCATTACTGTCTCCGGATCATTAAATATGTTGATGTGGCGTTAATAATTATTTTTTTAGTATCGTATGTTGATCTTACGATTGGCTTACGCGACGGGTCAAAATGGTTTCCAGTACACATTGGCTATGCTAATCTTTCGCAACTCTTGGAAATTGATGTAGATCAAGAGTCTGACAATCCCACAACAAGGAGAAAAAATGAGCGATACCACTCTTGCTTCGTCTACCTCGTCTTGCGGCATCATCTGGATCAAATTATCCATCCTTTATCTGTTGCTCGGAATCGCAATGGGTATCGGTATGGGTGCCACCGAAGATTTTCGATTACATGCAGTGCATGCCCATATCAATTTACTTGGGTGGGCCACGATGGCATTGGCCGGTTTGATTTATACGGTGTTTCCGGCTGCAGGTACAAGCAAGCTCGCGAAGGTGCACTTCTGGTTGCAAAATATTTCATTGCCGATCATGATGGGCGCGCTCACCATGCTCTTGCTCGGAAATCCAAAAGTGATCCCCATCCTTGCTTCCGCTGAATTTGTAGCCGCTGCAGGCGTGATTACATTCGCGATCAATATTTTCGTGAATGTGAAAAAATAATTCATTGAGCGTTTCCAAAATTGATGAGAAATACCCGTCGTTCCCGCGAAAGCGGGAATCCATGCGGCGCATGATAAATTTGTCTCACTATGGATTCCCGCTTTTGCGGGAACGACGACACTGCTGGCAGCAAACTTATTTTGCCAATCGAATTCCACTGAATTGCCACCGCGCTGTGGCAGGGAAAAAGTTGCGATAGGTCGCGCGACTATGACCGGTTGGCGTCGCACTGGATGAACCGCGCAACACATACTGGTTCACCATGAATTTTCCGTTGTATTCACCAAGTGCGCCTTTTGCGGGCGCATAACCCGGATACGGTCCATAGCTGCTGCTGGTCCACTGCCATGCGGTACCGAATAACTGCGCCATGCCCGACAATCCAGCGGCACATTCCCATTCCGCTTCAGTCGGCAAACGTGCGCCGGCCCAACGCGCATACGCATCGGCTTCAAAATAAGACAAATGAATCGCAGCCTGATGCATATCCAGATTCTGCATGCCATTCAATGTAAATTCCTGCCAACGTCCATCCGAGGACTGCTGCAAATACAGCGGCTGTTTCAATTGATTCGCCTGTACCCAATCCCATCCTTCCGATAACCAGAATGCAGGGTTGCGATATCCGTCCGCCTCGACAAACGCAAGATATTCGCCATTGGTGACCAGACGCGACGAAAGTGAAAACTTTTCCACAAATTGCCGATGCCGCGGCGTTTCATTATCGAAGCAGAAGCTGCTTCCAGTATGGCCAATCTCAACAATGCCTGCATCAATTGCGATCCAATCCATCGGCTCGGCTTGTGCACACTGATGCAGAGGTGGTTCTTTATACGTCGGCTTTAACGGATTCATCGACAGCAAATGCTTGACATCGGTGAACATCAATTCCTGATGCTGCTGCTCGTGCTGCAATCCCAGTTCTATCAGCGAAGCAAGTTCAGTATCCGCTGCATGCTTCGATATAAGTTTCAGCATGCGCATATCAATATCACTCCGATACACCATCACTTCTGCGAACGAAGGACGTGTCAGCAAGCCACGCTGCGGCCGTGCATGCTTGTCGCCGACACCGTTGTAATACGAGTTGAACAGCATGCGGAACTGCGGATGAAACGGAGAAAAATCAGGCTCAAATCGTTCCAGAATAAAGGTCTCGAAAAACCAGGTCGTATGCGCCATATGCCATTTGATCGGGCTGGCATCCGGCATCGATTGCGCGCAGCAATCTTCTTCCGATAATGGTTTTGCCAAATCAAGCGTGTACTCACGCACAGCAGAAAAACGTGACTGCAAATTATCGCGATCAGTTCGATTGACTGGTTCTATTTTTACATTCATATGCATAGCCACTTCCATCGTCTTTATACTGCACGAGCATGACACACCATAAACCAGCCGCGGTCATCCATCCAGGTTTTTGCGGTTTCGAACCCCGACTGATGTAACAGCTGCGTAAAGCTTTCTTGCGTATATTTATAACTGTTTTCGGTATGAATCGATTCGCCTGCATCGAACCCGCGCTGTGCACCGGCCCAATTGACAACCAATGGACATTTTGTTTCAAGATGCATTTCAATTCGGCTTTGTTGCATATTAAAGAATGCACGATGCTGCCACTGCCGCACATCAAAATCGGCATCAAGCAAAATATTCAGATGCCGCAACAAATTCAAATTGAATGCAGCAGTAACGCCCAATGCATCATCATAAGCCGCATCCAGAATTGCCTTGTCCTTGATCAGATCGACACCGATCAACAGTCCGCCATCCGGCTGCCCTTCTGCCTGACAGGCAGCACGCAAACGACGCAAAAAGGCCAGCGCCTGTACCGGCGTGAAATTGCCGATGGATGAACCCGGATAAAAAAACAAGCGCTTGTCATCGTACACGGCATCCGGCAAATTCAAGGCGCTGGAAAAATCCAGCCCGACACCCGTCATGGCAATGTATGGAAAGCGTTGCCGCAACTGGCTGACTGCATCGCGCAAAAAATCTACCGAAATATCGATCGGCACATATTGCCTTGGCTGCAGCGCAGGAAACAACTTGGTAGCCTTGGCACAATTACCCGCGCCAAGATCAATCATCGTACTGCCACGTCCTACCGATGCAGCAATATCGCTCGCATATTTATCGAAAATCGTCGCTTCAGTACGAGTAGGGTAATATTCCGGCAGTTCGCAAATTGCCTCGAACAATTTCGAGCCAAGTGCGTCATATAGATATTTGGGCGATGTAAAAGCCTGCGGTGCCAACAATCCGGCACTCAATTCGGCATGCACGATATCTTCATCCCTGTGATAAGCCTGAATGAATCCACTCTGGTGAATACGCAATCTTGGAATTGTCAGCATGAGAACCTGCCTATGGTTAATTGGGGAAATGCGTTGATATCAATTGCACCCTGATCGACGCCAATCATGTTCCATGCAGCAATTGGCAGGTTTTTTAGCTATCATAGCCGTTTATTTTTTAAAGCGGTTGAGGCGGCACAAATACCCCTTAGTCGTCTTCGTTCTTAAATCCTGACAACAAAATTTCATATAATCAATTCCATTGCATCACAACGTTTTTCCCTCGCATTAAAACCATCGATTTCCCTTGCAATGACGACCGCAGATTCTCTGACACCTGCTATTGAGCATGCGTAACAAGTGTTCTGCGCTTCCGCCCGTTCGTTGTGTTGTGGTGAGCGATGACGTCGTGAAGCAGACATGGTTTTTCATATCCGTTCCGTCTATTTTTTAATCCCTTTTAGCTCTTTTGTTTTTAGGAATATTAATAATTCCAGCTCCATCCACCAACCAATCTTCATCAAATTTATTTACTTTGACCACCACTTTAAAAGCCTCCCAATCTTTGCCTTTTAAGGTCACCAAATTAGATTTTTCATCACAATCAAGAATTACAAATCCTTGATCCGGATAATCTTGAGCGTCAAAAATAGGATCGGAACCCAATCCAAGCTCCGGATCCTGCTTATGTGCTATTTCGATTAATTTTTTATATGTATTTTTAAAGTTAACAGTAATAAGTTTATTTCGTTGTATCCATTGCTCTACAGTTTCATGCGATTTTCGATTCAGTACCTCATCGCTATATTTTTTATATTCATTCATAAATCTATTTGCTATCTCAGCTCCTCTTATGCAATCTGCATGGCAAAATCCTGAGATAGTCACACTCACCAGTAAAGTAAATATGGTTTTCATTATTGCTTATCCTGTTTAACCCAATTAATCTCCCCCGCCGTCCTCTCCCCAACCAACACCTTATCAAGACTAACCGGAATCTCCGCCTCCGTCTTTGAAACCGGTATCCGCCCACCCATGATCTCGGCAAACTGTTGCGGCAACAGCGGGTTCAATTCCGCATTCGCATAGCCCTCCGGATAAATCGGCAGCCCGGTTGCAAGGTCGTACTTGTCGGTCGCACCCAGCGTATGCAAAAACTCATGCGTGATGATGACTGCATTCTGCTTGGCCATGTCGCGCGATGCAAAGACATTGACCCTACCGATCAAGCCTTTTTGCAACGCGGTGGAATGTTGCAGCATCGGATGGGTGGCCGGATCGAAATAGAGCAGGAATAATTTCACTTGCGGAGCGGCGCCGTGCGTCTCGCCGTGGCGATAAGCCCACCAGCGCATGTTCAAACTCCACAGGATCACGTCCAATGCGCCCCTGCTTTGCGGCAGTTCCGGTGGCAGTGCATCGATCGCTTTGCCGAGGCGTATCTCGATCGATGCGTTGGATGCGTGACCGTAGCGCACTGCTTCCTGCTGCATGAAGGTTTCAATCGGCTGAAAATTTTCCAGTGTCAACGTGCGTATGTAGTCTGCAGAAACCGCACTGCCGTCGGCGTTGATCGGATAAACATTGACCGGCAGCGTGTACTTCCATTCAACCGAATTGGTTTTGGCGCGCCAGGTGCTCATGCCGACGGCCAGCAAGATTATCAGCAAAACGACAATACGGATGGCCTTGAACATAGGAGGTCGACTTTGAGAAATGGATGGATTCGTTCCATTGTAACAATCTCCTTCGGACACACGTCAAAACCAATATTTCAAACCACAGTAGAATAACGAACTGTTTGCGAGCAACGGTTCCACTACGCCGTGCAAGCAACCCAACAAGAATAGCTGAACAAATCCTCGATCAAACCATGGCCACCATCACTTCCAAAGAATCGCAAAAAAGCAGCCTCGCCACACTGATAGGCCTGTTTCCTTTTCTGGCACCCTACAAGCGCCAATTCGTGCTGGCCGGTATCGCGCTGCTGGTGGCTGCCGGGTCGACGCTGGCGATTCCGTATGCGTTCCGCCAGATGATCGATCTCGGCTTCGGTGCCGCAGGCGTCAAAAGCACAGCGAACATCAATCTGTATTTTCTAGCGCTGTTCGGTGTCGCGTCCGTGCTGGCCGTGGCGACAGCGGCGCGTTTTTACATGGTGTCATGGCTGGGCGAACGCGTGACGGCTGACTTGCGCAGCGCTGTGTACGGCCACGTGGTGCTGCAGAGTCCGGAATTTTTTGAGACGGCAAAAACCGGCGAAGTGCTTTCGCGCCTGACTACCGATACGACGCTGATCCAGACCCTGATCGGCACCAGCATCTCGATGGCATTGCGCAATGCGCTACTGTTCCTCGGCGGACTGGTGATGCTGTTTGTCACCAGCGTCAAGCTGTCGTCGATCATCATCGTGCTGCTGGCTGTGGTCGTATTGCCGATCGTTTTGTACGGCCGCCGTGTGCGCAAATTGTCGCGTGAGTCGCAAGACCGTATTGCCGATGCATCCGGTGTCGCCGGCGAAATCCTGAATGCAATGCCGACCGTGCAGGCCTTCACGCAGGAAAAGTTTGAATCAGAGCGCTTCAGCACGTCGGTCGAGCGCGCATTCAAGACCGCAATCCAGCGCATCAGCGCACGTGCGATGCTGACCTTGATTGCGATCCTGCTGGTTTTCGGCGCGATCGTGTTCGTGCTGTGGCTCGGCGCGCATGCCGTCGTCCGCGGTGATATGACGGGCGGCCAGCTCGGGCAGTTCATCCTGTATGCGACCATCACCGCCGGTGCCATCGGCGCGTTATCGGAAGTGATGGGCGATGCGCAACGCGCTGCCGGTGCGACCGAGCGGCTGCTGGAGTTGCTGGCGCTGTCGTCACCCATCACGTCGCCATCGCAACCGCAAACATTGCCAGCCCAGACATCGAATGGCGCTGCATTGGCATTGAAGGATGTTACCTTCCATTACCCGTCGCGCCCGCAGGCTGCTGCGCTCACCGGCATCACGCTCGACATCAAAGCCGGCGAAACGATTGCCATCGTCGGCCCGTCCGGCGCAGGCAAGACGACGCTGTTCCAATTGCTGCTGCGCTTTTACGATCCGCAAAGCGGCCTCATTACTTTGGACGGTGTCGATATCAAGCAACTCGACCTGCATACATTGCGCGATGCCATCGGTATCGTGCCGCAAGACACAGTGATCTTCTCTGCCAATGCAATGGAAAACATTCGCTACGGCCGCATGTCCGCTACCGATGACGAAGTGATCGCCGTAGCGAAATTGGCTGCCGCACATGAATTCATTTCGGTGCTGCCGGAAGGTTATCAATCATTCCTTGGCGAACGTGGATTGCGCTTGTCAGGCGGCCAGCGTCAACGCATTGCGATTGCGCGTGCGTTGCTGAAAAATCCGCCGCTGCTGTTGCTGGATGAAGCAACCAGTGCACTCGATGCAGAATCCGAGCGGCTGGTACAACAGGCACTGGAAGCTGCGATGATGGGCCGCACCACGCTCGTCATTGCGCACCGGCTGGCGACGGTGCAGCGTGCTGATCGCATCATCGTGATGGAGAACGGGCGCATCGTTGAAGTCGGAACGCATGCGTCGCTGGTTACGCAGAACGGGTTATATGCGAGTCTGGCGGCGCTGCAGTTTTCCCTGCAAGGGTAACTGCGCCCTGGATGACGAGGCACATTGCGCGCCTCTTTGCGATAGAACTCATTTCATAAATAGGCGTGTGGGGGAGTGGTGTCTGGGTGGATGCAGCGCTAGGCGTGGTGTGACGCAAAGGGTGGCCCCCTTTGCTAGCAGCACAACAACGCGATGCGCCGCCCAGATCCCACTCACGCATATGCCAATTTATGAAATGAGTTCTAATTACTTCAGCATCGCCGGATATCCGGCATCGGCGGTCGCCTTTTTCAATGCATCGACATTGGTTTTTTGATCGTCAAAAACCACCACTGCTTGGCGCTTTTCATAACTGACCTTGGCGCTCGATACGCCGGCCACCCTGACAAGAGCTGTCTTGATCGTAATCGGACAGGTCGCGCAATCCATGGTCGGAATATTCAACGTGACTTTTTGCGTCTTTGCCATTGCAACGGAAGCAAGGCTCGATAATGTGATGGCTAGAGCAAGTGTTCGGAACTTTGGCATGATCATCTCAATAGAAAATTGGCGCAATCAATGGAAATGATAGCAGCAGTGCGATAAACACGGCGCACGCCAAAAATATCTTGCGCGCTGAGGGACGCGCTGTATCACAGCTCTCTTCCTCCTGCGTAGCGCATTGTGTCGATGGCCGATAAACCAGATATCCGGCCCAGGCGATGGCGGCGACAGCGATAACGGTAAAAAACGGCGTCAAGGGTTTCAGCGCCGTCAGGTTAACCATCCAGGCCCCCGTGATCCCGACCAGCACCAATAGCAGCGGAATCACGCAGCAAGTCGAAGCAATGATCGACGAGACAAGCGCCACGCCCATCAAGCGCAGGCTCAGCTTCGTTTTCGATGCAACCGCTGCGGGCTGCATCGTCGTTGACCTGCTATCGGGCTGCGGAATCATGACGTCAGATTTCGCGCGAGGTGATCGTGTACTTGAAGCTGTCCGCATCAAGGCAGTCAACCACTTCGCCATTGCTCTGCGCCTGCGGATACATCAGGAAGCCAACCTTGTTGGACGGGAAGCCGGCGAGCTTGACGTCATGTGCGAAGTTGTAGGCCATCCAGTTGCCTTCCCAACCGCCGAACAGGCTTTTCCTGACCGGTGCAACCAGAGGATGATCCGGATCCTTGATCCAGTCAGCGGTTTCCTGGCGCATCACCTTGCACACATCCGCTGGATCCATTGCTACCCATCCATGCTTGCGCAGGTACACTTCGGAGCGGCAATGCTGTGCGCCTTTCAAGGATTCAGGTTTGCCGCCCAGTTCCTTGTAACCGAACTCGCTCTTTGCCAGGCGGATGCCGTACGCGTCACGCGCAGGCACGCCGGCTGCGCGACACAGCGCCACGAACAAGCCATTGAGGTCGGCGCACTTGCCGCTCAAGTTGCCCGTCTCCAGCATGGCCTTGACGTCGCCGGTGCCGCAGCCGCGCACCTTGGGTTCACGATATGTGGAGACGATGATCCAGTCGTAAATGCGCTGCACTTTTTCCTCGTCGGTGCGCGCGCCTTCGACGACTTGTTTCGCTGTAACGCGTACGATGCCGTCGAGCGGCATCAGGTCAGTCGGTTGCAGCCAGCGGTGCAATTCGGCCTGCGATGCTTTTGCACCCGCTGCCTTGGTCAACTCATGCGAACGGTTCCTGGTCTTCACCACGCTGGTGACTTCCAGCGCAGGCGCAGCCGAGCCGTCGAATTCCGCGACCAGATATTGCGCCCCAAAGTGCTTATCGGTTTCGGCGCGCATGGATTTGGCGTTGCCGGTCCACTTGCTCGGCATGGAACGTTGCCAATCCGTTTGCACGGAGGGCAGCGGAATCCATACCGTCGAGGCGCCCGCTTTCTGCAGATCGATCTTTGTGGTGACCTCAAACGTCCGCCAGTCGGAAGGAAGCGGATCAAAGTTTTTGCGCTCCGGCTGCTGCTGCGCCAGAACAGCCGTAGGGAAATTTGCCAAGGCGAAAGCGCCGGAAGCTGCTTTCAATAGGGAACGCCGAGTCATTGAAGGTAATTTCATGTTTTATCCTGCCGCAGATTTGTCGAAAGACTGGATTGTAATATGAGTGGCGGAAGTGCGGAGTTCTACGTCCATTATCTTGAAGGGACACCAACCTTGTTCCTCTGGGCGGGCATTGGCTCGGCCAGCATCTTTTCCAAGGCCTGTTTCAAGCTCTTGTCCGCAGGATCCAGAGCGCCGACGATGCGCCAGCGCGGCTTGCCTTGGCGGTCTATCAATACGGTGGTGGGCAATACACCGTCGGTCCATTTCTTGAACACATCTCCGGTCTTGTCGAGCAACACCGGGTAGTTGAACCGGTGATCCTGCGAAAAGCGCTGGATCGTCGACAAAAATTCCTTGAAGTTAATTCCCAATACGATCGGCTTGTCTGGCGAAAAATCGATGGCTGCCAGTTCATTGAGCTGCTGCTGCTCATCGACACAAGGACCGCACCATGTTGCCCAGAAATTCAGCACGACCACCTTGCCGCGCAAATCCCGGCTATTCCATCCGCGTCCATTCACGTCATTCAATTGCAAAACCGGAACGGGAACGCCGACTGGCCACGTGCGCAGGTAAACATCCTTGGCACATGTGCCAGGACAAACACTTGATGCTATCAACAGCAACAAAGGTCCCGCAAAAAACCGAACGCGCAGTAGCATGAAATTCATGATCATCGAATGGAAAAGGTTTGGATATCGCTAACAACCAAGATTATCGGTGCGTTCAGCATCGGCACCCAATGGCTATTCAAGAATATTAGCCCCAAAGTGCCACGATTAACCAAACCGGTGATGCCAAGCATGGAAGTATCCATACCATGCATCACAGCTTTGTGATGCATGGTATGCAACGAAGAATGAGGACACAGACATTTTAAGCGCTATTGAGGCGCAGTGATACGGGGGCAATCCCATAATCGAACGCACGACCTTGGTCATTACTCACCTGCTCGCTACAGTTTTCCCTGCATGGATAATTTTGGCCGGACCCTATGCCGGTGCAGGCCGATTGGAATGTCGATGCTTCGGCAGCGGCTTAACCTCAATAGAGAAGATCTCCAAGCCGCAACGGGGGCATGTCCTGAAAAGCAAAGCGCTTTCACGCCCGGATTCTCTTACATCCCGCGCGAGTTGACGCAGCCCTGGATGACCTATCATTTTGCATAACGTTAATGCGATTTTCGGCTTCATGGATGACTCCCTTGAATCGTTCTACCATGAGGCAAATCCTACCGTACGCATGCTGATTTCAAATCGTTGAAATAACAGCTGATTACAGGCTTTCTTGACGAGTTAATCGTTTCATTAGACGTGAGTTTGATAACACTTTACTTGCTTTGCACAGCGATCAGTTCTGCATCCTTCGCTCTCGCTCGCGCAACTGATGGACGTGCATTGACCCGGTCGATATACGCTTTAATAACCGGTAGTTCCGGCACAAGCTTGAACATCGTGGTCCATGTCAACGCCGTTCCCCACAACACATCGGCTACCGTAAATTTTTCACCGAGAATATACGGACCTTTTTCCAACTGATCGGTCAGCGTCTTGAGCATCGTGCCGTAATCGCCATACGGTGACGTCGAGCGTGGAGCAGGTTCGTTTTTCTGCGCGCGATCCACCAATGCCGGCTCAAAGCATGCAGCATAGAACACCATCCAGCGCAAAAACGGTCCGCGCATCGGATCACCAATCGCTGGTGTCAAACCTGCCTCAGGATAAAGATCGGCAAGATACAAAAAAACCGCAACCTGTTCTGTCACCAATGCGCCATCATGCACGATTGCCGGCACCTTGCCCATTGGGTTGATTGCGAGATAGGCAGGCTGACGTTGCTCTCCTGCTTTCATATTCAACACATGAAGTTCGTAATCCGCTCCCAGCTCTTCCAGCAAAATCAGCGCGCCGACTGAGCGTGACTGCGGCGAATGAAATAACGTGATGTGGCGATTCATGCTCATGACATCCTTTCTATTAAGCTCATTTCATCAATAGCACAATTGTAATTGAGCTTTATCATAAGTTACTCGGCCACAAACAGGGACACTATCGGTTTCATTTCAATCGTATCCCATCAAACAAACCTCATAAAAACAGCAACTTTCATTGCACAAAAATTGTCGAATGAAATATTGCTTATTGTTATGTGCCAACAGCGCGAGCCGAACATGGATGTCAACAAGCCGTCAAAAGAAAAAGTCAGGGAATACATGGAGCGCCGCAAAGTCGAACGCCGTGATACTGACCGCAAGCCGATACACGATATTGAACAAATTCGGAGAGAACTAGGATGGGATCTTGTCGAACGCAGGAAAGAGGATCGACGCGAAAAGTAGTGACCTACACTTAATCCAACATTGATACCGACAGGAAGAGTAAATACTGCAGTTTTTGTCTAGCCGTGCGCTCTTTTCGACGCCTTCTTCGGCGCCACACCCAGCAATATATTAATCGCCGCTTGTACACGGCCATTCGGTTGTTTCTGTATCCATGTATTAATCATGACAACCAGCGGTTCAAGCTGTTCCAGGCTCAACTCATCCGGTCCCAACAGCACAATGAGCTCGCCGGAAGCAATGTGAATGTCGCTTTCCTTCTCGGCCATTAATTGCGCAACCAATGCAATCGACATCAGATCGCAGCGATGGTCTTCGTTAAACCAGGGTTGCCCGATTGCCTCCAGCGCGATCAACGCAGGCAATTCGGTTTTAGTGCGATTTTTGATACCGAGCGGGAGGATCTGGGTTTTCATAAGTTGGTTACGGCAAGATATGGAATATCTTGACTCCTTCATCTATTAATTTAATGGCATTGGCTGATAGGCTGCCCCCTGAGAAAAATTCTACTCTGGTACGACAGTGAACATAATTGAAACAGATGCATAAACGCGTGGCTGTTCCACGTATGCCTGAGGAAGGGATTTGACGTGCTTTGAGAGTGCGACTAATGAATTAATTTTTCAGCGCCTTGATCTGTTCCCTCAATTTTTCGGGAACAGGATAAGCAGGATAGGTCTTTTCAAATTTTTCCCACTCCGCCAGGGCTTCTTTGCTCGAATTTGCCTTGATCAATTCTTCGATATGTGCGAGCCATGCTTTTTGTTTTTCCTGTGAGTCAGTTTTTGCGGAAGATTCAGATGATGGCGCCGCTGCGACAGGAGCTGCAACCGCTGCCGCTCTGATAGACTCTCTCGCAAGATTTGCGGCCGCAGGCGGTGTAGCGGCTGCAGGCGCAGGTGTCGATGCAGGCGCAGGTGCTGTTGCCACCTTCTGCTCTTGCATCACGGCTGACTTGTATTTCATTTGTGCCGTATCGGCTTGCGCCAATTGCGTGGGCGCCGCATTGGCACGCTCTGCTGCAGACTTTAAAGCTTCGTTCGCTACTCTCGCATTTGAAGCCATTTGCGTTGCAGCTTTTTTCTCGCTCATTGCCTGCCTCGATTCAGCAACTGAATTAGATGGTTTGGCAGCAGCAACTGGAGGCGGAGCAATTGCCATGTCCTTGTTTGTTGATTCAGAAATGCCTTTTGCATTGGTGTCGGCCTGTGCAAGTTGAGGCACATCAGTGGTTGCAGGTGCCGGTTCTGCCATAGGCGCCTGTGCGACCTGGATCGGTGCCTGATAGGCCGGTTGCTCATACCACTGCACAGCCACCAGCACCGCAACCATCAAACTGGCGGCCATGGCGAGCGGCATCCGATAACGTGACAGGAAACCTGGTTTGCGAGGCGACACCGGATCATTGGCAGCCACTTGCTTTGACAGCTCAGCCTGTGCCACTGCAGCTTTGGCACTAGCCAGAATTGCCGCATCCAATGCCGCCGATGGGCTCAACTGCGACAGCGCCTTCAATTGCTTGACCAGCTCGCCGCGGCCTTGCAGAAAATCCTCGAACGCTGCATCTTCCGTTTGATCGTGAGGTTGGTTTGTCATGCTTGTTCCTCCTGGGCGGCCAAATTTTCCGCCAAGTTCTGACGCAATTTTCGCATAGCGTAGCGTAGTCTGCTTTTGATCGTTTCGACGGGTACGGCGGTCAGGTGCGCGATTTCTTCCAGGCTCATGCCGTTGAATTGCTGCAGAACCAGCGCTTCCCTTTGATCAGCCGGCAGAGCGCGAATCGCTTGATGCAATCCCGCAACCTGCTGCTTATTGTCTAGCGCATCTTCGGGCGACTGCGCATCATGTACTGTATCGGCGAGATGATCGAATATAGCGCCGGTATCTTCATGCTGCCCCAGATCACTGGCCAAGACCATTTGGTGCTGACGCATCAGATCAATCAACCGATTGCGGGCGATCTGGTACAGATAAGTGCGAAAACTCGACAGCGCTTCATAACGTGCACGAGCCTGATGCAGACTGGCCCAGCTTTCCTGCATGACTTCATCGACCCATTCCTTGCGAGGTGAACGCCATACGATAAAGCGATACAAACCATGACTATGGCGCTGATACAGTTCCTTGAAAGCGGCAAGATCGCCGCTGCCGTATCGCAGCATCAAGTCTTCATCGGACAAATCGGCAGATAAGTTGGCAGACATGCAAGGCAGTGTAGCGGAGAAATTATCCCGCGACAATCATGCCGGCAAATAGTGAAATCTCGAAGAAAGCGCTGAAGCGCCTTAGAGCGTCGAACAAAATGTGCCTGGCAAGACGCGCCAACGCAGACAGTACAAGCGTACGACAAGGAGGCGCAACGCCGCCAGGCGCATTTTGTTCGGCGCTCTTAAAGATTCAAGCCAGCGTCGATATCGAAGCAGTCGCCTGCAATTCCATCATCATGGATGAGTAAGCTGACGCAGCCGATGCATTGGCGCTATTTGAATTGGCATTATTCCCGGACAGTACATCGATGATCGATGAGAGCGCATCATTTCCACCGCTATGTTTATGGTGATGGTGACCTGCGCCTTGTTGTTTCATGTCGGATTGGATTTGGGTCGCATCTTATTGTGCGGTGGATAAATCACCTGCTTGAACAGCTTGGATCAAGGAGGCCAGATCTTGCTTGAAGCTTGATTGCGATGAAGCTGACGCAGCACCAATCTGCGAGTGGCGATCCTGCTGCAAAGTCGACAGTGCGCTTTGCGCGCCTGTCGCACTGCCTGATTGGATGCTGCTGATCAGGTTCGAAAAATCGGTTTGTAACTTGCTGGGCTGTTGTGTACCTGATGCATCCGGTACGCCTTTGATGCCCTGGATATTCTGCATGTCGGTCTGTAATGCAGACAATGCAGCTTGCGCGCCACTGATGCCACCGGACTGTATGGATGAAGTAAGTGCTTCGAAATCCTTGTGACGTTGATGTCCCAGGCTCTTTAACGAAGTTGGATTGATATTCACGCCAGAAGTAGCAGATGACACCGACATGAGACCCTCCGTTATATTCGAACCAGCCGTATTTAGCTGGTTACATTATTGGATGGGAACGGAGAAATCCAAACCAAGAGCAGGAGGTATTTTTCCTTTCTGTTTTAAAGAAGTATTGTTATTGCCTGCATGGGATTGCGTTGTGCAGCGCGGCAGGAATTGCGATAATTTTGTTTCAACTCGGTGATTCAAATACATGAATCAAAAAAACCGAACCGCATAAATTGGTGGCAGCGTGTGCGAAATCTCTTGCCATGCATCGCCACCATTTTCCGAAATCCACAAACCGCCGGTAGTCGATCCCATCAGCAAAGTATTGCCGTCGTCCGATATCGCAAGGCCATGGCGATAAATCAAATCGTAGCAATCTTTCTGCGGCAATCCGCTTCGTAATGTCTCGAAAGTCTTGCCGCCATCACGCGTACGGCTGACGCACAATGCAGCGTTCACCGGGATGCGCTTCTCGTCCTTGATGCCCGGAACAAACCATGCTGTCTGTGCATCGTGCGGATGGACCGCAACGGCGAAGCCGAAATCGGAGACCAGATTCGTGCTGTTTTTTTCGATCGCATGCCATGACGCAGATCCATCGGTCGAGCGAAAGATGCCATTATGATGCTGGCACCAGAGCACATCGGGATCTGTATTGCATTGGACAATCTGGTGCGGGTCCTGATTATTTTGATCGTAAGCCAATTCAGGCGGCATATAGTCGGCACGCATGCCTTTTGCGCTCAATATCCAACTGGCTCCACCATCGCGCGTGACCCACACGCCGCCGCACGACACACCGATCGTCACATGGCGGCTATCGCGCGGATCGACACAAATGGAATGAATGCCTGGCAGCTCGAAACCACCACCAACCCACTTTTTGCGCTCAGGCGTATCCCACAATGAGCGGATCAACTCCCAACTATCTCCGCGATCACGCGAGCGGAATAATCCACCCGGCAAGGTGCCCGCCCACAGCACGCCAGGCTCATCATCGCCGCCAACTGCCAATGACCAAATCACTTTGAGCTTCCATTCGACGTCGTCTTTGTGATCTTCCGGCTGCGCTGGATAGGTTGGCGCCGCGATTTCCGTCCAGGCCTCGCTACCCGGATCGCGCCGATGCATCTTGACGCCGAAATGGCCGAGATTGAGTGCTGCATAAAGTGTACCGTCGCGCCGGTCGAACAGCGGCATCGTCACCGGCTCGGCCAAAAAACTGATTGGTCCGATGGTCCAATTCTGATTAGCGCGAACCAATTCAAACAAACCTTTGCGTGTTGCGATCAGTGCACGATCTTGCATAGTTAACCTCCTGAGAGTGCTTGCAAAACATAGACATTGCTATCGGCAGCAAGCAGATTATTAAGCGTGATGCGGTCACTTACGCGATGACCATCGATGAATATGACGACGTTGGGCCGCAGATGTCCTTGCTCATCCAGGATGTAACCGCGCAGTTGTGCGTTCACTGCAAAAGCAGCATCCAATGCGTTACGTAACGTATCGGCTGGCGTGTCAATTTCCGGTACGTCAGTGAAACGGCGCAGTTGTTGTGTGAATACAATCTTTGGCATCGCAAAATTATATCGGGAAAAATATGACGTGACTGAATTCTTCAATCTTAATGAATGGAAGTGCCGTTCATTAATGTTTTTTTGACAGAATCATCCAGAGAACCCATGAAGGCTTCGACAGCATTGGTATACGTGCCTTGCAGTCCAAGATTCTGATTGATTTCCTTGTGCGTGAGCATCTGCTCCGACACTGACACCCGTACACCAAGCGACCCGGCTTTGTCCGCAAAATTGTGCGCTTGCAAACAAGGTTTGTCAGCACGTGTACTGGAACATACTGCCATGATCGGCATTGCACCTGCCGTCAAACGATGGATTGGCGACACCGATTTCCAGTATGTCATGTCCTTGCCAAATGCTTGATCGTAAAGCCGGTAGTGCTTTCTTTCCATGATCTGAACCACATCCAGAGCCGCACTGTCGAGAGCAATAGTGCCTAGCCAAGGCCGCGCGCCTGACTGCAGTGCTTTGGATGGTTCGGCTGCCACCAAGCCGACAAGATGTGCTCCCGCGGAGTGTCCCACCAAGATAAATTTGGATGCATCGCCGCCCCATGTGGCTGCATTCGATTGAGCCACAGCCAAGGCTCGCACCACATCATCCGCTTGCTGCAACGGATCCGTACTCGGCAACATCCGGTAATTGATGGAAATGAAAATGAATCCCTTCGGCACCCATCTTGCGACTTTGTTCTGAACCACATTCGACATCGCCTTGTCGCCACGCCGCCATCCTCCACCATGCACCATCAATAAAACGGGGGCACCAGTTGCATGAGCGGGGAGATAAATATCCATGCGTTGTCTTGCGTCGCTGCCAAACGGAAAGTCTTTTATTATTCGGACGCCTGTCGGTAGTGATGAATTGTCACTTGATGAGCCGGCCGCATCGAACATTTCCTCCTGCTGTTGCTCAAGTCGGTGCTCCATAATTTTGTCCCGCAGCGGACCGGCAAATGCTGAATGTTCCATGTAGAAAAACATGCCAATTAAAAACGGCAAAATTATTTGAGGAATTTGGATGTTCGTTTTCATTTTGTTTTTTCAAAAATGGCGCAGACCTGAAATGTGAATAGCGATTACAAGGATAAGGTCATCACATCAAATTAAGACACAATTCGATTTCCAATTGTGAATCAATGTAGAAATTAACTGTCGGCATTTTTTACACACAAGAAATGGCAAAAACTAACATAAAGATAAGTGCTTGATAATCAACAATATTAATTTCTGGCATAAATGTTGCAAAAGTGAGGCAATACTTTATCAAGCCAGAGGGAATTGTGAAATATCTTATTAAAGCAATTGTTGCTGCAATTAGTTTGGCAAGTGCATTCTCTGCACATGCTGGCGTCATCACAGATACTTATTGGGGAGCCGACGGCCATGGTTATGGCGATGTCATTGGCGACAGCACGTTTAATATCAACAGTGCGAATGTGTCACGTGTCGGCAGTCTGCTGACAATCACCATCAATACGAATTTTGCCGGACATGCCGGCATTGATACATGGGCAGAAACCAATGGCATCGGCTACAGCGACCTGTTTTTGGCTTCTGCGTGGAACCCATACGGTACAGATGCGAATCATACTAACGACAACGCATCGAATGGCACACACTGGTCGTATGGCCTTAGTCTCGATAATCGCTGGAGCAATACAGGCGGCACGTTTACCCTTTATCAGCTCAATGGCGTCAACAATACTGATAATGCTTTGCTGTCTCAAGATTATTTGTCTTGCGGTCTCGGCACGCAATGTTATTACCGCAATGGACAAGAGATCGGCGTAAAAACCACTTCATCTACCGTGCAAAATACCGGGCTGACCGGAACGTGGACAGTGGCAGCTGATTCCTCGATTACATTTACTTTGAATACCGGTACCAGCGCACTCAGCCAATACTCGAATTTAGCTCTCCACTGGGGCGAAACCTGCGGGAACGATGTAATTGAAGGTGTAACGCAAGTGCCGGAGCCGGCGACTATCGCTCTTATGCTATTGGGCCTTGCTGGTTTTGCTGCGGCGCGTAGACGCAAGCTTTAATATGAAATGAAGTCAACAAAACAAACCCGCTTCGGCGGGTTTGTTTTTTCAGAGCAGCAAAATGTACGGTGTATTGCTGAATCAAATGATTATTGTGCATCGCCGGCTTACGGCATCTTAAAACCCTTTCGGATTTCCAGCGCATGCATGATCGTCGGTACATCATTCTTCCAATACGGAAGAATGATCGAAATAAGCAAACCTTCCAGATCCGCCAGCAAGCCAATATAGATTGCCAAATACACCGGTATACCTGTCCTTCCCAAAACGAGCACAAAGAAAAAGCCGAGGAAAAGAAACACACCCCAGAGTTTGGAACTCCACATGTGATAACTTGCCTCTTTCTTGAATTTCAAGAAATCGAAAACATAACGACTCAACTCCAATCCAAGCAAGATAAGCAACGGCATACGGTTGTCGACGATCACTTCGCGATGCACATGCCATACGCAATAAGTAGCTGCTGCGTAAAAAATTGAATCGGCAATGCTATCCAGACGACGCA
>DATBRC010000032.1:0-4901 GCA_036560485.1 Burkholderiaceae bacterium
GGCGGGAATCCATAGTGACGTAAATTTATCAAGCTCAGCATGGATTCCCGCCTGCGCGAAAACGACGGTGACTTTATTTTTCGCCCATATTTTACGTAAGTCCTATATAGGAATCTTAACAAGCATTCACTGCTATATTAATAGCAGCTAACAAAAGCCTTATTCCATACAATTCTCAATAAAAAGGATCCCCATGCTCATCACAGACCACATTGCCGGCATTCTCACCGTCACAGGCATCATCACTGCATTGCCGATATTGCAGTTCTTCTTTCCTGTACAAATGCTTAAACATTTCAACAAGCTGGAAATTCGTGACGAAGCCGGCCTGTTCTTTGCGCGTCATTGGGGATTGCTGGCATTTTCCATTGGTGCATTACTAGTCTACGCAGCCGGTCATCCGGAAGCACGAGCGCCGATCATGCTGTCTGCGCTGATCGAAAAGCTGGGAATGGTCGCATTTGGCGTGATGCACAGAAATCGCACTTACATGCAGGGAATGCGTGTAGCTTCCGTATTCGACACGATCTGCGTGCTGCTATATGGCATTTATCTGGCCGGCCTTGCTTGAATCTGCGCATGGGGCGGAACAAGCTACCCATGCGGATTACAGATCAATCTCCCTTCGGTCAGGTATAATTTACGGTTTTCTTGCAAAGAATTTATCATGGAAGCAGAACGCCTTAATTCGCTGGCCAATCTATTGGCCGACCTGACCAACCGGGAAGCTGAACTTCGGAGGTATCTTTGACTTCGCTGTAAAGTCGGAGAAGCTCGAACAAGTCAATGCCGAACTGGAAGATCCCAAAGTCTGGGACGACCAAAAGCGCGCACAAGAACTCGGTAAAGAAAAGAAATCCCTCGAAGCAATTGTCCTGACGCTGACCCAGATCGAATCCGGATTGCGCGATGCCAGCGACCTGTTCGCGATGGCGCGCGAAGAGCAGGATGAAGACACCATCATCGCGATTGAACAGGATGTCGAAGCACTGAAAAAGCAAGTGGAAGGCATGGAATTCCGCCGCATGTTCAGCAATCCAATGGATCCGAATAATTGTTTCATCGATATTCAAGCTGGTGCCGGCGGCACTGAGGCACAGGACTGGGCATCGATGATCTTGCGCCAGTATCTGCGCTATTGCGAGCGCAAGGGTTTTAAAGTTGAAATCCTTGAACAGTCCGATGGCGAGGTTGCCGGCATCAAGACCGCAACCATCAAGGTCGAAGGCGATTATGCATACGGCTTCCTGCGTACCGAAACCGGCGTGCATCGCCTGGTGCGCAAATCGCCGTTCGACTCTGCCAACGGCCGCCATACATCATTCTGCAGTTTGTTCGTCTATCCTGAAGTCGATGATTCGATCGAGATCGATATCAACCCGGCGGACGTGCGGGTCGACACCTATCGTGCATCCGGCGCCGGTGGTCAGCACATTAACAAAACCGATTCCGCCGTACGTTTGACGCACGGACCATCCGGCATCGTGGTGCAATGTCAGAATGACCGCAGCCAGCATCGCAACCGCGCAGAAGCGTGGGACATGTTGAAAGCCAAATTGTTCGAGCTGGAATTGCGCAACCGCATGAGCGAGCAGCAAAAACTGGAAGATACCAAAACCGACGTCGGCTGGGGACATCAGATCCGCTCGTATGTGCTGGATCAATCGCGTATCAAAGATTTGCGTACCAACTTCGAGACCGGCAATACCAAGGCCGTTCTGGATGGCGATCTGGATGACTTCATTTCCGCATCATTGAAGCAAGGCGTGTAGGCTGCAACCCAAGCTGCATCGATCAAAATAACTAATTAACGTACCGCTTAAATAAAACCATGACAACACCGACCGCACCTATCGAGCCAGTAGTAGACGAAAACTCCATCATCGCCGAGCGTCGCGCGAAACTTGCTGCCATCCGCTCGCAAGGTGTGGCGTTTCCGAACGACTTCCGTCCTGAACACAAGGCACATGACCTGCAAGCGCAATATGGCGAGAAAAGCCGCGAAGAACTGGAAGCGATGGAAATCAAGGTCAGCATAGGCGGTCGCATGATGCTGAAACGCGAAGCCGGTAAAAAAGCTGCGTTCGCTACCTTGCAAGACGCGTCGGGCAAGAAAGCAGACGGTCGCATCCAGCTTTACATCACCGCCGACAAAACCGGCGAAGCCGAGATGGAAGCGTTCCGCCATTACGACTTGGGCGACATCCTTGGCATTGAAGGTGTGCTGTTCAAAACCAAGACCGATGAATTGACGATCAAGGTCAGCAAGTTGCGTCTGCTGACCAAATCACTGCGCCCATTGCCGGACAAGTTCCACGGCTTGTCCGATCAGGAAACAAAATACCGTCAACGCTACGTTGATCTTATCATGAGCGAAGACACACGCCGCACATTCAAGGCACGCACAGCGGCAATGACATCGATCCGCAACTTCATGGCGAAGAACGATTTCATGGAAGTCGAGACGCCGATGCTGCATGTCATTCCCGGCGGCGCAGCAGCCAAGCCTTTCATCACGCATCACAATGCGCTCGACATGGAAATGTATTTGCGGATCGCGCCTGAGCTGTATTTGAAGCGACTGGTAGTCGGCGGCTTCGACCGTGTGTTTGAAGTCAACCGCAACTTCCGCAATGAAGGCGTGTCGCCGCGCCACAATCCGGAATTCACGATGATGGAATTCTATGCAGCCTACGTCGATTACAAATGGCTGATGGATTTCACCGAGCAGGTGATCCGCCAGGCGGCGATCGATGCACATGGCACAGCCGTGCTGACTTACCAAGGGCGTGAACTGGATTTGAGCAAGCCATTCCATCGTTTGACCATCGTCGGAGCAATCAAGAAATATGCACCGCACTATACCGATGCACAATTGAACGATGCCGCTTTCCTCAAGGAAGAACTGAAGAAATTCGGCGTCAAGCCGCATGTCATCAGCGGGCTCGGCGCTCTGCAATTGTCACTGTTCGAAGAGACCGCAGAATCCCAATTGTGGGAACCGACCTATATCGTTGACTACCCTGTTGAAGTGTCACCCTTGGCTCGCGCATCCGATACCATGCCCGGTATCACCGAACGTTTCGAATTGTTCATCGTCGGTCGCGAAATCGCCAATGGCTTCTCGGAGTTGAACGATGCAGAAGACCAGGCAGCGCGCTTCCAAGCGCAAGTGGCAGCGAAAGATGCAGGCGATGAAGAAGCGATGTATTACGACGCCGATTACATCCGTGCGTTGGAATATGGCCTGCCACCAACCGGTGGTTGCGGCATCGGCATTGACCGCTTGATGATGCTGATCACCGACTCGCCGAATATTCGTGACGTAATTCTGTTTCCGCATCTGCGCAAAGAAGATTGATTAGCCGATTAGAAGTACGGCAATCCATATAACAAAAAGGCCGCATCTTGCGGCCTTTTTAGTTTCCGATTTGATTTATTTCCAATGCGCCACTTCAAAAATTGCATCTCGATAATATGGGTTACAAAAAATTACACTTGAAACGCAATGTTGTATGGCTCTTTGAAACTTTCCATTGGAAATCTGTTCTTACTCCTGAAACATTTGAAATCAACAGGAGAGAAAAATGGAAACAAATAAAACCCCGAATCGACTTCACCCATTGATGGCTGCAGCTGCCATTGGTGTTTTGTTGGTTAGCTTGACCGGCGTTGCGGCAATGACCGGCTTGCTGCCAAGCTCGCATGGCTCTCCAGAACCAACCACGGTGTTGTCGACACCAACTTCGATGAATGACACCAAAACCGCTTCAAACGATATTGATGCGGCGACACTTAAATCCGTTCCTGATACGAACGATAAACCCGTTAGTCATCCAGCCGCCACGTCATCTAATCGGCAAGCGCAAACTTCCCCAATTTGTCACACTTGTGGCAGAGTTGAATCGATACAAGCAGTACAACAAGCTGCCAAGCCTAGCGGACTGGGTGTTGTGGCAGGTGCATTGGTAGGCGGCGTATTGGGCAATCAGGTCGGTGCCGGAAATGGCCGTGCGATATCGACGGTAGCCGGCGCAGTCGGCGGCGGATTTGCCGGTAATGAAATCGAGAAACGCACGCACACCAAGATTGCCTATGAAGTACGTGTCCGCATGGAAGACGGTCATGTCCGCACTTTTCCGCAATCGACCCAAAACAACTGGCGTGTCGGAGACAGGGTAAAAGTCGTCAATGGTGCATTGACGTCGGAAGGTTAAGCGATATTATTCTGTTCTGAAAATAAATGGCGGCTTATAAGGCCGCCATTTTTATTTTGCTTCTTCGATCCATGCCATCTGAATCGCTTCCAGAATTTTCTCGCCACCGCGCTGGTGATCATCGTCAAAATCGTCCAGTTCCACTACCCAATTATGCAAATCGGTAAAGCGAATGGTCAGCGGATCGACATCGGGAAATTTATCGTGCAATTCTTCTGCGATGCGGATTGTGTCAGTCCATTTCATGTCGGCATTCCTTAAGTTGATCAATGAGCTGATCAATGATTTTCACGTGCATGATTGATCGTATACTTGGGTATCTCAATCACCAAATTTTCATCGCCTACAACAGCCTGGCACGACAAACGGGACGTGGCTTCCAATCCCCATGCCATGTCGAGCAAATCCTCTTCTTTTTCTTTCGCCTCGTTGAGTGATGCAAATCCTTCACGAACGACTACGTGGCACGTCGTGCATGCGCACGACATCTCACAAGCGTGTTCGATCTCGATATCGTTGTCGAGCAAGGCTTCACACACGGAAGTACCAGCCGGCGCTTCGATGACTGCGCCTTCCGGGCACAAGACTGCATGGGGTAATACGACGATTTGTGGCACGTTATAAACCTCAATAATTTTAATGACAAGAAAAAAGTAGGGTGGGCACGCTTCTGTGCCCACGCAG
>DATBRC010000033.1:0-25368 GCA_036560485.1 Burkholderiaceae bacterium
TCCACTCGCATTGGCAATTCCAACTTGGTATCTAATTGTCGTGACGGGAGTAGTAGTTTTTCTTTACCTACTGATCGATTTTTTTTCGCATGACCAAGGCATGGATCGTGTAGCGAGCATTCCGCTAATCTTGGGCACATCACCGTTGTTTATTTCGCTTTTAATTGTGATTTTTTTCTATCCAAGTGTAAACAAATGAAAATCATATTATTAATTGCTGAGATGGCGGCTAATGCCTCATCAAATAAAAAAACCAATTAAAAAACAAGCCAACAAGACCAATGACAAGAGACCTCAACACACCAATCAGCAGTAGATTCTATCTGCTCATCGACGCCGCCCAATATCCCGGCGTCTGGCGCATACTGCAATACCGCTTCCGCCGCCTGCCGTGGCTGTCGCTGTTTGAAGATACTTCCGATGAAGAGATTGTACGATCCGGCCCAATATTGATCCAGGTTGATGCCAACCAAACCAAAACACTCGCGTGGTTCCTTGATCACACTCAGGATATTTACGGATTGAGCTGGATACTCTCGCCACTGTCTCTCGTAGACTTGCGCGGTCACTTGAGCGGGTTGATGCAGGTGCAAGCTGCAGATGGATCCGAATGCGCGATGCGGTTTTTCGATACACGTATTCTTCCGGTCTGGTATGACGTGCTCAATTTCGAGCAGAAACTGCATGCGTTTGGGCCTGTTATCACCTGGAGTTTTTTGAACCGCGATGGGATGGAATGCACGCTGAAGGGCAAGGGCAATCCGATTGCGCCCGCCTCAAAAACTCTGAATCTCAGCCATGCACAAGAAGATGCGTTATTGAATGCAACGTTGCCTGATGTCGTTATTCGGCAGCTTGAACAATCGGCCGCTGCTGAACTGGCTGCGCTGCCAGTTTATCAACGCTACGGTTTTATCACAGATCAAATCAATAAGGCCAGAACACAATACCGTATTCATTCTTTACCTGAGATTATTTTATTCTGCACATTGGCGTTATCGATTGGAGAAAATTTCGATCAACTGCAATCTGTTGCGGAGATCCTGCAAAATTTTGCCAAAGCGAGTAGCGAATCGACGAACTTGGGTTCGATCCAACCTGGCGAACCATTGGATCATCATAATGTGCCGATCAGCTTGCTTGTTTCGAAAGCAGACTCCGCTACTGTACCGGACGCCAATCCGCATACAACTTAACTCTATTTCAAGCGAATGATGCAGATGCTCCTTCCCATCCGGCGTGGCTATGTAAAATGGATTGGGTTTAACTAGAACTCATTTCATCAATAGGAGAGCTCGCGAAGATGGTCTGGACGGATGCAGTGCAAGGCGCGGTGCGACGCAAAGGGTGGTCCCTTTGCTAGCAGCGCAACGCGGCAATGCGCCGTCCAGACCACCTTCCCGGAGGGTTCGCACCAGAATCGACGCTGGACAGCGTTGCGCTCCTTGCGAATATGCATGGCTATTCGACGCGTCGCGCGCCTTGCCAGCGCCGATTCTGGTGCGAACGCGTGTCCTCCTATTGATGAAATGAGTTCTAATGACAAACGAGGCAGCTGCTTTGTTCTCGTAATATTTTTTTAAGTCCCTCCTCTTGAAGAATAAAAAAAACTGACCATTTACAATCTAATACATTGATATTGGCAGGCTACCAATGGCATCCAATTGCTGCGAAACACCCTCCTCTCAAGCAAACGCTAAAATCGAGAACAAAGATCTGCCTTATCAGTCGATTGCAGATCGCCTCAACAAGGAATGCCATTGCATCAACGTTGATGCCGGTATGCTGCGCCAACAACTCGATTTGGTACTGGAAGATAGTCACATCCCCGGAGGGCTGATCGAGCAGCGGCCTCATCTCTTTGCAAAATTCGGCGTGTTTGCAACACGATCGCAAGTGGATCAAATGCGCGACATTATCCAAGCTGTCGAACAAGTCGTTGCCATGCCTGCATATCAAGAAGCGGTAGTGGCTTATGCACCCGAGATTGCACGGCACAAGCCTCATACGCTTGGCGTGTTGTTTGGCTACGATTTTCACCTCAGCGCTACCGGACCGCATCTGGTTGAGATCAATACCAATGCCGGTGGCGCGATGCTGAATACTGTTTTGGCCAAGGCGCAATTGGCATGCTGCGATGAAGTGCGCCACGCGATGCAAGGCCCTGTGCCGATTGAACAGCTGGAAGATGCACTGTTCTCGATGTTCACTGCAGAGTGGATGAAATCAGGTAAAGAGACGCCACTCCAAACGATTGCCATCATCGATACTGCGCCACAAGAACAATATCTATATCCAGAATTTCTCTTGTTTCAACGTTTATTTTCCAGTCGAGGTATTCAAACCACTATTCTCGATCCGCAGCAAATAGTGCTGCGTGATGGGGCTTTGTGGCATAACGATATAAAAATCGATATGGTTTATAACAGACTCACCGATTTCGATTTCTCTCACGTTGAACATCAGGCGTTGCGCGATGCTTATCTCAGTGATGCAGCAGTAGTAACGCCACATCCGCGCGCGCATGCCTTGTATGCGGACAAACGTAATTTAATTCTGCTGACTGACGAATCGTTATTGCGCAGTTGGGGTGTCGCCGAAAATATCATTCGTACTTTGATGCAAGGCATTCCGCGCACTGTCCCTGTCACTGCAGAGAACGCCGAATCGCTCTGGTCCAATCGGCGTCAATTGTTCTTCAAACCGGCCAAAGGTTATGGTAGCCGTGCAGTGTATCGCGGCGATAAAGTGACAAAACGCGTCTGGTCCGAAATTCTTGAAGGCGATTATGTTGCGCAGACGCTAGTGTTGCCAAGCGAGCGACGTCTTGTGATGGATCACGATTCCGTTGATCTGAAACTGGATGTGCGCAGTTATGCGTATGACGGCAAAACAATATTGCTGGCGGCACGCATGTATCAAGGACAGACCACCAATTTCCGTACCAGTGGCGGCGGATTTGCACCTATTTATACAGTGCCGAATTTGCCGAATGTGTATGTGGATATGCTTGGAACATGTGGTGTGAATAAATGAAGTTAGCAACATGCTCCGACACCACGCTTCAGCTCTTGCGTGTTTTTGTTCTTCATAAGATATCTATAAAGATAATATGCGATGAATCACGATAGACATTGTGAAATATTGTGACATTTCACGAATGAGAAATTTTGAATTCCCAATATTCATACGCAGAGATACCACTCGTCTGACAACGCACTCCATTTATCCGCTGTCCGTTGCGGATTTATATTGCGCTGACTAGGCTTGAATCATTGAAAGGGCAAACCCATCGAAAGGTGGGGACGCAAAGCCAAGGGCCTAAGTGAATATTTTTCATATGGCTGCCGGGTTACCAAACAATCCTTATGGTTTGAGGCTTTCAATCTTGAAAGTGATAAGAATAACCAAGCCAAGGAGCAAGAAAATGAATGGTCACTTTGTACCCTTCGTCATCTTCGACAAAGTCAGGACATCGAAGATTTGCACACAACTGCCAAGTATCACTACATGGCATCCAATAAAATCCTTGCTGACGATTGCTGGCCTATGTGCGCTTTCTGCATGTGGCGGAGGCGGCGGATCGGGGCCAACAAATAGCACAGCCGGTGGGCCTGTTTACAGCAGCGTATCGGGTACTGTTCTTGACACAAACAGTGCTCCGCTATTCGGTGTGACGATCACTGCGTATCACCATAATGATCATACGACAGCGACAGCAACGACTGATGTAAACGGTGCCTACACCATTCCACACTTCGACACCGTGACGAATGCAGACTATGTGATTTATGCTGGAAAAACCGGATATGGATTTTATCCATCAAACAGTGATCCTGCCGGTGTAGTAGATAGATTCGATTTTAATGGCCTCTACAGGACATTGATACGCTTTATATCCATGCCGGCGCATGATGTGGTGGGCGCCAATTTCACAGCCTACGCACCAGGCACCAAGACAGCCAGCTTGCCACGAACCGGGCAAACTACCAGCTATGCGAGTGGCGATGATTTCGCTTCGCTAAAAGGCGTGACATGGCCTGGCACACGATTCACTGACAATGCGAACGGCACCGTTACCGATCACCTGACAGGGCTCATCTGGCTGAAGAATGCCGGATGCTATGGTGCAGAAGTTTGGTCGGCCGCACTGACGCATGCCAATCAATTGGCCAATGGCGCCTGCGGATTGACGGATGGCTCGACCGCGGGACAATGGAGAATGCCGAACGCAAACGAGCTGGAAAGTTTGATAGATGTATCGCAAGCCAATCCATCCGTTACTTCCGGACACCCATTCATCAACATCAGCCTCACCAGCGCGTATTGGTCTTCCACGACTTATACGGCGGCCACGTCCAATGCAATGTCGATTCGTTTCACCGACGGACGTTGGATCAATGGCATCGATCCGAACGATGGCAGCTTTAATAATGCCAAGACCACCTCTAACAATTCATTATGGGCAGTCAAATCCGGCGGTGCCGGTGCAATTCAGGTTCTGGCAACCGGCGTCTATGCCGGACAAGGCGGCGGTTCTTTCGGTATAGGTGACGACGCCAGTTTGAAAAACGGCGCGCCATTGACATCACCACGCTTCGTCGACAATGGAGACGGCACGCTATCCGACACCGTTACCGGATTAACGTGGTTGAAAAAAGCCGATTGCATTAATCAGTCATGGTCGAGTGCTCTTACAACAATCAACGGACTGGCAAGCGGCCAATGTGGTTTGACTGATGGTTCGACTGCCGGACAATGGAGGATGCCGAACCGGCAAGAAATGCTAAGCTTGTCTGACCGCGCACCAACATTCCCTCAGGCGGATTACTTCAATGGCAACGGCGGTTCGGTTCCATTGCCCGTTATCTTTAATACCTTCATCGTCTCGGATTACTACTGGACTTCTACAACCGATGCTGCCGATACGAATCAGGCGTGGACACTTTATAGTTGTGATTTCGGTGTGTATAACATTCCAAAAACTGACATCCGGTATTCGTTAGCTGTACGTTGATGATGTAGTGTAGTCAAGGAATAGAACAAACCCGGCCTAGGCCGGGTTTGTTTTTGCATGCACTCTGAAATGAATCAGAGATTCGGCAATTTAAATCTCTCTTCGTACAACGGCAGGAATGGCTGGCTGTATATTCGATATTAATGAGTACAAACGAAACGATTTGCCACTTTATTATTGTGTTTTAGTATCAAATCAAGCATTCTTTGAATGCTTGGCAACTCGTCAGGATCAGGACAGGCCACAAGGCAGTACGCCAATAGCATTTGGACAGACATTTTCATGGATCAATTCAAACAAATCTCCACCTTCGTCGACGTCATTGCCAAAGGCAGTCTGTCCGCTGCTGCGCGATCTGAAGGCATTGCACCTGCAATGATAGGCAGACGACTCGACGCATTGGAGAAACGCCTAGGTGTCAAATTACTACAACGTACCACACGCAAGATTGCTTTGACCAATGAAGGCTTTGCCTTTCTGGAAGATTGCCAGAAGATTCTGGCCGATCTGGAAAATGCAGAATCCGCAGTCTCTGAACGCAGCGCCAAAGCATCCGGTCATTTGACCATTTCCGCACCTGCCGGGTTCGGTCGACAGCACGTCGCACCACTGCTGCCATCGTTTCTCGCAGAGAATCGCGATGTAACGTTGACACTCAGCTTGAATGATCGCGTGGTAGATTTGATCGGAGAAAGTATTGATGTCGCAATCCGCATCGCTGCTTTGTCGGACTCCAACTTGATCGGTGTGAAGCTGGCAGATAATAAACGCGTCGTTGTTGCATCGCCAAGCTACATCAAACGCCACGGCAAACCTAAATCACTGACTGATCTTGCCAAGCATAATTGCCTCGCAATCAGTAGCGATGGCAGCCAGCGCGGCTGGACGTTTCAACAAGGCGGAAAAAACATCACGCTGAAAATAAGCGGCAATATGGCTTGTAATGACGGTGAGGTACTGCATGACTGGGCGCTGGATGGCAAAGGGCTGGCATGGCGCTCGATGTGGGAAGTAGGCACGGAAATCGAATCCGGAAAGCTGGTGACAGTACTGGATGAATTTGCCGCACCTGGCAATGACATTTATGCCGTATTTGCACAGAAGCGTCATCTGCCCTTGCGTATCCGTGCCTTCGTGGATTTTTTAAGGCGCACTTATGCCAAGCCAAATTATTGGCGCAAGGCGTGATAACGATTGCGCAAAATTGCACTGAGCAGCAATAGCCACATGCCGTAGAGTAAAATTCAATAATGCTCTAATTTATTCGTATTCATATTTAGCCCATTTACTTATTCTATTGTTTTGAAATCACTCACCTATTTCACTAGTTCGTTTGTTTTCTGTGCTTTAGCAATGGCTGCAGGTTATTTTATCGGCGGCGTGCAAGCAGTCATCACCGTTTTGTTTCTGACCATACTGGAAACCTCATTGTCATTCGATAATGCAGTCGTCAATGCCGGCGTCTTGGATAGCTGGGATGCTGCATGGCGAAAACGATTTCTGGTATGGGGCATGCTGGTTGCCGTTTTTGGCATGCGCTTGATCTTCCCGTTGGTGATTGTCGGTATTGCCGGACATATCGGACCGTTTCATGCGGTCTATTTAGCGCTCAATCAACCTCTTGAATACAGCCGGATTCTGACATCCGCCCATCCTCAGATCGCTGCGTTCGGTGGTACATTTCTGATGATGGTATTCTTCGACTTTTTCATTGCCAGGCACAAAACGGAACACTGGCTGCAAGCAATTGAAAAGCCGCTGACACGGCTTGGAAAAATGGAAGCGATCGAGGCAGCGCTGACGCTCGTTGCACTGATCTTTACCTCAAAGATGATCGACAACCAGATACGCAGCACGTTCATCGAAGCGGGCATTTGGGGCATCATTACCTACATCACGATCAAAGGACTTGGCGCGCTAATCAATAGCGAACAATCCGACGTGACGCAACACGTGGTCAAGCAAGGCATCGGTGGCTTTATTTATCTTGAATTACTTGATGCAAGCTTTTCATTCGACGGCGTTATCGGTGCATTCGCGATGACCAATAACCTGTTCATCATTACATTGGGACTCGGTGCCGGCGCGATGTTTGTTCGCAGTTTCACATTGCTTCTGGTCGACAGCGGCACACTGACGCGTTATCGTTATCTGGAACATGGCGCATTCTGGGCCATTGGTGCACTCGCGATATTAATGTTAATCGGCGTGAGTTGGCATATTTCTGAAATGGTCACCGGCTTGCTGGGCGCTGCGTTAATCGCCGCTTCGTTCGGCAGCTCCATACTGGCGAACCGGAAACAAGATGCAATCGACAAACAGTGAAGTGAGTTGATTTTGCCTAGAGCGTGCGAGCCAGGTTGATCAAAGCCAAGACGAAAAAAAACCTCGGCATGCCGAGGTTTTTTATTACGCTTGATTCAGCTTAGATAGCTTGAATGTTCGAAGCTTGCTTGCCTTTAGGGCCAGCGGTAACTTCGAAAGAAACGCGTTGGTTTTCTTGAAGTGACTTGAAGCCAGAGGATTGGATTGCCGAGAAGTGTGCGAACAGATCTTCGCCGCCTTCGTCAGGAGTAATAAAACCAAAACCCTTTGAATCATTGAACCATTTTACGATACCAGTTGCCATTACATTTCCTATATTTCAGTTAAATTGGGCAGATGCCCGTTAGATCGTTTCAACCAAGTAAGGAATGACAGACTGATACTGCACCACTAGCTCGAATCTCAACGACGACGAATTATACTGGATCCTGCAAAAGTATGAATGGTTAAATCATATTTATTTGCATTTCATGATAAAAACTTGAAATAAATCAAAGAGATGTACTGTTACACTCCCTAATATCTTGCTAATTTGCCGAAAACAATCCCTATGCTTACACAAAAAAAGACGAATCCAACAACCACAGCATCCTATATTCTCACCGGTCTGGCATTGTTCTTCATAATGGAAAGAAGTTTGCTTGCGGCATTTTTTTCTGGATTGTTGGTATATTCGCTGGTTCACATGCTGATCCCTTTTATCAGCATAAGGATTAACAGCAAGCGTGCAAAAATACTCGCCGTAGCACTGCTTGGTACGCTGATTGTGACAATTTTGTCGCTCGCAATTTGGGGCATTATTGTATTTTTTAAAAGCGATGCAGGCAGTGTGCAGGCATTACTGCAAAAGCTGGCGGATATCATTGAGGCATCGCGCAATCAAATTCCTGAATGGTTACGAGCCCATTTACCTGAGGACACTGACTCTCTCAGGGAAATGATTTCAGCGTGGCTGCGGGAGCATGCGATTGAGGCAAAAACTGTAGGCGAAGAGACTGGCCGTACAGTAGCGCACATCCTGATCGGCATGATCGTCGGTGCCATGGTCGCCTTGCATGAATCAACGGAAGTGCCGATTTACAAATCCCTGGCAACTTCCTTGCACATCCGTATGTTGAATATCAGCGAAGCGTTTCAGAAGATCGTTTTTGCACAGGTACGGATTGCAGCGATCAATGCCACTTTAGTTGCTGTGTATCTCATCGTTATATTACCGATCTCCGGCATTCATCTTCCGCTGACGAAGAGCATGATTGCGATTACTTTTTTCGTTGGACTGCTACCAGTCGTCGGCAATCTGATTTCCAACACCGTACTCGTCATCGTCGCGTTATCTCACTCACTCAACACTGCGGTGGCTTCTTTGATTTTCATGATTATCATTCACAAACTGGAATATTTTTTGAATGCCAAAATCATCGGTACGCATATCAATGCACGTGCATGGGAATTGTTGATTGCGATGCTGGTGATGGAATCGGTGTTCGGACTACCGGGTGTGATTGCTGCGCCGGTGTTTTATGCGTATCTCAAAAAAGAATTGATGGATCGCGGGTTGGTTTGATTGCGCATCTCAATAGCTTTTTTTACTTTCCTTGGGAAGCAATTTTTCGTTCGATACGCTGGTCCGGTATTAACCATACAAGTGCAACGAAAGCATAAAGTCCGCAGGAAATCCATGGCGATATGAACGCACTCGGAATCGCGATGGCATAGAGAAATGGTGACATCTTTCCCTTGATGTCTTTACCAATGGCAGCAGCAAGGGCGGAATCAGGCCCCTGTGCGTTAATGATGGTCCGCTGCAAAACCCAATAGGCAAAAGCGGCCATCAGCAAGACCACGCCATAAAAAGCTGTTGGTGTGGCAGCGAAGTGATTCTCGCCCATCCAGCCAGTGACAAACGGCGTGAGAGACAACCAGAACAAAAGATGCAAATTAGCCCAAAGCACACCGCCACTTACCTTCTGCGTCAGGTGCAGCATGTGGTGGTGGTTATTCCAGTAAATACCAACATAAATGAAGCTGAGGATATAGCTTAGAAATACAGGAAACAAGGAAATTAATGCCGCTACTGTTTCACCATGCGGCACCTTCAATTCCAAAACCATGATGGTGATAATGATCGCAAGAACGCCATCGCTAAATGCTTCCAGCCGGCTTTTACCCATGCTCTAATCCCTCTTCTATATGGATCTATCTGGATCGCATTATTCCTGATTTGATGAACGGGATAAATGATCGCTTTAAGTAAAGTAAGTGACTATCCGCTGCCGATCTACAACAGCATCATTAAACGCGATAAAGCAACGCCACCGCTTCTGCCGCAATCCCTTCCTCGCGTCCAAGATAACCAAGCTTTTCATTCGTCTTGGCTTTGATATTCACACAGTTAGCTTGCAATCCCAAATCAGCAGCAATATTCATCACCATTTGAGGAATATGTGGCGCCATCTTCGGCGCTTGTGCAATGATCGTCGCGTCGACATTCCCGATTGCATATCCTGTCTGCGCAATCCGTTCAGCAATTGCACGCAGCAACAAGCGTGAATCGGCACCGGAAAATTTTGGATCGGTATCCGGAAAATGTTTGCCGATATCACCCAACCCAGCCGCACCAATGATTGCGTCGGTAATTGCATGCAGCAACACATCCGCATCAGAATGCCCCATCAATCCGGTTGCATGCGGAATCGTGACACCACCGATGATTAATTTGCGGCCTGCGACCAGAGCATGGCAATCGTAGCCTTGACCAATTCGGAACGGGGGGTTTGAATTCATGCTATTCCTTTTAAAAGCAATTCTGCCAATGCAATATCCTGCGACAAGGTCACCTTGAGATTGCGTGCGCTTCCTTCGACCAGCTTGGGTTTCAATCCCAACGCTTCAATAGCGCTTGCTTCATCGGTAACTTGCTTGACTTGCATTAGCGCACGTTGCAATAAAGCGTAACGAAACATTTGCGGCGTTTGTGCAGCCCATAAACTGTCGCGCGGTACCGTCGCTTCGGCACGGCTATTGGCGTCGGCGCGTTTGAGCGTATCGACGATCGGCAACGCCAATAATCCACCAACTGGATCATCGTGCAATTCCTGTATCAACTTGTTGATCAAGACCGACGTCAAACCTGGACGAGCCGCATCATGCACCAATATCCAATCTTCATTACTCACATGATCACGCATTGCATGCAGGCCATTTAATACCGAGTCATGGCGCGTTGCACCACCGTTTCTCATAACGGTAACGCGCTCAGCAAGATGTGGGGCAACACTCAATATTTCATCAATATAGGCATCCTCAGCGCTGACTATCAGGTAAATATGGACAATCGCATCGGTTGCAGCAAACGTGTCGAGAACATGCAGCAACATCGATTTGCCGTTGATCGGCATGTATTGCTTGGGAAAGCCAACGCCCAGGCGTTCTCCCACACCGGCGGCGGGGATCAGGGCGAAGTAGCGTGAAGTCGTCATGGTGCCGTCAAATTCAGATTATAGGTTGAGCTAATGTAGTTGTCGTGATGATACCTTACCCATGCCGCAAATTGGCTATTTGAAGCCAACTCGAGAAGGACGCTTGGTTTATAATCCACCCTTACTTTTCATTCTTGCGGCTCACCTGTCCACCATGACATTTTAGCTGGTGCAATTGATGTCATTCGACCTATTAAAATCGCTTCCCAAAGCCGGTAACCGTTTTGCCCTGCCTGCAGCGCATGGTTCGGCGGATTCGTTTGCGTTGGCACAAGCGGCAACCGTGCTCAAATCGCAGAAACAAATGCTGACTGTCGTTGTCGCCAACGCAACGGACGCGCAACGCTTGCTTGCAGAAATCCCCTGGTTCGGCAATCAGCAGGATGCCAGGCTGCGTTGTCATTTATTGCCCGACTGGGAAACATTGCCGTATGACGCGTTCTCACCGCATCAGGACTTGGTATCCGAGCGTCTGGCGACGTTATATGAAGTACAGAACGGCCAATGCGATGTATTGATCGTACCTGCCACCACCGCGCTGGTGCGCATGGCGCCGCCCTCGTTCCTGGCTGCTTACACATTCTTTTTCAAGCAAGGCGAAAAGCTGGATGAGACGCGCCTCAAATCGCAATTGACGCTGGCCGGTTACACGCATGTCGCGCAAGTGATGTCGCCGGGTGAATATTCTGTGCGCGGCGGCTTGATCGATCTGTTTCCGATGGGTTCTGCGTTGCCATATCGGCTGGATCTGTTTGGCGACATGATTGAGACGATTCGTACATTCGATGCGGACAGTCAGCGCTCGTTATATCCAGTCAAGGAAGTCCGCTTGCTGCCGGGTCGCGAATTCCCAATGGATGAAGCGGCGCGCACAGCTTTTCGCGGTCGCTGGCGCGAAGTATTCGAAGGCGATCCATCCAAGTCGGCAATTTACAAGGATATCGGCCATGGCATCGCTGCCGCCGGGATTGAATATTATCTGCCGCTGTTTTTTGAAGAATCCGCCACGTTGTTCCACTACTTGCCGACAGAAACCACGTTCGCGCTGATTGGCGATATCGATGCAGCGATCAAACGGTTTTGGGCCGATACACAGTCACGCTATCAGTTTTTGAAGTCGGATCGCGAGCGCCCTTTGCTTGCGCCGCAAGCGCTGTTTTTAACGGACGAAGATTTTTTTACTCTGGCGAAGCCATATGGCCGATGGATTATTCAGCAAAGCGATACCGCATCCGAATTATCTGCGCCGCTACCCAATATCGCAGTCAATCGGCGCGTCGATGATCCGCTCGTCAATCTGCGTGCGTATCTACTGCAAACCGACAAGCGTGTGATGATCTGCGCAGAATCGAATGGCCGTCGTGAAACCTTGCAGCAATATTTCAATGAATATGCATTAGCGTTGGTGCCATGCGAAGGCTATGCAGATTTCGTCACTGGTTCGGCCAAGTTAATGCTGGGCGTTGCACCTTTGCATTCGGGTTTTGAACTCAGCGCATCGTGTGGCAATCTGGTTTTCATCACCGAGACCGAACTGTATGCAGGTTCCGGCCGCCGCGTCGGCAAGAAAAAACAGGAAGGCGCTACGCAGGTCGAGTCGATGGTACGCGACCTGTCGGAACTCAAGATCGGCGATCCGGTAGTGCACGTCAATCATGGTATCGGCCGCTATATGGGATTGACCAGCATGGATTTGGGTGATGGTGAAACCGAGTTCTTGCATCTGGAATATGCGAAGGACACCAAGCTGTATGTGCCGGTCTCGCAATTGCATGTGATCTCGCGTTATTCCGGTGCATCGCCGGAGGATGCGCCGTTGCATACGCTCGGCTCCGGTCAATGGGAAAAAGCCAAGCGCAAGGCGGCGCAACAAATCCGCGACACCGCTGCCGAATTGCTCAATTTGTATGCACGTCGCGCACTACGCCAAGGTCATTCATTCGAATATTCTGCACATGATTATGAGGCGTTTGCAGAGAGTTTCGGCTTTGAAGAAACGCCGGATCAGGCAGCCGCCATCAATGCCGTCATCAAGGATATGACCGGCGGCAAACCGATGGATCGTTTGATATGCGGCGACGTCGGTTTTGGCAAAACTGAGGTTGCATTACGTGCCGCATTCGTCGCCGTGCTAGGTGGTAAGCAAGTCGCTATCCTCGCGCCGACCACGCTGCTGGCTGAACAACATGCGCAAACATTTGCTGACCGCTTTGCCGATTGGCCCGTCAAAATAGCCGAACTGTCACGCTTTCGATCAGGTAAAGAAATTTCGCAAGCGATCAAAGGCATGGCTGATGGCACACTGGATATCGTGATCGGCACGCACAAGTTGCTGTCTGGCGACGTCAAGTTTTCCCGCCTCGGCCTGGTGATCATCGATGAAGAACATCGATTTGGCGTGCGCCAGAAAGAAGCATTGAAAGCCTTGCGTGCCGAGGTCGATGTACTAACGTTGACTGCAACGCCAATCCCGCGCACGCTCGGTATGGCGCTGGAAGGCTTGCGTGATTTTTCGATCATTGCAACTGCGCCGCAAAAGCGTTTGGCGATCAAAACATTTGTCCGTAGCGAAGGCGATTCGGTGATACGCGAAGCCTGTCTGCGTGAATTGAAGCGCGGCGGTCAGGTTTATTTCCTGCACAACGAAGTTGAAACCATCCAGAATCGCAAAGCAATGCTGGAAGCATTATTGCCTGAAGCACGCATCGCTGTAGCGCACGGTCAGATGCACGAACGCGATCTGGAAAAAGTCATGCGCGATTTCGTCGCACAGCGTTTCAACATCCTGCTCTGTACCACGATCATTGAAACCGGCATCGACGTGCCGACTGCCAATACCATCATAATGCACCGTGCGGATAAATTCGGTTTGGCGCAATTGCATCAGCTGCGTGGCCGAGTCGGCCGTTCACACCATCAAGCCTATGCTTATCTGCTGGTGCATGACACGCACAGCATGGCGAAACTGGCACAGCGCCGGCTGGATGCAATCCAGCAGATGGAAGAACTGGGCAGCGGCTTTTATCTGGCCATGCATGATCTGGAAATTCGCGGTGCAGGCGAAGTATTGGGAGAGAATCAGTCAGGTGAAATGATGGAGATCGGCTTTCAACTGTATTCCGACATGTTGAATGAAGCGGTGCGCTCCTTGAAGAATGGCAAGGAGCCGGATCTCGCTGCACCACTTTCCACCACGACCGAAATCAACTTGCACGTTCCTGCGCTGCTACCGAATGATTATTGCGGCGATGTGCATGAGCGGTTGTCGCTGTACAAGCGCCTGGCTAACTGCAGCACGCATGACGCGGTGGATAATCTTCAGGAAGAATTGATTGATCGTTTCGGCAAGCTGCCCGATCCTGCCAAGGCCCTGATTGAAACCCATCGTTTGCGTGTCGCTGCCAAGCCGGTCGGCATCATTAAAATTGACGCGCATATCGAATCAGCGGTCCTGCAATTCGAACCCAATCCGCCAATCGATGCAATGCGCATTATCGATTTGATTCAGAAGAATCGACATATCAAACTCAATGGACAGGACAAACTTCGCATCACTGCTGCAATGCCCGACCTTGCTACACGCGTGGCGCAAGTGAAGTCGACGATCAAAGCTCTGGTAGCATAACTATTTTTCTGCCTCATTTTAAATACAACAATGAACCTGATCCTGCAAGGCCTGACAACTGACCAATCTTCTATCAATCGCATTGCTGCGTTGGCTCATGCGCAGCGCGTAGTAGCAATTCGGCCCAACGTCTATCGCTGCGAAGACGTGGCGCATTCCGATGCATTGAAAGCAGAAATCGATGCTGCCTGCTATGCAGCCAAACTTGACTATGCTTTCGCACCGGTCGGACGAAAATTACCTGATTTCAAGCTGGTCGTGATGGATATGGATTCCACACTCATCACGATTGAATGCATAGATGAGATCGCTGACATGCAAGGCTTGAAGCCGCAAGTTGCTGAGATTACTGAATCCGCAATGCGTGGTGAGATCGAATTTCGCGAAAGCCTGACACGTCGTGTGGCGTTGCTGAAAGGATTGGATGCTTCTGCCTTGCAACGTGTTTATGATGAGCGCTTGCAACTTTCTCTTGGCGCAGAAAAGATGCTCGCCGCCGTTAAAGCTGCCGGATTAAAAACCTTGCTCGTCTCAGGTGGTTTTACTTTTTTCACCGACAGAATGAAAACCCGCCTTGGTCTGGATTACACACATTCCAATGTACTGGAAATTGCTGATGGAAAATTAACCGGGCACGTACTTGGAAATATTGTCGATGCAATTGAGAAAAAGCAAATGACCGAACGGGTTTGCGCAGAACTTAACATCTCGCCAAGCCAAGCGATTATCATGGGCGACGGCGCAAACGATTTAAAAATGATGAGCATCGCCGGCATATCTGTGGCGTTCCGTGCCAAACCAATTGTTCGTGCACAAGCTGATGTTGCATTGAATTTTGTCGGCCTTGACGGCATTTTGAATTTATTCGATGAATGAATCGGTAACTTGATTGGATGAAAAAATATGGCCCAGGAAATTGTATTTGACAGCAAATTGCAATCTCTTAAAAACCTCGCATGGTGGCTTTATATATTTCATGGTGCCAGTTTGGTTTTTTCTCTTGGCCTTCTTTCCTGGATCCCTCTCTTCATCAATTACATCAAACGCCCTGACGCTGAAGGCACGTTTGTTCACACCCATCACTCCTGGCAAATCCGATCATTCTGGTGGTTCTTTTTCGGCATGATGCTTGGCGGCGCATTTTTTATTACCGTGATCGGCATTCCGCTTGCGTGGTTGATCTGGTGTGCATCGTGGCTATGGAAAGCGTACCGCATTATTCGAGGCTTATTGGATTTAAACGATAACAAACCGATGCCGGAATAAACCCATGTCCGAACGCTAATTAACGCCAAAAAAACAACTCAAAATTATTTTTTTATTATCGGATTTCCCCTCCATATAAATGCAATTTGATTGCATTGACAATCTTGCGTGCCAATACGCTATGATTAATCTCAATAAATAAAATATTCAAGCTTGTTGGCGTTTTGCAAATAAAAATATTTTGTGACGCAGTACAACGCATTAAGAGACTCGTCACAAGTACACGCAATGTACTGCCAAGGTAGAGGGGGTAACAATAATGTTCAGCACATTATTCGAGACATAAGTCGTGTCTCTACGTCAAAATTTATTGTTCGAACAAGTCAAGCAGCTCGCCATGGAAAGTGGCGGACGGCCACCTACTGCGCAGCAATGGTCAAAGCTTGTCAAGCACATTGAGCATGCATTCAATCAAGCCGATAAAGAACGTTCTCAGCTTGAGCATTCGCAAGAAAATTCATCGCGTGAAATGCAAGTGCTATACGAGCGCATCGCTGAAGCACAACGCATCGCTGGGCTGGGAAACTGGTCTTATGACCGTGTCACGCGTTCAGGAGAATGGTCTGACGAGTGTTTCAGAATTTTTGGAATTGATCCTTCGCTTCCCATTCCAAATTATCGCGAATTATCTCGCCGAGTTTATAAAGATGATCGTATCCAGGTAAAAGACCGCACCGATGCTGCGCTCCATGACGGCAAGGATTACGAAATGGAGTTTCGTTTTGTTTTGCCCAATGGTGAAATCCGATGGATACGCTCCATCGGGCATCCGATTAAAAATAACGATGGAAAAGTAATCCGATTACTCGGCACGGTAATGGATGTGACACGCCGTAAATTGATCGAACTCCGACAGTCGATGGAACATAGCATCACACGTTTACTTGCGGAGTCGGATTCTCCTGTCGAAGTCATGCCCGAAATCATTCAAACGATATGCGAGACAATGGGGTCAGTTTGTGGCGCGCTATGGACATTGAATAAGCAGGATGCCTCGCTACATCGTGCTGCCACCTGGTCCATACCTGAGCCTGTAGTCGAGGCGTATTTCCGTGTGACCGAAGATGTGATTACAAAACCATCCAAAGCAGGCTTGATCAGCCGCACATTGCAGATCGCCAAACCTGTATGGCTATCCGATTTTTCACATGATCCGCATTACCTGCACGCTGCCGGCATAAAGGAATCGGGGCTACGCGCCGGTTTTACATTTCCGATCCAGGTAGGAGGAGAAGTTCTCGGTGTGATGGAATTTTTCAGTCAGCAAGCGCAAAAAATCGAACCGGAAATGCTACAGTCCGCCCATTTCATCGGTCGGCATATCGGGCAATTTTTTCAACGCAAGCAAGCTGAAGATGCGCTCAAGGAAAGCGAAGAACATTTCCGTTCGCTAGTGGAACAAGCATCGGATAGTTTTTATGTGCATGATACCGAAGGTCGCTTCATCGATGTCAATCAACGCGGCTGTGAAGGTTTGGGCTACAAGCGCAAAGAACTGCTCAGCATGTCGGTCAAGGACATCGACATTGATTTGTCGATGGATGAACTTAAAAACTTGCCAAGTCAAATTTCAGCCAAGGCGCCCATCTCAAGAGAAAGCCGGTATCGCCGCAAGGATGGCAGCATCTATCCGGTAGAGATTCGCACAGGGCCGATTGAAATCAACGGCCGTCAGCATCTGCTGTCACTGGTGCGCGATGTCACCGAACGCAAGGAAATGCAGGACCATATCCAGCATCTGGCCTATCACGATTCGCTCACCGACTTGCCCAATCGGGCGATGTTCAATCGGCATTTGAGCCATGCGATTGCACAAGCGCGACGCCATCGCAAAAAGCTGGCTGTGCTGTTCATTGATCTGGACCGCTTCAAGATTATCAATGACACACTCGGCCATGATGCCGGTGACCGCTTGCTGCAGGAAATGGCGCTGCGCCTGTCCTCATCATTACGCAACACCGATCTGGTAGCACGCATGGATAACAACAACGATCTTGTTGCACGTCTGGGCGGTGATGAATTTGTCGTGCTGATCGAAGATGCCAGCGACCCAAGCCATATCAGTCACATTGCGCACAAGATTCTCACCAACATGGTCGAAGAATTTTTCCTCAATGGGCAATTGGTCCACATCACAGCCAGTATCGGCATCAGCATTTTTCCTGATGACGGGCGTGATGAATTCACGCTGATGAAACACGCTGACATTGCGATGTATCGCGCCAAGGAAAAAGGTAAAAACAATTACCAATTCTATTCTGCGCAAATGAGCCTGCATACGGCCAATCAGCTGGCACTGGAATCCAACTTGCGACGCGCGATGGAGCGCAATGAACTGGAATTGCATTACCAGGCAAAAGTTGAAGCACGCAGCGGGCGCATCATTGGTGTCGAATCGCTGGTGCGCTGGAACCATCCCGATCTGGGATTATTGCTGCCCGATGAATTCATCCCGCTTGCCGAAGAAATCGGCCTGGTCACCAATCTCTCCAAATGGGTGCTCACGGAAGCATGCCGACAAAACCTTCGGTGGCAAGAGCAAGGCCTGCCGCCATTGCTCATTGCGGTCAATATGTCTGCGCGTCAGTTCGATGATGATGACGTGTTGGCCGACACTGCACGGATTTTGGAAGAAACGGATATGGACCCTGCTCTGCTTGAGCTGGAGATCACCGAAAGCATGATGATGTATAACCCGGATAAGACGATCCAGATTCTTTCCGAGTTACGCAAGATGGGAATCCGGATCGCGATTGACGATTTCGGCATCGGCTACTCTTCACTATCGCATTTGAAGCAATTCCCGATCGATATCATCAAGATCGATCGTTCCTTCATTCAGGATATACCGGGCGATGAAGCTGATGAAGCAATCACGGCAGCAATCATCGCGATGGGCAAGAGCCTGAAAATTACAGTCGTGGCCGAAGGTGTCGAAACCGCACGCCAACTGGAATTTCTCTCCAATCTGAACTGCCAGGAAATCCAGGGATATCTCTTCAGCAAACCGTTACCTGCGGATGAATTTGCTGTACTCATGTGGAGCAATCTGGAAAAAAATACGTATTTGCCAGTCCTGGAAAATATCGAAACCAAGTGACTCTGCAATAAATTGCCAATCGACTGCACAGCAATATTATTTTGGTCTACGCAAAAACATCGCCATCCCTTTAATCGTGGCAACCAATTCCCCATGCTGATTCTTTGCATGCCAAATAGTTGTGACAACACCGCGGTCAGGCTTGCTGGTTGATGGACGTGCATCCAACACAGTGGCTGTAACCGTTAACGTATCGCCACCACGCACCGGCTTGATCCAGCGGATCTCGTCCACGCCGGGAGAACCCATGCTGGCCGCTTCACTCATATAGCCATCTACAATCGCACGCATGATCAAACCACAGGTATGCCAACCGCTTGCAATAATGCCGCCGTAAATCGATTGCGCAGCGATCTCCTTGTTCACATGAAATGATTGCGGGTCGAATTGTTTGGCAAATTCGATGATCTCTTCTTCTGTAACTGAGCGGGAGCCAAGTTCAATTGTTTTGCCAACTTCAAAGTCTTCGAAATACCATTTTGGCTGTGACATGATTATTCATCCTTATTTAAAAGCACGATCGTTCACATTATTACACAAGAGATTAAAAAGTTCTTGATACTGGATAATGCGAGTAAATCGTTTTACGTTAGCCTATCGTCCATAGGCTTGGATATTGAGGAAAATATCATGAGGTCAACACGCGTCACTGCAGCTATTGAACGGCTCAAAGTTCGAAGTGGCAACAATCAATACGCAATGGTTCGCACGGCCGAAGGACTGTTCTATCTGATACTGAATTCAAACCCAACGGAGAAATTGTGTGCACCAATGGAGATGGACGATTTTGTAAAATTTGTTGATGGCTTTGGCCCACAGAAACCTAAACGTGTCAGCAAATTGGACGTTGCATTTGAAAAGCAGCTGACGAAGAAAGCGCCATGACCAAGAAAACCGCAACCATGCGATATGAGTTGTATTACTGGCCTTCCATTCAGGGCCGTGGAGAATTCATACGTCTGGCGTTGGAAGAAGCCGATGCCGATTACATTGATGTTGCACGTATGTCGGATCATCGTGGAAAAGGCATGCCGGCATTGATGCATTATCTGGAAGATACAAACATCGCATATCCGCCTTTCGCTCCACCATTTTTAAAAGCTGGCGATCAGATCATTGCGCAGACAGCGAATATATTACTGTTCCTAGGCGAACGTTTGAATATGGCACCGAATGAAGAAGCGGGACGGTTATGGGCACATCAATTGCAGCTCACTATTGCCGATATGGTGACTGAAGTACACGACACACATCACCCGATAGCAAGCAGCTTGTACTACAAGGATCAAAAACCGGAAGCACTGCGGCGCGCGGAAAATTTTACGACGGAACGCATACCAAAATTTTTAGAATATTTCGAAAGCATCCTGGAACGCAATCCTGATGGCAATGACTACATGGTCGGCAATACGTTGTCGTACGTTGATCTGTCGATTTTCCAGATGATAGCGGGCTTACGCTACGCATTTCCACGCACGATGAAACGTATCGAATCGGAATATCCACTCTTGATCGCATTGCATGACAGAGTGGCGCTCCGCCCTCATATCGCACGTTATCTGGCTTCTGACCGACGGCTTCCATTCAATCAGCAAGGGATTTTTCGGCACTACAAGGAGCTCGATCCATAAAGCCGTGCAATACGTTCTTTACATCAGTCCTTGGTTTTATCGCGCATCCGGATTAACCCTTCTTGTGCGACAGTAGCAACCAACACACCACTCCTGTTATAAACATGAGCCATGCTCAATCCTCTGCCGCCTGATGCATTGGCGCTTTCCATTGCAAACAACAACCACTCATCCATCCTGAATGGACGATGAAACCAAATCGTATGGTCGAGACTGGCGATTTGCAAGCGCGGATCATTAACCAACACGCCATGCGGCTGAAGCGCAGTCCATAACAGTCCGTAATCCGACACATAAGCGAATAAGGTTTCGTGCACGACAGGATCCTCTGCCAACGGCAGCGGCGACCGAATCCAAACGTTCTTGTGCGTGCCGCGTGATGGATTAGAAAAAAGGTCACCGTCACCATCAAGCCGAAAATCCACAGGTACGGCCCGAACCACCAGATTCACATTTGCGCCGCTATGCTCTTTCAGCACGATACTGGACTTCAACGATTCCGGATCAGTGCATTGCGGCATTGGTTTCTGATGCGACAGCCCTTCCTCCATTTCCTGGAACGAAACGGACATCACAAATAATCGACGTCCCTCCTGAAAAGCGACTACACGGCGTGTGCTAAAGCTGCCACCGTCACGCACACGCTCGACCTCATACTCAATAGGCAATCGATGATTACCCGGCAAAATGAATAACGAATGCAACGAGTTCGGGCGTCGTCCCTGCACTGTCATGCTGGCAGCAGCCAGGCCTTGTCCTAATACTTGGCCGCCAAAAACATTGCGGCTTCCCATAAAGTGACTCTGCCCTCGAAATCGATCTGTATCGATTTGCTCAATCTGCAGGAGATCCAGCACCTCTTGTGTGTTATACAAATTTTTATCAGACATATGGTCTGGCCTTGAATAGTTACGGGCTCAAATAACTTTAACCGATATTCAAGCTTTCATTCATCCTGCAGTCTCGGCTTTTTCTTATCACGCGTTCTCAACGAATAACTTATGGCTGCTATCTATGCAAAAACAGGAACAACTTTGTTCATTAACCTTGATGGCATAAGCATATTTTCGTTAAGACTTCCTGCTTCTATCAGGCAGTGTTTTTTGGTTCATTAACCATATTATTTGATCGCTTCATCTGATCAAATAATGATTCAAAGAAACTGATAGTTACTCAATAGTAAAAAGTTAAGTCGAAATATTTTACAATTCACCTCTCTTGTGAAAGATGGTCTACATCTAAGCAATTGATTTATATAAATTTAATATCATGGAATGGTATTTGCTTTATACAAAATGCTACATTCTGCTGCCGACTTTTTAATTGATTTGCTTTGTATCAACTACAACATTCAGTTATCGACTTTTAATTAAGGGAAATTATGAAAACATTAAAGTTATCACTTATCACAGGTATCTTCGCGATGGCCGCGTTGGTGTCCACAACTGCATCAGCCACCGTAACTCCAATGGGAGTAGACGCTGGGACATCAGGCATTTGCCCGAAAACTGCGGGACATACAAATGCCGGCGGCGGCGGATTAGGAAATGCAACTGACTGTAATCTTTTCATTACTTTCAATGCTAATGGCAGCATCACGACTACAGCTGGACCTCAAACCACCTTCGATAGTATCGAAGATGCGTTGGTCGGCGTAATCAATAATAGCGGCCATGCGATTACAAGCTTTGCGCTGACAGGCACAAATATTTTCGAATTTGATGGCGATGGAATCGACCTCTACACTCTGCTCGGCGGCGTAACCCACAACATCGCATCCACCGTTGGCGATACAAGCGGCTACGGCGGTTACGATGCATTCTTCACCATCACCAACGTAAATAGCGGCGTTGTCAACTTCGGTCATGGCGGTATCGGCAATGGACAAACAGACTTCTTCTCGCTTGAAGAGCCTGCTAGTTTGAATTTGGTAGTAACAGTCCCAGAACCAGAAACCCTTGCTCTGCTTGGCATTGGCCTGTTGGGCTTTGCAGCAGCACGTCGTCGCAAACAGTAATTTTATTACTGATCTACTAAAACCCCGCTTAGGCGGGGTTTTTTATTGCGGAAGCATTTATTCATTTTAATATTGAGAATCCGGGTATTTAAATCCGGAGCAACAGTTCAGATTTTAGGTGTGCAAATGAATTCTAGAGATTATTCGAAGCTCGAAGCATCTTGTGCAAGCTTAGCCTGGAATAGCTGTCAAGTTGTCATGCTGCATTGAAACGCAATCCATATCACTAAACCATGCGCCGACAATGAAAGCATATTTGCTTCGATATCGTCGAGACACCAATCCTAGCGTAATAAAAGCGTGGTAGTTTCCCACCGGGCAAAATCCAACAGGGAGTCGACTTGTTTTTCTGCGCGTTTTGCTATTTGTTTTTTTACTGTCTTTTTTGGAGTGTCTTGCACAAGCGTTCCAGCGTTAACCCAAAAGAGAAAAACTGCAGCAAGTACACCAAATGAAACGATGAGAATAAATACCATTAATGTTTGAGCAAATGCCATGATTAACTCCTTAATGAAAATACCCCGATAACCACTATCAATTGTTAAACATTGTAAATTATTTTTTTCCACATGGAAATTAATTACAAGAATTAATATCAATACAACAACAATTTGTTGGAAATACGCAAATAATCTCTTATTACGATTTGTGTCACAGGCATTAAGCAAGAAAAATGAAAGAACCGAAAAAGACCAATCCGTAATGTTCAGACTCTGATTTCCACTATGCGGATCAAAAGCGTGCTCTACGGATGCGAAAGGGAAATTTCGGTAGTAGCAAGCCAGTCGGCATCTACCTTAAATCCAATATTCCTGGATTCTGATTGCCGGATATTTTCAATTGGTAGGCACAATATGCTGGCTTAAAAGCGCTACTGTGTTCAAAGATATGGTGCCCGAGACCGGAATTGAACCGGTACGCCCCTTTTCAGGTAAGCGGCGGATTTTAAGTCCGCTGTGTCTACCAATTTCACCACTCGGGCAATACGTTCACTTGAGAAGAGACGTAAGTAAAAAAAGCGCCGTGGCGCTTTCCAAAAAACTGGAGGCGGGAATCGGAGTCGAACCGATCTAAAAGGATTTGCAGTCCTCTACATAACCGCTTTGTTATCCCGCCACGGGTGCGTATTGTAACTGTGAATTCAACAAATTGCTGACCACAATTACCGCGATCAAAATATTCTAACAGCTATTACAGCATACGATTGGAAGTCGCTTGACTCCTTCCAAATCCAAATCAATTGGAGAACGTCTGAGTTTCTACATTCTCCAATAAAAAAAGGAAGCATCTCAGCTTCCTTCTATATTTGGAGCGGGAGAAGAGTCTCGAACTCTCGACCTCAACCTTGGCAAGGTTGCGCTCTACCAACTGAGCTACTCCCGCATTTCACAACAGGTGCGTATTATAGAGGATTACCCTTTTTTGTCAACCTTAAAGCTGGCGCGTGCCATCAATTAATTTGCGATTGATGTTACACATTCTAAGGTAGATGACCGGCATTCTCTTTAATGAGAGGCCATGCTTTGCGCAGATAGTAAAACATCGACCACACTGTCAAGCCTGCAGCAATCCATAGCAGTATCTCTCCCCAATAATGGGTGTCGATAATGTCGAACAAGCGAGCATCGAAGAGCAACATTGGAATCGCAATCATTTGCGCAGTCGTCTTGATTTTTCCGATCGAACTAACAGCGACCGATTTTGAAGCGCCGATTTGTGCCATCCATTCACGCAACGCAGATATCGCAATTTCGCGTCCAATGATAATAAACGCGATGATGGCAATATACTCAACGCTACGGAACTCCATTACGACCAGCAATGCGCCAGCCACCATCAGCTTGTCGGCAACCGGATCGAGAAATGCGCCAAACGCCGATGTTTGATTCCAGCGCCGAGCGAGAAATCCATCGAACCAATCTGTGATCGCTGCCACAATAAAAACAATGGTAGAGGCCAAGCCTTTATCAAAAGGTGACAGCCATGTGTCAGGCAAATAAAAAACGCCCACAACTAAAGGAATCAGCGCAACACGCAACCACGTGAGCATGATAGGAGTATTGATGGGCATATATTTAAATTTGTATTTTGATTATTAAAACAAAATTTACGCTAGTCACGAATATATTTCCATAATTTAACCCAGAAATTGCAATTGTGCTTTCTTGTATTGATAAAGATAAAAATTTAGTTATTCCCAATTATGAGGGCAACTGACAAAACATAAATACATCCGTTAGCATAATCAATGCAATTGCTTGTAAATATCCTCGGCCAGTTGTCGAGAAATCCCTTCGACAGATGCCAGATCTTCTACACTCGCATCAATTACACCACGCAAACCGCCAAAACGCGCCAATAATTTTTGACGTCGTTTTGCACCGATCCCTTCGATTTCTTCCAGTCGCGATGTCTGACGCGTTTTAGCGCGTTTGGCGCGCATGCCTGTAATGGCAAAGCGATGTGCCTCATCACGAATTTGCGCAATCAACATTAACGCTGCTGATTCTTTTCCCAATTCTTGTGGCGCGCGGCCGTCGGCAAAAATCAAGGTTTCCAATCCTACCTTGCGGCCCTCACCTTTTGCTACGCCGACAATCAGGCTGATGTCCAAACCAAGCTCGCTAAATACCTGGCGTGCCATCTCAACTTGGCCCTTGCCACCATCGATTAATACGATATCCGGCATCACACCATCGCCGTTTGCGACCTTCTCATAACGGCGCATTAACACTTGACGCATCGCGGCGTAATCATCACCTGGCGTAATGTCGTTAATGTTGTAGCGTCTGTATTCACCATTTTGCATCGCGTGATGATGAAACACGACACAAGACGCCTGCGTTGCTTCACCTTGCGTATGGCTGATATCGAAGCATTCGATGCGCAATGCATCAATGTCGGCAAC
>DATBRC010000034.1:0-123087 GCA_036560485.1 Burkholderiaceae bacterium
CGGGTTGGGCGAAACCGATGAGGAAATTTTGCAAGTGATGCGCGACTTGCGCGCACATGATGTCGATATGCTGACCATCGGGCAATACCTGATGCCCAGTGGCGACCATTTGCCGGTGCGGCGTTATGTGCATCCGGACACGTTCAAGATGTTTGAACAAGAAGCCTACAAAATGGGGTTTGCGCATGCAGCGGTGGGCGCGATGGTGCGCTCCAGCTATCACGCCGATCAGCAGGCGCATGGGGTGGTGGCTGGAGAGTGATCAAGATCCGCAGGCTAACGTTTAGCCCACCTGTTTGCCTCGTAAAACTTCGGCAAATGCTGCCACATTAGCCTGCTGTGCTTCTTTTCGCCATATCAAAAGTGTCCGGCTTTTACGGAATTTGGCGCTCAATTCATGAATGCTTAATTTCGATCGCTCGGTGTAAGTGTTAAGCACGCTGCGCGGCATCAACGCAACGCCCATGCCTGCCATTGCACAGCCAAGAATTGCATGATAGGACCCTAGTTCGACAACTCGGTCGGGTATCACGCCGCTGCGCTCGAACCAATCTTCCAGCCGTTTGCGATGCGGACAACCGTGATGAAATGCCAGCATGGTTTTTTTCAAAGTGTCCTTGGCCGATTTCATCGTGGCATGCCCGGCTGCTGCAACAACGACCAGTTCTTCTTCAAATGCGATTAATGTTGCCAGTCGTGGATCGACAACAGGTTCAGCGACCAACGCAGCATCCAGTTCACCGGCAATGACTTTTTCAGTCAGCAAGCGTGGGTCCCCGGTGTGCAATTCCAGCGTTACTTCAGGACAGGACTTGTGGAATTTACTGATTGGACCTGGCAAGCGCGCTGCCGCCGTGCTTTCCATTGATCCCAATCGCAGAATGCCGTGTGGAGTGTCATCCTTCAAGGCTGCACGCGCCTCATCAGCTAACGAGAGCAAGCGTTCTGCATAATCGAGCAAGGTTTTTCCGGCAGCGGAAAGCTGCATGCGTTTTCCTTCTCTCAAGAAGAGCGCAACACCCAAATCTTCCTCCAGCATTTTGATGCGTGTTGTGATATTTGACTGCACCCGATGCAAATGTTCTGCAGCGCGTATCACGCCACCGGTGCGCACCACTGTACGGAATATATGCAGGTCAGAGAGTTCCATGGTTCTTATATTGAGAACAAGATAATCATAATAATTCATTATTCATGAATTATAAATTCCCATACATTGTAGCCTGCAATTGCATTTTGCAAATTGGCGACCTGCGTTATTTCAGATTGCGAATAAAGTCATGAATTTTGGAGAATGAAAATGATCGTAACAATTTTCCGTACCCGCCTCAAGCCGGAAGCGGATCAGGAATACGGGCACTGGGTTAAACGTATGTCGGAACTTGCTGTAACGATGCCCGGCTATATATCCCACAAAGGCTTCGCCGCGCAAGACGGTGAACGTGTGACAATAATCGAATTTGAAAGCGAAGAAGCGATGCGCGCATGGTCACGGCATACCGAACATGTGGAAGCAAAAAAGAAGGGGCGTACGGATTTCTATGCAGAGTACCGTGTACAGATTTGCACACAGCTGCGCGAATCCGTGTTCCCATCGCATCTATCCAATGGCCAGTCGAAAGGCGTTGCATGACTGATTCCGCAAGCCATGCATGCTTAGCTGACGAGCAGGTTGCCTTTCGCTTGCAAGATATCGATTACCTGCATGTCGATGGACAAACATTCCAGGCAACCATTTACCAACCGGAGGGACAAGGGCCTTTCCCTGCAATTGTGGATGTGCATGGCGGAGCTTGGATGCGCGATGACGTTCGTCGGAATGAGCATGCACTGATGAATGAACGTCTAGCCGCGATGGGTATCGTGGTAGTGGCTATCGACTTCCGGCAAAGCGCTCAACATCACTATCCCGACTCGGTTGCTGACGTTAATTTCGCTATCAGGTGGGTTCGAGCAAACGCGACAAAATTCAATGCTTCTTCACAAAGTGTCGGTGCGTTCGGCTCTTCAAGTGGCGGGCATCTGGTTTTACTGAACAGCATGCGCCCATGCGACCATCGATATGCGGCGTTACCGATGGCAGGCATTGCACAGGATGACGCAAGGCCCGATTACATTATCATCGCATACCCGATTTCAGATCCACATGCCAGACGGAAGTATGCGCAGGAAGTTGGAAACGATGCGATCGTTAACTTCACCGATTGTTATTTCTCGCCGGCGAAAAGCATTTTTGACGGCAATCCACATCATATTTTGGATAGTCAGACAGCAGATAAACTACCACCGGCCTTACTGCTGCAGGGAAGCCCAAGTGCCGATGGAGTCATCCTGGATAAAAATGTGTCGCCAGAAATCCAGCGTCAATTTGCCACTGCGTATCACCGTGCGGGCGGCAAGCTACAACTGGAACTATTGCCTGGGGCACCTCACAACTTCGTCAATACGGCTGGCGCAGATCTAAACCGTGCGCTCGCTTTAATGAAAGATTTCATTGCGCAGCAATTACGCTACCACGAGCGAGTAGGCAATTAGTGCAGCGACGGACTAGAAAGTTTCCATACTGTCTGTAGAGGTATCAAAATTTCCAGGCTATGCCTATCTAACGAAGTAACGGAACAGTAGACCGTCCAAGCTTTGCAGGCATGCTTTGCGTATGATGATTTTGTCCGTCAATCTTGAAAATCTCAACGGTCTTTTCCAGATCTTTCGCTTGATGCTGCATACTGGATGCAGAAGAGGCAGCCTGCTGCACCAGCTGCGCATTTTGATGTGTTATCTCATCCATTTTCGCAATTGTTGAATTGACTGCTTCAATACCGGCTTTCTGCTCTTGGCTTGCTGTTGAGATTTCGCCCACAATACTCTCAACACGTTTTACCGCTGTGACGATTTCATCCATCGCTTTGCCGGCCTGATGTACCAGTTTGCTGCCCTGATCCACCTTTTGTACCGAATCGCCGATCAGTGCCTTGATTTCATGAGCTGCACTTGCGGAGCGCTGGGACAAGCTCCTCACCTCTGCAGCCACAACTGCAAAACCACGTCCCTGCTCTCCTGCCCGCGCAGCTTCAACCGCTGCATTCAAAGCCAAAATGTTGGTTTGGAATGCGATGCCGTCAATGACGCTGATAATGTCGACAATCTTGCGCGAGCTTTCTTCGATCGACCCCATCGTTGCTACAACCTGCTCAACTACACTGCCTCCTTTTTCGGCAAGACCCGAAGCCTGCAAAACCAGTTGGTTGGCATTACGCGCACTGTCTGCATTTTTACCTTCTGTCTGAGTCAGGGTCTCCATTGAATGCGCAGTTTGTTCCAGAGAGATCACTTGAGATTGAGTCCGCTCTGAAAGATCGGCGTTAACAGAGGCCATTCCGGAGGAAGCTTCTGCAATTGAATATGTTGCCGAACGAACCTTTCCAACAATCTTTAACAAGCTATCATCCATGTCCTTCAGCGCAATCATCAATTCGCTAATCTCATCATTTCCTGCAATCTCCACATCCAATGAGAGTTCTCCATTCGCCACAGTTTTGGCAATCGATACCGCGTCTCGCAAAGGGAAAATAATGCTGCGGGAAATTGTCCATGCGAAGAGTGAACCTACGACAAATGCGCATGCACTGGAAATGAAAAGCAATAATTTAAGCCTGGTGTCCTCTGCAACAGATCGAACAAGCACTTCATGCGACGCAGCCTGCTGCATTTCTACGAGCTTATTGATTTCGCCAAGAGCACGCTGGTTTAACGGATTAATACGGGTAGCAATGACCTTTGTGCTTCCTTCAGCATTAAAAGCCAACGCCTGCCCGAGCGCCTCTTTGAGCGCGCTCCCGATTTGCGTATCCAACTGCGCAATTTCCCCGACAATCTGATTTTCAGTATCAGTCAATCCGAGCGCAGCCAATTTATCGCGGCTCTCCAGGTATTTGGCGCGCTGCTCTTTTGCTTTTTGCTCCTCTTTTTGCATCGCGTCGACTTCAGACTGAATGCCGATATTGATCATGGCAAGACCGCCTTGAAGAATTGCATTTTTCATTGAAGTGGCCAATACGGTTTTTTGCTCGGCCGCCTCCAATTCAACAATCAATTTCTTTTTATTTTGGTCATTCAGAATACTATTTACTACCACCATCACCACAATGATCGCGAGAATCGATCCGAATCCAAGAATCAACCTGGTCCCGATATGAAAGCGGCGCAAAGAAAATCCATTGGATTGCAGTGAGGTGGTCATTATCATTTACCTTTAGGACTTACCCAAAATTGTCGCAGCAAGGCGTCGCGACGACGACAGTACACGTAGTACGGGTTAGGAGCGGCAACGCGGCGGCGATTTTGCGTCAGTCCTAACCTTGTATGTGCCACTTATTTAGAAGAAGCCTTATAGATTCCCGCACCCAGCAATATGTCGTCGACTTTAACAATATAACTGGATTTCGCTTCGACATTTTTGGTAACAGGATTGGGCCACGAATATTCCACCCATCCGGAACCTTTTGTATTCACCAATTCGATGAAATCCTGGATGATTGTTTTTCCGTTTGCATCCTTCATCTGGGACAGGTCTTTACCGACCATCTTGGGATTATTCCCATGCGCTACGCAGATTCCTTTGAGATCGTACACAAATATATATAAATCGCGATCATGAAATTGCTTGTTATGCAGATCGGCAAAATCAGCATATGCCTTTTCCTTGCCGTGCTTTTTTAAATAGGTCACCGCTTTCTTCACAAATGCGACAGCCTCATCAGCGGAAGCTCTTTGCTGCGCGTTGGCGACTAGTGAAACCATCATGGCCGCAATGAAAAAACTCACATATCTCGCGATCTTTGCCTTCATGTCTTTCTCCTCATGAATTTAAATTTCCAGCTGATTGAAACTGCTCCCTACTTTTATGCAAGATGTCTTACTACGCTCTTCGGTTGTAATGCATAAATGCATATACTCGCAAATGGTTTTCAATCCAAATGCTGCATAGCGTTAATTTTTAGTTGCTATGCTTGCCACATATGCTATTTCTAGCGAAGTTCATTGTTGTTGTAGCAAGCAAAATAGTTTTTATTTGAATTGCTCTGCTCACTTTCTAAAGGATCAGTATTACGCTGGAATTTTTCAGCAGCAATAACAATCTATATTGCAATGCAATATTAGTGGGCTTATAGATGTGCCGGCGCAACACTATGCTGATTGGTTGAAGTGATATCTTTCGACATCAGAGTCATCTTCCGGCCATTAAAATAGTTAGCGAAGCAATGTCGCGATATTTTCAAGTACAACACAGATGAATATAGCCTGTTGATATTGATGAAATGAGTTTCAAGGATTAGGAGAGAACGATACACGCCTACTCGTCAATCTCTTGGAAAACACAAACTTTGTTTCGCCCTGCATGTTTTGCTTTATATAGAGCACTGTCAGCATATCCGATCAATGAATCCGCAGCGAGAGCGTCATTCGGAATCATTGCCGCGACCCCCACGCTGATGGTTACGGGAATTTTCTTCCCATCGAAAATAATTTCCAATGCCTCTATTCTTTTGCGAATAATTTCTGCAATGCTTTCGGCTCCGGCCATTTCCGTATTGGCTAATAAAATGGCGAATTCCTCACCGCCATAGCGGAATACATGATCACCGGCTCGTCGTATTGTCGTATTAAGCGTTTCGGCCACATGCTTGAGGCAGGCATCGCCTCCCAAATGGCCATACGTGTCATTGACGCTTTTAAAATGATCGATGTCCAGCATGAGCAGTCCTACCATGTATCCGGCGCGCTGCCCTCGCCGCCATTCCGTATTGAACACTTCATTGAAATAGGCGCGATTCTTGACGCCCGTCAGTCCATCAGTGTGACTCAGATCACTGAGCTTTTGGTTTGCTACCGACAGACACTGCATCATTTCATTAAGAGCGCGCATCAATTCAGTTACTTCATCGTGTCCGTCAACGTGCGCTTGCGAGGTAAGCTCTCCACGTGCGACATTTTGTGCAACATCCACGGCATCACGCAATGGATGAATGATGCTGCGTGCCATTAACCACGCCAATAAAGCACCTACTCCCAACGATACGATGCTGACGAGTAAGAGTAGAATTTTCAGATGGATGTCATCATCAACAGACTTGACGATGACATCATGTGCGGCCGCTTGCTGAATATCGACAAGCTGGTTGATTTCTTGGATAGCTTTTCGGTTAAGCGGATCGATACGCGTTGCCAAAACGATAGCTGCAGAATCTTCGTTGAAGGCAAGAGACTGCCCGATAGCTTCCCGAAGCGGCGCCTGCATCTGCTGATCAATTTGCGCGATATTGGAAAAAATGGTCTTCTCGGTATCCGAGAGTCCGGTACTCACGAACTTGTCCCGACTCTGAAGAAAAAGTGCACGATACGATGCTGCGTTGTCGTACTCTTTTTGCATTGCAGCGACTTCCGATTGAATCCCGATATTACGCATCGCGATGCCGCCCTCAAGCAAGGCGCTCTTCATCGTTGCGGCCAGGCGAGTCTTCTCTTCGGAGACCTTCAATCCTGCAATCAGCTTTTCTTTGCTTTGATCCCTGAGATATGTTTCAGCAACATTCGTGGCGGCGACAATTGCTAAAATTGAACCAAAACCCAGAACAAGCCGGGTTCCAATGCGGAAGCCACGTAAAAGAACCGCTCCATTTTTTGGAAGCAAAATCATACCAAGTCCCCCGATCAAAGATTTCACTCTCAAGTTTTATTGATGAGAGTCTTCTTTTGTATTTTTGCCAAACTCATCCAAAGATAAAATGAAGGAAATTCTGATCAAGTGTAGCGAGCGATGCAAGCCGGCGTTAAGAAGCGTAGCCTACGATTGTGCGGTGAGCATCGCAGGCTATGGGTTGCGTCGCGCAATAACTTCATTAGAATTCCCTTAACTTTTTCAGGAATTGGTTTGATGCACGGAACTTCCATACTATCAGCCTTTTTACCTGCGTCCAGTGCTGCATGCAAAATTGCATTCGCAAAACAACGGTTAGGTGCTCGGCATATAGCACATCGACTAGGGGAGGATCAGGTTATATTGGCATTGCCAAGGTCAATATAAAAATTGATGCGCATTCAATGGCAGTATTTTGCCGCAGACGTGCAATCTCTCTAATTCATATTGAAAAAACCGCTTGTATCAGCTTCACATTTTCTTGGGCTAATCGTACATTCGATGCCGCTAATGCAGAAAAATATGTCAAGAGTTGTTGTTTGTGTTTTTCATAGCTATCCTGAATCACTCTTTGCGTGCGCACATAGTCTTCAATATCACGGCAAATACCGAACCACCTGGTGATTTCGCCTTGCACATTACGAACAGGCATGCCGAGACAGAGATGCCAGCGGTACGCGCCATCCGCGCGCAACAAACGACATTCGTTTTTGTAAGGCTCTCCTGCCAAAAGTGCATTGGACCTATGCTCGACACAGAGTGGCACATCATCAGAATGAACGGCAGAAATCCACCCAGCTCCGGTGGCTTGATCCAACGTCATTCCGGTATAGTTGCACCAATGTTGATTGCAATGGACGACACAGCCATCAGGCTGCGCAACCCATGCCATCTTGTCGAACGCATTGGCAATGCCCAATGTCACTTGGAAGTCATGGTGCTCTTCCACGGTGTTCCGGAATGGGTTTTCAACGGAATTCATGTTTGCAAGTCTCCATTCGAATTATTAAATTTTTATGGAGCAAACAAGTTCGCATGCTTCCCTCATTACCAGAATGAGTTTAAGCAATAAATTCCCATGGTAAAGTTGATGAATGTCAAATCAATTGGTGATAGGAGCCAGTCCGCTATTACCGATGTATCTTTTCGTTTTGTGCTCTGCACATTGCTGGATACGATGTGAAATCGAACAAAGGTATGGAAATGCAAAACCAACGCAGCGTTATAGCAGTTCATGGTGGCGCCGGCGCCATACGGCGCGGCAGCATGACGGAAGAAGAGGAGATAAACTATCGTGCCGTGATTGCCGGCGCATTGAATGCGGGTCATCGGATATTGATACACGGCGGTTCCAGTCTCGACGCAGTCTGTGCAGCTGTTCAAGTATTTGAGGACGACTCGTTGTTCAATGCCGGAAAAGGATCTGTCTTTACAAACGATGGAAAAATCGAGCTTGATGCTGCCGTCATGGATGGAAAGACAGGCAAAGCTGGAGCAGTAGCAGGCGTAAGCACGATCAAGAATCCGATCATCGCTGCCCGCGCAGTCATGGATAAAACAAGCCATGTATTGCTCAGCGGGACCGGGGCCGAGCAGTTTGCAGCGTCACACCAAATTGACATGGTCAATCCTGAGTATTTCCATACACAACAGCGTTTCGATCAGTTGCAACAAGCGAAGAAACATGCCGAAATTCAGCTGGATCATGATGGCTCTTTATCCGGCATGCCTTCAAAAGAATTTGAATCTTCGCAGACCGATAATAAATTTGGCACAGTCGGCGCCGTCGCAGTGGATTGTTTCGGCAACCTGGCCGCCGCTACGTCTACCGGCGGATTGACCAATAAATTATATGGCCGGATTGGCGACTCGCCGATTGTCGGCGCAGGCACCTATGCCGATAATGCCACTGCAGCCGTTTCGGGAACCGGTATCGGAGAATATTTTATGCGCGGATTGATCGCTTATGATGTTGCCGCGCGCATGAAATATCTCGGATTATCGCTGTCCGACGCAGTTGATCAAGTGATCGACAGCGCGTTGAATCAACGGGGTGGAGAAGGCGGTCTCATTGCACTGGACGCCAATGGCAACGTGAAGTTCGGCTTCAATACGGCGGGCATGTATCGTGGCTACATGAAAGACGATGGCGTACCCGTGGTGCTGATTTATAGCGAAGAAGAAAATCGATAGTTTTCGTTGATCCGCATCGCTCGATATCATTCAGCTCAGCAGAAAATAAAGGTGGGCGCAGCCCCGGTTACAATTGCTTGATGTGCTTCGTGCATGACCTCTTTGAGGAAACCGATTTTGACCGTTAACAATACGAAAACGACGAAAAAGAAAGCTGCTGCCGAAAATGCTGCTCCGTCTGCCGCAACGCGGCCGTCGATTCGTCCACAACGCATTCTTGTCTACGTCAATGCAGTCGCGCGCCACGGATCGATCCGCAAGGCGGCCGAGTCGCTGCATATCGCTTCTTCTGCCTTGAACCGGCGCATCCTCGACTTGGAAAGCGAACTCGGATTGACGTTGTTCGAGCGGCTGCCGCGCGGTGTGCGCTTGACAGCTGCCGGCGAACTGTATGTCAGTTATGTGCGGCGCACGTTAGCCGATCTTGAAATGGTTGTGTCGCGCATCGAGCAGTTGCGTGGCTTGGTGCGCGGCCGTGTGCGCATTGCCGCCACCGAATCAGTCGCCGGACATTTGCTGCCGGAGGCGATTGCGGCGTTCCAGGCGCATCATCCGGGTGTGTACTTCAATGTCACGATTGAAGGTGCGGGACATCTGGTGGATTCTTTGGCATCCGATACCGCCGATCTGATTCTGACGCATGATTTGTACAACCGGGCTGACGTCACCATCCTTGCTACTGCACACCAACCATTCTGTGCACTGCTGGCGCGCACGCATCCGCTTGCTTCACGCAGCAGCTTGCGCTTGCGCGACTGTCAGGCATATCCGATTGCGCTGGCCGATGAAACACTGGCCGGCCGTGCATTGATCGACCGCGCATTGCTGAAGACTTCATTCCAGTTTGAACCGGCGCTAGTGTCAAACTCGATCGAGGTGATGAAGGCATTTTCCCGCACCAGCCAGGCGATCTGCTTCCAATTCCAGATCGGTTCGCAAATTGATGATGACATGGTCGCCATTCCATTGACGGACGTTGGGCTGGCACGCACCCAGTTGTTCCTTGCGATGCGACGCGGGCGCGCTTTGCCGAGTGCGGCTGCGGCTTTTTCAGAGCATCTGGCTGCAATGCTTCAGGAACTTTAGTGCTTTTGTGAGTGAGCTGATTTCAGCATCATATTGCCCACTTTTTAGTGCTATCTGAGTGCACTTTTCATACCTAGAATGTGCCTATCGTTTTCCCAATATCACGAAAGGGTCATCATGCGCACTTCCCGGCTTGGCATCGTTCTCGGTGCATTAATAGGTACATTCGTCGTTGCTTTGTCCCTGCCGGCGCAGGCTGCCGATCCGCTGACAGTACGTCTTAAATGGTTTAACCAGGCACAATTCGCCGGTTTCTACGTCGCCAAGGAAAAAGGCTTTTATCAAGCGGCGGGATTGGATGTATCGGTCCAGCCCGGCGGTCCGGATTTCCCTGCAATCCAGATGGTAGCAGGCGGTAATGAACAATTTGGCGTGACCAGTGCGGACCAGATCCTGGTTGCACGCAGCAAAGGCGTGCCGATCGTTGCCGTAGCGGTGTTGTACCGCAAGAGCCCATTTGTTTTGTTCTCGCTCAAATCGAGCGGCATCGACAAGGCCGAAAAATTCAAGGACAAGAAAATCGGCGTGAAAACCGGCGGTAACGAAGAACTGGTCTATCGCGCAGTGCTCAAGAAAATCAATCTGTCCAGTCAGTCGTTGACCGAGATCCCGGTCAAGTTCGATCTGACGCCGCTGTTGACCGGACAGGTCGATGTATGGCCGGGTTATGTGATCAATGAAGTCATCGCGGCGCGCGAAAAAGGCTTTGACGTCAATATCATGTGGCCGTCCGACTATGGAATCGATCTGTATGCCGACACGATTTTCACCACTGAAAAAATGCTGAAGGAACATCCGGATCAAGTGAAGCGCTTTGTTGCCGCCACGCTCAAGGGTTGGAACGAAGCCGTCAAGCATCCTGACGAAGCAGCGCAAGCGACAGTCAAGCAAGGCGGCAAGCTGACTTACGACCATGAGTTGGCAATGATGAAAGAAAGCATCCCGCTGCTGCAACCCGATACCAAACCGATCGGCTCGATGCAGCCGGCTGCGTGGACTGCATTGCAGGATCAGTTGATCCAGGGCGGATTTCTCAAGACCTCACTTGATTTGAGCAAAGCTTACACCACCAAATATCTGACGCAATGAGTGCACGACCACACCTCGCTTCGGTTTCGGTTTGTGATATGAGCAAGACCATGCCGACTGCGATTTCTGTCAACAAGTTAAGCGTTCAGTTCGGCGCGTTGTCTGTGATCGATGACATCAGCTTCACGATTCAATCGCAGGAATTTGTGTCTCTGCTGGGGCCGAGCGGTTGCGGCAAGTCGACTTTGCTGCGTGCTATTGCGGGACTGACTGCGCCTTCGAGCGGTAGTGTGGTGTTGGGTGCAGAAGGTGAATCTTCTTCCGGTTTACGTGTAGGTTTGATGTTTCAAAAACCCTTGCTGCTGCCTTGGCGCACGACGCTGGAGAATGTGTTGTTGCCGGTCGAGTTAGAACTTGGCGGCAACAGTGTCGGTGCGACTGACATCGCACGTGCTCAACGCACACTGGCATTGGTGCGCCTGACCGATTTCGAACAAGCATATCCGCATCAACTGTCGGGCGGCATGCAGCAGCGCGTGGCGCTCGCACGTGCACTGATGTCCGATCCCGATCTATTGTTGCTGGATGAGCCGTTCGGCGCGCTGGATGAATTGACGCGCGAGGCGCTCAATGACGAGCTGCTGCAAATCTGGCGTAGTGCCGACACACGCTTGAAAACCATTGTGATGGTCACGCATTCGATTTCCGAAGCGGTTGCCTTATCGGATCGCATCTTCGTTTTTGCTCCACGCCCTGCACGCTTGCTCGAAGCGGTCGATGTCGCGTTAGCGCATCCGCGTGCGCTGGAAAGCACTGCATTTGCGCAAGCAGTCAGTCAGGTACGTAACCTGGTAAGGAGCATGTCATGATGATCCGTTCCTTTGCAGTGCCAGCCGGATTCATTGTGGCAGCATTGTTGCTGTGGGAATGCATCGTGCGTGTGTTGAACGTGCCTGCCTACCTACTACCGCCGCCTTCTGCAATTGTCGACACGATTGATCAAAGCCTGTTTATGCATCTTGCCGTTACCTTGGCCGAGGCGCTGACCGGATTTGCCATTGCCAGCACTTGCGCATTCTGCATCGCGCTGCTGTTTGTTCGTTCGCCGTTGCTGGAGCGCGGTTTCTTTCCATTGGCAATTACGCTGAAGACTACGCCGCTGGTTGCGATTGCGCCGCTGCTTGTTTTGTGGATGGGCACTGGCTGGTGGTCGAAGATTACTGCGGCCGCATTGATCTGCTTCTTTCCGGTGCTGGTCAATACGGTCAAGGGGCTGAAAGCTGCTGACGCGGAATACTATGAATTGTTCCGTTCGCTGAAGGCGACGCGCGGACAGGAATTTCGCAAGCTGCGGATTCCGTATTGCCTGCCTTATCTTTTTTCCGCACTCAAGATATCGTCGTCGCTGGCAGTGGTCGGCGCCATTGTCGGCGAGTTTGTCGGCGCGACGCGCGGGCTCGGTTACTTGATCATGATTTCCTCTTCTCATCTCGACACGGCGATTTTATTTTCTGCAATTCTGGCGGCAGCCGTTGCCGGGATTCTGCTGTTTTATGCGATTGCATGGATCGAACAACGCGCCATTTTCTGGCAGCGTGCGGTTGAATGACATGACGACTTATCAAGCCGATCTTTTCCGCATCCCGATGCGCGGGCCTGGTGATGTCAGCGGATTGAAGCAACTGCTGGATGATGGTGCAGTCGACGCGAAAGATATCGTCGCCATCCTCGGCAAGACAGAGGGAAACGGCGGTGTGAATGACTTCACGCGCGAGTACGCCAGCCTCGCATTTGCAACGCTGCTCGCCACTTATTTGCATTGCACAACAGCAGACATTGAAACCCGAGTAGCGCTGGTGATGTCGGGCGGTACGGAAGGCGTATTGAGTCCGCACGCATCGGTTTTTGTGCGTCGGCCTGTCGCAGAAAAACAGGGAAGCGGCAAACGATTGTCGATCGGAGTTGCGCATACCCGCGCGTTTTTGCCAGAAGAATTAGGACGCAGCGTGCAGATTACGGAAACCGCTCGTGCTGTCAAAGAAGCGATGCATGACGCAGGGATCGACAACGCATCGGATGTTCATTTTGTACAAATCAAATGCCCGTTGCTGACATCCGAGAGAGTTGAAGCAGCTCATGCGCGCGGCCGACAAACGGTGACAGAAGATTCGTATGCATCGATGGCGTATTCGCGCGGTGCGTCGGCACTTGGCGTAGCTGTCGCTCTTGAAGAAATCGATCATGAGGTAACGGAGAATGCCATTCTGGCCGACTGGACCCTGTACTCATCGGTCGCATCTACTTCAGCAGGGATTGAACTTTCTTACAGTGCGGTAGTGGTGATGGGAAACAGCACACAAGCTGCCGGCGACAACATCATCGGGCATGCAGTGATGCGCGACGCGCTCGACTTGCGTGGCGTACTTGATGCATTCAGCAGTATCGGACTGGATGCAAGCAAGGGACTTGAAGGGCAAGATGAACAGGTCATTAATGTTTTTGCAAAAACAGAATCGTCGCCGGATGGCATGATCCGCGGCTTTCGCCACACGATGCTGGACGATTCCGACATCACACCGACACGGCATGCACGTGCTGCAGTCGGCGGCTTGATCGCAGCCGTGTCCGGATGCGGAGCCGTCTATGTATCCGGTGGCGCGGAGCATCAAGGTCCCCCAGGAGGCGGACCGATCGCGGTCATAGCACGCTGTTCCAACGACTGATGTCCTCTACCTAACCGCAGCAGCCATATGCCGGTTTGCCTGAATGGCGACCGCTGGTGTGATCATGACATCGCGATAACGCATTCGTTTTTGTTTAGCGGATCGGTGCGCGCTTAGGTGGAAAAGAAAATCGGAAAGTTCGTCTAAACCCTGCTGCAGGCAATTTGATTTGCGGTTGTTTGAGTGTATCCATTAAAACGAAAACGGCAGGAATACCCTGCCGTTTTCATCTCTACACCAACGCCCCCTTAAAAGTGGTACTCAGCCTTGACCATCGGTGTCTTGGCAAATGCGCCGGAACCTGCCGGCCCAGAGTGATTATTGCCGAACTTGTTCTTCCAGTATTCGTACATGGCGCCAAGTCTGAACGTATTCTTCGCCATGCCCGCCGTAGCGCCGACATCCCACATCAATGCCAGATCAACCAGAGTTTCTGCAGCTGTATCGCCGCCGAATTCATCCTTGCCTTTTGGCGCGATGAAGTTGCCGAATCCTTCAAACGAAAGTGGCAAACTGCCCAACGGGATACCCCAGTCGATAGCGAACATCGGATGAGTTTTGTAGGTGTAACGGCTGACACCTGTGGGTGAATTACTTTCTTTCAAAATCAGCAGGCTGGTGTTGAGATGACCCGGCACATCCCACATCAACGTAGGGCCTAAAACAAGCATGCGTTTCTTGGAACTGTAATTGTCATTTTTGGTATTCCAGTCAAACCCAAGCGTTGCGCCGGCACCGCTAACCGGACCGAACTTGAGACTCTTGCCTGATATCTTGCCGATGTCCAACGTGTTGCGATAGACCACATACACTTCTTGTGCGCCTGAAGCACCGCCTGCAGCGGGATCGTTACTATCCGATTGCAGCATATCGACATTGAAAAAATTGACGCCATATTTATAGCCGCTTACATGCGTCAAGCCATAGATATTTTTGGAAATGTCCTTGCTGTCAAATGGCTCGGCAAATTTGGTGCCGTAGCGCCAGCTCAGTGACGTATCGCTCCAGTCGGCCGCCTGAACGCTTGCTGACAGCAGGCCCGCCATGAGTAATAGGGAGGATAAAAGTTTGTATTTCATTTGTGATTCTCCTGGAGTGAATGATTAAAAGGATTGAAAACAATGTGATGTGCCAAGTACAGAAAACAACCATCTTGTGCCGCCACCTTTTTTGTATACAAGATTGAATACAACTTTAGCAAAACACGTGCCAAGGAAAAACACTCACTATTTCGCGCTCGTAGCGTGGATTTGCACTGCGAAGTTGCGTTGTATCGCACTGGAATCGCTCAACAGGCATCACGCCGGCACAGCCCTTCGGCAGCGTCGCAGCAACTCGATCAAGAGACAAATGGTTTAATCTGGTTGATTATTGAATTTAAAATATGTGCAGCGCATGCTTGACCGGATATGTTCTGTCTTAATGAGATGACAAGCGGATGTGAAACGAGCCGGCGCATAGTTGCACTGAATCGCCAAATCGACCAGGATATCGAAAGACGATTTATTCATGCGCCAAGAAATATCGGTGTGTGAAAAAGCTGAAGGCAAAATCAATTTTTCTCTCTCGATTCACCTGTCCCGCAAAAGCACCAAAATGAGACCAACTCCCTCAATTTGGGCAGCACCGCTCCAGTCTGGGCCCATCATCAAATTTTTCTTCATGAATCGATATAAAATCCGGGCACACAGTTTGCTTGTACACTAATATGTATACAAGTTAAGGATGGCGCAGTGAACTGGCTAAATGTCGATATCGCTTCTTTGAGGGCAGCTTATGGAAATGGATCGATTCATCCAACTGAAATCGTTCGCATGTTTATCGCCAAACCTGTCCAGCCGGCATATCTCCCTATCTGGATCGGACAATTCAATGACGCTCAATTATTGGCGAGGGCAAGTGCCTTGGAAGCGATCGCCAGTATTTCCGGCATTGAAAAATTACCGCTGTATGGTGTGCTGGTTGCGGTCAAGGACAATATCGATGTAAAGGGATTGCCCACGACTGCGGCTTGCCCGGCATTTTCCTATATGCCGCAAGAGTCTGCTACTGCGATACAACTATTGGAAGAAGCCGGCGCAATTATTATTGGCAAAACCAATCTGGATCAATTTGCCACCGGCCTTGTCGGGCTGCGTTCTCCATTCGGCGAAGTGCCGAATGCCTTCGATCAACGCTATATCTCCGGCGGCTCCAGTTCCGGTTCGGCCGTTGCACTGGCATTGGGTCAGGTGCATTTGGCAATCGGTACTGACACAGCAGGCTCCGGTCGCGTGCCGGCAGTATTGAATAATCTGGTGGGTCTCAAGCCATCGCGCGGCTTGATTAGTGCGACAGGTGTAGTGCCTGCATGCCGCACTTTGGATTGCGTATCGATCTTCAGCAGGACGGTCGCCGATGCAAACCTCGCATTGTCAGTCATGACCATGCGTAATGATGATTCCATTGCGCGTCGCCCAAAATGGAAAGTCCCCGACAGGCAAGGCGCCTTCCGTCTGGCTATTCCTCGGGCAAGCGATTTACGCTTTTTCGGCGATCAACAAGCCGAACAGGCATTCGCGGATGCGCTTAAAATTCTTGTATCGTTAGGTGCAACAATTCAGGAAATCGATTTTTCAATTTTTTATGAAACGGCCGGTCTATTGTATGACGGTCCGTATGTGGCCGAGAGATTGGAAGCAGCAAGTGCCTTATTGCGTGATCGACCTCAAACCATTCATCCGGTGGTAGCTACTGTCATTGGGAAAGGACATACCTTTACAGCAGCTGATGTATTTACAGCGCAATATAAAATTTCATTGCTGCGCAAGCGGGCGGCCAAACTGCTCAGCGATTTTGATGCGTTGGTGGTTCCAACCATTCCCACTCATTACACCCGCGCTGAAGTCAATGCAGATCCTATCGCTCTCAATAGCAGATTGGGCACTTACACCAATGCGGTCAATCTGCTTGACCTGTGTGCATTGTCGGTGCCGACCGGATTCAGACCGGACAAGATGCCGACCGGGATCACACTGATTGCGCCGGCGCTGCACGATGTGATACTGGCAAAATTCGGACAGCAGATTCAAGACTTCCTCAAATTGCCGCTCGGCGCGACCGGCCAAGCCTATCCGGCAGCATCGACACCAATTCAATTGAAAACGACTACTTTGCAAGTTGCAGTTGTCGGCGCTCATTTGTCCGGTATGCCGCTCAATTATCAGCTGACGGAACGCAATGCGAAACTGCTCTCCACCACCACGACTGCAGCGCTGTACCGGCTGTATCATCTGAAAGATACTGTTCCGCCCAAACCGGGCTTGATGCGCATGCCGGAAAATGGCGCGGCAATCCAGGTTGAAGTATGGGAAATGCCGATCTCGCATTTTGGTTCTTTCGTGTCGTTGATTCCATCGCCGCTCGGCATTGGGACGATTCTTTTGGCTGACGGAAGTTCTGTAAAAAGCTTTATCTGCGAACCGTATGCGATTGATGGTGCGAGGGATATTACCGAATACGGCAGCTGGAAAAATTACATCAACTCGACAAAGACTGCATCCATATCATGAAAGACGCGACCATCATTGCAACATATGTCGATGCAACTCTTGCCTTGCATGATCTGACACTCAGTGCCGATGCGCGTGAACGTGTCATTGAAACGTTTACACGTACCGCAAGCCTGATCACACCATTGCTTGAATTCGAGTTGCCGGCCGAGATCGAGCCGGCTCCTGTCTTCAAGGTTTGAGAATTCGATCCCATGAATATTCACCAGATGTCGGCAGCACAATTGGCGCATGCGGTTAGAGAAAGAACGCTCACTGCAAAGGAAATTGTGACCGCAACGCTTGAGCGCATCGAGGCGGTCGATGGCAGCATCAACGCCTTCACATGCGTCACGTCTGAACGGGCCATCACCGAAGCAAATGCGATCGACCGCTTGCGTGATCAGGACGCAAGTTTGCCGCCATTGGCTGGCGTGCCGTTTGCCGTAAAAAACCTGTTCGACCTGGAAGGCGTAGTCACGCTTGCCGGCTCCAAGGTATTGCAAAACAATCCGGCAGCATCGAGCGACGCTGTGCTTGTCGCGCGCCTGAAGCAGGCCGGCGGCATTTGTGTCGGTGCGCTGAATATGGATGAATTTGCTTACGGCTTTACGACAGAAAACTCGCATGCAGGTCCAAGCCGCAATCCGCACGACACCACACGCATTGCCGGAGGATCATCAGGCGGATGCGGCGCGGCCATTGCAGCGGGAATGGTGCCGATATCATTGGGGTCCGACACCAATGGATCGATCCGCGTACCCTCTTCCTTATGCGGCGTCTTGGGACTTAAACCGACTTATGGCAGGTTGTCCCGCAACGGCAGTTTTCCATTCGTCACCAGTCTCGATCACCTTGGCCCATTTTCACGAAGTGTAGAAGATCTCGCGCTGGCTTACGACGCATGTCAGGGACCTGACCCGCATGATCCTGCCTGTGCACAAAAAGCGATTGAACCAACCCGGCCTACGCTTGCAAAAGGCATTGATGGTTTGCGTATTGCACGACTGACCGGATACTTTGATGCACATGCCACTCCGATCGCGCAGCAAGCCAGCAGGCTGGCAGCACAAGCATTCGGAACAGCGGCCGAGATCGAATTGCCCGGCGTCGCGCTGGCGCGCGCAGCAGCGTTCACGATCACGTCTTCCGAGGGCGGCGCATTGCATCTTTCTACCATACGTGACCAGTATGAAGACTACGAACCATTGTCGCGCGATCGCTTTGTCGCCGGTGCGTTGACGCCGGCGGCTTGGTATTTGAAAGCACAACGTTTTCGCTCACTCTTCCAACAAAATGTCCGCAACCTGTTCAAGCAATACGACATCCTGATTGCGCCTGCGACGCCTTGCCCCGCATGGCCAATCGGCACAGAATGGGTTGATATCAATGGAACACGCTTTCCTGCCAGGGCATCGATGGGATTACTGACGCAACCGATTTCGTTCATCGGCTTGCCGGTTGTTGCCGTGCCCATTCATCAAGCCGGTGAATTGCCGGTCGGTGTGCAGTTGATTGCTGCACCCTGGCGCGAAGATTTGGCATTGCGCGCGGCTGCGTATCTTGAGACAAAAGCGGTGGCACAAGCGCCTGTCGCCACTTTATAAATTCAAAATGGATATCAACCTTCCCGACATTGTTGCCGAAATCGCTGCTGTTTTCGATCGATACGAAGACGCATTGGTCAATAATAAAGTGGCAATTCTCGATGAGTTGTTCTGGAACAGCCCGCATACATTACGATACGGCGTAGGTGAAAATTTGTACGGCTATAGTATGATTCAGGAATTCCGCGCCAATCGCCCTGCACAGAATCTGCAAAGAAAAATTCTGCGCACCGTGATTACCACCTATGGAACCGATTACGCGACGACGAATATTGAATTTATGCGTAATGGCAGTGACCGGCCAGGCAGACAAAGCCAAACCTGGCTGCGGACAGCGGATGGATGGCGTGTTGTTGCAGCACATGTAAGCTTAATCAATTAATCGACTATGACAGTTGCCAAAAAAAAGAAGCCTGCAACAAAAGTAATTCCAGCTAACACAGCAAGCCGGGCCGATCAGGTATATCTGGCGGTGAAGCAGGATATTTTTGACTTCCGCCTGCTGCCTGGGGACAGCTTTACCGAATCGCAAGTAGCGGAACGCATGGAAGTCAGCCGCACGCCGGTACGCGAAGCCTTGTTCCGGCTGGAGCGGGACGGCTACCTGCAAGTGCATTTTCGCAGCGGCTGGAGCGTCAAACCTTTCGACTTTCAGCAGTTTGAAGATTTGTACGATTTGCGTCTCGTGCTGGAATCCGCCGCCATCAAAAAATTATGCGAACAAACGGACCCGGCCGGTCTTGAACCGTTGAAAAAAATATGGCTGGTATCAAAGCGCAAACGTTTGACCGACGAGATGGCAGTCTCGGTCAATGACGAACAATTCCATATGACACTGGTCTGCAGCGCCAACAATCCCGAGATTGCGCGTGTGCATAGCGATGTGATGGAGCGTATTCGCATCATTCGGCGACTCGATTTTACCCAGCCGCATCGCATTGAAAATACCTACGACGAACATGGCCAGATCCTGGAAGCCATCGCGCATCACCGCGCCGACCAGGCGATCATGCTGCTGCGCGCGCACATCGAGGCGAGCAAGGCCGAAGTGCGCAAAATTACTTTGCATCGCTTGCACACTGCGCGGCAGAGTTGATTGTCTGATGCAGTGCTAGCCGTTGCAGTAACGATAGGTATTTTCCCTTATGTGTCCCGATTCAGTTTCACTCTTTCGGCGCATTCAATAAACAATTTCACTTTGACGGTGCATCGCCAGTAACTGTGCCATCGTCCGAACACGCAAATTCAGCGCCACGCTTCCCTTTTTTCCTCCAATCTTCTCGATAAAGCCGTGCCCCGTTCACAATTTCCAGGATTGCCGTGGTGGCACAAGGTTTGCTTATCTTGAATACAAGATTGTGTGCAAGCTGCCTTTGCACCGTTTTAACATCATCTGTTTTACTGCTTTTCAGATGAACGATCTCAATGCTATTCACTTTAAGGGGATGGGAATGTCAAACTTCGATTCAAAACGCCGCAATTTGTTGAAGACTATTGCAGCCGCCGGTACGGTTGGCAGCTTGCCGTTGTGGGCCAAGCAGGCGCTTGCAGCCAATCCGATCACCGTAGGTTTCATCTATGTCGGTCCCAAGGATGATTTCGGCTACAACCAGGCGCATGCACAAGCGGCAGCCATCCTGAAAAAAATGCCTGGCGTTAAAGTCGTCGAAGAAGAAAAAGTCCCTGAAACTGTCGCAGTACAGAAAACCATGGAAGCAATGATCAACCAGGATAAGGCCTCATTGATCTTCGCAACGTCATACGGTTATTTCGATCCGCATGTATTGGTGGTGGCAAAAAAATATCCGAATGTGCGTTTCGCCCATTGCGGCGGCTTATGGAACAAGGACAAGCATCCGATGAATGTCGGCAGCTTCTTTGGCTACATCGAAGAATGCCAGTATTTGAATGGGGTCGCTGCTGCACACGCGACCAAGAGCAAGAAATTGGGCTTCATCGCAGCCAAACCGATCCCGCAAGTATTGGAAAACATCAACGCATTTACCCTCGGCGCACGCTCGGTCGATCCATCGATTACCACGCATGTCATTTTCACAGGCGACTGGTCGCTGCCGGTCAGGGAAGCGGAAGCAACCAACAGCCTGATCGATCAAGGTGTCGATGTCGTCACCTGTCATGTCGACGGTCCAAAAGTGGTGGTGGAAACTGCTGAAAAACGCGGCGCATTCAGTTGCGGCTATCACGCCAGCCAGGCCAAGCTTGCGCCTAAAGGATACCTGACCGGTGCCGAGTGGGATTGGTCCACTCCGTACACGATGATTATCAAAGCGGCGGTGGAGGGCAAACCGCATCCGAATTTCGTGCGTGGCGGATTGAAGGATGGCTTCGTCAAAATGTCAGCCTTCGGCAAGGCAGAACCTGCTGCAGGCCAAAAGGTGGCCAACACCATCAAGGGCAAGATGATGAAGGGTGAATACATTATTTTCAAAGGCCCGATCAAGGACAACAAGGGTGGCACGGCTGTCGCAGCCGGATCGGCATTTGAACAAACCAACGTAGCGCTTGAATCAATGAATTATCTGGTCGAAGGTGTGATCGGGCAAATGCCCGGTTAATTAGCGCAACTATTACCCGCTAGCGTAATAGTCATAGCAGCATGGGCGCTCTCTTCTTGCCGAGAGGAAGAGAGCGCTTTTTAGAATTGATTTGCGTCCATGAGCACAATACCATCTACCTTGCCTAAAGCGAGACCAGACAAGATTGCCTTGTCTGGAAAAATGCAGTTCGATTGGCGTAGTGCGCTTGATGGCGCAATCGTTCCGGTATCGGCATTGCTGCTGACATTCCTGATTTTTTCTGCATTTGTGTATGCGGTCGGACAGAACCCGCTTGAAGTGTGGGGTTTGATGTATCAAGGTGCTTTTGCCGATGCATTTTCCTGGCAAAACACATTGCTGCGTGCGGCGCCTTTGATATTAACCGGCCTGGCTGTCGCACTGCCGGCGCAAGTCGGCCTTGTGGTCATCGGTGGCGAAGGCGCATTGGTGCTCGGTGCGTTGGCGGGCGCAATGGCGGCACAACTGGTCAAAGGATTTTCGCCATTATTCGTGCAGAGCACGATGCTGCTGGCCGGCGTGCTGATGGGTGGATTGTGGATCGGCATTTGCGGCTGGTTGAAAAATGCGCGCAACGTCAATGAGACCATCTCCAGTTTGTTGATGTCTTATATCGGCATCGCGCTGTTCAATCATTTTGTCGAAGGCCCGTTCCGCGATCCGGAAAGTCTCAACAAGCCGTCGACCAAACCAATCGGCGATATCAATATGATCGGCAACATTCCGGGGATTGATGTGCATTGGGGTCTGGTGATCGGCATCGTGGTTGCGATCGCTGCCTTTGTTTTTATCCGCATGACGACCGGTGGCTTTGCGGTGCGGGTAGTAGGCGGCAATCAGCGCGCAGCAAGGATGGTTGGCATTCCTGTCAAAAAATGGATCGTCACCATGTCGGCATTGGGCGGTGCGGCTGCGGGGTTGGCCGGCGCGATTGAAGTCGGCGCCGTGCATGGTTCCGCCAATGCCGGTGTTATCGCCGGCTATGGTAATGCCGGTATCCTGATTGCGTTCATCGCACGGCAAAATCCATTGGCAGTAATCCCTGTTGCTATTTTAATCGGCGGCGTTAACGCTGCCGGCGGATTATTGCAACGGCGGCTCGATATGCCGGACGCAACAGTATTGGTATTGCAAGGCATTGCATTCGTTTGCATCCTGGCTCTGGAAACACTGAACAGCCGTAAATTCTTCTCACGGAATCAATCATGAGTGACGCAGCACAAATCGGTTTATGGGGTGTGCCGCTGGCCATGCTGGCCGGCACCATCCGCGTGTCGACACCTTTCATGTTGGTTAGCATCGGCGAATGCATCACCGAAAAATCCGGCCGTATCAATCTGGGATTGGAAGGTACCTTGATCATGGGTGCGATGAGCGGTTATGCCGTCTCGTATCTGTCCGGATCACCATGGCTGGGCGTGCTGGTGGCTGGTTTGTGCGGCATGATGTTTGGGATCATGCATGGCTTGCTGTGCAGTTTGAAACGTGTCAATGATATTGCCATCGGCATCAGCCTGATGCTGCTCGGAACCGGGCTCGCTTTCTTTTTCGGGAAGGCTTATGTGCAACCGGAAGCGCCCAATCTTCCTTCCATTCCGTTCGGCAGTTGGAGCAGTTATCCGCAAGTGCAATCGGCGTTGGAAATCAATGTATTGTTCATTGCCGGTATCGTGTTCGCCTTTCTGTTTCGATGGGCACTCAACAATACGCGCTGGGGATTGATGCTGCGCACGGTCGGCGATTCCGAATCGGCAGCACGTGCGCTGGGATTTCCGGTGCTGCGCATTCGTATTCTCGCCACCGCACTTGGCGGCTTCCTGGCCGGTATCGGTGGATCGTATTTATCGCTGGTGTATCCGGGCAGCTGGAACGAAGCTTTGTCCAGCGGACAAGGCATCATGGCTGTCGCTCTTGTCATCTTCGCGCGCTGGGATCCGATCCGCTGTGTGATCGCTGCGATGATTTTCGGCGGCGCAGGCGCACTCGGCCCTGCTCTGCAATCGATTGGTGTGACCAGCGGCTATTACCTGCTGAATGCAGCGCCGTATGTGCTAACGCTGGCCGTCATGATTGCAGCCAATTCAAGCAAGCAGACCATTGCCGGTGCGCCGGGCGAACTCAGTTTGACCAGATAGTCATTCAATTCGGAGAGAGCATTTCATGAGCGGACTTGGTGGTTTAAACAAATCGCCCAATGGGGTAGTGATAGGACTGGTGCAATTGTGCCTACCCGATCCGCATACGCGTGCCGCACTTGCCGAACAAACTGAAAAAATCGTGCGCATGGTCGCCAAGGCAAAACGCGGAATGCCATCGGTTGATCTGGTCGTGTTCCCGGAATATGCATTGCATGGTTTGTCGATGGATATCAATCCGGAAATCATGTGTTCACTCGATGGCCCCGAAGTCGCTTCATTCAAGCAGGCTTGTATCGATAACAAAGTGTGGGGCTGTTTTTCCATCATGGAATATAACCCGCATGGCAATCCGTACAACAGCGGAATCATCATTGATGATCAAGGCGCACTCAAACTGTATTACCGCAAACTACATCCATGGATACCGGTAGAACCATGGGAACCCGGCAATCTCGGCATCCCGGTATGCGAGGGACCGAATGGCTGCAAGCTGTCACTGATTATTTGTCACGATGGCATGTTTCCTGAAATGGCGCGTGAAGCCGCATACAAAGGCGCCGAAATCATGCTGCGCACTGCCGGTTATACGGCGCCAATCAAGCACAGCTGGAACATCACCAATCAAGCCAATGCGTTCTGCAACCTGATGCAAACCGCCAGCGTCGCGATGTGCGGATCGGATGGCACATGGGATTCGATGGGCGAAGCGATGTTTGTCAACTTCGATGGCGAGACTATGGTCACAGGTAGCAATCGGGCCGATGAAATTGTGTATTGCGAACTGCGTCCGGACCTGGTGCGTGAAGCGCGCAAATACTGGGGCGTGGAAAACAATATCTATCAATTCGGCCACCGTGGTTATGTTGCCGTCAAAGGCGGTGCGCAAGATTGCCCGTATACCTACATGACTGATTTGGTGGCGGGCTGCTACAAATTGCCATGGGAAGCAGAAGTAATGCATACCGACGGCAGTGCTTGCGGCTACGCAGAACCGACCCGACTTTATAACAAATGAGACCAATGCAATGACAGAAAAATACGTCACCGCCAATCCTTATTCATGGCCCTATAACGGCATGCTCACGCCGCAAAACACAGCACTGATCATCATCGATATGCAAATCGATTTCTGCGGAGAAGGCGGCTATGTCGAACAGATGGGATATGACATCTCGCTTACGCGCGCACCGATCGAGCCGATTAAAAAGCTGCTCAAGAAAATGCGTGAAGGCGGCTATCACATCATTCACACACGCGAAGGTCATCGCCCCGATTTGACCGATCTGCCGAAAAACAAACAGTGGCGCAGCCGCCGCATCGGCGCAGGCATCGGCGATCCGGGACCATGCGGGAAAATTCTGGTGCGCGGCGAACCGGGCTGGGAAATCATTGCCGAGCTGGCACCGTTGCCCGGTGAAATGATCATCGACAAACCAGGAAAAGGATCGTTTTGTGCAACCGATCTTGAATTCATCCTGCATAACAAGGGAATCCAAAACGTGATCCTGACCGGCATCACCACCGACGTCTGCGTGCATACCACGATGCGTGAAGCCAACGACCGCGGCTTTGAATGCCTGCTGGTCGAAGATGCCTGCGGCGCAACCGACTACAACAATCATCTGGCTGCAATCAATATGGTGCACATGCAAGGCGGCGTGTTTGGCGCGACGGCCAAGTCATCCGAGTTATTGGAGGTTCTATGACTGCCATCGGTGCGATCAGTGCCAGCGCTGTACCTGCCACGGGCGCAATCGGCATTGAACTGTACAACATGCAAAAACGTTTTGTCTCGTTGGCCGCGCTGGACAATGTGTCGATCAATATTCCAGCAGGCGATTTTCACGCACTGCTGGGAGAAAATGGCGCAGGCAAGTCAACACTGGTCAAATGTCTGGTCGGCTTTTACAAACCGGACGATGGCCAGATTTTGATCAATGGGCGCGAGACCGCGATCGCCTCGCCGAAGGATGCCGATGCCTGCAGGATCGGCATGGTGTATCAGCATTTCACGCTGATCCCATCAATGACGGTGGCCGAGAATCTCGTCATCTCCAAAGGCAAACTGCCGGCAAGGATCGATTGGAAGAAAGAGCGCGCCGAACTGGACGCCTTCATGCAAACGGTTCCATTCAAGATTGATCTGGATGCGCCTGCATCGTCGCTGGCAGCAGGTGAAAAACAAAAGGTGGAAATCGTCAAGCAGCTATACCTGAAACGCGGCTTTCTGATCCTGGATGAACCGACCTCGGTGCTGACCCCATCTGAAGCCGATGAAATCCTGGGATTGGTACGCGATCTTTGCGCGCGCGGCGAATTGACCGTGCTGCTCATCACGCATAAATTCCGTGAAGTGATGGCCTTTGCAAAAACGGTTTCCGTATTACGGCGCGGCCGTTTTATCGGCACTGAAAAAGTCGGCGATATGAATGAACATAAAATGGCCGAGATGATGATGGGTGAAACACCGCCTGCGCCTGATCTGGCGCGCACACAGACCGATACATCCATGCCGGCGCGCTTCTCGATCGACAAGCTGAATGTGCGCGGCGACAAAGGGACGCTCGCAGTGAAGGATGTACGTATCGCCATCAAGCCCGGGGAAATTGTCGGCATCGCCGGCGTTTCAGGCAACGGGCAGCGCGAGCTTGTCGAGTCACTGATCGGACAACGCGACATCGAATCCGGCACAGTGATTATTCATGACGAGATCTTCACCGCAACTCGCCGGCAGATTCGCAAGCATAAACTGTACAGCCTGCCTGAAGAACCGCTGAAGAATGCTTGCGTGCCAGGCATGAGTGTCGCCGACAATGTGGCGTTACGCAATTTTGATGTCGAACCGCTTGCCAACAGCATCTGGCTGCGCAAGGTGCCGCAGGCTGAACAAGCACGCCGTTATGTCAGCGACTTCAACGTCAAGTGCACCGGCATCGGCGCCAGAATCGACACCCTTTCCGGCGGCAACGTGCAGCGTGCCGTGCTGGCACGCGAACTATCGCAATCGGTCGATGTACTGATCGTGTCGAATCCTGTATTCGGTCTGGATTTTGCGGCTGTGGCAGAAACCTACAGCCGTATCATGGCGGCACGCAACTACGGCACAGCAGTATTGCTGATCAGTGAAGACCTTGATGAACTGCTCACGCTGGCTGACCGGATTGTCGTCATGAGCGAAGGCGAACTGGTGCATGAAGTAGCAAGGGATCATTTCAACGTGCCTGAAATCGGACGTTATATGGCTGGAGGATCCGTTACCGGCCATGCGCATCACTAAGAAATTCCTCCATTGAATTATTAGAACAGCCAAAAATATCCTATGCTTACCGTCCACGCCCTCCCCTACGAATACGCATTCGATCCAAAACATACGGCGCTGATCATGATCGACATGCAACGCGACTTTATCGAAGCCGGCGGCTTTGGCGCTGCGCTCGGAAACAATGTATCGCTATTGCGCGCCATCATTCCAACCTCAAAAGCTTTATTAACGCTCTGCAGAGCGAATGGCATCAAGGTTATTCACACGAAAGAAGCGCATAAACCCGATTTATCGGACTGCCCTCCATCCAAACTGCATCGCGGCGGCGGTTCATTGAAAATCGGCGATTCCGGCCCGATGGGACGCATTTTGGTCGATGGCGAAATCGGTAGCGATTTCATACCTGAGCTTGCTCCTCTGGCTTGGGAAACTGTCATTGTCAAACCCGGCAAAGGTGCTTTCTATGCCACGGAACTGCAGGCCATTTTGCAAATGGAAAAAATAACGCATTTGATCTTTGCCGGCGTCACAACGGAAGTGTGCGTGCAAACATCCATGCGTGAAGCAAACGATCGTGGGTATGAATGTCTGTTGATCGAGGATGCAACGGAAAGTTATTTTCCTCAATATAAAAAATCGACTTTGGAAATGTTAAGAGCGCAAGGCGGCATTGTAGGGTGGACTGCACCGCTGCAATTATTGGCGGAAGCAATGCAACGCTAGAACCAATCAAATTCCCTGCACATAATCACCAAGAAAAGCTCTTTTTCGGCCTGAATCAGGCTGTCTCTGCATAAAAAAACTGCCGAGAGGCTTCATTTTCTCAATTTAATTTGGTTTAATAGCATTTTATGTGCGAATAGCATGTACTGTGGCTGAAACGAGTTCTCAATAAAAAATAACTGCCATTCAAAGCAAGGGGAGAGTTGCATGGATTTAGAACAAAAGCTGCCGGGTTTTCTTGCCACGCGCAGTATTGGAGACCGGCGTAATGAAAAATCATGTGTACCACCATACTCTACCGGAATCGGTTTGGTGCTGATCGAGCGACGCTCAGGCAATGACCGCCGCGCGGCATCGCACCCGCCGCAACAGCCACTTAACGATGCCGAAAAGTCTGACAACATTGAAATGCCGACCGATTGAAAGTGCGTTCGCACACTCCCAGGGTGTGTCGGTCTACTCGAGACACTGGTCAAAGACAGGCCAGAAAACGCATACCCGCTTCACATCATCGCAAAAAAATCTCTTCCCTGTTCATACGGAAAAAATGATCGTGACCTTGTTGTCGGCAACCCTGCCAACTTGACGCACGCCTATCTTGCGCATTCCGGCTGCAAAGCCGAGTGAAAATGCAAATTTCATTTGCTGTGTGTCCGCAATGATTCATATCGAATGCACGCGTAAAGCGAAGTAATGCCAAAACTTTTTTGCGTGTGCAAACAATTTTAGGGCGTGTCGTCCATTAATCCGGGGATTAATGGACGACACGCCCTAGTTCATTCTGATTTGGAATTGACATCGATGTGCCGAAAAATATCGTTAAGAATAATAGCCTGATGCATTGCGCCATAACAAACAATGAACCAGTTGAAAATACAGACTCTAATATTGACTGGATTGTTTCTGATATCAAGTTCGTTTGAGAAGTTTGTTTGAGAATATTCAACTATTTGATCAAACATAGCAATGAGGCACATCTAATTGAGGCATCGCAATGATGACGGAAACGATTGTTAGAAAATCGTGCTGATGAACAGCGACACACCAACTTTACTGTATCGGATTTTCAAGAATTTAAAACATTCCCGCATTGTCATTGTGTATGTTTAACCTAGAAAAAAATTCTCATTCATATCCAACAAAAAGTGAGATCTGAAAATGGGGTTGGAGAAAACATGAAAATTGCACAGGTTGCTCCACTCTTTGAGAGAGTACCTCCCGTCGCTTACGGCGGCACTGAACGTGTAATTTCCCATCTTACTGAAGAATTAATCGGGCAAGGGCATGACGTCACATTATTTGCCAGCGGAGATTCCATCACGAAGGCAAATCTTGTTTCTGTTATAGATTATGCGATGCGGCCGCAGCAGTCTCATGCATGGATGGCTTTTCATGCAATGGAGCTGGACTTGGTGTGCCAATATGCCCAGAATTTCGATGTCATTCACTTCCACACGGATTATCTGCATTTTCCGATTACCAAATATCTTGGCACGCCGCATGTGACAACGTTGCATGGGCGACTGGATCTGCCCGAATTGCCGCCGCTTTACAAGCATTTCAACAACGTGCCGTTAGTATCGATATCGAACAGCCAGCGCACTCCTTTACCATGGGCAAACTGGTGCGGAACGGTCTATCACGGCATGCCGCCGCTTTGCGATTCCATCGAATCAACACCTGATGATTACTTTGTATTTATTGGCCGTGTGTCGCCTGAAAAACGTGTGGATCGGGCAATTGATATTGCCAGGCAATGCGGCATTCCTTTATATATCGCGGCAAAAGTTGATATTGCCGACGAAGCTTACTTCAATGAATATATACGGCCTTTGATGGATACGCCATTGGTGACTTTTCTCGGTGAAATTAATGATGTTGAAAAAAGTAAATTATTAAAGCATGCGAAAGCTTTGCTATTTCCAATTGATTGGCCTGAACCATTCGGATTGGTCATGATCGAAGCTTTTTCATGTGGAACACCTGTCATCGCATATCGCAATGGCTCGGTGCCGGAGATTATGGAACATGGCGTCACCGGATTTGTGGTGACCAATCAAGATGAGGCAATAGAAGCAGCCCGTAACATCGAATCGATTGATCGAACCGGTTGCAGAAATTCATTTGAACGACGCTTCACGACCACACTAATGGCCAATAATTATGTTCATGTTTACCAGAAATTATTGGCTAATGCGGGAACGCGGAAGGAATCATAAACCGTAGCCTCGAGCGGAGAATCCATGGTTGATAAAATTCAGTTAGGGGAGCAATGGTATATCCTTGCCACCGCTTCGCCTCCAGACGAGCGTCGGCGTGTGCTCAAGCATAATGAGACGTTCGCATTATTTGACCGCTTCGGCGATATCCAACCGATTGGACTGGGAGAGGAAGGCATTTACCTCGGTGATACTTGTTTTCTTTCTCACAAAGAGTTACAGATCGAAGGCGTACGTCCGATGTATCTCAATTCGACAGTGAAGGACGATAACGGGCTTTTCATCGTCGAGCTGATGAATCCTGATCTTCATCCTGGTGGAAAGAAACAGATACACAAGGGTGTGCTGCATATCTTTCGCGCCAAGCTGTTATGGGATAACGCATGTCATGAGCATATACGCCTGGTCAACTTTGATCTTGAGCCGGTTGAATTCACACTGTCGATTGATCTGGCATCCAATTACAAGGATATATTTGAGGTGCGTGGATTCAAGCGTGCCAGGCGCGGCACCGATTTGCCGCCGCAAATCAGTGAAAAAGAACTGCTGCTGGGATATCGAGGGGTTGATCAACGTATTCGCAAGACACGTATTGTGTTCGATCCTGCCCCCATGAAACTGACATCAAGCCGCGCAGAATTTACACTATCATTACCACCAAAAGTTGAAGCGCATCTGTATCTGAGCATCTACTGCGAACAGGACGATCAGAAAACACCAACCACGATTTGCTATGACGATGCATACAATTGCGTCACGCAGAGCGTTAGTTCGCACACGCAAAACCGCTGCAAGATTACCACCTCCGATCCTCTTTTTAATAGCTGGCTTGACCGTTCGACCTCTGACCTTCTGATGTTGACTACTGCGTTGCCGGAAGGAGGCTATCCTTATGCTGGAATGCCCTGGTACTCCACCACTTTCGGCCGCGATGGCATCCTGACTGCACGCGAGTATTTGTGGGTCGATCCCAGTTTGGCCAAAGGTGTGCTCGCGTTTCTGGCGGACGTACAGGCAACTGAACATGATCCTGCGCGTGATGCGGAACCCGGCAAGATACTGCATGAAGCGCGCAAAGGTGAATTGGCCGCGTTGAATGAAATTCCATTCCGGCGCTACTACGGTACGGTGGATGCGACGCCATTGTTCGTCGGTTTGGCCGGCGCATACTACGAACGGACCGGCGACTTGGCATTTATTCGCACCATCTGGCCCAATATTCTCAACGCGCTGCAATGGATCGATCGGTACGGCGATAAAGACGGCGATGGTTTTGTCGAATATGCGCGTTATACCGAAAAAGGATTGGCGCAACAAGGCTGGAAGGATTCCTATGATTCGGTATTTCACAGCGATGGTCAGCTTGCCGATGCACCGATCGCTCTCTGCGAAGTACAAGGATACGTGTATGAAGCAAAACTGCAGGCAGCACGACTGGCGCATTTATTGGGCGAGCATGCTTTTGCACAGGATCTTGAAAAAGCTGCGCATCAACTGAAGGATCGTTTCAATGAAGTATTCTGGTGCGAAAAAATCGGCACCTACGCGCTGGCACTCGATGGCAAAAAGAAGCAATGCGCAGTGCCGTCGTCCAACGCCGGTCATACGTTGTGGTCAGGCATTGCCACGGCGGAGTATGCGGAGCGAGTGGCGAATCAAATGTTGAACAAGGATTTCTTTTGCGGCTGGGGCATCCGCACCATTCCCACCACTGAAGTGCGTTACAACCCGATGGCCTACCATAACGGTTCGGTCTGGCCGCATGACAATGCGCTGATCGCCGACGGCATGGCGCGCTACGGGTTTACCGACAAGGCAATGAAAGTCTTCAGCGGTCTGCGCGAAGCAAGCCTGTACATGGATCAGCACAGGATGCCTGAACTGTTTTGCGGCTTCGAAAAGCGTGAGGACGAAGGGCCAACGCTGTATCCGGTCGCCTGCTCTCCGCAAGCATGGGCAGCGGCTACCGTTTTTTCATTGTTGCAGTCATGCTTGGGGCTAACGTTTGATCACAAGAATCAGGAATTGCAATTCAAGAATCCGCAATTGCCTTCCTTCCTCGACAGCGTGGAAATAAACAATCTTGCGCTTAACGGCTCAACCATTGATTTGATACTGCAGCGTTATCCAAGCAACGTAGGTGTCAAGATTATGCGCAAAGATGGCAATATAAAAGTGGTGACGTTGACCTAATTTGAAATGCGTCATAAAAAATGGCCAGGCCACTGTAAAGGTAGCCTGGCCATTTGATTATTACTGCAACTCAACCGAGCGTCACTGGAACAAATATTTTTTCTTCACCGCGCTGAATCAACAGCGCGATATGGCCGCTTTTGCGCGAGATCATGTTCTTGAGATCAGCTGCGCTCTTGACTGCCGTGCCATTGACGGCGATGATGATATCGCCAGGCTCAACGCCGGAACGTGCTGCCGGACCGGTGGCTTGCTCGACGACCACACCGGAAGACAGATTCGCTTCCTGTTTTTCTTCCGGCGTCAATGGCCGTACTGCAACACCAAGCTTGGCTTGAGATGCAGGTCCTGAAGCATTGTCATTGTCTGCAGCCGCCTCTTTCATACCTTGCAAAGTCGCCGGCAGTTCAACCGTTTTACCAGCGCGCCAAACCTCAAGTGTCGCCTTGTCACCCGGCTTCGCCATTCCGACCAGAGTCGGCAAGTCACCGGATTCGGTAATCGGTTGCCCGTTGTATTTCAGGATCACATCGCCCTGCTGTATGCCTGCCTTCGCTGCTGCACTGCCCGGCTGCACACTCGACACCAACGCGCCTTCCGGCTGCTTCAGCTTGAATGATTCTGCCAACGACTGATTGACTTCCTGCACTGTCACACCAAGCCGTGCATGAGCAACTTTACCGGTCGATACGATCTGGTCCTTTACACGCAACGCAACATCAATCGGTATCGCGAACGACAATCCTTGATAACCGCCGGTCTGACTGTAAATTTGCGAGTTGATGCCGACCACATTGCCATTGGCATCAAACAGCGGGCCGCCTGAATTACCAGGATTGACCGCGACGTCAGTCTGGATGAACGGCACGTAAGAATCGCCCGGCAAAGAACGTCCCTTCGCACTGACAATGCCGGCAGTTGCACTATGTTCAAATCCGAATGGCGATCCGATTGCCAGCACATAATCACCAACGCTTAACTGATTGGGATTGCCAAGACTGACGACCGGCAAATTACTGGCATTGATTTTCAATATCGCAACATCGGTCGATGGATCGCTGCCGAGAACCTTCGCTTTATATTCACGGCGGTCATTCAGCTTGACGATCACTTCATTGGCATCACGCACCACGTGCGCGTTGGTCAGAATAATGCCATCCTTGCCCACTATGAAGCCCGACCCTTGCCCATGCACCGGCACGCCGGAACGCGGCTGGATATGCTGACGGAAACCGGGCATGCCTTGAAAGAATTTGAAGAACGGATCATTAGTCGCATCGTCCGCAAAATCCGGCCCATCCGCCTTCAGCGTTCCTTCGGTATTGATACCAACAACGGCGGGGCCGTAACGCTGCACAATCGCCCGGTAGTTGGGCGCGGTCATCGGCGCGATCGGCGTATTCGGCGTTGCATTGGCCAGCGCCGGCTGAGTATTCGCCGATGCCGTATCGCTTACTGCAGCCAAACTTTGCTGGTGATTGAACCATTCGGAAGGATGCCAATTCACAGCATTGACTGAGCCGGTCGCCAGTACACCTGCAGCAACCAGTGCGAGGGTAATCGATTTCATTTTCATCATCTATCCTTTCCATAAAAAATGGGATGGGAAACCTATGGAATGAAGGATAGACTTACTCGCTTATGTGAAACTTAAGGTCGGAGCAGCAAGTTATTGGTTGTATCAATATTGTAGATTCAGATTGGATGTGTCTGATTGGGAAGGTCTGCTTAGTACCTATTGTGTTGAGAAAGTCGGCAAGAAATATTGCGATTTCATAGCGATTTTCCTTTGGAGGCTAGCGGATATCCGGACGACTGCCATGCTTCCAGGCCGCCTTTCAGGAACCGCGCATCGAACCCGTTGGCACTCAAACGAATGGCACAATTACGGCTAACTTCATGTCCGTGAATGCAATATACAAGAATTTTCTGATCCCTTGGTAATGCGTGCATCCACTGATCGATGTTTTCCGGATCATGCCACTGCGCGTTAGGAATCATCGTCTCGGCATTGGAAAAAATGCCGGCACGGCGTACGTCTACCACGAAAGCCGAGGCGGCTGATTCTTCCGATGCGCCCATGCCTTCACTTGCTCCATGAACGGCTTGTGCATAACGCAAGTTCACCTTCGACCAGTCGATGTTCTGCATGAAGCAATCGACGTAAGCCGCGGCATTCGAGCCATAGTCGATGTGGTAAGCATGTTCATACATATCAAGCGCCAGAATCGGTGTACCCAGCGCGACGCATTGCGTATGATCAGAAGCCCATTGATTAACCAGACGGCCATCGCGCGGCAGGTAACTTAACATCACCCAGCCGGAACCGCCGCCCAACGCTTTACCTATCGCAACAAATTCGTCGCGCCATCGTTCAACGCTGCCGAAACTTGCGGCAAGTGCGAGCGTCATCGGCGGCGGCAATTTTCCATCGCCACCCAAGCTGTCAAAATAAAGTTCGTGCAGCAGCATCGAATTGGTAGCAACCAGTTCTTCCCGCTTCAAACCGTTGATAGTGAATCCGGCCGTCGTCGAAAAAACCAGTTGCGCGAGCTGCGCGCGAATGGCGTTCAAACGTTTCACAGCACCACCGTAATTGTTTTCGTAATGGCTGCCAATGAGTTTTTCGGACAATCCGGTAAGCTTGGCCGGTTCGCAGGTTAAGGGTTGCATCTGATAATTCATGGTGAAGTCCTTGTGATGATGCATGAAAATCTTAGTGATGCAGAAACGGATACAAGAGCAATCCAATCAACGCTGCCGCTGCGATGATGAATGGCTCCTGCAGCTTCTTGAAACGCCACAACAAGATCACCGTGACCAATGCAATCAATGCGGTTGAAATATCGATGATCGAGCGCTTGGCGATCACGATCACTGATCCGGTGATCGCGCCAATGGCGGCTGCGGTAATGCCATCGACGAATGCAACTACGCCGGGTAGCTTGCCGTATTTTTTAAAGTAAGGTGCTGGAATGACAGTAAACAAGTAGCAAGGAATAAATGTCGCCAACGCAGCGACCGTTGCGCCGGACAATCCGGCAATCAGGTATCCAATAAAGCCCACGGTAATCACGACCGGGCCAGGCGTAATCATTGCAACAGCTACTGCATCAACGAATTGACGTTCCGTTAGCCAGTGATGTTCCGTCACGACACCGCCATACAGAAACGGCACGATCGCAAGTCCGGATCCGAATACGAAAGCGCCAGCCTTGGCGAAGAAGACGGCGATTTGACTGAGCAGCGACACATCCATTGAGCCGACAAGACCAGGAGCGACAGGCAATTGTGTCAATGCTGCGGCATTCAAGCTTCCTTTACTCAACCATTTCGGTGGTGCACGCAGAATCCACACCAATATGCCCGCTGCAATGAATAGCCAAGCCACTTCTGATTCAGTCACGACTGTGACAATTGCGAGCAATAAAAAAACCGCCCACAATAATTTATCTTTGCCGATACTTTTCTGTGTCAACTTTTTTGCACTCATCGCGATGATGCCGATCACAGTAGCACCGACGCCATAAAAGACGGCTTGCATCCACGACAAGCCGCCAAAGCGAACATAAGCCCAGCCGAGCGCCACTACCATCAAGAACGACGGGATGACAAATGCGATACCGACGAGCGTCGCACCAAGAATCCGGTAGTGTACATAGCCAAGATAGATAGCCAGTTGAGCGGCCAAAGGTCCCGGTGCCAATTGCGCGAGCGCCAGCCCTTCCTTGTAATCTTCAGGGCTGATCCATCTACGCTCTTCAACCAGATCGCGATGCATGTAACCGACCAATGCTACAGGACCGCCAAAGCCAAGCGCGCCCAAACGCAGCATGTACATGACCATTTTCCAGAGGGTGTATTGAGGGCTTGCAGCCGAGTCATTCATGTTGTGCTCTCTTTGCTGTAATGGGTGTAGAGCGAATCGAGTACTGTGCCAACTTCCTTCAACAGTGCATCGTCATTAGTCAAGCGCGATCGTGCGCCGGACAAGATGGCTTCAAATCCGATGGCTTCCGCATTCGAGTGCCCCCCTACATCCAGCACATGGACAAGCGACGCAAGCTTCACTAATCCTTGATCGTGTTCCAGGTCAAAGCTTGCCATCAGCACTTCAAAAGTAACTTTGTCGCCGACATGCGTAAACGCAGCGCCGTCAAAATCAAACCCTAATGCATTTTTCGGACAACGGGCCGGGCTCTCAAGCCACAAGAACGTTGCGTTGCGATCAATGAAACGCTGAATCAGCCACGCGCTTGCAACGCGGTCTACCCAAAGATTGCGGCGCGTCGCCCATGTGCGTCCTTGATAGTCACCAACATTGAGCTGCGATATCGCTTGCTCCGTTCCATGCGGTTCATCCGGCGAAAGTACTGCATTGGCGGCATCATCCAACTCCCACCAGGCGGATTCGGCAGCAACCGAAGCATTATTCGGATAAAAATCGATCCGCTGCAAATTTTCCAGGTCTTTGCGCAAACGCCGGACTGTTTTGGCAATGTCTGCCGGCGTCTGTGAAGTCAATCCTTTTCGAGCCGCGTGAAGACGATCGGTAAGTTCGGCATAGTCGTTGGTACGGTCGAAAAGAGAGACGAATGCCGCTTCATCCTCGGATGAACGCGACGCCACATCGACTACCCAGGCTTGCCCACCTTCATTATTTGTTTGGACAGCGAGCTCAGTCAATGCATTGCCATGATCAGTGCCATTGGGCAGCAGGTAAGCTCCATCGCGCAAAGACACACAGCCTAGCATCTTGATCGCCCGCCAAAGCCGCATTCTGGGTGTTGCGCTGGAGGTAGGAAGACTGGCTATCAAGAGCAGCCAAGATTTTGGTGGATTGTTCATGTAGATTATTCTACACGATGTAGTAAATATTACTTATTTAAAATGCGATTCTAATAATTAATGGAAAGTTGTCGCTTGGCTAGTGCAATAGCAATAGCAAAACTCAGCATAGTTTTGATCATTTAATGCTTCCTGTTTGCATGGAAATAATCATTGAATTGATTTCGAGAGCTTTGACCAAGTGAATATGACGCCGCCTGGGAATCTCTTGCATTTACTATCGCAAAGGAATCATTCAATTACATTAGACACGAGCTTAATCTTGAGAACTATTGGCCAATTGGCTGATACAAATGGCCAATCCAATTCATGTGGGAGTGCGACTACAATCAAGATTCGAAATATCTCTCTGAGGATAAAAATGAAAAAAATGACGAAGTTAGATATTGCTTCATATTGTAGAAACTTATTGCGCTGGCTCGCCCTGGTATCTGCCTTATTACTTGTTAGTTGCGGCGGTGGTGGCACGTCATCAAATGCACCCACGGGACCTAATGGCATGCGCGTGATTGTCTTTGGCAGTAGTTCTTCCGATGCAGGTACATATAAGATGGTAACTATTGCGCTAGGCGCTCCCACTGCCGGAAAATTTACAGTTAATCCCGGCCCTCTCTGGGCCGAAAGTGTTGCATCACATTATGGAATTACTTTGGGGCCGAATCGGCTGGCAGGCTTTGGTTATGGCCCAGCAACGTTAGGTGGAACAGATTATGCAGAAGGTGGAGCACGTGTTTCCCAACAACCGGGGTCGGGCAATACCGACGCCTCAAATGGACTGAATTCCGGTGCGAGTACTCTACCCATTAAAGATCAGATTAGCACTTATCTTATTGAATATGGGTCATTCCAGAACAATGATCTGGTATTAATTTGGGCTGGAGCAAATGACGTATTGGGTGCAATTGGGACATCATCAGCGACAGCTACGGTCCAACAAGCTGCCGACGATTTACTGATACAAATTAATCGGATCAAGGCCAATGGTGCTCAAAAAATTGCCGTACTCAACATCGACGACCTTGGTAAGTCACCGCTACATGCATCCGATCCTGTCAGCGCAAATTCGGCGACGCCATTATCGTTAACTTTCAATGTGAGACTGGCATCGAATCTCCAGGGCGCAAGCGGTGTCGTTCTCGTCGATGTTTTCAGCAAGCTTGCCGATGTCAGGGCTAATCCTGCAAGTTATGGTGTGACGAATTTAATGACTCCGGCCTGTGCCCCATACCATAATGTTGTCTACTATTCGATTGTCTGTACAACGGCCTCATTAGTTGCACCGAATGCAGACCAAACGTACATGTATGCTGATACGCTTCACTACACACCTAGAGTAAACAAAATCATTTCAGACTTTGTCCTTGCAAACATCGCCAGTTTGTAGCGGACGAACGGTATCGGCCTCATGAGAGGCAGTCTTTGTTCAATTAGGTGAAGAACGGTGAGAAAGACTATGAACTCTTATGCGAAATTTTAATTTTCAAGCCCGACTAGCCGCTATCTGGAACGATATTGAATGACTGGATTGTGCGGTTTCCGTCTATCAATTGCACCTCAGTTTAAACGAGATCGAACATGGCAGGTAGAATCAAATCCAAGCAATTACTCCTTAATTCCCTTGAACGCCACAGTGACACGCAGACCTCCCAATGGTGAATCAGAAAGCGTAATCGTCCCTTGATGTTGATCCACAATATTTTTAACGATGGACAATCCCAAGCCGCTGCCTTTCTGTCCCGCAGATTCTCCTCTGACAAAACGCTCAAACACGCGCTGCCTGTCCTGCTCAGGAATACCTGAACCTGAATCATCAATTACAAGTGTTACTTTCCCTTCTCCGTACGATGCCTTCGCCTTCACAGTTCCGCCTTGCGGTATGTAACGCACAGCATTGTCGAGCAAGTTGCGCATCAGGATCTTCAATGCATCGCTGTCGGCAGCGATCATCAGATTATCTTGAGCGTCGAAATCAAGTGTGATTTGCTTGCTTTCTGCGAATGGAAATACATCGGCCATCGTTCGCCGCATTGTCTCCGCCAAATCAACCGGCTGCATGTTCGGCGTTACTTCTGTTGCTTCGGTTCGTGCCGCGACCAACAGCTGTTCAATCAAATGACTGGCACGATCGACGCCATCATTCAGTTTTTTCAATGCTGAAATTTTTGCAGTTTCATCCGGTGCACGTTCCAGAACCTGTAGTTGTATCTTGAGAGCCGTCAACGGCGAACGCAATTCGTGCGCTGCATCGGCAACGAAAGCGCGTTGCACTGCAAATGCGTGCCTCAATTTCGCCAGCAATGAATTAATCGCATGCGCGACCGGCGCGATTTCATCCGGCAGCCTTTGTTCCGATACCGGATCGAGCGTGCCTGCATTGCGCTGCGTGACTTCCTGTTCAAGCTGCCGGACCGGCCGCAAGCCGCTGCCTACCAAAAACCAGATCAGTATTGCCATCACCGGAGCAAAAATCAGCAAAGGGCTCAAGCTGTGCAATGCCGCTGCCGCGACCAAATCGCGCCGAATCGCCTGCGGTTGCGCGACCTGGATCACACGATTATTCGCAATCATCGTATAGACACGCCAGCGCGTGCCGTCGGCATCGACATCGCTGAAGCCGAGTGTCGCGCGATCCGGCAGCATGGTGGCCGGATGTGACAGATACAAAACTCTACCGTTCATGGTCCAGATCTGGACCACCACATCGCGCGCTTCGCTATTGCCATTCCAGTCCTGTTGCAGATCAGGCACGACGCCTTGATCACGCAAAGACAATGCCGTCTGCCGCAGCTGGTAGTCGAACAGTGCTTCATTGGCCACAAGCGCGTTGTGGTACGTAAGATAGCCAAGGATTGCAGCAACCAATAACGCGGCCAGTAACAGCGATACGGAAAGTCGGCTGCGAAGCGAATTCATGATGATGCCTCAGGCTTGGGAATGAAGTAACCGACGCCACGCACATTCTGGATAAAATCATCTCCCAATTTGCGCCGGATCCCATGCACATGCACTTCGACGGCATTGCTGCCGATCTCGTCGCCCCAGCCGTACATGCGTTCTTCCAACTGCGCACGTGACAGGATCGCACCGGGGCGCAGCATCAATGCCTCGACAATCGCATACTCGCGCGCCGATAGCTGTATTGACTGTCCGCCTCGCGTGATTTTCCTGGTCGTCGGCTGAATATGCACATCAAGTATTTGCACTTCCGGCTCGACATAACCTGCGCTGCGTCGCAATGCAGAACGGATTCTGGCCGCCAGTTCATCCACATCGAACGGCTTGACGATATAGTCGTCTGCCCCGGTATCCAGTCCCTTGATTTTATCCTCGACTGCATCGCGTGCCGTCATGATAATCACCGGCAGATTTTTCCTGCGCGCACGCACGCGCCGTAAAATTTCAAGGCCATCCATTCCGGGCAATCCGAGATCAAGCAATACCAGATCAAAATGTTCGGCCGATAGTGCGGCATCAGCCAATCTGCCGTCTGAAGCCAGGTCGACAATATATCCTTCCGCGCGCAACATGGTTTGCACGCCCTCTCCGATCATCACATCGTCTTCAACCAACAAGATTCGCATTGATTGCTTTCCGTCAAATTTCGCCTAAAATAAATAATACGCCGTTCGAATTATCAATGAAAGTTCACGATATTTGCGCTGCAATAGGATTGCCTCATTGAGGGATCATGCAGTTTGGAACCATTCGCCGAAATCGAAATCACATTAGACGCTGTGGATTATTGTATCTGCAGAGCCAGTTTTCCGGAGGATGAATGAGTACAACACCAATTTCCGATCCCAATCGACGAGCGCTGCTGATTGCAACAGGTGCGGCCACAGGCCTAGGCGTAGTGGCTACTGCAATTCCGTTTGTGGAAAGCATGGAGCCGAGCGAAGCTGCAAAGGCGGCCGGCGCGCCGGTTGAAGTTGAAATCGGCAATATTGACCCAGGAAAATTGGTATCCGTAGCATGGCGCGGCAAGCCGGTTTGGGTGCTGCATCGCAGTGAAGAAATGCTGGCTTCGCTTCAACAGGATACTGCGCTATTGGCTGACCCGGATTCGGCTCGATCGGAGCAACCGAAAAATGCAACCAACCCGACACGCGCCATCAAACCTCCTTTCTTTGTGGCTATCGGTATTTGTACACATCTTGGTTGTGTGCCGGTCTTTCGGCCCGAACCCGGTGCCGCGGATTTAGGACCGGAATGGCCAGGTGGATTTTACTGTCCATGCCATGGGTCAAAATATGATTTGGCCGGCCGTGTTTTCAAGAACGTGCCTGCGCCTCTTAATCTGGAAATTCCGGACTACCAATATTTGACCGACACCAAGCTTCGAATTGGCTGATTTCTCCTGATTTAAATTGATCATTGCTGGCATGTGGGAAACATGGCGGAACTATGTCACACTATGACATAGCAAGCCATGAATAAGCCCGATTTCACAATCATGTCAAAACCAGTCACCGATTCGAATGCGTCCATTTCCCAGACGGAAGACCACAAGCCGGATTTGATTGCCCGATCTACCCATTCACAAATCGCTCCACCACGTTATCAATTCACCGGTAAATCGCCGCTGCAATCGCTATGGAATGCGTTTTCCGAACGCGTGCGCGAGATGTCCGAAAATGCCGAGCGCAGCCTCAATCGGAAGACATTGCGAATCGGCATTTCGGCACGCATATTTCATCCCGAACCTGGCGCCACCGGGTTGCGCAGTAAAACCTTGCAATATCTGGAAGAGTCTATTGCGCAATGGGTGATGTCGCGCGACGTCATGGTATTCATGATCCCCACGGTTAACAAAAACAGCCGACTGCATCCCAGCAATATCCGGCTGCGCGATTATGCCAAGCATCTGGATGGATTGGTGTTGCAAGGCGGCGCTGACGTTTCGCCGAAGAGTTATTCGCAGGAAGCAACGCGACCTGAATGGAGCGGCGACCGTGAGCGCGACATGTATGAGCTGGAACTGCTGCATGAGTTTATCGAGGCCGGTAAACCGGTGCTGGGAATCTGCCGCGGCTGTCAACTAATCAACGTCGCGTTCGGCGGTACGCTGTATCAAGACATTGCGACGGAAGTGCCGACTGCGATCGAACATGTGAACGCTTTGTACGATCAACATTATCATCCGCTCCATTTCACTGAAGAGTCCTCGTTAAAGCGCATGCTCTCTCTGCAATCAGGCTTGCTGGTCAACACGATTCATCATCAGGCTGTCAAAACGCTGGGGCGCGATATCATGGTGGAAGCGGTTTCCGGCGATGACAATATGATCGAGGCGATCCGTTACCGCAAGGCGAGCTTCGTGGTTGGACTGCAATGGCACCCTGAATTTCATCAAGCCGGCATGACTAATTTGCTCGACTGCACACCGATTCTTGACAGCTTTTTGCGCGCGGCTCGGAATACACGATTTTAAAAACAATTTCGTTTGCAATTGCTGAAGCAAATCGAAACGCGCTTAACAATCAACCGTTACCATCTCTGAACATGCGGATTGCCGCATCAACTGCGCCCTCTGCCCCGCCACGCGCTGCATATTGCTGACGCAGATAATGAGCGTCGCTGCCCTCATGCCCGATGCAATAAAGATGTTCCAGCGCAGCCAAAGCGCCAAGCGATTCGGCGTAGGGTTCTATATTACGCAAAGTCGTCAAAATATCTTCGCGCAATGGTAATGTCTCGTGTGATTTAGGATGCACCAGGGTGCCCTCCAATCCAAAGCGACATGCCTGGAATCGATTGTAGTTATAGACCAGATAATCGTCTTCTGCCGGGGACGATTCTTCGCGCCTCAACAAATAACAGCACAGCGCCTGCATATAACACGCCAACGCAGCAGCCCTGGTCACAGTCAACGGCGTGTCGCAGATACGCAGCTCGATCGTACCGAATTCCGGTTTGGGCCGGATATCCCAATAAAAATCCTTCATGCTTTTGACGATGCCGGTTTGTTCCATGCGTGCGAAATAATCATTCTCGAAATCTTCCCATCGACGCAGAAACGGCGCTCGACCGCTTAGCGGAAATGCAGAGATGGAATTGAGTCGCGCAGAGTTGAACAAGGTATCCTGCCCCTGAAAATAAGGTGAAGATGCGGACAGTGCGATGAAGTGCGGCACATATCGATTCAGCGCGTGCAGCAAAAACAAGGCATCATCCCCGGATGCGCAACCGATATGAATGTGTTGCCCAAATACGGTAAATTGCTTGGCCAGATAACCGTAAAGAACCGACACTTCCTTGAAGCGTGGTTTGGAAAATATCTTGCGCTCCGACCACTTCTGAAATGGATGCGTTCCGCCACCGCATACGCCGACATTCAACATATCGCCCGCCTTGACCAAGGTATCGCGGATGTGATGCAGTTGCGCGAGCAACGAACTGTAATTGGTGTGCACGTCGGTATTAATCTCGATCATGCTTTCCGTGATTTCGGGCGTGACGTTGCCGGGAAAAGGTTTGCGCGCCAATAGTGCAAGCATATCAGGGCTGGCTGATACGAGGTCGAAGTCGCTGAGACTGACCAATTGCAATTCCAGCTCGACGCCGATGGTCAAAGGCTCGGATGTTTTGAATGGAACTAACGGCATCTTCAACCCTCCGTCGTATCAGGCGTTTCGCTCGCCCAGATGAGCGCGCGTTGCGTCATGATCGGGCCAACCAAATCCAGCAACAATGCCATTGCCGCCAATGGTGCAAGGTAATCAATCATATCGATATCCAGATAACGCGTTTGCTCCAATATCAAGATGACGAATACAGAGATGGGACCGAGTGCGAACCCGGTGAGCACGCCCTTTTTCCATGTCATCCCGCTTATATGCGCAAACAAGGTAATCGCCGCAGTCTTGACGAGCAAGCGCGCACCGATCAGCAGCAACGCCAGAAGCATGCCCGTCTTGACTTGCGGCCAATGCAGCGTGGACGCCACGAATACAAATAGTGGCACCATCAATAAATCTCCCAGCACGCCGAAGTTGCGCTGCGTCCGGCTCAGCGTTACGCGCCGATGACGTGCTACCAAGCCAAATGTCAATGTAGCCAGGATAGGCGATAACTGGAAAGATGCAGTCAATGCCACCAGCAAGATCACCGAGATAGCGAAAACCACAGTCGCATCCGTACACAAATTACCGAGTTTGCTTCGCAATATAGGAACAGTTACGCCAAACAACGCGCCCAATCCAGCGGAGACAAACAACACAACAAAACTGTTCCAAACTGCATCGAGTAAACTCCCCGATGTCTGAAAGACGCGAAAACCCAGAATGACTTTAAAAGCGAACACAGCCATGACACAACTCATCACTGACATGTGCAACACACGCTCAGTCACTTGTCCGGAGCTGCCTTGCTCGTTCAGAACGCGCAAAATACCGGCGGGCGAGGCCGACATCGACAATGACGCAATCAATAAAGCGGCAATGCTGGGCACGCCATACCATTGCGCAAGGAAGTACACTGCGGCAAATGTGCCGATCGATTCCACCAGCCCGGAAATCCCTACCCAGGCATTGGTCCGCAGCCAGTGCAGATTGATACGATAGCCGACTTCAAACAGAATCAAGCCGAATGAAATATTTGCAACGAGAAGGAGATTGCTATCCCTGGCTTTTGGCAGAAATCCGGTTTGCGAGGATGCCAGCAAAAAACCGACCAGCCCATAGATGCTAATACGCGGCAATCCCGTCCAGCGGTGCCCGATCTCTCCCACTACCCATGCGATAGCGAGCGCAAAAGCCCACGCCAAATCCGGCGATATCATGAACATACTCAGCATATCACTTCCTTATTCGAGCCGTTGAAGCCGGCGGCGATGCTGGACTACGGTCAATTCAACCGTTCATTTTTGCGGCGTCAAAGAACCAATGCCACGGCTCATAAATAAAACCAAACCGATTTCCGCGCGGGTATGAAAGCGTGAATCCGAAACGATGCGCATTGGCAGTCAGCCAGCGAAACGCATCAGTGTTTTCAAAAGCTTCCTCGCGCGCGACGCAGCCTGGTGTGTTGATGTCTACGGCACAGCCAGTGTGGTGTTCGCTAAAACCGGGCGGAGCGCTCAGCGTCAATATGGTTTCGATCGGCATCGCACGGCCGATTTTTTCACGAATAATATCGACTTGATCTTCAATGCTGCGAAATGCTGAAACGATTTCCAGGATAAGCCTGTCCTTGGCAGCTGCTTCTTTCATGGAATGCCACGCTTTAGCAGCTGGCGGTGTCATCAAATGCAAATTGCCGTTGCTACCTACTTCGGCGATTGTCAATTCCTGTGCTTCAAGATACAGCGGTAGTCTCGTTGCATGAAGATCGCATGTGATTCCCAATGATTCGAGTATCCGATTTATCTTTTCATTGTATTCATCTGAATGCATCGAAACTACCTATCTTTATAGGACTTACGCAAAATCTTCCCGACAAGACGCCGCGACGAAGACGGTACGGTTTTGTGCGGCAAGGCGCGGCACGGAGTTGGGGCGGTTTTGCGTAAGTCCTAATCAACTTATTTGGCAAGATCCGCTCCGGTTATTGCTTGACGAATCTCGCGCAACTTTGACTTCACTTTCGCGGCATTATCAGCGCCCATCCGCATCAATATTTTTCGTCCGGCGGATTCATTCTCAAGCTGTTGATCGGCGAATTGGAACAGCACTTTCGGCTGCACCAGACTGATCGGCCCGCTCGTCTCCGGCGTTGCAAGCAAATGATCGATTACCGCAATCAACCGGTCATTGAAGTAACCACCCGGATAGCCAAGCTCTTGATATGCCTGTTGGAACAGCGGATAAAAATGCGCATACAGCGCTACCAGCTTTTTCGCATCGACCATTTCCATCAAGTGCACATAGGGTGCGTAACGCGCAGAATTTTTCGGTGCGATGACAATATTTTGCCCTGTTCCTTCAGTCAGAAACTTGCCGCCAACCGGTTTAACGGGGAACACTTGAATTGCCACAGTGTGACGCGGCAGGTTATCGATTGTCGCAACGATACGCCGCACGATTTTCTCCGGATAGAAAAATTCCACGACTGTTTTCCTGCTCAACAAACTCGATAGCGCATCTGTTATTGCATGATCGCTATTTTGCAATGGGGGAAGCGGATTCTGTGCTGCATCAGTCACGGCGCTTTGCGGAATGGGATAATGTGCCGGCTGCTCGACTGCCGGCGCAACTGGACGTGGCGCCTCAATTTGTGCCGGCATTTGCGGTTTCGATCCGAAAGGCCAGTCCCCGTCCCTCCACATATCGTATCCGACATAAGCGGCAATCAATACGGCCAGAAAACCTATCACGCCAATGATTATTTTCATCTGTGTCTACCTTTGCTTAAGGGGAAAGAAATTCGATTAAACCGGATTTCGGATGGTAGAACTTGACACTGAGATTAATCTTTTTAGGACTTACGAAAAATTGTCCCAACAAGGCGCCGCGACGAAGACAGTACAGTTTTGTACGGCAAGGAACGCCGTTGGAGCGGTTTTGCGTAAGTCCTACTTTTACTGTTTTGGCAGAAAGATTGATAACCATCATAAGAAAGTCTTTCCTTGATTTCACTACCAATACGGCATTGCCATTTGATAAATTTCATTGCTGCACGCAAATAACATTTGCAAATTATATTCCCGTAAAATATATTTGTACAAATCTAAATGTGCTACGATCAATCTTGTTGATTATGGGTAATGAGAAAGTGGCGTACTTTTTCTTGATGCGCATTGATTTCTTTCGTTGCCATTTTGTACCAACTTCACAGTGGGCCGATTTGGGCCTTTTATTCCCCCCTTGCAATTTGAGGGGGGATTTTTTAAACCAGATTTAATGGTGTGCTTCCAGGCGAGCAGAAATTTTTATTCCTTGGAAGTATCCATTCATCAATGACAAATCGCCGCGTTACCGATTCATTCCATACGTATCATGGCGACTGCCGCTAAACAAACGATGCTCAACGGTATTCTCAAATGGTCGATAGGTCTTCTATGCACGCTCATCGTTGCCATCGCACTGCTGATTTTTTTCGTTGTCGTGCTCATCACGCCAAATCTTCCATCGCTTGACGCAATCACGGACTACCGCCCCAAAATACCGCTACGCGTCTACACTGCGGATCATGTGCTGATCGGCGAATTTGGCGCAGAGCATCGCGACTTTGTTCCTATCAACCAGATCCCGGATATTTTGAAAAAAGCGCTATTGACCATTGAAGACGACCGCTTTTATCAGCATGACGGCGTGGATTTTCTTGGCGTCGCCAGAGCTGGTTTGGCGGATCTGCACGGTGGACTTTCCCAAGGCGCTTCCACGATCACCATGCAAGTGGCGCGCAATTTTTACCTGTCGAAGGAAAAAACCTACTTGCGCAAATTGTATGAAGCGCTGCTGGCCATGAAGATAGAACGCGAGCTGTCAAAAGACAAGATACTGGAGCTGTACATGAACCAGATTTATCTTGGCCAGCGTGCATATGGCTTCGCGAGTGCAGCGCAAGTTTATTTCGGAAAATCGATCAAGACGTTGACCATAGGCGAAGCCGCCATGCTGGCCGGCTTGCCAAAAGCGCCTTCCGCTTACAACCCGATTGTCAATCCTGAACGGGCACGTCAACGGCAGCACTATATCCTGCTGCGCATGCGCGATCTCGGCTATATCACACCGGCACAATACAATCAGGCATTGCAGGAAGACATGCACGTCCACCAAGAGCGTGATGTGCATAGCTTCAGCACACATGCGGAATATGTCGCGGAAATGGTGCGCCAATTAATGGTGGCCCAGTTCAAGGAGGCAGCATACACAAGCGGATTATCGGTCTACACCACGATCACTAAACGTGATCAGGATGCTGCCTATACTGCTGTCCGCCAGGGCGCGATCGATTACGAGCGTCGACATGGCTATCGTGGACCGGAAGCATATATCAAGCTGCCTGACGATCAGGAAGAGCGCACGCAGGCCATTGACACTGCTTTTGACAAGTATCCAAGCAGTGACGATCTGCAATCTGCCATTGTGCTATCCGTCAATCCAACATCGGTACGAGCCCAATTGAGTTCGGGAGAAGCCGTGGAAATATCGGGTGACGGTTTGAAATTTGCGGCGTCTGCACTAACGGCCAAGGCATCCGCCAAGATAAAAATCAAACCCGGTTCTGTGATTCGCATTGAGCGTGATGCGAACGCACATTGGGCAATCACGCAATTGCCGGAGGTCGCCAGTGCGTTTGTCTCGCTTGACAGCTCGACGGGCGCAGTGCAGGCAATGGTCGGCGGCTTCGATTTCAACATCAATAAATTCGATCATGCAAACCAGGCATGGCGACAGCCGGGCTCAAGCTTCAAACCATTCGTTTATTCGGCAGCACTGGAACGGGGATTCTCTCCGGCGACCGTGATCAATGATGCGCCCCTGTTCATCAGCGCAAAGGAAACCGGCAGCACCGATTGGGAACCGCATAATGATGAGGGAGAGTTTGATGGGCCGGTCACCATGCGGACTGCCTTGGCCAAATCCAAAAATGTCGTGTCGGTTCGTATTCTCCGTGCAATCGGCCCGGAATATGTACATGAATACGTTGATCGTTTCGGCTTTGACGCGGCCAAGATCCCTGCGCATCTGTCGATGGCATTGGGCACAGGGCTGGTCACGCCATTTCAAATGGCACGTGCGTATGCGGTGTTTGCAAATGGCGGCTACAGGATTAACCCTTATTTGATTGCCAAGGTGGTCGACGCCAACGGCAAAGCGCTTTTCGAGGCGACGCCAGATACACCGGGACAGGAAAATGCGCGCGTGATCGATCCGCGCAATGCCTTCATCATGGATACCATGCTGAAAACCGTTGCCCGTTTCGGGACCGGACACATGGCAAGCGCACAGCTTGGCCGGACCGATATTGCAGGAAAAACCGGCACAACCAGCGACGCTGTGGACGGCTGGTTCGCCGGTTATGGCGCGAACATAGTCAGCGTCGCGTGGATGGGGTATGACGATCCGCGCTCGCTTGGCAGCCGTGAATTTGGCGCGACGCTGGCGCTCCCGATCTGGATCGATTATATGAAGGTGGCGCTTCAAGGTAAATCCGAGGTGCATCGCCCTGCACCAGCCGGCGTCATTATGGCAGACAACGATTGGATCTATAGCGAATTTGCCGAGCACGGTGCGATATCTTCACTGGGGTTTGATGAAGCTACGGTACCAACAGACGATCTCAAGCAAAATATTCCAACGCCACCGGCAAATCCGGCACAAGAGAAGGCGCGCATTCTGGATTTGTTTCGTTAGAACCTGATCAGTATCTTGGTGTAAACAGAATTGTGAGCGCGAAGTTGTTTTAACTCCCTCTCCCGCATCAGTGGGAGAGGGAACAAATCGATCAGCGAATTGACAACACTGATAATAGAAAAATACTGATCAGGTTCTTAGCGCCTGACAAAATGCTGCCGGTATTGTTGCGCTAGCCAAAAGCTTGGTTAGGCTCTCTTTGTAACGGCTCAACCGTTCCCTGCCAAACTGTTTTTAATGCGTTGCATTTCTTCCTGATGCAATTTTTCCATTGCCTGTTTGTCTTCCAGTTCTTTTCTTTTTTGCGATTCGGCCGCGACTTTGATTGCAAGTTCTTCTGCACGTTTTTTTGCAAGCAATTTTGCTTCTTCCGCTTTTTTCTTTTGTTCCATTTTCTGCGCAAGCGCTTCCGATTTTTGTTTTGCCGCCAGCTTCGCTATTGCCAATTCTTTTTTATGCCTTTTTATTTTTTCCTCTGTCGATTTATTTTTTTCAATCGACGCGACCGGCAATGTTTGACTTATATGTTTCGGTTCGGGGTCGGGAAGAAGCGCTTGTTGCGGCATGGGCTTCACCGCAGCTTCGATTGTTGCAGCACTTGACTCCGCATTGTTAATCGGTGCTGCAGCAACGGCGCTTGTAGAAGCCTCGGCCTTGACATCCTTCACCGCAGATTTTATTTGCGGCGGAATTGCAGGCGAAGTATTGAATGCCGTCGCCGTCCCTGTTTGGCTTTGTGCTTCGCTTTGACTACTCGATTTAGCGGACTGGCTTTCACTGCCATGACGCATCGCCACCCATATGACCCCGAATAGCAAGGCATGAACGGTAATGGAAAGGATCGTCCCTTTCCAGGATGCTGGTTCTTTTGGAATGACTGGCGGAGTGTTGTCGATCATAAAATGATGCTCTTAAATAGTCGCACTGATATGCATTCGAGCAAGTTTTTCGTTTCAAGTTCCTGGTGGAATCGAGATTATGTGCGTTTAAGCATTGGCATCCATGATAACTGAAAACTAAGAGCGCCTAACAAAATGCGTCTGGCAAGGAGAAGCAACGCCGCCAGACACATTTTGTTAGGCGCTCTAAATGAGATACGTCAAACAGCTTGTCAATCCTGCCTAGCGGGATTGACAAGAAAGTGATGCAGATTACTTGCTGCTATATCCTATCGCTTCAATTTCAGCACGGCGGCTGTTCACATGAGCGTCTTTCGCTTTCCGTCCGGATGTTGACGCATCAATTGTGCTGTCTGTATAGACTTGATTGGCCGCGATTCCCTTGGTCATCAAATAGCTCTTGACCGCATTCGCCCTTCTCATACCCAGTCTTGCATTAGCGGAAGCCGAACCTTTATTGTCTGTGTGACCTACTACAACAATCACTTCCAGCTTGATGTCTTTAAGCTTGGAGAGCAAGCCATCGATCTCGGCTTTGGCTTGCTTGTTTAACGCTGCATTTGCTTTATCAAAATAAACTGTGGAGGTAATGCTGACTTTCTTGGGAGCAGGAGCAACGGCTTGCTGAGCAGCTTTAGGAGCAGTCGAGGCAGAACCGGTTGCAGCTGCGGGAGCGGCCGGTGCGGCTGCCGGTGCTGAAGTAGTTGAAGACTGCGTAGCGCAACCGGCCAGAAGCAGTATGGCTGTCAAACCTGACAGGGTCAGCAAAGATAATTTCATGCAAAGCTCTCCGTTTGTTTGTAATAAAAAATTAAATACAAGATATCCAAATTCATTAATGCCGGCCGCTATATTAATGCATTTATGCAAATATTAAACCAACCCAATAAATGCATTTGTACAAATGTTAGTATAAAATGTCACTCTGTCACTCACCATAGAGCGGTTTGCGTAGAATGATTTGGCATGTTGTACTTTTAGCGCAACATTACTGATCAATAAATTGAGAAAGTTTGTAAATGAACATGACAAAAGCCCATGGGCTCTTGATTTGCGCCGTCATATTGCTTGCTGCATGCAGCAGTACGCCGATGGCACCTGCTTCATCCTCGACGAGTGCGCCATCAACATCAACTGCAGCGCCGGTCACTTCGGCAGCGCCCAAATCGGTAGAGGGAACATCGATAACGACAACGTCGTCACTGCCCGCCTATCTTGACCCGAAAAGTCCAATCTCGACCAATCGCAGCGTCTACTTTGACTACAATGATTTTTCGATCAAAAAAGAATACGAAAACATGCTTGAGCAGCATGGCAAATACCTGGCCGCTCATCCGTCTGTAACCATCAAGGTTGAAGGCAGCACCGACGAGCGTGGCGGTTCTGAATATAACCTGGCCCTTGGACAGAAACGGGCCGAGGCTGTACGTCATGCGCTGATTGCAGACGGCGCCAAGGATTCGCAAATGGAAGCAATTAGCTGGGGCAAAGAAAAGCCCAAGGCAAACGGACATGATGAGGCTTCGTGGGCGGAGAACCGCCGCGCCGATCTGGACTATCCCAAGCAGTGATTTGTATCCACTCCGTATTGCCGGGTGGATGTCATCGCACTCCTATTCCGGGTGCGATGCTGTTCTATAAATCCGCCAGCGGAGTATTCGCAGCACGTTCATCAGCTTCCAGTGCCGTAATCAACTTGTCAAGATCCTTCTCAAGCCGTGCAAGCGTCCGTGCATCGAGACTTGCCAATGCATCCGGCAGGATGCCCGTAAAAGGCATCGGTGCACCGCGCAGTACCTTTGATCCAGCCGGGGATACGCGCAGCGTCACTGCCCGTTTATCCGCGCCATCCTTTGATACGGCAATCATGCCTCGCTCGACAAGTGCCTTCACAAGATTGCTGGCAGTCGATTGGTGTACATCCATTGAATGGGCCAGGTCATTCATGCCAATGCCCGGATTCGATTTGATGACGCTTAATGCCCAGACTTGAGCGCCACCGATGCCGGTTTCTTTCTCAACCAGTCTGAAGTGTGCCTTGACGGCATTGAATACCACGCGAAATCGGCGTAGAACCAGCGTCGCAGGTGCGGTATCGGGCGCCGTTTTTTTCGCGCGGGGTGTGCGCGAAGCGGCTGTCGTCTTGTTAGGTGGCATTCGGATATGATAACGGAAAATAAGCTGAAACGAACACTGCACATCATCAATTCAAACCAAAAAGTATCCGCAATATGACCCATAGCCGCCAGACAACTCAAGAACACCATATTCAGGCTGAACTCAAAAAGGAGTTCTCCGATTGGCGACTATGGTGGGCACGCGGCATTGTGATTGCCATGGCGATGGTGGCCGGACTGACTGTCGTCGCATTTACCTGGGCTTCCGAGCGAGCCTTGGCTTTTTTCTTTCAGCTCCGTACTGTATGGTGGTGGGCGCCGCTCGTCTGGACACCGCTATGCACTGCGGCTATCGTCTGGACGATGCGGCGCTATGCGGCTGGCGCAACAGGATCAGGCATACCGCAAGTGATGGCATCGCTTGATTCTGCTGTCGATTCGCAGAATCGCAGCATCTTCGTATCGCTGAAATTGACCGTTGCCAAAATCGGCTTGACGACGTGGGGTTTGCTGGCCGGGCTGTCATCGGGCCGCGAAGGCCCGTCCGTACAAGTCGCTGCAGGCATCATGCTGGCCGCACGCCGCTGGCTGCCTGAACGTTCCGGCATGACCGATCATGGCCTGCTTGTCGCAGGAGGCGCTGCCGGTATCGCGGCGGCGTTCAATACACCATTGGCTGGTGTGATGTTCGCCATCGAAGAATTGTCACGATCGCCGGAACAGCGCAATAGCGGCCTCATAGTTTCCGCGATTGTGCTGGCCGGTCTGATGGCGGTGTCGATCCACGGCAATGCAACTTACTTCGGCGTGATCCACGTTACCGGAATCGGCCTTTCATTGCTGATACCAGGGTTACTGACGGCTTTATTCAGCGGAATCGCAGGTGGATTGTTTTCCAGATTATTGATCCTTTCATTACGGCCGCAGCCAACCGGAAAAATAAACAAATTCCGGCAACGGCATCCTGTCCTCTTTGCCGGTGCATGTGGTTTGCTGGTGGCCGTGATCGGGATCGTCACCGCCGGCGCAGCCTTCGGCAGCGGCTATACGCACACGAAAAACATGCTGATGGGCTCCGAAAGTGCACCGGCTGTGTATGTGTTGTTCAAGTTCATCGCAACCTGGGTCACTGCATGGTCGGGCGTGCCTGCCGGTATATTCGCGCCTTCCCTGTCGATCGGCGCTGCGCTCGGCAACGATGTTGCGCTGCTTACGCAATATCCGCATGCCCCGACATTGATTGCATTGGGCATGGTCGGCTTCCTTGCCGCAGCCACGCAAGCACCGTTGACGTCGTTCATCATTGTGATGGAAATGGTGGATGGCCATGCCATGGTTCTCAGTCTGATGGCCTGCGCGCTGATGGCTAGTGTCGTCTCGCGTTTGTTGAGCCGTCCGTTATACGCCACCTTGGCCGACTTTCAATTGCAGCGATTACCGATGCCGAATAACGACAAAATTTCTACTGTTTCGCAGCCTTGATTTAATTGGGACGACTCATCGGAACAGGCTGAATACATTGGCTGAGTACATTGGCTAAATACCTTTGATAAATATCAAAACCTGACAGGCCACTCTTGCAACCTTGGACGATCGCGATGGTCGTATTGTTTTTGGATGACAAAAATTCTTCCATCGTTCTTCCAATTGCGTCAATGGAGAAAACCATGTCTCATATCAATCCGATTCAAATCCAGAAGTTTCTCAAGGGAGTCGACTATCCCGCATCGAAAGCGGCATTAATAGAAAATGCAAAGAACCTGGGTGCAGATGAAAATGTTTGTTCGTCGTTGGAACAACTTCCTGACGAAGATTTTCAAACACCTGCCGACGTGAGCCAGGCTTTCGGTGAACTTGAATCTGAACAGCCGGAATCTAATCAAGCACCTTCCACTACCGGCAACAATGAATTTCTTGCGCAGGCAGTGCAGGATTCACAGGCGGAAATTGAACAGTGCGAACTCGCATTGGAAAGAACGTCGAATGACGATATCAAGATTTTCGCGCAGCGGATGATTGATGACCATAGTGAAATAGGGCAAAAGATTGAACAATTGTGCAGCCAAAAAAATATTGAATTGCCACAGGATGTCAATCCGCAACAGAGCTCGTCCATGAAAGAATTATTAGCCCTTTCCGGACAGGATTTCGACAAAAGATTCATCGAACAAAATGTGCAGGACCATGAAAATGATATCAAGGTCTTCAAGCATTATGCCGAGAAGGCAGACGACGCCGATGTCAAGGCGCTCGCGGCCAAAGGCGTGAAGATGCTTACTGAACATTTGAAGATGGCAAAACAGATCAGCGAGAAACTGCAATAAACGATCCGTAACCGATCTGTAACGCAAAAAGGAGTTGTCATGAACGGACAACGGCTCAAAGATGAGCTCGCCATCGTCACCGGGTCCGATTCCGGCATCGGGGCGGCGACTGCCATTGCATTGGCCAAGGAAGGAGCAGACGTCATCGTCACCTATTTCCATGACCGTAACGGCGCCGAGCATACTGCAAGCGAAGCAAAGGCAGCCGGACGCCGCGCCGCGGTATTTCAGCTGGATCAACGAGACTCGGGAAATGTGCAACAGTTATTCGATGACGTCAAAAGCACGATCGGCATCCCAACCATTCTCGTCAATGACGCAGGCATTGATGCAAGCGGCAAGATGGTCAGCGACATGAGCGATGAAGACTGGGACGATGCAATCCGCACCGATCTGTACGGTCCATTCTTTTGTTGCCGTGAATTTATCCGAACGATCGAAGGCTCAGGACGCCATGGCAACATCATCAACATCACCAGCGTGCATCAGGAAATCCCGCGCGCCGGCGCTTCCGGATATGATGCCGCCAAAGGCGGCTTGCGCAACCTGACGACCACGCTCGCGCTTGAGCTCGCGGAAAAAAACATCAATGTCAACAACATCGCACCCGGCATGGTATTGACGCCGATGAACCAGGACGCGATCGATGATCAGGAAACCCTTAAAAAGCAGGTGCAATCGATTCCGATGAAGCGCGCGGCGCAGCCGGAAGAGATTGCCAATGTCGCCGTGTTTCTCGCCTCCGATCAGGCGCGCTACATTCATGGTGCGACCATCGTGGTCGACGGCGCATTGATGCTATTCCAAGGACAGGGAGCTTGATTCGTTACTTGAGAAGGAGAATGATCATGCCGGCACGAAGCAGTCCCAAACGGGAACGTGAATTCAAACAACTTGAGCACCGCTTTCAGAAAGAACATCGTTATCCAGGGCGAGAGGAAGAAGTCGCAGCACGCATCGTCAACAAGCAGCGCGCGCAATACGGAGAAACCAAGATAGAGCGGCAAAAGGATAAGGAAGGCAAGTCGCCTGATCAAGGTTTGCCATTACAGGATTATCAGCATATGACGATTGCTCAAATCGCCGGCAAACTGAATGGCCTGTCAGCTGCAGATATCAAGAAGATTCGCACCTATGAAACCAAGCATAAAAACAGGAAAGGCGTGCTGGAGAAGCTGGATCGGCGATTGACACACTGACCGATCCGGATTCACTTAGCGGCGGCGCTGATTTCATATTTATAAAAATGCGTTTATAAAGTCTCCAACGCCAGCGCAATGCCCTGCCCGCCACCGATGCACATGGTGACGATGCCGCGCTTCTTACCATCCTGTTTCATTGAATGAATCAAGCGCGTGCTGAGAATCGCACCGGTCGCCCCGATCGGGTGGCCGTGCGCAATCGCACCGCCTTCGACGTTGACACGTTCCGGTGCGATACCCAACTCCTGTTGCACAGCGATGACGATTGCGGCAAACGCCTCATTGATTTCAAAACGCTCCACATCATCGATGCGCCACTGCGCGCGCGTCAACGCCTGTTTGACTGCATCGACAGGCGCCATGCCGAACATGCCGGGTTCAAGTGCAGCAATGCCATAGGATACGATGCGCGCAAGCAGCCGCAAGCCGTGCTGTTGCGCCCACTCGGCATCGGCCAGGACCATCGCCGATGCGGCGCTATTCAAACCGGGCGCATTGCCGGCGGTGATCGTGCCGTCTGGCCGGAATGCCGGTTTGAGCTTGGCGAGTTTTTCCATCGTCGTGTCGGGCCGGTTGCTTTCATCGCGATCGACGATTCGTACTTCTTTGCGATCCTTGATTTCGACCGGAACGATTTCATCGGCAAAACGGCCAGCTTGCTGCGCTTGCGAAAAAAGTTGCTGCGAGCGCAGCGCGAAGCGGTCCTGCGCTTCACGGCTGATGCCGAATTTTTTGACGAGATCTTCCGTAATCCAACCGGAATGCTCGCTGCTGAATGCATCGTGCAAACCGTCATACAGCATGCTGTCTTCCAGCCTGCCCGGCCCCATTCGGTAACCCCAGCGCGCGTTCAACTCAAGGTAAGGCGCCAGGTCCATGTTTTCCATACCGCCCGCGACAGCGCAATGGATATTGCCAAGCCAGATTTCCTGTGCGGCGCTGACCATTGCCTGCGCACCCGATCCGCACACACGATTGACGGTCATGGCTGGAACAGACACCGGCAAGCCGGCCTTGATCATCGCTTGCCGCGCCGGGTTCATCTTGCTGCCGGCCTGCACGACTTGTCCCATGACCACAGTTTCTACCGCATCTTGCGGCAAGCCGCTGCGACGGATCGATTCACGAATGACGATCGCACCCAACTCCGTCGCAGGAATCGATTTGTAACTGCCGCCGAATGCGCCGACCGGCGTGCGTACCGGAACACAAATGACCACTTCACGATTGGACATATCCGATTCCTTTCAGCTGACAGTAATGGTTGAGGTGCCTCCATTGGCAGTTCCAAAATCCTGCAGCCTGGAGAATTCAAGTCTTCCCTCATTCAATGCGGTAATCATGCGTTCAAGCTGCTCATCGTCCGGCTCGATATACACCATCGCTTGATCAATCGCGTTATCCCAGCAATACGTGTAGGGAACAGCATCTTCATCCATCACTTTTGCCGTATAACTGCCGTCATTCAATTGGCCGAACAGCGTCACGCGCGGTGCGTCGGGGCGCGTATTAGGTACGACAATGCGCGTCTCATGTTCATCCAGAACATGCGGCGCTTTCGATTTCTCTTCCGCTTTTCCATACACTGGAACGGAAATCGGGTCGCTGGCAGGAAAAGTCAACTCGATCGCCTCATCGAGCAAAGCCTCTTGCCGCTCGTCCGGGTTATCGGATTGAATTTTGCGTTCTATAACATCCCATGCCGCTGCTTCATACGGCGACACATCCTTCGGTGTTGGCGAGACGGATACGCCTTCAGGCGATGAGGCCGGCGTATCGCTCGACATGGCAGATCCGGTTGCTTTGCTTTGCTCTACTACCTTCGTTTCAGGCTTGTTCATCATGCTCTCCATTAATTCAAATCAATGATTGGGTGACGCAATATATTTATTAGATTAGATGGCATTGGAACTGGGGCGTTCAGCAAGAGGGAAATGTTTTTTGTCACACACAATAGCCATTACGTTGTATCCGACTGAAACGAAAATTGGCGCAGCGCAGCTTTTGCAACTTGCCTATATTTTTTCAGTCATACAAATCAGAAACGAAAACCACATCAATGCATGTTGCTTTTTGCCGCGACTATTACTTGAGGCCAAGAAAAATATGAGCGAGTATGGAATGCACTACCCTCCCATCAAGGATTACGCATTTATCAGCGATTGCAACAATACAGCACTCGTGTCGCGTTACGGGTCAATTGATTGGTGTTGCATGCCGCGTCCGGATTCCGATAGTTGTTTCGGCCGGCTGCTTGACTGGGATCAAGGAGGATATTGCTCGATTTCACCAACGGATCAGCATTCCGAAATATCACGCCGCTATATTCCAGGAACCATGATTCTTGAGACGCATTTCAAGAATGCTGCAGGCGAGGCCAAGTTGATCGACTTTTTTGCAATGAATGGAAACAATTCGCGGAATGCGCGTTACGACCTGGTTCGCATCGTCGAGGGAATATCAGGTGAAATTGAATTGTGCGTTAAGATCCGTCCTCGCTTCGATTATGGCGAAATCATTCCAAGAGTGCGCGAGAATGAACCCGGTTCCTGGACCGCAATCGGCAGCAATAAAGGGTTGGTGATCCAATCCGATATGGCACTTGATGTCATTGACCATCAAGCGTTGGCCGCGACAATATCCATTCAATCGGGGAAACGGAACCGGTTGATTGTTTATTTTGATTATCCCGAGCTTCTTGATCATGTTCCGGCACCGAAAAACTTCACCGAGGAAGTTGACGATACATTTGGATGCACATGCCAATGGTGGCAGGGCTGGTCCGGCAAAATCTGTGCGGAGTGCAAAGAAGATCACCATAGCGTGCGTTCAGCACTGGTACTAAAAGGACTGACCTTTGAACGAACCGGCGCCATCATCGCGGCGCCGACTACCTCTCTGCCTGAATGGGTCGGCGCAAGCCGCAATTGGGATTATCGTTTTAGCTGGGTCAGGGATTCGGTATTTACTGTGCATGTATTGTATGAATTGGGATATGAAAATGAAGCAGAGCGTTTTTTGCGCTTTATTCAGCGCTCATCCGCCGGTAGCGCCAAAGAGCTGCAGATCATGTATGGCGTCGATGGCAAACGGCGTCTGACCGAGATTGAAATCAGATGGCTGGAAGGCTATCGTCAATCAAAGCCTGTGAGAATAGGCAATTTTGCAGCCAAACAAAACCAGCTGGATATCTATGGTGAAATCCTTGAAATTGCATCACTGTGGGATCAGAGCGGCCATCCGATCAATGATGAATATTGGAGTTACCTGTCGGATGTCATCAATACCGTTTGCGAAGAATGGGATAAGCCTGACTATGGCATTTGGGAATTTCGCGGCGGTCCTGCCAATTACGTTCATTCAAAAGCAATGTGCTGGAGCGCCTTGGATCAGGGCATCAAACTTGCGCAAGGCAAACAGTTCTCCGCGCCGATCGATCATTGGAAGCATACGCGAGAAAAAATACGCGATGCAATAGAAAAACATGGCGTCGATCATGACCGTGAAATTTTCGTGCAATCCTTCGGTTCCCCATATCTCGACGCGGCTTTACTGCTGCTGCCGCGCATTGGCTTTGTCGCTTATGACGATCCGTGCATGATCCGGACAACGGATGCAATCTGCCACGCTCTCGACCGGCAGGGCTTGTTGGCTCGCTACAATTCTCCGGATGGATTGCCCGGCAGCGAAGGAAGTTTTTTGCCTTGCACATTCTGGCTGGTCCGTTGCCTCGCATATCAAGGGCAGCCAGACCGAGCATGGGAATATTATCGGCGCGCTATCGGCTGTGCCAATGACATCGGATTGTTCTCTGAAGAATATGATCTTGAGCACCGTCAAATGCTTGGAAATTTTCCGCAAGGATTAACCCATGTGTCGCAAATCAGCGCCAAACTGGCGCTGGAAAAAGCCGGTCAAGCAATTCTTGTACGGCATTAATTCATTGTCCAAATTTCTTGCGCACTCATTCGCAGATACATGGTGAATAATATTCCATTCTGCCAAAAGTTCCCTGCATTCTAAATGGATCTATGTTTTATCAAACATCCAAACGTTTCCTGAAGATCGGCGAACCAGCATTGACGACACCAGTCTGAATTTGTAAAGGTGATGAATCAGATTGTGATGCAGACGATGCTGTTAATTCTTATTCTTATATTGCAGGAATAAAGACAATGACCGAAGAAGAATGGAATTGGTCGCTTGAAATTTCAATCGCCGAGATTCTAATACAGGCATTTCGGCGCAAGTAGCATAAACGTTTCAATAGGCTTATTTCCTTCAACAAATTCACACATCGGCACTGGCACACAAGCGCAGCTTTCTCATTAACTCAGCAATCTGAGGAGAGCACGATGGCTACAGTAGGCGATTTTTTGTTGCAACGATTGGCAGATTGGGGAATACATCGCATATACGGTTATCCCGGCGATGGCATCAACGGGATCATGGGTGCCTTGGGCCGCACTAAAACCGGCATTGAATTCATCCAAACCAGGCATGAAGAAATGGCGGCCTTCATGGCGAGTGCGCATTCAAAATTTGCAGGAGAAGTCGGCGTTTGCCTTGCGACATCAGGACCTGGCGCCATCCATCTGCTCAACGGTCTGTACGATGCCAAGATGGATCATCAATCCGTCGTCGCGATCGTCGGCCAGCAAAATCGTATGGCGATTGGCGGTGATTATCAACAGGAAGTCGATCTGATTTCGCTTTTCAAGGATGTCGCGAATGAATTCGTGCATATGGTCACGACGCCTGAACAGGTACGTCACCTGATCGACCGCGCGGTGCGCATCGCGCGTGACCGGCGCACCGTCACCTGCATTATTTTTCCGAATGATGTGCAAAATCTTCCGGCGGTCGAAACGCCGCCGCGCGTGCATGGCACTGTACATACCGGCATCGGTTATACATCGCAGCAAGCTGCGCCAATCATGGCGGACCTGGAACGAGCAGCGAACATACTCAATACCGGCGACAAAGTAGCGATGCTGGTTGGCGCCGGTGCACTGCAGGCAACCGATGAAGTGATCGAAGTTGCGGAATTGCTCGGTGCTGGCATTGCCAAGGCATTGCTTGGCAAGGCGGCAGTGCCGGACGATCTGCCGTTCGTCACCGGATCGATCGGCCTGCTCGGCACCAAACCAAGCTGGGATTTGATGACGGAGTGCGACACGTTATTGATGGTCGGCTCGGCTTTCCCGTACTCCGAATTTCTGCCGAAAGAGGGCCAGGCGCGCGGCGTGCAAATCGATATCGATGAACGGATGCTCAATTTGCGCTATCCGATGGAAATCGGATTGATCGGCGATAGCAAAAAAACGTTGCGCGCATTGATTCCGCTGTTACGGCGCAAACAGAATCGCGATTGGCGCGCTCAGATTGAAAAGAATGTCGACCGCTGGTGGCGCGTGCTGGAAGGCCGCGCGATGAACGATGCCAACCCGATCAATCCGCAGCGCGTATTTTGGGAATTGTCGCCGCGCCTGCCGGACAATTGCATCCTGACCTGCGATTCCGGTTCGGCGGCCAACTGGTATGCGCGCGACTTGAAAATCCGGCGCGGCATGATGGCATCGTTGTCCGGAGGTCTCGCCACAATGGGACCGGGCGTGCCGTATGCGATCGCCGCAAAATTTGCGCATCCGAACCGCCATGTGATTGCAATGGTCGGTGACGGCGCCATGCAAATGAATGGCTTGAATGGTTTGATCACGATCGCAAAAGTGTGGCAGCAATGGGGTAATGGCAAGCTGACGATCATGGTACTGCACAACAATGACTTGAACCAGGTGACATGGGAACAACGGGTGATGGAAGGCGATCCCAAGTTTGAACCGTCGCAGGATTTACCAAATTTTCCCTATGCGAAGTATGCAGAACTGCTTGGCTTGCTCGGCATCCGCGTAAACCGGCCCGGCGATGTGGGCACAGCATGGGAACAGGCATTGGCATCGGAGATACCGACTGTGCTGGAAATGATTACCGATCCTGATGTGCCGCCGATACCGCCGCACATTTCAGGCAAGCAGGCAAAAGCGTATGCATCCGCATTATTGCATCGCGATCCGGATTCGATCGGCATTGTCTTGGCATCCATTAAAGAAGTGTGGGAAGGATTATTCCCGCCCGATACAAGAAAGCATTAGCCAATGCGCAATTACGCCATTCCAATTGAACGGATATCGTCAGCAGCCTACCAGATCCCGACCGATGAGCCGGAGTCGGATGGCACGCTTGCGTGGGACTCCACCACACTGGTCGTTGTGCATATCGAAGCCGGCGGCAAAAAAGGCGTCGGCTACACGTATGCCGATAGCGCGACGGCTACGCTGATACGCGACAAGCTGGCGCCGTTGCTGGCCGCGCACGATGCGATGGCGACCAATGCGCGCTGGCATGACATGGTGCATGCGATCCGCAATCTTGGACGGCCCGGTATTGCGTCGATGGCGATTGCCGCGGTCGATACGGCGCTGTGGGATTTGAAAGCGAAGTTGCTCGATATGCCATTGGCGACTCTGTTGGGTCAGGCCCGTCCGTCGATCCCGGTATACGGCAGCGGTGGCTTTACCAGTTATTCGCTGGAACGCCTGCGTCAACAGTTGCATGACTGGGCGCAAAGCGGCATGCAGATGGTCAAAATGAAAATCGGCCGCGAGCCGGATACCGATCTGCAGCGTGTGTATGCAGCGCGCGAAGCGATCGGCAACATGGCCGCGTTATTCGTCGATGCCAATGGCGCATACACGCGCAAACAGGCGCTCGAATTCGCCTGTAACTTTGCCGACCGCGGCGTGATCTGGTTCGAGGAGCCGGTGTCGTCCGATGATCTCGACGGCTTGCGCATGATGCGCGACCGCGCACCGCCCGGCATGACGATTTCCGCCGGCGAATACGGCTATGACCTGCCCTACTTCCGCCGCATGCTGGAAGCGCAAGCAGTCGATGTGTTGCAAGCGGATGCCACGCGTTGCGCCGGCATCACCGGTTTTCTTGGCGTAGCGGCATTGTGCGAGGCATTCAATGTGCCGCTGTCCAGCCATTGCGCGCCGTCGCTGCATCTGCCGCTGTGCTGTGCATCACGTTGCGCAATTCATCTCGAATATTTTCATGATCATGCGCGCATCGAACATATGTTTTTCGATGGCGCACCGGTTCCGGATAACGGTCATCTCGCACCCGATCTGACGCGGCCCGGACTGGGGATTGAATTCAAAGAACAGGATGTACGATGCTACATAATCTAGTCGATTCCCGTTCCAAAGAGCCGCCATTGGCAGAAGCATTCGGCGACATGCAGCAACTCGCAAAAGATTTAAAACAAGCGATAACAGGTGAAGTGCGATTCGATGCAGGTAGCCGTGCGTTGTATGCAACCGACGCGTCGAATTACCGGCAAGTGCCGATCGGCGTCGTGATTCCGAAAACGATTGACGATGTTGTGCAGACTGTGCGGTTATGTTACCGCTACGGCGCGCCATTGCTGTCACGCGGCGGCGGCACCAGCTTGTGCGGCCAGTGTTGCAATGTCGCGGTGGTGATGGATTTTTCAAAGTACTTGAACAAAGTACTGTCGATCGACAAGGCAAGCAAAACTGCGCGAGTACAACCAGGCACGGTGCTCGACGATTTGCGCGATGCAGCCAACAAACAAGGGCTGACATTCGCGCCCGATCCTGCCACGCATAACCATAATACGTTGGGCGGCATGATCGGCAATAATTCCTGCGGACCGCATTCGGTGATGGGCGGAGAAACGGTAGCAAACGTTATTGAACTCGATGTCATCACGTATGACGGCATACGCATGACGGTCGGGGCTAATGGTTTGATACGACCCGAGAAGATAGACGACCGCAAGCGCTGCATGGAAATTGAAGAGCATTTAAAAAACCTGCGCGACAAGTATGCCGATCAGATCAGGCAACGATTCCCCAACATACCGCGCCGCGTATCGGGTTATAACCTGCCCGCCCTCTTGCCGGAAAATGGATTCAACATTGCGCATGCACTGGTCGGCTCCGAAGGCACCTGCGTGGTGATACTGGAAGCCAAAGTGCGGCTGCTGGATAATCCTGCTGCACGTTCGCTGCTCGCGCTGGGTTACAACAATGTGTATGAAGCCGGCGATCATGTACCCGAAGTAATGAGACACAAGCCGATTGCTCTGGAAGGCATGGACGACCGTTTGGTTCACGACATGACGGCAATGCACATCCACCCTGAGAATGTCGCGCTGCTCCCGAAAGGTGGCGGCTGGCTGCTGGTCGAATTCGGCGGCGCCAGCAAGGAAGATTCGGATGCGCAAGCGAAAAAATTGATGGATGCGTTGAAGCAGGTCGACAATCCGCCATCGATGAAGCTGTACGACGATCCGCCGGTCGAACAAAAAATCTGGAAGGTACGCGAATCAGGCTTGGGCGCCACCGCACACGTGCCTAACAAGACAATCACCTGGGAAGGTTGGGAAGACTCATCGGTGCCGCCTGAAAAACTGGGCGAATACTTGCGCAAGCTACGCGCGTTGTTCGAGAAGTATGATTACGAATGCGACTTGTATGGCCATTTCGGGCAAGGCTGCGTGCATACACGCATCGACTTCGATTTGGAAACTGCCGAAGGCATCAAGACGTTCCGCGCCTTTCTGCATGACGCCGCACATCTGGTCATCAGCCTGGGCGGCTCGATATCCGGCGAACATGGCGACGGTCAATCGAAAGCAGAACTATTGCCGATCATGTTCGGCGATGAACTGGTACAAGCGTTCCGTGAATTCAAGGGCATTTGGGATCCGCATTGGAAAATGAATCCGGGAAAAATAACCGGCGCTTATCACGTTGATCAAAACCTGCGGCTCGGGGTTCACTACAATCCGCCGGAGCTGCCGGTGCATTTTCATTACCCGAACGATGGCGGAAATTTTTCCCGTACGCTGCTGCGTTGTGTCGGTGTCGGTGAATGCCGCAAGAAGAGCGGCACCATGTGCCCCAGCTATATGGCGACCGGCGAGGAAATGCATTCGACGCGCGGGCGCGCGCGATTGCTGTTTGAAATGCAACGTGGCGAAGTCATCAAGGATGGCTGGAAAGATGAGTCGGTGCATGAAGCACTTGATCTGTGCCTGTCATGCAAAGGCTGCAAGGGAGAATGCCCTGTCAGTGTCGATATGGCGACTTACAAGGCCGAGTTCATGTCCCATTATTACGAAGACCGCGTGCGTCCGCTGAATGCGTACGCATTCGGCATGATCGACCGTTGGGCGCAGCTGGCATCGTGGATGCCGAACCTCGCCAATTTCCTTATCCAAAAGGAGCCATTTGCCGGCATCGCCAAAAAGCTGTTGCGCATTGCGCCACAGCGCAGCATCACACCGTTTGCAGCACAGCCATTCACTTCATGGATCACACACCGTCCATCACAAAATCCGAGCGGTCAGCGTGTGGTGCTCTGGCCGGATACTTTCAATAATTACTATCATCCGGAAATTGCCCAAGCAGCATTTGAAGTATTGGAACATGCCGGCTGTTACGTTGGCGTACCGCGTACGCATCTGTGTTGCGGACGTCCGCTGTATGAGGTCGGCATGCTGGACCGCGCCAAGGAATATCTACAAAACGTGATGAATGTGTTGGCCGCTGAAATTCGGCAAGGCATTCCGATTATTGCGTTGGAGCCGGCATGCGCATCGGTGTTCCGCGAAGAATTGCCGAATCTGTTTCCGTTTAATGAGCAAGCCAAACGGCTTGGACAGCAAGTCTTTTTACTGAGTGAATTCTTAGACAGAAAGATCAATGGCTTTCCTTTCCCGACGATATCGCGTAACGCATTGGTACACGGCCACTGCCATCACAAATCGGTGTTGAAGATGGATGCGGAAGAATCGATATTGAAAAAACTTGGATTGAATTTTCAGGTGCTCGACTCCGGTTGTTGCGGCATGGCCGGCTCGTTCGGCTTTGACAAGGACAAGTACGATGTGTCGATGGCTTGCGGCGAGCGCGTTCTGTTGCCGGCCGTACGCGCAGCGCAGGAAGACACATTAATCATTGCAAACGGATTCAGTTGTCGCGAACAGATTTTGCAAACAACCAAATTTCAGCCTGTGCATCTTGCGCAGGTGTTGCGTATGGCAGTCGATCGTCTTGGATGATCATCACTAACAATAAGAGGATGCATGAAAACAATCGGAAAAAAGCGCTGGGTCATCGCTGAAGGTTATATCCCGCCCGGCAGCACCGGCACCAGCCGAGAGATGGTCAGCCATGAAGCGGCCTGCATTCTGAATGCGGGCGACAAAAGTGCGCAAATCACCATTACCATTTATTTCAAGGATCGTGAACCTGTCGGTCCATATTCAGTTGAAGTGGCAGCAAGGCGCACGCTGCATTTACGCTTCAACGATCTCACCAATCCGGCACCGATTCCGCATGGCGTCGACTATGCCAGCGTGATTGAATCGGATGTACCGATTGTCGTTCAACACACGCGGCTTGATTCGCGCCAAGTTGCGCTGGCATTGATGTCGACGATAGCGTACTCCAGCGACTAGCGGTGGTACTGGAAGACGACGATGACATCAAACGTGAAAATGGACGCAAAGTATCGCGCTGCAAATTTGATATTTCACAATCGGGATCCAGAACCACTATCCCTGCCTTTCTGTCGTACGATAACAATCGCGATATCCGGGCATGCAGAACAATACGATTGCCATATGTACATCGCATGCCATATCCAAAAACGAGTTGTATGGACGGGCAATCGTGGGCAAGACGTATTTTTCTGCAAGCGGGATTGGTGTCATCCATGCAACGGCGGTTGAGATGCATGAGATGCCCCTGTTAAAAAGCATGATGCACAAACGCAGGCCGCTAGCGCCATCGTTGTGCTGGAATACATGCCGTGATTTTTCCTCGCAAGAGCCGCATACTTTTCATTCACTGATTGGAGCTCGCCATGCTTATCTCTCGAATCGCAATTCTCTGCATGCTGTTCAGCACTGTATTGCCATCCACCTATGCTGCAGATTCTACACAGAGCCAGAACGCATCCGACTCCACTCAACCGAACTCCTCCGCCGGCAGTTCCTCCGGCAGCACCGGCACAGGCGCGCAAGCATCGGGCAACGGCACAACCGTCATGATGCCGATGGTGGTGTTGATGCCAATGCAAATTCAAAGCGATCAGAATCTCGCCAACGGTTGCTGGGTGCGCTTGTTCAACGGCACCAATTTCAAGGGAAATGACGAGCTGACGATTGCCGGACCGATGGACATGCAATCGTTGGATACCGGATCCGGCATCCTATGGGGCCGCAAGGCAGACAGCCTGGAGGTCGGTCCCAAAGCATCGGTCACTGTATTCGAAAACAAATTATTCCGTGACAAGACACTCACCTTCAGCCCAGGCCAGCAGGTGCCGAACTTGCGCAAGGATCTGGGATTTTTGCATTCGATCGATTCTCTGAAAGTTGCATGTACCGGTTGAACGCCTATTCAATTGATCTGGAACTTACTTATATGCCGCTTTGGACGCATGCATTGTTTTGAGAGCTGGTGGCAGGTGCTGCATTGGTAATCGGTTAGAACCGGCAAGTGGAATTAAGCAGAACATTACACCAGCTCCAGATGATTTTTCTTCCCCGATCAGCGCACCATTAGTAGCTCGCCGTAAAGACGTGCCTACCCTACGCTATGAACCGCGCAAGATCGTCTCACCGGTCCGCGGGTTTGTAAGGGTCACATTCTCCAGCGCTTGAATACGCCATGTCTCATCCTGTCTCGTCAACACGGCGAGGATCAACGTATCCACTACGTGTGGTCCGGCCGGGTGGCTGGCGCCGGCCGCCAGACGGCTCCAGAAATGGATGACCACCGCTCCGTCGGCAATGTGAGTGACATCAATCAGCTCATTCTGAAGCGTGGAATCGCGATAGATCGTTTCGTGAATGGGAGCGTGAAGCGCCACAATCTCTTCTACACCTCGGACATAGTGCCCGAAGCGATTCACGAACGTCGCGTCTTGATGGAACAGGCTGTCGAGAGCCGCCATGTCATGGCCATTCCAGGCGGCTTGGAACGCAGCGGGTGCATCTTCTGGCTTTTTCATGTCAGTCATAGGGGTTGTGATGATGTCTATTGGATTACTGCGGCGCCTAATTTTTTGTAAGGCGCAAAACGCCAATTTAACATGCCCGTCGGCGATTTAACACGGAAGCTTTTTCCCCTGGAATCAAGCAAACTTCCAGGATGTCTACTACGGCAATAAGTGAACTACTACAGACCGTGAATTGTATCCTGTCCGGCCGGAACGGCTTCGATATAGATGCGCTTGATGAGAGGATAGCGTGTTCTGATTGCCTGCTCTATGTTGCGCACTGCGGCAACAATAAGATCGCTTGAAATTCCTTTTTTAAAATAGACATCCATTGTCAGCAATACACTATCAGGGCCCAAATACATCGACAATGGGCGCGACGCGATTTCGACCGCTTCGTCGTCCATCACCATTTTTCTGATCGCTTCCGCCGTTTCCGAACTGACACCCTCGCCGATCAGCAATCCACCGGATTCATAAATCAGCAAGCTCGCCACAGCCGCCAGCAATATGCCGATGACAACCGAGCTTGCTCCATCCAGCCATGGCAGGTTGAAATGGTGAGCGCTGTAAATGCCAAGCGCGGCTATCATCAGGCCCGCAAGTGCGGCACTATCCTCGGCCATCACGGTGAAGTTGGTTGGGTCTTTACTGCGGTGAAGTGTGCGCCAAAACGGCCTGTCTCCTTTCTCCTTCAGGAAAGCGCGTAAAGCGACAGTAAAGCTCGCGCCTTCAAACAGCGTTGCCACGGCTAACACGACATAGTTCCAGAAAGGGTTCTTCAGCGGTTCGGCGTGCAGGATATGCTGTACTCCCTCCACAATCGACACGCCGCCGCCGACACCAAAGATCAATACCGCAACCATCAAGCTCCAGAAATACAATGCCTTGCCATAACCGAAAGGATGCGTAGGATCCGGTTCCTGTTGACTACGCTTCATTCCCATCAATAGCAGCAAATCGTTGCCGGTGTCGACAGTGGAATGAATACCTTCCGACAGCATGGCGGAACTGCCGGTGATACCTGCAACAATGAATTTGGTGGCAGCGATGGCCACATTGCCCGCAATGGCGCCGTAGACAACTATTTTCGATTCGTCCATCCAGAAGTCAGTTCATCAATTTCTCACACTGCTGCCAGTATCAGCGCCAGCAATATGATGAGTACAATCGCCGCAGCGACCATCGCCCAGCGATGCGTGGTCAGCCACAATTGCGCGCTCCATGTCAGAGCTTTGCTGTCGAAGCGGCCATGCGCGCCATGGTCGCCCGGCACCGGCTCGTATAGATTGTCGCGGCGGCCCGGCGGTATCGGCTTGTTCGATTCCTGCCCTTCATAAGCATCGAAGGCGAGCTTGCGGTCGAGAAAACCCGGTATCACGTGCGTGCCGAGTATCGCCTCGACCGCCGGCCATCCCACCCACAACTCGCGGCGCCGATGTGTCGCTGCCCAAAAAATTCCGTGTGCTGCAACTTCCGGCTGAAAAATTTTTCCCAACGGTTTCGGTTGATCCGGAAGACATGTGCGGCCCCAATCGAATTGCGGCGTGTTGAATGCCGACAATTGCACCATCGTTACATGCACGCGGCTTTTTGCGTGGATCAGTTCCGAACGCAGCGAATCGGTGAATCCGCGGATCGCGCTCTTGGCGCCGCAATACGGCGCCTGCAACGGAATCGATCGGTAGGCAAGTGCGGAACCGACTTGCACGATGGCGCCGCGATTGCGCGATCGCATTCTTCTCAAAGCAGCCATGGTGCCCCATACTGTGCCGAGATAGGTGACGTCGGTGGCGCGCTTGAAATCTTCCGGCGCAATCGAAAGAATGTCGCAAAAGATTGTCGACATCGCATCGTTGACCCACACATCGATCGCTCCCCATTCGCGCTCTACGCGTTCGGCTGCCGCTTCAACCTGCGCATGATCGGCCACATCGGTGGGAATGATCATCGCACTTCCACCGGCGCGCTCGATATCCTTGCGTGCACCTTCCAAGCCGTCGATGCCGCGCGCCAGCAGTGCGACACGCCAGCCATGCTTGCCGAATTCGATTGCCGTTGCACGTCCGATACCCGCTGATGAACCGGTGACCACTGCGATTTTATTTTCCAATTTTCATCTCCCATTTTCAGGCCGCAATTGCTGCGGTGATTGCCATGGCGCCGGATAAATTTTTCGCGTGACATAGTCGCTGCCGCTTAGCAGAAACAACAAGCCCAATGTGAACAAGGCAGTCACTGCGCAAATACGCACCAATCCCTTGCTACTTTTTAAATGCATGAAAAACAAAACGACCAGCAGCGCCTTGATCGCAGCGATGATCAGATTGATTGCACCATTCCATGCGCCCATGCGCAGAAAGGCACTGCCAAATGTCAAACCCAACAACACCATCAGGCATAACCAGACGATCAGATAATGCTTGATGCTGCTTGAAATTTCTTTCGGCAATTTTGCCTCCAATTAAGTATTCAATAAATGGTTATCAACCATTTATTTAAAGCTCAGTAGCGTCAAGCACTGCTGCGTCCAACCAGATACAGAATCGGATAAAGAAAAATCCACACCACATCGACGAAATGCCAATAAAGCCCTACTAACTCGATTCGTTCCGAATTGGCGAATTGCATCGCGTTTCTTCGCAATGCAATGGCGAATACACTGACCAGCACGATGCCGATCGTCAGATGCACTGCATGCAATGCCGTCATCGCAAAGTACAAAATGAAAAAGAGTTGCGCAGCGCCAGAATGTTCACCTTCAAATAAAAATTCCCTGCCTGGAAACAGATGCTCACGCCATTCATGCGTGTACTCGGTTCCTTTGATCAGCAGGAACACGATGCCCAATGTTGCGGTGATCCACAGAAAAACCATGGTCCATCGCCGCAGCGCATCCAGCTTGCGCATCACCGTTGCCAATACCATCGTCAAACTGCTGGTCAACAGAATGGCAGTGTTGGCCGTGCCAAGCGCCACTTCGGTATGGCGGCTTGCGGCGGCAAAGCCATCGGGAAAATTCAAACGCCCGATGCAATAGCCGAAAAACAGTGGGCCGAAGAACATCAATTCCGTCGCCAGAAATACCCACAAGCCAAGCGTTGCCGCCCGGCTCTGCTGTTCTGCACTGCCAAATTGAAACGCGACAGGTGGCGATAAATCTCGATTCATTGTGCAACCTTTGATATTGGAGCCGGCGAATAGGCATAAGGTTCTTCGCTCACTACCGGAATGCGGGCAAAATTTTCTTGCGGCGGTGGCGACGCAGTTTGCCATTCGAGTCCGGTGGCTTGCCACGGATTGCTATCGGCACGCTTGCCGTAAAACAGCGACCAGATCAAGTAAGCCAGTGGCAGCAAATAGCCGACCGCAAGAATCGACGCGCCCGCCGACGACAAGATATTCAGCACCTGAAACTCCGGTGGATAAGTGTGATAACGGCGCGGCATGCCCTCATAGCCGAGCAAATATTGCGGAAAGAAAGTCAGATTGAATCCGAAGAAAATCATCAATGCAGCAACACGTCCCCATATCTCCGGATACATGCGGCCGCTGATCTTTGGCCACCAGAAATGCAAACCGCCCAGATAAGCCATCACCGCGCCACCCACCATGATGTAATGAAAATGCGCGACGACAAAATAGGTATCGGTCAGATGCACATCGAGCGCCAAAGACGCCAGAACCAACCCGGTCATGCCACCGATGGTAAACAATCCGACAAAGCCGAGCGCATACAGCATCGGCGCAGTAAAAGTAATCGAGCCTTTGTACAGCGTGGCGGTCCAGTTGAACACCTTGATCGCCGACGGGATCGCCACCAGAAAGCTCAACAGCGAAAATACCATGCCCGCATACATCGACTGCCCGCTGACAAACATATGATGTCCCCACACCAGAAAGCCGATAGTTGCAATGCCGAGAATCGCATATGCCATGAAGCGATAGCCGAATACGCGCTTGCGCGCGAAACACGGCACGATTTCGCTGACCACTCCCATCGCAGGCAGCACCATGATGTAGACCGCCGGATGCGAGTAAAACCAGAACAAATGCTGGAACAACAGCGGATCGCCGCCCAGCGCCGGATCGAAGATGCCGACTTGAAAAATCCGCTCGATGCCAAGCAAGGTCAATGTCATCGCCAATACCGGCGTCGCCAGTACCAGGATGATGCTGGTCGCATAGTTGGCCCACACAAATAACGGCAACCGAAACCATGTCATGCCGGGCGCACGCATCGTATGTACAGTCACGATGAAATTCAATCCGGTCAGTATCGATGAAAAACCGAGAATGAACACACCGATCAGCACCAGTACGACATTGGTATTGGAGAACATCGTCGAGAACGGCGTATAGAAGGTCCAGCCGGTGTCGACGCCACCCAACAACAGCGCGAGCAAGGTAAACGATCCGCCCACCACATACACATACCAACTCATCAAATTCAAACGGGGAAAAGCCAGATCGCGCGCACCGATCATCAGCGGCATCAGGAAATTTCCCATTACGGCCGGAATCGATGGAATCAAAAACATCCACACCATGATCACGCCATGCGCAGTAAACAATTTGTTGTAGGTATCGTGCGTGACCAGATCGCCTTGCGGTGTTGCCAGCTCCAGCCGGATCAACGTGGCGGCAGCACCGCCAATGAAGAAAAATACGGTAATGGAAATCATGTATAGCCACGCGATGCGCTTGTGATCATGCGTGGTCAACCATGACTTCAGCGTAAAGCCTTCCGTCAGGTAATTGCGCGGGATAGCGGCCATTGCCGATTCATTTGATCCGATAGGCATCGCCGGCTCCTGTCTGTCTGATAAATTCGATAATCGCCAGCACATCTTCTTCACTGATTTGCCCGGCGAACGACGGCATGATCGGCGTATAACCGGCCACCACATCTTTCCTCGGCAACAGGATCGAATCGCGGATGTAATGCTCGTCGGCGACCAGGCTGCGCCCATCTTGCAAATGCACCACACGCCCGATCAAGCCGTTCAAATCCGGCGCATGCACGCTTGATCCAGTCGTGTGACACCCGCTGCAACCGTAACGGCGGAATAATTCGAAACCGCGTTCTGCAATGCCGGCATGCTCGGTGCCGGCCTGCAGCCAACGCGCAAATTCGCTTGGCTGCATCACAACGATGCGACCGCGCATCACCGAATGCTCGGTGCCGCAATATTCTGCGCAAAACAAATGAAATTCTCCGGTCTGTGTCGGCTTGAACCAGATCGATGTATAGCGCCCCGGCAGCACATCCTGCTTGATGCGAAATGCCGGTACGTAAAAACTGTGGATCACATCCTGCGACGTCATCACCAATCGTATTGGTTGACCCAACGGCACATGCAGCTCGCTGATTTCGCGCCGGCCATTGGCATGTTCCAGCTTCCACATCCATTGTTTCGCCACTACGAATACCGGCATCGCATCTGGTGGCGCGCGATACAGCTGCGTATAGTCATATGTCGCCCATGCGAAGATGCATAAAAATATCAACAGCGGAATCACGGTCCAGGCGATCTCGATACGGCGGCCGGTAGTCGGCGCATGACTGCGGTCGGCCGGCGAACCCTTGCGATAGCGAATCGAGAAAAAGACAATCAGAAACGCCACTGCAAATGCAACGGCGCCCGTCAGCAACACCAATGCCAGCATCAATGCGTCATAGCGTTCGGCGGCACTGGACGCAGTGACTGGAAGAAGATGAAACATATCGTTCATCGTTGCACCTTCGAAGGCCGCTGCATCCAGATCCAGCCGATAATCAATGCCAGCACACTGAGGCAAACGATGCGCACCCACGTCATCACGGCAACACTGTATCGCCCGGTAGCCGGATCATAATGTGAGCACAACAGCAACAGGCGATCAACCGGCGAGCCGATGCGTCCAGTCGATGCATCGATCAATGCCAATCGCACATCCTTTGGATCGAACCGCACACCCATGAAGTAATGTGAAATGCGTCCTTCTCCGGTTGCAATCAAGAATCCGGCGGGATGAATGTACTGCTGCAGCGATGCATCGTATCGATACTGAAATCCGGCGACGCTGGCCAAACGTGCGATATCACGCTGATCGCCCGTCAACAAATCGACATCGCCGCCACGGCGTCCCAGCATCGGTATGTAGGACACTTTTTTTCTCGCTGCCAGTTCTGCCGTTTCAGTGGGATCGATGCTGACTGCAAGAAAGCGGTAAGCGCTGCGCGGCAGGTTGACGGCAGCCAAAGATTGCAGTACGCCATCCATCAGCGTGCTGCATAAATTCGGACAATGGTAATAGCCGAGCACCAGCACCACTGGGCGCCGGTCGAAAAAATCGGCAAGATGAACTGTATTGCCGCGGTCATTGGTAAAGAGTGTTTGCAATGGCAACTGTGCGTTGAGGTTTTGCAAAAATTCGGTTTGAGGCGGTGCCGGAACCTGCGCATGCGCAATCATCAAGATCAAAAGCAATATCAACGCAGCGTGCCGTTTCATTTTCGCTTCTCCGTGCCGGTTGCATTGTTGGCTGAACCCTGCACCATCAGTTGCATGGCCGCGCCCATTGGAATGCGCGCAATCCCAGCCTTTTGATCAATCCATTGCCATGAATGCAGCAAGCGCTCTTTCTCGGCAAAATAATCCGCACGCTCTGGTTGCGGCGCACTTTCCAGCCGAGGCGATGCCACCTTGAAATTGAAAGCGGTATTCGGCCCACCCTCGGATTCAGCAGGCCGTAATCTTGTCCACATCAAATAGGCAATCAACAGCGCAAGCATGATCGTGAATCCGATTGCTACCGCTGCCCACACCACTGCGCGAATATGGATGTCGCCACGTTCTGCGGCATCAGACATGGCTTTGTTCCTTTCCGGCGTTGGACACTGAGGGGAGACTGCGCCGTGCACGCCAGACGGCAAGTGCTGCAAGACTTAGCGCAATCAGCGCTAACGGCACAGACCATAACCATTGAATAGACGCGACTGCCGTTGATGGCAACACCATCCAGCATGCATCAATCAGCAGCATGATCAGCAGCCCAACTGCCAGCCAGCCCAAGCGCTGTGCCGATTGCTTGAATGGACGCGACAGCAGCATCAACAGCGGCACAAAAAACAGCAGCAACACCAGCATCCATGCCACCACGATCCAGCCGCTCTGCAGGCGCGGCACATACCAGGCGATCTCATGCGGCAGGTTCTCTGCCCAGATAATCAGGAATTGCATAAAGGCGAGATAAGCCCAGGTCAACACATACATCATCAGCAAATTCCCGAGATCGCGGAAAATCGAAGGCGGCGGACGCGCGGCTTGAAAAGCAGCAAGCACAATCGCCATCACCATGCCGGACATCATCTGTGTGGTCCCCGCAACCATGCCGAATATGCTGGAATACCAAAGCGGCATCAGCGACATGATCCAGTCGAACGCTGCGAGGCTGACGGTAACGCCGTAGATGATTAATGCAGCGGAAGAAAACGATGGGGAACGACGTAGCGCGGGACGCCGGCTTAATATTCCCAATATGCTCCAGGTCACCAGATATAGAATGCTGCGCAGAATAAAGAATGGCGGCAACAGCCATACGCTCTTGAAATCGGCTGCCGACAATTCCCCTGCCCAGCGCGTGGTGCCGCTCACGGCATGCGGCGCCCAAGGATACAGAAACCACAGCGCAGCCAGCACTGGAAAAAACAGCAGGCAACCGACCCAGATTGATCCTCCTATCTCCAACAAGGGCGTGCGGATCGCTTCGCCCCACGCGCCACCGGTCAGGTTATGCAACCAGACATTCGCCAGGCCGCCCATTGCAATGCCGATCCAGAACCACCACACGGCCAGATAAGCAGGCAGAAATGCTTGCGGTTCGAACCACCATGCAACCGCGCATAACAACCATGAGAAGTTGGCTGTCATTGTGACGGCATTGCGCTTGGTGGAGGCGTTCATTGTTTGCCTCCTGCATTAGCGTCTGCCACAGCCAAATGCGCACGCAAATCCGCCGGCAATTTTTCCGCATGTGCATGCTGGCTCAATTGCAACGCGCGAATATACGCGACGATGGCCCAGCGGTCCGGCGGTTCGACGCGATCCGCATACGAATACATGATGCCGTAACCATGCGTAATCACATCATAGAAATGGCGATCGTCTGCCTGACGCAAGCGATCGATATGGTAGGACGGTGGATGCGGGAAACCACGCCTTGCAACCAGACCATCGCCGTCCCCTGCCGGGCTGTGGCATGGCACGCAATAGATCGAGAAACGTTCCTGGCCGCGTTTGAGCAATTGCATCGTGATCGGATAGGGAATGCTCTTCGCATTTTCCGCTTCCCGATTGCGCTGCACGGTTTCTTCTCCGATGCGGCCGCTCGACGTGCCGGAAAACGCGCCCATCCCGTGCATCACGCTATTCGGTGGCAACGGTCGCGCTGAACTCCCATCGGAAAATAGTGGGCTGGGTGCGAAGGGTTTGTATTTCGGCTGATCGTACATGTCCTGCTTCGCTTGCTCGCAACCGGCGAGCAGTATCAATGCAATAAGCGCGAACAACAGCGATGCGATTCTCATAACGGCACCTCACGCATCAGCAGCGGTTGCAAACCCTGCAGAAATTTTTTGGCACGATCGATTTCAAATGCCGGATCACGCGCAGGCAGGCACAGGAAAAAACGGTTGCGTGTAGCGAGATCAAATTCCGGCACGTTAAACAATGGATGGTAAAGACGCGGCAAACCATTCAACACCAACATGCCGATCACCGCAGCGAATGCGGCACCGAGAATCGTCAACTCGAACGTCGGCGGAATAAACGATGGCCAACTATGCAAGGGCCGCCCGCCGACATTGATCGGGTAATCGATCACGGCCGAATACCATTGCAGGAAATAAGTGCCGAGGCCACCTGCAATACCGCCGAGCAAAGCAATCAGCGGCACACGATTGCGCGGCAAACCGATCGCTTCGTCCAAGCCTTCGATTGCAAACGGAGAATACGCTTCGACATGTTGGTAGCCTTGTTCGCGCGCCTGCCTGACTGCTGCAAGCAGCGCATCGGCAGTGGTGAATTCGGCCAGCAATCCATAGATCGTCATGGTTTGCCCTCCTCCGCACTCTCGCGCACCAGTTCACGCATCTCGGCAATCGAGATCGCCGGCAGGAAACGTACGAACAACAAAAACAGCCAGACGAACATCGCAATCGAGCCGAACAACATGATCCAGTCCCACATGGTCGGATAAAACATGCCCCATGCCGATGGCAGGAAATCGCGATGCAAACTTGATACCACAATCAGAAAGCGCTCCATCCACATGCCGAGATTGATGACCAGACTGATTGCAAACAGCAGCCACACGTTGTGCCGCACGCTGCGCCACCATAACAATTGCGGCGTGATGACATTACAAGCCAGCATCACCCAATATACCGGTGCGTATGGACCGACCCAGCGGTTGATCGTCATGTACTGTTCGAATTCATCGCCGCTGTAGAACGCGGTAAATATTTCAGCCGCATAGCCGTACGCGACGATCAGGCTAGTCGCAATGATGACCTTGGCCGCATTGGCAAGATGGCGTTGCGTGATGAAGTCCTGCAGCCCGAAAAAATGCCGCAGCGGAATTGCCAGAGACAACACCATCGCAAAGCCGGAAAACAATGCACCGGCGACAAAGTACGGCGGGAAAATCGTCGAGTGATATCCGGGTGTATTGCCGATTGCGAAATCGAGCGACACAATCGTATGCACCGATACCACCAGAGGCGTGGCAAGCCCTGCCAGCAATAGATAAGCGGTTTCATAACGTGCCCAATGCCGCGCCTCACCGCGCCATCCCAATGCGAGCAAACCGTAAACGAATTGCTTGAAGCGCTGCACCGGCACCGTGCCGGCACGATCGCGCAAGGTCGCCAGATCGGGAATCAAGCCGACATACCAGAACAACAGCGACACCAGCAGATACGTGCTGATCGCAAAGAAATCCCATACCAGCGGGCTGCGCCACTGCGGCCACACATTCATCACATCCGGATACGGAACCAGCCAGTAAAAAAACCACGGACGCCCCAAGTGCAAAATCGGGAAGATACCGGCGATACCGGCAGCAAACAAAGTCATCGCCTCGGCAAACCGATTGATCGACGTGCGCCACTTCTGCCGCAGCAGCAACAGGAACGCCGAGATGAACGTGCCCGCATGGCCGATGCCGATCCACCAGACAAAGTTGCCGATCGCGTAACCCCATGCCACCGGAATATTCACGCCCCAGATGCCGATGCCTTTGACAAACAAATACGCGGTCGCGCCCATGAAAACCAGCGTGCCGGCAAACGTGAACAGGAATGCCGTCATCCACGGCCAGCGCACCGGGCGCGTCAGCACCAGGTCGGCGATCTTGTCCGACACGCTGGCATAGCCCCAGCCTGGGCGCAGCACGCCGATGTCTTTCGATACTGGTGGCGGATACGAATCGATAGCCATGATTATTCCAGCTCCGGATCTAGGTTGACCACACGCGCTGCATACGTCGTGCGCGGCCGCGTATTAAATTCCGACAGCAATGCATAATCGAGCGGCGATGCCTTGGCGCGATTGACGCGGCTGTTGGGGTCGTTCAAGTCGCCGAACACGATGGCTTCGGTCGGGCAGACTGCCTGACATGCTGTCACCACTTCACCGTCGCGTATGCGTCGCCCCAATTTCTCGGCATCGGTCCGTGCGCGCGTAATGCGCTGCAGGCAATATGTGCATTTCTCCATCACGCCGCGCCGCCGCACGGTGACCTCCGGGTTCTGCACTGCCTTCAGGCTTTCGATCTTCGTGTTGGAGAACTGCAGGAAATTGAAACGACGAACTTTGTATGGACAATTGTTGGAACAGAACCGCGTGCCGACGCAGCGGTTGTAGACTTGCACATTCAAACCTTCGCTGTCGTGCACGGTGGCGCCGACCGGGCAGACTTCTTCGCAAGGAGCCGTTTCGCAATGCATGCATGGCACCGGTTGAAATGCCGTGCGCTGCCGACCAGCAAAACTGGTGACATAACGGTCGACGCGAATCCAGTGCATCTCGCGTCCGTGGATCACGTCTTCCTTGCCGACTACCGGAATATTGTTTTCAGCCTGGCATGCGATGGTGCAGGCATTGCAACCGATGCACGCATTCAGATCGATCGCCATGCCCCATTTGTAATCCTTGTATTCCCATTCCGGATACAGCGACACATCCGGCACGCGTTCTTTTTCGGCATCAGTGGCGAAATGCGGATTGCGCATGAATTCGGCCAGTGTCGCCATGCGCACGATATCGCGCCCTTCCACCGTTGCATGATTCTGTGTCGTTGCAAATGTATGCTGCCTGCCTGTCGGCTCCATCGTCACTTCGACAGGACCGCGCATGGCAGCCAGCGTTCTCAGCAAATAGGCATTGAAGCCGACACCATTACCAACGTTGCCCGCGGCACGGCGGCCATATCCGAGCGGCAGCGTGACGACATGATCCGGCTGTTCCGGCAAGATCCAAATGGGCACCTCAATTGTCGTCTGCCCGTTTGCAGCGAGACGCAAGCGCACTACATCGCCTGTTTCCACGCCGATTGATTTTGCAGTTGCAACGCTGATCAGTGCTGCATTGTCCCAAGTCAGTTTGGTGAAAGGCCGCGGCAATTCTTGTAGCCATGCATTATTCGCAAAGTGGCCATCATCCGCAGACGGGTCGGCCACAAAAACAGCCTGCAGCTTTGCCGCATGCAATTGCGGCGCAGGTAGCGATGCGGCGGGCCGAACCTGCAATGCCGAGCTTGCCGAATTCGGCACCAATCCTTGCTGCAATACCGATTGCCAGAATTGTTCGAAATCGGACGCGTTGCCATGCTGTTGCCAATAACGACGCACCAATGCATAGCCACTATGTTCGTTGCCGTTTGCCAGCAGCGCCATCAATTCATGCGCAGAACGACCGCCGTACAGCGGTGCGATCACCGGCTGTACGATACTCGCTGTGCCATCGTAAGCACGGCCATCGCTCCACTGTTCGAAATCATGGCATTGCGGCACGTGCCAGGTTGCTGCATGCGCAGTCTCGTCGCGATACAGCGCCAGTTGCGCCGAGAACGGCACCTTCTTCAACGCGTCTGCGAAATTCACATCTGAAGGTGCCGAGTAAACCGGATTGGCGCCGATCATGAACAGCGTCTTCACCGATCCTGCATGCATGTCGGCTGCCAACGCCTTGATTGATTCGGCATGGCTGCTTGGATCCGCTTCAATTGGATTCACATACACAACTGTATTGCCGGCATTTCCCAAATGCGCATTCATCTTGTGCACCAATGCACGTGTGCTTGGTGACACCGTACCGCCTGCCACAATCAATGATCGTCCGCGATGTGAAGAAAGCTGTTTGACTAATGTAGATTCCCATTTTTCAATATAACCATTCTGCGCACCAGCTTCACGTGGCACACCAGGTACGCCCAGTTGTGCCGCCATTCGCCATGCGATCTGCTCTAGCTGTTGAGGCGATACAGCAAGCCGATGATCGGCCATCGCGCCAGTCAGCGTGGCCGTCGCATCGATTGCATATAAACGGTTCGAGAATGCAGGCGCATCGCTTTTCCTCTTGCGCGTGAAATCCCTTGCATAACGCGTGCTGCCCGGCCAGTCGCCAAAGATATCGGCATCCAGCGTCACGACGAGATCGGCGCGGTCTAGTTGAAACAATTGATCAACCGGTCTGCCGAAAGCCAATTGCGCCGCTTCCCATGCATTGTCATCATGCAGCGGATCGTAGCGATGCCAGCGCGCATTAGGATATTGCTTCAATAGTGTCGCAAGTTGGTCCGCCAATGTAGGTGACGTGACCGTGCCGGTCAGAATGCGCATGCTTGCACCGCCGTTGCGTTCCCATTCGGATCGTTGCTGCAGTAATGCTGTCTTGAAGGCTTCCCATGTCGATAATACATTGCCGTTATAAACAGTTTGCGAACGGTCGGGATCCCATAATTGCAGCACTGCTGCCTGGGCGAACACATCCGTTGCGCCAAGACTTGCAGGATGGTCGCGATTGCCTTCCACCTTGGTCGGCCGTCCCATATTGCTTTCCACCAGCACGCCATGCGCCAAACCGCGCCGCATGAATGCAGTCGCATAAAACAGCGGTTGTCCCAGCGTCATCAATTCCGGCATTTGTACATACGGAACAATTTTTTCCTGCGGCGGCCCGCTGCAGGCCGCGCTTGCCAATGCGGCCGATGCAGCCATGATTTTCAGGAAGGCCCGTCGCCCAATCGAAAGCGAATCGGATGGTGTCGTCTGCAATGCCGGCCGTTTAAGCTCGATTGGTGTAATGGGAATAGGTTGATATCGGCGCATGATGGTCAACGATGGCAAGTGGAGCAATCCGTCAAGCGCCGCGTGCTTTGCAACTGATACAGGTGATTCAACAACATCGTTTCCTGCTTCGATATGGGCTTGATATCCTGCATCCGAAATACATCATCACGAGGACGTACATGCTCCGGCGCATTTCGATGGCAGCTCAGACACCATTGCATTTGCAGCGGCGCGACGCGCCACGTCATCGGCATCTGATCGACACGGCCGTGACAGGCCACGCAGCCGACTCCCTTGTTTACATGAATGCTGTGGTCGAAATAAACAAAATCCGGAAGGTCGTGCACGCGATTCCATTGAATTGGCATATTGGTACGCGCGCTTTCGTGCAACGGCGCCAGTTCGGGAGAATCACGAAATAATTGCGAGTGACAGGTCAAACAAATATCGGTCGATGGCAAACCGGCAAAGCGCGATTTTTCTACTGACGTGTGGCAGTAGCGGCAATCGAGACCATCGTCGCCGACATGATGTTTGTGACTGAATTTGATCGGTTGCGCTACGACTGCATAAGTCGTATTGGAAGGCGACATGCGCCAGCGTATGACCGCAATACCTGCCACGGTCAAGACAACCGCGCCGAGCAAGGTAAGTTTAATGACGAGTACTGTCGTTTGACTGAATGCCTGCGCCATGAATTAGGTTCGAATTGTTTGGGTTGCGCAATGATGCGAATACAACCAGCGCCAATACATAGGGCGCTGCATTTTTCATACAGTCATCAGAGGAGCTTTGCATGTTTGGGTTGCAACTGCTTGTTTGATGTTTGCGTTAGATCAGCCTGCACTGCCGCATCTCCACTTTCTTTCTGATCTGAATGTAAATCGCTTTTTATCTGGAGAAATTGCGAATGTGTTGCGATTGAGAGATAAAACTTCGCAGGCTGCAATATCCGGTGATTGCAAAGTGCAATGCGAAACCTCGCATCGACATGCTGCGTTCCGTTTTCGTGAGTTCCGATGTGTTGACGATCCCTGATTTTGGCAATGCGTAATATCGCCGCCAACCTGCACACACTGAAAGATATAAAAAGGTGATGGTTTTGATTTTATAAAACCTGAAAACCTTTTTATCGATTGCAGTCTAAAGTCTATAAGTGCTTGATAAAAAAATACCGCGATAAATGCCGTAGTTATTGTGCAGCGTGTTTCTCTACCAAGAGAAAACATTCGCACATCCGCATTGGTGCAATGAAAGGAGAATGCCATGCAACAAGTATCCGAAATCATGACACGCAACGTGCGCGCCGTTTCGCCGCAAGAAAGCCTGCAGCATGCAGCGCAATTGATGGATGAAATGAATGTCGGTTCGCTGCCGGTATGCGAAAACGAGCAGCTGATCGGCATGGTGACCGATCGCGATATCACGGTGCGGGCAACTGCAGCCGGAAAATCGCCGCAGGAAACGCATGTGCAGGATGTGATGAGCACCGATGCGCGCTTTTGCTTTGAAGACCAATCGATCGACGAAGTCATGCAGCAAATGGGCAATTCGCAAATCCGCCGCGTGCCGGTCGTATCGCACGATGATCAACACAAGCTGATCGGTATCGTGTCGCTCGGCGATCTGGCGACCAAGACGTCGAGCAACCGGCAACAGGAAGCGGGACAGGCGATCGAGCAGATATCAACTCCCTCCCGTCCTAATGATCCGCAACAAAACACGCAACAGGGAAGCAGTGCAGCGAGCGGCGATCGCGATCGCATCGACATGAATCCCGGCCCCGATTTGAACGCTGCTGCAGAAGCCGGTGCAGTCGGCGGCACGCATGGCGGCACTGCAAGTGCGGGAGCTGGTGTCGGCAATCTTGGCCGCGTCGGCGATGCAACTGATACAGCCATTGCCAAGAACGCTGCAGGCAACGTTGCAGGAGTCGGTGGCAGTGCAAGTCCGGGCAGCGATACCGATTTCAGCGTGAGCACCGGTAATTACGCCCATCCGCGCGACCCCGGCGGTATGGCGGTAAGCGGCAGCAGTGACATGAATTCGGCTGAAAGTGCGGGCGATATCGGCCAAGACTCACCGCTTGGGCACCAGCCGACGCAAGCGAACGCTAATGCAGCGCGCGATGGCGCTACAGCAAGTGCACCGGGTTCCAGCATTCCACGACCGGCAGCAACGACTTCCGTTTCTGGTGCAGCTCAATCAGGCGTGGCAGCAACAGGCGGTGGTGCAGATACTGCGGGCAACGCTGCGTCGCGGCCTGGCACGTCAACCGGCAATGCAGCCGGTGCAGGTGTAACGGGCGGCGCCGGTGCGCCGGGCGGGATCACTGCATCGAGCTTGATCGATAACGCCGATGTGTCGGCCGTCGGCAGAGCGGATGAGGCGCGCAACGCCGGCACGCCGCGCGGCCCCGCGAGCGGATCTGGCATTGCGTCTGATACGAGCGGGATGCGCAAGATATAAATTAGTAATCGCGATCTGATCTAACAGGATGTATCAGATCGTGAATGTCCGCTTCCGACCTATTGTGTTGAAAAAGTCCGCAGGAAATATCCTGCCAGTTAGATTTTGTAGAAGTAATATACGATTCGACTTAATGACGCATATAACCTGTTTATTGAGTCGCCCTTCATATCAATCGAGCGGTAAATGATGCGGGTTCTTTTACCATAAGGATTTTTCTGACACTACCGCAATTATTAAAAATTGCTCTGCGACTTTTTCAACGCAATAGACCCAAAGCGGACTTTGTAGTGCATTTAATTGCTTGCGACTAATATGCTCTTCCATAAGTATTCAAGACCCGATTGTATGAATGAGCATCGATCTAAGATGCAACATCACGGGAACAACAATAACCGATAGCCGACAGCTGTTTCCGTTTGAAGATATTTTGGTTGCGCAGGATTATCCTCAAGCTTTTGTCTTAGATGTCCCATGTAGATGTGCAGGTAATGGCTGCTTTCCGTATGCGACGGTCCCCATACTTTTCGCAATAGCTGTGGATTCGTCACCACGCGGCCTGCATTCGTAACCAACGCACTTAACAAGCGATATTCGGTCGGCGTCAAATGTACTAACTGGTTAGCCTTGGTCACCAGGCGTGCATTGAGATCAACCTTGACGTCACCGAATTGCACGATTCCATGAGTTGTTGCATCAGGTTGGCGCTGCCGCCGCAATACCACACGTACACGTGCAAGCAGTTCGCCGACGCCGAATGGCTTGGTCAGGTAATCATCGGCACCTGCATCCAGTGCTGCAATCTTGTCCGATTCATCCACGCGGGCGGACAAGACAATGATCGGTATCGCCGACCATTTCCGGATGTCTTGAATGAAATCGACACCATCCCCATCCGGCAAGCCCAGGTCGAGAATGATCAATTCAGGCTTGCGCGTACCTGCATCGATCAATCCACGCTGCATCGTTTCCGCTTCAAAGACCTGCCATCCTTCTGCTTCCAGTGCATTGCGCACGAAGCGCCGGATTTGCGGTTCGTCTTCGACCAGCAAAGCTACTGAGTTTGATTCGCTCATAATGTTTGATGTTCTGCGTTAAGGTTGGCTTCATCTTCCGGCATGGCTGGTGGCGATCCTAATGGGATGGTAAAGATAAATGCTGCCCCTCCCTCCAGCGCACGTTCTGCACGGATTGTGCCGCCATGTGCTTCAACGATAGCACGACAAATGGCCAACCCTAATCCAACGCCGGGCGTGGATGACTCCCTTTCGCCACGCGTAAATTTTTCAAACAGTTCCTCTTCCCTGCCGCTTGGCAAACCTGGCCCGCTATCGGACACGACCACATTCAAAAGTTGGTCGCTGACATTGGCCGAAATAGATATGATGGTATTAGCTGGTGTATATTTGGATGCGTTTTCCAGAAGGTTGCACAACACACGTTCAATCAACACCGCATCAACGTGAATGGCTGGCAAGTCAGATGCCAATTGCGTTTGTATCGTATGTGCAGCCAGCATTGAACTGCTGGCGCGCAATGCACTGCCGACGATTCCTTCAAGCGGAAGCCATTGCAGGTTTAGTTTGACCTCACCGCTCTGGATGCGTGCCATGTCGAGCAGATTGGTGACCAGATTTTTCATGCGCAATGCTTCGTCGTGCAATGCATGGACAAATTCACGGTCAGTGGGTGATAGCGTTGATCTGGATAACGTTAGCGATTCGGATAAGCCGACGATTGATGTAAGCGGTGTGCGCAAATCATGCGACAGCGCTGACAGTAAAGAATTGCGCAACCGTTCCGATTCCATACTCACGAGTGCATTTTGCGCAACCTCGATGTAATGCACGCGCTCCAATGCAATCGCCGCCAATGTCGCAAACGTATCAAGTTGCTGCCTTTGTTCGGGAATCATGACCCATCGCCGGTTTGCCGGTTGAATCGCCAGTACACCGCGTGCACGCATCGGCGCAACCAATGGCAGATAAAAAAAGCTGCTGGCCGGCAGCGTATCCGTGCCCATGCCGGCCGGCGTTTCACGATCAAATGCCCATTGCGCAATCGCTATGTGCAGATCATTCATTTGCGGCGCTTTGCTATTGCTGCCTTGTGCCGACGATGGAAATTGCAAACGTCCGGCATCGTCCGGTAATAACAGCAACGCTTTTGCATGGAATGTGCGTTGAATAAAATCCCGAGTGATTTCGAAAATCTGTTCGGTCTGCAATGTGCCCGATAGTGCACGCGAGAATTCGTACAGCGCCCTGGCCCGCGTTTCGCGATGGGATGCAATTTGCGCCTGGAAGCGCAGGCCGGACGTCAGCTGCCCTGCAATCAGCCCGACCACCAGCATCACGGCAAACACCATCAGGTATTGAAAGTCACTGACTGCAAAGGTAAAACGTGGCGGCACAAAAAAGAAATCGAATGCAGCGACATTCAAAAATGCGGCGGCCACAGCAGGGCCACGTCCGAAACGCACCGCAATCAATACCACGCTCAACAGAAACAGCATCACGATATTGGCGAGTTCAAAATACCCAAGCAACGGCGTAGCGATCAAGGTTGTCAATACGCAGGCGGCTACCGTCCAGATGTAACCCCAATATCGCGCTTTCTTTACGGGCGACGATGGCGTCTGTTCTGTTGCAGTTGCTTGCATCACCTCTTCCGGGCTGTTTGATGTTTCTGCAGCAGACGATTCGTTGGTATCACGTCGTCCAGTTTCAATCAGATCGATATCCGGTGCATAGGTAGCGATCCGTTTTGAATACGGCGTTTGCCATGGCCATGTTGAAGCATCGCGCCCTAATACGATTTTTGAAAAATTATGGCTGCGTGCATAGTCGACAATTTCCTGCGCGATATCACTTCCAGACAACACAGCAGTGGTGGCACCCAGATCCTGCGCCAGCTTCAAGGTCTTCAAAATACGTTCGCGCTGAGCTGCCGATAGACGCTGCAATTGGGGCGTTTCAACATAAATGGCATGCCACTCGGCATTCAATTGATTTGCCAGGCGTGCCGTACTGCGGATCACATGCTCGTTACCGGGACGCGGCCCGACACAAGCCAGCAATGCAGCATCCGTCTTCCATACAGCATTAATCGATTTCTCGACGCGGTAAGCCTGCACGTCGTCTTCGATGCGGTCGGCCGTGCGGCGCAAAGCGAGTTCGCGTAATGCAATCAGATTGCCCTTGCGGAAAAAATTCTTTGATGCGCGTTCGGCGTGCTGTGCCTGATAGACCTTGCCGGCCTTCAGGCGAGCCAACAATTCATCTGCAGGGATGTCGACCAGCACGACTTCGTCGGCTTCATCAAATACCGTATCCGGCAAGGTCTCTGCCACACGGATGCCGGTGATGCCTCCTACCACATCGTTCAGGCTTTCCAGATGCTGCACATTCACTGTGGTGAAAACATCGATACCGGCATTCAGCAATTCTTCGACATCTTGCCAACGTTTTGGATGGCGCGACCCAGGCGCATTGGAATGCGCGAGTTCATCCATCAGAATCAGCTTCGGATGCAGGTTCAATGCAGCATCGATATCGAATTCGCTTATCGTCTTGCCACGATAGTCTATGCTTTTGAGCGACAGAACAGTGAGTCCTTCTGCCATCGCCACGGTTTCGCTACGGCCGTGCGTTTCGATGACACCGACGATCACATCATGGCCATCAGCCTGCAGCTTGCGCGCTGCATTGAGCATCGCATAGGTTTTACCGACACCGGCGGATGCACCGAAATAAATGCGCAGCTTGCCGCGTGCCGCACGGCGTTCCTGCGCTTGTACTTGCGCAAGCAGTACATCTGGGTCTGGACGCTGGTAATCGGATGGGCACATACCTATACGATATACCTATTCAGGCGGTTGATCGAGTGCCAGGTTCAGCGCCAGCACATTGACACGCGGCTCGCCGAAAAATCCGAAATACTGCGATTGCCTTTTCTGGTCAATCAGACTACGTATATTTTCCACGGATAATTTACGTTCACGCGCAATACGTGGCGCTTGATAATACGCGGCCGCAATGCTGATGTCAGGATCGAGCCCACTGGCCGATGCTGTGACCAGATCGACCGGAATCGGCGCGGTGTTGCTCGAATCAGCCGCTTTCAATGCATCGACACGGCTTTTCACCGCATCGATCAACGCAGGATTGGTCGGACCAAGATTCGAGCCACCGGATGAAGCTGCGTTATTCGGCATCGGGCTAGTCGCGGACGGGCGTCCCCAGAAATATTTGGGTGAAGAAAATGCCTGGCCGATCAGGATGGAACCGACCGGCTGACCGTTGCGCGACACAAAGCTGCCTTCTGCCTGGTGTGCAAACACGACTTGTCCAATACCGGTCACGGCATAAGGATAGAACACACAACAGATGATGGTCAGCGCAGAAAACAATACGAATGCAGGGCGAAGAATCGATTTCATGGATACCTCCTAAACCAGATGTAATGCGGTCAATATCACGTCAATCAGCTTGATGCCGACGAAAGGCACCACGATGCCGCCCAGTCCGTAAATCAACAGATTGCGGCGCAACAGCAACGCGGCACCAATCGCGCGATACTGCACCCCTTTCAAAGCGAGCGGGATCAAGAACACAATGACCAGTGCATTGAAAATCACGGCCGACATGATGGCTGAGGATGAACTCGTCAAATGCATGATATCGAGCGCCTTCAACTGCGGATACGTGGTAACGAATGCGGCCGGAATAATCGCAAAATATTTGGCGATATCGTTTGCAATCGAGAACGTGGTCAACGAACCGCGCGTCATCAGCATTTGTTTGCCGATCTCGACAATTTCCAGCAGCTTGGTTGGATTGGAATCGAGATCGACCATGTTGCCGGCTTCCTTCGCGGCTTGCGTGCCGGAATTCATCGCCACCGCGACATCGGCCTGCGCGAGCGCCGGCGCATCGTTGGTGCCGTCGCCGGTCATCGCGACGAGGCGGCCTTGCGCTTGATAGCTGCGGATCAGTTTCAGTTTTTCTTCTGGCGTTGCTTCGGCCAGAAAATCGTCCACACCCGCTTCGGCTGCAATAGCAGCAGCGGTTAGTTTGTTATCGCCGGTGATCATCACGGTCTTGATACCCATGCGGCGCAATTCGGCAAAGCGTTCCTTGATGCCGCCCTTGACGATGTCTTTCAGTTCGATCGCGCCCATCACACGACCATCGTCCACCACGACCAACGGTGTGCTGCCACGGCGTGCGATATCGTCCACCATATTGGCAATTTCAACCGGAAATGGTTTGCCTAATGCATCAACATGCTTTTTCACTGCATCAACTGCGCCCTTGCGCACCGCGCGATTGCCGATATCAACGCCACTCATGCGAGTCTGTGCAGAAAAATGGACGAAGGTCGCGCCAAGCGATGCGATATCGCGCTCGCGAATGTTATAGCGCTGCTTGGCAAGAATAACGATGCTGCGCCCTTCCGGTGTTTCATCGGCCAACGATGCAAGCTGTGCAACATCAGCCAACTGTTGTTGTGAAACTCCGGGATCTGGATAAAATTCTGCCGCTTGCCGGTTGCCGAGCGTGATGGTGCCGGTTTTGTCGAGCAACAGCACATCGACGTCGCCTGCTGCTTCGACCGCACGGCCTGACGTTGCGATCACATTGGCTTGCATCATGCGGCTCATGCCAGCCACACCGATGGCGGATAGCAGGCCGCCGATTGTCGTCGGAATCAAGCAAACCAGCAATGCGATCAATACGGTGATCGTGATTGGCGAGCTAGCGACACCGGTGGCCTTGGTTGCATCGACAGCATAGAGCGACATCGGCAGCAACGTAACCGTCACGATCAGGAAGATGATCGTGAGTGCGACCAGCAGGATGGTCAATGCAATTTCATTCGGCGTCTTTTGACGTTTTGCCCCTTCGACCATCGCAATCATGCGATCGATGAATGCCTCACCGGGATTGACCGAGATACGCACCACCAGCCAATCAGACAGCACGCGCGTGCCGCCGGTCACCGCAGAAAAATCTCCGCCTGATTCACGAATCACCGGCGCCGATTCGCCTGTGATTGCACTTTCATCGACAGATGCAACGCCTTCGATGACTTCGCCATCGATCGGAATAATATCGCCTGCTTCCACCAACACGCAGTCGCCCTTGCGCAGCCTGTTGGCTGCCGTCCCGGCCCAACTGCTGTCATGCTTGGGTAAATTCAATTTCTTGGCAGTGACGGTTTGTTTCAACGCGCGCAAATAACCGGCTTGGGCCTTGCTGCGGCCTTCTGCCATTGCTTCGGCAAAGTTCGCAAACAGTACTGTGAACCACAGCCATATCGAAATCGCCAGTATGAAACCTGGGCTTGCTTCCCCTTTGCCGGTCATTGACTGGATGTACAACAGCGTTGTGATGATGCTGCCTACATAGACAACAAACATGACGGGGCTGCGCCATTGGATGCGTGGATCCAGTTTCCTGAAGGACTCCACGATGGCAGCACCGATCAGATCTGAATCGGACAGCACTGAGCCTTTGTGTGCAACGTTGGGTGCCATTTTTGGTTCTAATAAGTGCATGATGCGCGCCCTATTAACGTGAGAATAATTGAAGGTGTTCCACGATCGGTCCCAGCGCAAGTGCAGGCACGTAGTTCAGCACACCTACCAGTACGACAACGCCGACCAGCAGCGCAATGAACAACGGTCCATGTGTCGGCATCGTGCCAGTGGTGACTTCAATCCGCTTTTTCGCGGCAAGTGAACCGGCGACTGCAAGGATCGGCACAATCATCGCAAAGCGGCCGAACCACATTGCGATCGCCAGCATAATGTTGTAGAACGGCGTATTGACCGATATGCCAGCGAAGGCGCTGCCATTGTTATTGGCAGCCGAACTGAACGCATACAGAATTTCCGAAAAACCATGTGCACCGGGATTGGCGATTCCCGCCTTGCCGGGTTCAAGCATGATTGCAATCGCGGTGCCTGCCAGTACAAGCGTAGGTGTCACCAGGATCGCAATCGATGTCATCTTCATGTCGAACGATTGAATTTTCTTGCCGAGATATTCCGGTGTGCGGCCGATCATCAGCCCTGCGATGAAGACGGCGAGGATTGCGAAGATCAACATGCCATACAAGCCGGAACCGACACCACCGAACACTACTTCGCCGAACTGGATCAGCACCAGTGGCACCATGCCGCCCAACGACATGAAGGAATCATGCATCGCATTCACCGCGCCGCATGACGCCGCCGTTGTGATCGCGGCAAATAACGTCGATGCACTGATGCCGAAACGCGCTTCCTTGCCTTCCATGTTGCCGCCCGGTTGCAGTGCACTCATCGTTTGATCGATGCCAAGTGCTTGATACGCCGGATGTACCTGCTGCTCGGCGATCATGACCACCACTGTCATCACAACAAAGATCACAGTCATCGCGCCCAATATTGCCCAACCTTGCCGTTGATCGCCGACCATACGCCCGAAAGCGAAACACAATCCGGCAGGAATCAGGAAGATCGACAACATCTGCACGAAGTTGGACAACGGCGTCGGGTTCTCATATGGATGGGCTGAGTTGGCATTGAAGAAGCCGCCGCCATTGGTGCCGAGCATCTTGATTGCTTCCTGCGATGCAACCGGACCCATCGCGATGGTTTGCGTTTTGGCGGTCAAGGTTTCCATCACTGGTTGACCTTTCGCATCTTTCAGCGGCTGGCCATCTGCACCGTTCTTCGGTTGCGTATAGGTGACCGGATCGAGCAGATTCACATCCTTATAGGGAGAAAAATTCTGGATGACGCCCTGCCCCATCAAGAATACAGCGAAGACTGTGGATAGCGGCAACAGTACATACAATGTCGATCGTGTGATATCCACCCAAAAGTTGCCGATCGATTTGCTGGAACGAGAGCTAAATCCACGAATCAATGCAAACGCGACAGCGATGCCGGTTGCGGCAGAAAAGAAATTTTGTCCGGTCAATGCCAGCATCTGTGTCAAGTAGCTCATTGTCGATTCGCCGCTATAGCCTTGCCAGTTGGTATTGCTGGCAAAACTGACTGCAGTATTGAATGCGGAATCGGGACTGACATTTGCGAATGCTTGTGGATTGAGCGGCAACCAGACTTGCAAACGCTGCAACGTATAGACAAACAGCGCACCTAAAGCATTAAAAACCAGCAATGCGATGGAATAGGTTTTCCAATTCATTCCTGAATCTGCGGAGATACCAGCGATGCGATAGAGGAATTGTTCGATCTTGCTTATCCAGCCAAGCCAGCGGATCGGCGCATTCTCCCCGACTTTCGCCAAGTACAGGCCCATTGGATAAGACAGCGCCAACAGCACGGCAAGATAAACGATGAGCAGCACGATTGATTGCGTAGTCATTTACAGATCCTCCGCTTTCAACAATGCCACGATCAGATATACGAGCAGACCGGTCGCTACGATGGCGCCCATGATGTAGAACGTATTCATTGCTGCTCTCCGAGTTTTTCGCATGCATGCACGAACGCACATGTCAGCACCAGGAATGCGGCAATTGCCCCAATAAAAACGATATCCATTGCTGTCCTCACAATGCGTTGTTTTGATAAGGACAGCGTAGCCGCAGATGCCTAAAAATTTTCTAAAGATTTGCCTGGTCGGCCTAAAGAAACTCTAAAAATTGAGATTTGAAACGGATTCTTGGCAAGAATTTAGTGATTTTGTTTTGACATACTTATGGACATGTCAGAATCATATGGAAATTGGCGTAGTGGAAAAGTGAACGGATATCTTTACGCTCTTAAAATGTGCCGGAATAAACTGCACAACTGCGGCAAACCTCCGGCGGTGTGGCAGACGACAATTGCTCGCGAAACGCCGTATACGACTGATTATTCCACACCGCTTTCACACCATCATCCGCCATGCTTCCGAAGTGAATGCGATCCGGCGTCGCCACCATGCAGCATGGCATCGCCTTGCCGTCGTAGCTGATATAAGAGCCGTGCCATGGCCAGTTGCAGCGCTCTCTTCCCGGCACATCATCGGCGTAGATCCGCGGTTCGGTATTCGGCAGGCGTAGCGAAATATTCAAGCGCGCCGCCTCTGCACGCGCTTCGTCGAAATGCAATTTAACGCGCGCCGGATCGGCAAACGATAACGATTGCTGATCGATAAAAGCGCGCATTGGCTTGTATTGCTCCGGCAAGCTGGATTCACCGAAGTCGTGGCACAGATGCTGCACCGACAAGCCCTCGGCGCCCTCCTCGCTCGCCAGACGCACCAGATCGGCCAGTTGCGCAAGATTGCTACGCATGACGACAGCCACCAGTTGCACATGCGGCAATGTACTGCCGGCAGCCGCTTTCGCTTCAAGCACGCGGCGCAAGTTACGCAACACCTTGTCGAAACGTGCTCGTGCACGGATTGCTTCATAAGACGCGGCGTCGGCGCCGTCCATCGAAACATGCAAGGTATCAAGCCCGCTGGCCACACAGCGCGCCGCATGTTGATCCGTCATGACGGTCATATTGGTATTGGTAGAGACGCGTATGCCGCGTTGCGCTGCATAGGCAACCATATCGTAAAAGCGTGGATGCAGCAGCGGCTCACCGAGTCCCTGCAACTGCAATTCGGTCACACGATCGAATTGATCGAGCAAACGACAATAGACATCGAATGGCATGAAAGCAGATGGATGGCCCGGTTGTGCGTCTGGCCGGAATGCGATGGGACACATCTTGCAACGCAGATTGCATTGACCAACCGGTTCGATTTGAATGAATTGCGGCAATGCTACTGCTGTCGTCATGAATTAAGTCCCTCTGCATGTTATCCCAGTAACCCTATAATTTGAGACGAGCCCTACTTGTTAAGTTTCAATAAAAGCAGATAGCAACAATCAGATTGATGGAAGTTTGAGAATAAGCGCATCCCTTGTTTTTATTCTCGAAAACACAAAGTTTGCCGGCTCGTTTTCGACGCAATTCGTCTAACGAAAAAATGCTGGATCCCAATCGGATCAGTAAAAACGCATTGCTCCGGCATTGATGGAATAATGAAATGCGCTCTATCGAATCGCACTGATTCGTGTCAGATAGGCTGGAAACTTACTCAAGTTCATTCATATAAAAAATCACCGGAAAAAAACTGCCGGTATATTTGAACCAGACCGGCTCTCTCAGGATATTCCTTTCAAGATCGGCGCGGGTATGTTGATTCCGATTCAGGACATCGGCGTTGGCGATTGCATTACGCGCATCAAATTCCTTCAGCGCTGCATCGGCTTTTGCACGACGTTGCCGGGAAAAATAAAACTTGTCGAGCAGCCAGATAATGCCGGTGGCAACTGTCAGGATAAAAAGGATGAACTCAAAATCACCGAGAACGTCATGCAGATTCATTTACTGTCCGGTTCTATCGTTTTTAAAATGGTTTAATCCTGTACTTCCGACGCGATTGCCGCCTTTCATGTTTAACCAACAAGGTGCAAGAAAATGACATTCACTACCGAACGTTGCAAAATGATTGCGCAACGATTGTGCATACACGTTAATCGTTCTGAATCTTCTCAGCTCTCTGCGGCAGTAAAAAAATACAAGCAAGAATGAAAACCACAAGTGCAGCCGACGCGGAGTATCGGCTCAGCGCGAGTCCCCCGTTGGCAAGCGGCTTGTCGAGCAGATCTCCCACTGTAGCGCCGAGTGGTCGGGTCAAAATGAACGCAGCCCAAAACAGCACGGTATGCGAGATAGTCATCCAGAAATAGGCAGCCAAGACAATCGCCAATCCGATAGAAAAGACAAGTGCGCCGCCATCATAGCCAAGCCCCAGCCCGGTCGTCGGATCTGCCACCCAATCCCCTAATGCCGTTCCCAATGTTTGCGAAAACAGGATGGTCACCCAATAAAATATCTCTGCCTTGTGCGAAATAAGCTTGCTGACCGAAACCGAACCAAGAGACCAGTGCCAGATGCCCAGTGAAGCCATCAAAAGCACGAACAGGATCAACGATCCACCGATATAACCGATACCAAGCGAACGATCGAAAAAATCCGCCATCGTTGTGCCAAGCGTCGTCGTTGCGACGATCACAAACCAGAACAGCAATGGATGAAAACGTTTGGAAAAAATTTGTACGCTGACAGCCGCGATAAATATCACTGCAAAAATCGCCGTGCCAACCAGATAACCCAGATTCATCGACATGGTGACAGCATCGCCGCCCGTTTCTCCCAGTGTCGTCGCTGCGATCTTGATAGTCCAGAACATCAACGTGACTGCGGGAACCTTGCCTAAATTTGATTGAGCAGACGTGTTCATACGGCGTTATCCTTTTTAAATTTTATCCGATGTGCGATCCGAACAATTGCACCGCCGATACTGATCCATCGCTTTCGCGGCAATGCGGCAGACTTTCACTTCCAAACCCTGCCCAGTCAACCGGCATGCTCAAACTAATGCATACAGCTTAAACCAATCTTAAAAAGCGGTTTACGGAAATACTAAAAGGCCGGAATGGCTGATATCCGTTAAATTGTGGAATCAAGCGGTTTGAACAAAACAATGAACTCAGAACAATCAAGACCTTGCAATATTTTAAGCGATCGAAAATTAATCATGTGCAAAGTAATTTTTCCCTCGTTTGACTGTCATCAATATCCATGTTGGCATGCGCGCTCGTCATGACAAGCAATGTAAAAATCAAGGGCAAGCCGAACCGGAAAACTTCATGCAAAGGCGCGATTTCATATTCAAGATGCCGACCGCCTTCCCAAGATCGTTGCTTGCTGCATGCAGAATAGGGCAGACTATTACAAAACCGGATATAAACAAACAGCGGCGTAACATCGATACAAATTTCTTGCACTGACGCTTGGTTCGGATGGCATTATTAACCCACTCACAAACGAGACGCTTCGGGAATTGGTTATTACACCGCTCGAATTTTGAAGTTGGCCATTTGGAATTAAGGAGAAAAATGATGGCGATAGAACACCTTTCATCAGGAGAAATCACAAGCGTATTGCCGCTCGGCGACAAGCTGAAACAGACGCCAACGATGGCATTTTTCAAGGATCCGCATCTGGAAGTCCTGCGTATGATTCTTCCTGCTGGAAGACATGTTCCGGGGCATGCGGTGGATGGGCCGATAACAGTGCAATGCATAGAAGGCGAAGTGTCGGTCGATATGGCAGGAACAAAGAAAATCGTCCATCCCGGCGACCTGCTTTATATCGCAGCAGGTATTCGGTATGAATTGCTTGCCATCAAAGATTCATCCTTGCTCGTCACCATCGCATTACCTCACTCTCCCGGTTATGCACAAACGCTCGAATGAGCGCATTAACGCGATAATGAAGGCTTGCACTGTTTAAACGGTAAAATGAAAATGATTTAGACTATTCATGCATTTTGCTGAACGGAACAAAGCATGCCTCATACAACTCACAAGAAGGTAAAAATTGCTATCAAGCGGGCATACGAAGATGCAAGCCCGCAAGATGGGTATCGCGTTCTCGTCGACCGCATCTGGCCGCGTGGGCGCACGAAAGAAGAACTGGCGCTTGGACTATGGGCGAAGGATCTTGCGCCCAGCACCGAACTGCGCAAGTGGTTTGAACATGATCCAAAGAAGTGGGAAAAATTTCAGCAACGCTATCGAAGCGAACTGGACACAGAAGAAAAACAACAGCAAATGCGACAGCTTCTAACCGCAGCACACGGCAAGCCGCTTACGCTTGTATATGGAGCGAAAGATGAGGAACACAATCAAGCAGTGGTGCTGAAAGAAGTGTTGATGCAGCTTTCTTGACCACCAATTTAGACGTCCCAATTTCTATGGGCATGAGCGAGATCCCACCATGAGCGACCAGCAACCTAAAGTCCAAAACCTGCGACCTGAGCGCGAGGCGATGACACGCCAACGTCTTCCATACTTCATCGGCATATCAGGACAAACTGTCAACGCCACCGGATTGTCAATGCATCTGGTTGTCATTCCCCCCGGCGCACGGGCCGAGCCACACGTACACGTTGGCTACGAAACCGGGATCTATGTTCTGGAGGGAACGGTCTGCACACGCTGGGGACCGGCTCTTGAGCATGAGGTGATTAGCCATGCCGGCGATTTCTTGTTCGTTCCGCCCGGCGTTCCCCATGAAGCAATCAATCTCAGCATGACTGAACCGGCGAGAGCCGTCGTCGCTCGCAACGATCCGGCAGAACAAGACAAGGTTGAACCCTACATCGCCAAGCCATAGGCAAAAAACGGCGGCAAGAACAATGAGAACCAAGGCACTGCCTGAATATGAAATCAAATAAGCACAGCACTACCCAACCCGGTCGTCGGCGTGCGATCGCTGCCGTATTGTTATCAGCCAATCTGATTCTATCCGGCTGTGTAACGCCTGCTCTGTGGCAAGCAGCCGAGGGAGAACCTGCAGTACAGCATGGCATCAAGATACGCGGCATCGCAAGTGCCTTCAAATCAAGTGACGGCAATACGGTGCATGTATGCATGCTGACAGTTGATGCATTAACCAGGACAGAGCGCAAGATGATGTTGGATATCCCTGTGCAGGATCGAAGAAAATGGAAAATTCAACGGAACTTGAACGCTAAAACAGATGGCGTGAGCAATTCGCAAGTGCCGGCTGCTTCGAATAATATTAATCCGACTTATATTGAATATTCACCAACCGCATCGGCTCTGACACCCGGTTGTTCAAGCGAAGGAACACCGCTCCCGGTCCTGCGTTCAACAATGAGTGATTCTCAAAAAAATCCGAAAACAAATTCAAAGAGCACGTCGTCTGATTCCGATATCAAAATGCCTGAAGCAATTTATGTCATCAATCGCGACGGCGTGCCTGCCAATATCGGCTATCTTTCCAATCAACCTCTTGTTGACAATGGCTATGCCATTGATGTTCCCCTTGATCAGATAGCAGATCAATCGCAATCGGGCAGCGGCGCCAAACCTTATCTTTACTTGTTGACGCCGGTTACAGTGGTGATGGATGCAGCCATTGTGGTGCTGTATGTGGCGGCATGGGGATACAGCGGAACGCACTACCAGTATCAACAACCGACCCTCACCATCAAGAGCACTTCAAGATGAAGTACTCCGTTTTCTGCATTTAGCTCATGACGGATTAATGCCGTGTATCCGGCGCTTCCTGCTGGACATTGCCTCTCCATGCACCCGTCGCTTGTCCACGCGATTCCAGGAAATTTTTAAAACGCTCCAAATCGCCTGACACGCGTCTGGAAAATACACCGACGGCATCGCCCACGTTTTCGACTACACCTTCCGGGTCATAATCCATCTGCAGCATGATGCGCGTCGTGTTATCCGCTATCCTGTGGAAGGTGACGACGCCGCCATTTGGCGCGCCATCGACGCTTCTCCATGCAATCCGTTGATCGGGAATTTGCTCTGCAATCTCCGCATCCCATTCTTTCTCTTTGCCGGCAACCTTCGCACGCCAATGAAGGTGCGTATCATCCAGTTGCCTGACCTCTTCGACGCCTTCCATGAACTTAGGAAATTCCTCGAATTGCGTCCATTGGTTATAAGCAGTATTGACAGGTACGTTTACCTCGATCGATTTTTCTACAGTCGACATAATGTTCTCCAATGAAAAATTATCTGAGCCAGTTCAATGTTTCCGCTTGAGCGCCGGCTCTTCAGGAGCTTGCTCCTCCTCATATGGAATTGTTTCGACATGATCAGCATCAATATCAACTCCATCCGGCGCCACCGTATCGCGTGCTGCGGCTGCACGCTCTCCGGTACCGCTTGAATCACTATCGCTATCCAGATTGGCGTCCCCGACATCCGGCCCTGCCGTATTGCCCGCAGTGCTCTCTTCAGGATCCGATGTATTGCCGGTTGTCAGCCCCAAGTCAATTTGATGCGCCAATCCCGGAGCTCCGAATAAATCGCTGCCACTGTCCGAACTATCGCTTGGACCGAGCGCTTGCGTGCCATGCCCTTTTCCAATGATGCGATCGGCTCTTGTAGTAACAATGTCAGGGTCTAAAGTACTGGATGCCATGTTCGTTCTCCTCAACAAATTGATCACGCTTAACAAGTTCAAGTATCAATTTAGATTGAGAAGAAACGAATCGGTTCTATCGTTTAATCCATCTGAATTATTTTTAAGTGTCAAAATTTTTAATGGAATGATTGCTCGTTAATTGAAAATGAAACTTCTCTTTTTCAATGCCATCAAAAATAAATCAAGGGGAGTTGTTTAAAATCGCATCGCCATTATTTTTCTTCACCAATGATGGAGGAAGCCATGGTTAACAAGCATAAAAATGTATTACTCATTTTTCTTTTTGCAATAATGGGAGTCTGTTCTGGAATAGTGGCTTTTGCAGCAGATATGCTGCCATGCAAAGATCAGGATGCAGCAAAAAAATGCACGCATCAACAAAGCGCTGCGGATCGAACCGGAGAGGCTCGCAAAGGAAAAGCTTCCTACTACGGCCGCGAATTTTACGGAAAGAAAATGGCTAACGGCAAGCCGATGAACCCGCGTAGCAATGTTGCTGCCAGCAAGACATTACCGCTCGGCACAAAAGCAAAGGTCACTAATCTGGACACAGGAAAAAGTGCCGTAGTGGATATTGAAGATCGAGGTCCTTATGTTAAAAACAGGATTGTTGACCTCTCTCCTAAAGTTGCCGAAGAACTCGATATCAAGGAAAAAGGCGTAGCACCGGTTGTGGTCGATCCTATTTCCATTCCATCTAAAGACGACAGTAAAAAATCCGACACAAAGGGGACGAGCGGCAATACCAAGTAAAGCCTCATGCATCCCTATTTCTGCCTGATTAAATCTGCGATTTTCTAAGCAATGCTCAACATGATGAATACGAAATAATTCAGACTTATTTGACGACATGTTCCATCGATCACTTCAGAAAGTCATCATGACATTTAAAAACATCTGGATTCTGATTAAGGCAGCAGCGTCATCCTGGGTCGACGACTATGCGCAAAGCATGGGTGCAGCGCTTGCGTACTACACAATGTTCTCGATCGCACCGTTATTGTTGTGCGTCATTTCAATTGCCGGATTCGTCTTTGGCGTCGACGCTGCACGCGGTGCAATCTTCGCACAGTTGCAAGGATTGATGGGACCGCAAGGTGCGCAAGCTGTAGAAAGTTTGCTCGCGAGTGTGAACAAGCCGGCTCAAGGAATGACTGCTACGCTGGTCGGAGGAATGTTACTGTTGATCGGTGCGACAACCGTGTTCAGCGAATTGCAGGATGCGCTGGATCGGATATGGCGAGCGCCCAAAAGGAAAAAAGGCGGGATCTGGAGTTTGCTCCGAGCACGTATGCTATCGTTCGGCATGATCCTGGGCATTGGCTTTTTATTGATCGTGTCATTGCTTGTCAGTGCAGCGCTGGCCGCATTGGGGAAATTGTGGGGATCATTCTTCATCGGGTGGGAGATTCTCGGGCATATATTGAATTTTCTATTCAGCTTCGTCTTCATCACGATCCTGTTTGCGATGATCTATAAAATCATGCCGCGTGTAAAAGTAGCCTGGCGAGACGTCTGGGTCGGTGCGGCCGTCACCTCATTGCTTTTCACGCTCGGCAAATTCCTGATCGGCCTCTATATCGGCAAGAGCGGATTGACTTCCGGCTTCGGCGCCGCAGGATCCTTGGTGGCAGTGCTGGTTTGGGTGTACTACTCTGCCCAGATATTTTTACTGGGCGCAGAATTTACCTGGGCATATGCAATGACATTTGGATCGCGTAAAGAACAGCCGCTTCCACCTGCCGCACCGGAGATACCCAGCCGCACGACAAAAATAAAGCCGGATAAAAATATGATTTATGCCAAGCATGCTGCACGTGAGAATGATTTTGTCAAAAAAGATGAATTGAATGCCGGTAGGCGAAGAATCAACCAGAACTCATTTCATAGATAGGCATATGCGTGAGCGGGATCCTGCCGGCGCATCGCGTCGTTGCGCTGCATCCACCCAGACGCCCCCCCACGCCTACTTATGAATTGAGTTCTAACAACAAACCTTTGTATCTGCCCAAAAAAATCGACAAGCACATCATAGTGAGCATAGCAATAAGGCTCACTTCGGAAGGAACGATTCGATTCACGGTCAGTATCGGCATTACGGTTCTTGAAGAACGCCACACTAACTGCGAAGTTCTTTTGAAAGATGCGGATTCCGCAATGTATCAAGCCAAGCGCGAAGGGCGAAACCGCATTGTATTTGCCGGCTCATAACGGCATATTTATCGCTCGAATCGAAATCATTCGCAAAAATCCCTTCTCATCCTGAAATTTTTGACCTAGATCAACGAAGAATCCTCTGCTGAAATTATCCTTGTCTCTAATAAGTATTTCCACAAGTACTTTCCCTACGGAGACCGAGAATGACATCGCCCAGCATGACCAACCTGGAGCAAACTGCATCACGATTGCTCTCACGCCGAAAAATCATCCTGTCTGATATACGTGCACGTCTCCATAGCGCCGATGACGCAAGTAATCTATCTCTAATGAATCATCTGGAAGAAATAGGCGATTGGGCAGAAGCAGATTTATTGAACGACACTGAGATTGCATTGCTGGACAATGAGCTGGCCGAATTGCGCGATATCGACGCCGCCTTGTTACGTATCAGGACTGGTACGTATGGCATCTGCATCGACTGTGGCGATTCGATTCCGCCAAACAGACTGCAAGCCCAGATTACCGCGCTACGTTGCATTGGATGCCAAACCAAAGCAGACAAGCGGCACGGTTTGGACCGCAACACTTCGCTTTAAACACTCCCGCTTTCATCGGCCTTTTACCTCATTCAATTTTGATCTTTTAAGGAATATAGTATGTCAACCAACCACGTCGTCGCATGGCTTGATCACAAAGAAGCACACGTGATTCACTTCACGCCGGAAGCGTCTGAAAATGAGGTAATCAAAACGCATTCGACACACCCGCATTTGCATACCAAATCCGGCATACCGGGGAGTGGCCACGCAGCTGAAAATGTCACTTACTTTAATGATATTACCAACGCCATCAAGGATTCCCTTGAGATCTTGATCGTTGGGCCGGGCAATGAAAAGCTGGCGTTTTTAAAGCACTTGCAGAAGCATCAACACGAATTGGCTGAAAAAGTCATCAGCATTGAAACCGTCGATCATCCAAGCAACGGCCAATTGCTGGCGTATGCGCGCAAATATTTTGCCAAAGCCGATTTGATGCACTAAGAACCTAAGTGCGATCAAGTCTGAACTTATAACGAAAAACGAAGATTATTGATTATCAGACGCGACATGCTTGCGCAATAGCGTCTCAAAATCCGTAGCGGGAATGGGTTTGCTGAAGAAGTATCCTTGCATCTCGTCGCAATCGCCCTTGCGTAAAAAATCAAGCTGCAATTTTTTCTCGACACCTTCGGCAATGACGCGCAAATTCAGGCTTTTTGCCAATCCGATAATCGCCGTGACGATGGAAGCATCGTCCGCATCAACCTCAATATCGCGCACGAACGATTGATCGATTTTCAATTTATCGAGCGGGAAGCGTTTCAAATAACTCAGGCTTGAATAGCCGGTGCCGAAATCATCGATCGATAATTTGACGCCTATCGTTTTGAGCGTGTTCATGACAGCAATCGCTTGCTCGACATTTTGCATGATGATGCTCTCGGTGACTTCCAATTCCAGATACTTCGCTTCCAGGCCGGATTCATTCAACACTTCGGTAGTCAAGTTCGCAATATGGCTGTGATCAAATTGTTTGGCAGACAGATTGACTGCGATATCAATGGGCGGCAAACCAGCTGATTGCCATGCCTTGTTTTGGCGGCATGCTTCGCGTAAAACCCACTCGCCCATTGGCTGAATGAGTCCGGTATCTTCTGCAACGCCTATGAATTTTCCCGGATACACCAATCCCCATTCCGGATGTTGCCAGCGTATCAGCGCTTCTGCCCCCACTATGCGCCCGCTCAGCAAATCTATCTGCGGCTGATAATGCAAAACGAATTCCTTGCGCTCTATCGCGCGCCGCAGATCATTACTGACGCGCAAAGTCTCTTGCGCGCGCGCAGTCATTTCAGGCGTGAAAAAAGCGTAAGCATTGCGTCCCGATGCTTTGGCCTGATACATGGCTGTGTCGGCTGTGCGCAGCAAGGTCAGACCATCGGCTCCGTCGTTGGGGCAAATGCTGACGCCAATGCTTGCTGTGATGTGCAGATCTTGCTGCTCGATCAGATAAGGCAGCATGATCTCTGAAAGAATTTTCTGCGCAACCAATGAGCTGTTCAGATTATCTTTCAGATTGGGAAGCACAACCACAAACTCATCGCCACCGATGTGCGCAACCGTGTCTTCGCTGCGAACCAATGCGCGCAAGCGCTGAGCGACCGCCTTGAGCAGCATGTCGCCAAAATTATGGCCGAGTGAATCATTCACCGTCTTGAATTGATCAAGATCAAGATACAGCACGGCCACATACCAACTGTTACGCGCTGCTGTCTGCACGGCTTGCGTGATACGGTCCAATAGCAATGTCCGATTCGGCAACCCGGTCAGTACATTGTAATAAGCCAGATATTCAATCCTGCGCTCACCTTCCTGGCGTTGTTGGTATTCCATGTAGAGACGTTCGTAAGAACGCAACGCAAGGATCAAGGAATTATGGAGGCGATCGTCGGATAATTCTGCCTTGTTTTTATAGTCATTGATGTCGTATTGACTGATGACTGTTTCTTCCGGCGCCATGCCCGGCTGTCCGGTACGCAGAATAATGCGGATCAGGTTGTTGCCAATCTGCTCACGAATAAATTTGACCAGCTCCAATCCTGCATCGTCGGTTTCCATTACGACGTCCAGCAGGATCACGGCGGCATCAGGATGTAACTGAATCAGCTCTCGTCCTTCTGCTGCAGAAAAACCACTAATGAATTCCAGTGGCCGACCAAGATAGTGCATGGAACGCAACACCAGCCGCGTAACATTGTGTACCTCAGGCGAGTCGTCCACCATCAATATCTTCCATGGGACGGTATTGGTGCTGGTGGCTTCTGGCGGCTGGTATCCCTTCAGCTCATCGCTGAAAGAATATAGCTCTTCTTCTTGGTCACTCATCATCGATCCTTGAATGTGTGGAACGCATTTTATGCATTTCCTCGCTATGCGTCTCACTCGAAAAAGTGTTCTTTCTAAACTATTGCAGTTCAATGCAGAAGCGTCAAGCAGAACTTCAATATGAGCATGAGCTAAATTTCCAACAACGCTTGATTGCCACAAGAATTTGCCTGATACTTGATTCGATTTTGTTGTGTATTCCGCCCTTATTATTAAAACAATCAAAGCATGGGACTATGGAAGCAATCTCTGAAAAAATCACCGCATCAGTGCACGTCGCCAGGAATTTTTCGACTGCCGCTTTTCTCGAGCAGGCGATTCATCTGGTCGAAGCCTTGGAACGCTTGCATAACACCAAAACAGTTTATAAAACTTTAACGCCGCATTGCTTTCAAATTGATCCCGCCACGCACGCTGTCAATCTGGCCAGTCCTGGTACGGTTCGTGCCGGCAGCTATCTGGAGATTCTGACTTACAGTTCACCTGAACAGACCGGCCGCACCAATCGCCAGGTCGATCTTCGAACGGATTATTATTCGCTAGGCGTCATTCTTTATGAAATGGTGTGTGGCATACCGCCGTTCAGTTCGACTGACCCGATGGAACTGCTGCATGGCCATCTGGCCCGCATGCCGGCGCCGCCCGAGCAAGTCAATCCTCAACTGCCTGGCATTGTCGGCAGCATCATCATGAAGCTGCTGGCAAAGCGACCTGAAGATCGTTATCAGAGCGACGCCGGATTACTGCATGACCTCCAGCACTGCCTCAATGAATTACAAGGCGGGAAATCACAAATCGCCGATTTTCTAATCGGGCTGAACGACATTTCCGATCGCTTGCAGATTCCGCAAAAACTGTATGGCCGCGAAAAAGAAATCGGTTTGTTGTTTGAAGTACTGGACCGGACTGCACGAGGCATGCCGGAACTGATTTTAGTGACCGGTTATTCCGGGATTGGCAAATCGTCGCTGGTGCAGGAAATTCGCGCGCCGATTATTGGACGGCGCGGATACCTGTTGAGCGGCAAGTTCGACCAGCTGAAAAAAAGTACGCCCTACTCTGCCATCATCCAGGCGCTCGATGGTTTTCTCAAACAAATTCTCACCGAGAGTGAAGAACAGCTGCAAAACTGGCGTGCAGAAATCCTGGCCGCGCTCGGTAACAGTGCGCAGGTTTTCGTCGAGCTATTGCCGCGTCTTGAACAAATCATCGGCAAGCAACCGGAAGTAGGCGCAGCCAATCCGGCGGAAGTACAGAATCGCTTCAATGCGATGTTGCAGCGTTTCCTGCGCATGCTGGCCAAACCCGAGCATCCCGCTGCCCTGTTTCTCGATGACTTGCAATGGGCCGACGCAGCATCGCTGAAACTGATCAAATTTATCTGCGCGGATTTGAATGACGCCAGTATTCTGCTGGTCGGCGCCTACCGCGACAATGAGGTCGACCAAACTCACCCATTGACCAGCACGCTGGATGATATCCGCGCAGGAAAAACGCCGGTGCATGAAATCCGCGTCACGCCTTTGCCGCTCGCGTCGATTGAGGACATGCTGGCCGATGCATTTCACAAGACATGTTTTGCGGTCAGGGAACTGGCTGCGCTGATTGACGAAAAAACCGGTGGCAATCCGTTCTTCATTCATCAGTTCCTGGATACGCTGTACAAGGAAAAGCTCATCTATCTCGATGGCAAACGGCAATGGTCGTGGAATATCGCGGGCATCAAAGATCTGGCGATCACCAATAATGTGGTCGATCTGCTCAGCAAAGCGATGAGCAATTTTCCGCAGCCGACACAACTGGCCATTTCATGCGCCGCCGCCATCGGCAACAGTTTCACGCTCGGCACCTTGACGACAGTAATGGAACAAGCTGTCGAAACAACGCATGAAGATCTGCAGCCGTCGGTTGCCGCCGGATTATTGATCGATCTCGATGCGTTGACGGATGACGTGGGCCTGCCTGATCGCAATTTCCGCTTCTTGCATGACCGTGTTCAACAGGCAGCGTATGAACTCGTCAAACTGGGAGGCAAACCTGCGCTGCACTACAGAATCGGTCAACTCCTGTTAGGCAATACCAATATCGAGAGCCTGTCTGACGATAAGCTGTTCATGCTGGTCGAGCATCTCAATTGCGGGGTTGAACTGATTACGCAATCGAATGAGAGAATCCAGCTGGCACGACTGAATTGCACGGCAGCGAAAAAAGCAAAGCTGTCTGCGGCCTTCGCAATCGCCATGGAATATCTGAATCGCGCCCGCGACCTGCTGCCGGAAAATATCTGGCAAAGCGATTATGAATTGGCATTCAACGTCTATTTTGAGACGGCAGATATAGAACGCCTCAGCCTCAATTATGCCAAGGCAGATGCATTGTGCGAAGTGGTGATGGCGAATACGCAATCGCAATTACACAAGGCGATGGTGCTGGAGCTGAAACTGGAACGCTACAGGAGCGCGAACAACTATCAGCAAGCGATTGTGACAGGTCTTGAAGCGCTGGCATTATTCGGAATTGATCTTCCGGTCGATCCCACCCAGGAACAATACGAAGAAGGCCTCGCCCGGATGAAAAAACTGGAGCTTGGCAAGAATATCGACGCCGTATTGCAAGGCCCGGTGATGACCAATCCGAATTATGTTGTGTTGACCAGGATTTTTGCCAGCCTGTTGCCTTGTGTATGGAATGGCAGTCCGCGCTTGTGGCCGGCCTTGATCTACGAGCAGGGCAAGATTCTGATGGAGAATGGTCACACTGGCGTCTGTTACCAGACTTACGCCGCTTATGCAGTGACCTTGAGTGCAAAACCGGAAACTGCGCAAGAAGGCGAACGGATCGGCCGTTTGGCCGTAGCGATTGCCGAAAAATTCGGCGACACGACTATGCGCAACCGTGCGATGTTAAGTTATGCCGCCTTTTATGCGTCGTGGACCAGGCACCTTGCCGAAACACCGCCGATGTTATTGGAGGTATATGAGTATGCAGCGAATGTCGGTGATATTGAGTATTTGAATTACGCACTGATTTTTGGCTATACACATCATTTCCTGATTGGCACGCCGCTGCCGAAACTGGCGCAACTCAGTCGAAAATACAAGGAGATTTTCAAGAAGTTCGGCTCCAACCAATATCGCCTCACCTACGCGATCGACCGGATGATCGTGACGCTGTCCGACAAGGATGCGGATCTTATTCCAGACGACTTCAACCAGGACGAATATCTCGAACTGGCTACCAAGACGAAAAATTACACCATCTTGTTTTATTACGGCGCGGAAAAAGCCATGCGCTGTTACTTGTTTGGCGACCCGGCCACTGCGATCGAGGCAGCGGATGCTGCCAGCAACCTGTTCTGGATATTTCAATCGCGTGCGCTTGCTCCTCTGCTTAATCTCTATCATTCGCTGGCATTACTAGCCTGTTGTTCCGATCCTGAAAAGCGGACTGCCTATCTTGGGAAAGTCGAGCAACTGCAAAAAGCCATGGCACTGTGGGCAGCCAATGCGCCACAAAATTTTGCGCATAAATGGAATCTGGTGGAAGCGGAACGGCAGCGCGTGCTGGGCGATGTTGTCAAGGCAAAAGAACATTTCGACCGCGCCATATCGGGCGCCCGGCGCAACGGCTATTTGAACGATGAGTCGGTGGCGAATGAACTGGCCGGAAAATTTTATCTGTCGATCGGCGACAACTACAGTGCACGTTATCATCTTGAAGAGGCATGCAACCGATATCGTGAATGGGGCGCCTATGCCAAGGTCGCTTTGATCGACAAGGAATACGGCAATGTGCTGTACGACGAGCGTCAGCAAAGACAAGGTGAATCAGGGGCAGGCAGTCAGCAACATTCACAGAACAAGGCGATGGATGTGGTCGCCATCACCAAAGCATCGCAGGCACTATCGAGCGAAATCCAATTGGATACGCTGCTTGAAAAATTCATGCGTATCATTACCGAGAACGCCGGTGCCGATACCGGCTTCCTGATTCTTCTGCGAAACGACAATCTGCTGGTCCAGGCCAGAACGGCTGAGAGCGAAGTGACCGTGTATGACGATCCGCAACCGGTCAACCGGAAGGAACTGCCATTCAGCCTGCTCAATTATGTGAAGCGTACCCTTGAGCTCTTGGCGCTGGATGACATTCGTTTGGACAGCCGTTTCAACAATGATCCCTACATTCTCAATACAACGCCAAGTTCGCTATTGTGTGTGCCGATTATCAATCGGGAAAAACTGGTCGGCTTGCTCTATCTGGAGAATCGCCTGATCAGCAATGTGTTTTCGCCGGAACGCGTCGAACTGCTGCAAACGCTCGCCAGACAGGTTGCCATTTCGATGGAAAATGCAGAGTTGTATGACAGCCTCGAAGCCAAGGTCGAACAACGCACTCTTGAATTGAGCAGCAAAAACCGTGAGCTTCAGCAAGCGCAGAAACAATTGGTCGAGTCGGAAAAAATGGCATCGCTAGGACAGCTTGTGGCCGGCATTGCACATGAAATCAATACGCCGATCGGCGTCAGTTTTACTGCCGCCACACATTTTTCCAAGCAGACCCAAAATTTGACGGGGAAATTCCAAACAGCGCAGATCAAGAAATCCGACATGACGGAATATCTATCGTTGGCCGGTGAAACCAACGAACAATTGATCGCCAATCTTTCACGCGCATCGAAACTGATCCAGAGTTTCAAACAAGTGGCGGTTGACCAATCCTTTGACGCCACCCGCCAATTTGAACTGGACGATTATCTGAATGAGCTGATCCTGAGCCTGGCGCCGGCAGTCCGTAAATCCGGCCACTCCACCCAACTGTCCTGCCCGCCCGGAATCGTCATGAAGGGCTACCCAGGTGCGCTCGCACAAGTCATCACCAATTTGATCATGAATGCGCTGGCACATGCATTTGAAGGTATCCAGGGCGGGATCATCACAATCAGCGCCAAACAGTTTGGCGACAATATTGAACTGAATTGCCAGGACAACGGCGTAGGTATTCCGGAAGACATTTTGCCAAAGATTTTCGATCCATTCTTCACCACGCGCCGCTCTGCGGGAGGCAGCGGTTTGGGATTGCACATTGCCTATAATTTGGTGACGCAAAAGCTGCATGGGCGGATTGGATGCGATAGCAAGGTCGGTGCCGGGGCCAAGTTTTGGTTGAGTCTGCCTATCGAAATAGAATAATCAAAATTAAAATAATGAGAACGGAGATGCAATGGCTACTCAGGATGACGACGAAATATATTTTTTCGGCGAAGATGTCGAGCAAGCGCCGCAAATAAACCAAGGCACACCGCTCGCGATCGCCCCGTGGAAAGTCTTGATGATCGATGATGCACCTGAAGTACACCAGGTGACACGTTTGGTGTTGCGCGCTGCCAGTTTTCTTGATCGCCCCATCGAATTTATCAGTGCGTATAGCGCGGCGGAAGGACGCACACTGATTGAGCAACATCCCGACGCGGCCGTGGTCTTTCTCGATGTCGTCATGGAAACTGACCATGCCGGTCTTGAAATGGTCAAGTTCATTCGTGAAAAGGTCAACAACAAACTGATTCGCATCATTCTGCGCACCGGCCAATCCGGTCTGGCGCCTGAAACCGAAGTAATACAGCATTACGACATCAACGATTACAAGGATAAATCGGAACTATCGGACGACAGGTTGCTGACGACGCTCATCGTTGCGCTGCGGTCTTACAACGACATAGTGACGATCGAGCAAAGCCGTCGCGGGCTGGAGCAGATTTTGCATAGTTCGACGGAACTGATGCAAGTACGTTCCACCGAAATGTTTTTGTCGGGCCTGTTAAAGCAATTGCAGGTCATGTTCAATTTCGGTCAGGATGCCATTCTTTGCGCCCGCAGCAAACCTGACAGCGAGCGTACCACTCTTCCCGCCCCAATGATTTTGGCTGGATCAGGGCATTACGAACATATGGTTGGCGATGGGCTCAACGAGGTTGAGGCACTAACATGCAAAGAAGATATATTGCATGCATTTGAATCCGGTCGCGGCAGCTTTACCGAAGGCCATTATTCGATTTATTTTTATTCCCGCGATGTATTCGAGATTGTCATTCTGTTTGAATCGCCGCGCGCACCAACCGCCTTTGACAACACGCTGGTCAGCGTATTCTGCAATACGGCAGCGATCAGCCTCTCCAACATTCACCTGCTCGAAACCTTGGAGCAGAAGGTCGATGAACGAACCGATGCATTAAGCAAAGCCAATCTGGAATTGCAGATCATGGCCAGCACCGACATGCTGACGAATATACATAACCGCAGAAGCCTGTTCGAGCTCGGTAACAAGCAACTTCAAATTGCGCGGCGTTATGAGCGCCCATTGACACTCATCATCATGGATGTCGATCACTTCAAGAACATCAACGATACCTATGGACATGCGGTCGGCGACCTGGTGCTGAAACATATTGCAAAAGCCTGCAAATCGCTGTTGCGCAGTGCAGATATCCTGGGCCGTTATGGTGGTGAGGAATTTGTTGCATTGTTCCCCGAGACCGATATTGATGGCTCGGCGATCATCGCAGAGCGCCTGCGCACCATGGTGCAAAACCTGACAATACCTGAGATCAATGATTTCTCCAACGTCACAATCAGCCTGGGTGTTGCTACGCTCTTGCCGAGCGATACCGACATCAGCCAAACCATCAGCCGGGCGGACAAGGCTTTATATCAAGCCAAGCAGCAAGGGCGCAACAAGGTGATTTTCTTTCAGGCATAACGCTTTTGCGATTTCCCCAACAGAAGTAAGCTTGTTAGGGTAAAGTGTCGCGATGTCCGAAAATCACACTCAAGCGCCCTTAAAAGAAAGCGACGCATCAAGCCCATCAAGCGCATCCAACACTCCACCCATGATCAGCTGGGTAGATGCTGATGTGATTCACTCCGCTCGCTGGCGATCCGAAAGCGGTGCATTGCCACCCAAACGGGTTGTGATAGCAGATGACCGCATGACTGCCGACACGGCCTATCGGCTGGCGTGTGAAGGTACGGCAATGTTGTGGCGTGGCGATTTCCAGAATGCACGCCAATTACTGCAAGCGATGGCGCGCCGCATTGATCGCAAACCAAAGAAGCCACGTGCAGCGCCGGCTTCACTGACCGATGCATTCAACTTGCATCGTCAAGCGCAATCGCAGCGTGCGCGCACCTTGGCAATGCTGTTGCTGCCGCTCGATAGCGAGTACAACATCCCGCTGCGGCGCGCACCCGATGTACAGCAAGCCTGTATCGAAGCCTACGGTCCGGCAGAACAAGCATCGGTTGTCTCGTTACGTGAACTGCAAGGTTTGATCGGTGCGCATGAATGGCGCAAGAAGGGTGTGGAAATTCCTGCGCTCGGTGATCGCATCCATCCGTATTACGGCGTGTTCTCTCCGGTACGCGGCGAATATATCAATCTGGTCGCGGAAGCGCCGTTGCCCTCTTTACAATTGGCGTTCGACATCGGCACAGGAACCGGCGTGTTGTCCGCTGTGCTGGCACGTCGTGGCGTTCAGCATATCGTCGCCACTGATCAGGATCCGCGCGCGCTGGCATGTGCACGCGAGAATTTGGCAAGGCTTCAGTTAACCAATCAAGTCGACGCCATTCAAGCAGATCTTTTTCCGCAAGGACGTGCGCCGCTGATCGTGTGCAATCCACCATGGGTGCCGGCACGCCCCAGCTCACCAGTCGAGCATGCGATCTACGATCCTGACAGCAGAATGTTGCGCGGATTTTTGAACGGACTTGCTGCACACCTTGAACCAAAAGGCGAAGGCTGGTTGATCCTCTCCGATTTCGCCGAACATTTAGGCTTGCGGTCCAGAGCAGAATTGCTTGCGATGATCGACGGTGCCGGTTTAAAAGTATCAGGGAAAATCGATGTTCGTCCGCATCACCCCAAGGTCGCTGATGAAACAGATCCGCTGCATGCTGCGCGCGCAGCAGAAATCACTTCGCTGTGGCGACTTGCCATTCGCTGAACACATAACAACAAAGTAGCAATAGTCGATTTGCAAAACCAATTTGCCAAACTAATTTCTCAAACTATTCGGCTATCGATCTCACCTGGAAACACTTACCATGCTCATCATCACTATCAAACAAGGCAAAGAAAAAAGTCTGCTGGAACGTCAACCGTGGATTTACGCATCAGCGGTGGAACGAGTGGATGGCAAACCGGCCGAAAAAATGAAACCCGGTGCGACAGCATTAGTGCAATCTTCTTCAGGCAAATTTTTGGCACGCGCTGCGTACAATTCCAAATCGCAAATCCGTGCGCGGGTTTGGAGCTTCGACCCGGATGAGCCGGTTGATCATGCGATGATCAAGCGCCGCGTCAAAGCGGCTGTTGCTGCACGCGGCGGCAATAGCAAAACATCTGTTAAAAAACCCCTGCATTTAATTTTGGGTGAAGAAGATGGCTTGTCCGGCTTGCTGGTCGATTGGTTTCGTACAGGCCCCGGCTATTTGGTATGCCGATTCCAAGCCGCCGGCGTTGATGCTTGGAAAGTGCCGCTCGTGCAAGCGCTGATCGCGGAAACCGGTTGCAAAAATGTGTACGAACGTTCGGATGAACTGATGCGCAAAGGCGAAGGTTTGCCCATACTGGACGGTGCATTGGCGGGCGACGAGCCGCCGGATGACATACTGCGTGCCTGACAAAAAAACACGCCTGTTTTTCTAAAACTTCATTAGATAAGGGGCGATGGGCCAAATTTCAAGACCTTGAAATGCATGGACCGAGATCACATATCGGAAACAGCGGGTGCTCATCGGAGGCCCGCATTTCTCATATCGCTTATTTTTTGGAGGATATCCCCATGCGTACTTATGACTTTGCCCCACTCTATCGTTCTGCCATTGGCTTTGATCGCTTGGCACAATTATTCGACGATGTACAACGAGCTGAAACACAGACCAGCTACCCGCCTTACAACATTGAACTGGTGGCCGACGACAAATACAGCATCACGATGGCAGTCGCCGGATTTTCACGCTCTGAAATCGACGTTGAAATCGAAGGCGGCGCATTGAAAATCACAGGCCGTAAACAAAAGGATGAAGCAAAGCATACCTACCTGCACCGCGGCATTGCTGCACGTGACTTCGAGCATCGCTTCCAACTCGCCGAACACGTCAAAGTGGTCAGCGCCAAACTGGATAACGGTTTGCTGACGATCGAACTAGTACGTGAAATTCCGGAGACATTGAAGCCGCGTAAAATCGTGATTGACGGCGGCGATAACGTTCAAGTTCTGGAACGCAAAGCAGCGTAAATTATCGACACTACGGTACAGAAATAGATTTTCCGTACCAATCGGATTTCGACAATCCATTAAAAGCAAAAGCGGAAGGATGCCTATCCTCCTTCCGCTTTTTTCATTGGGAAAACGTATTACCTAATCATCGCATAATCCACCGGCACCCAGGTAAAGCCACTGCCATTCGCGCGCAAATGTCCCAATCCGGGAAATGACAAATGTGCGCCTGCGACCAGGTAGCCCTTCTTGGCAGCATCGGTAAAAACGCGTTTGCGCTGTGCTACAGCCGACTTTGTATCGGTATCAAAACTGATCGCGACTGATGGATTGTTGAACTGTACCGCCGCCACATGAATCAAATCGCCCATGACAACAAACTTCTGTCCATTGCTTTCAATTTCATAGGCACTGTGTCCCGGAGTGTGTCCGTATGCTGCCTTTGATTTTATGCCCGGCATCAACTCTGTGTCGCCACTAAAAGGTTTGAAATGTCCGGCTTGCACATACGGATTTAAGGATGCCATCGCGCCCTTAAAAAAATCTTTGGAATCAGCAGGCGCCTTGTCCATGTTTTCCTGGCTGAGCCAATAGTCTGCATCGCGCTTGTCGGCCCGCACGATTGCATTCGGAAACGCCATCTTGCCGCCACTCATCAGACCGCCAATGTGGTCGCCATGCATATGCGTGATATAAATCTCATCGACTTGTTCCGGTTGGTAACCGGATGCTTTTAAATTGGTCAGCAAATTTCCCAGCGTTGGGCCGAACAGACCTGCGGCGCCGGTATCGATCAAAACAAGTTTAGGGCCGGTGTTGATCAGATATGCGTTGACCGATGTCTGCAACGGTGACGATTCAAACGATTTGGCAAGCGCTTTGTCTACCTTGGCCGGTGTCGTGTTGGTCAATATCTTGTCGACCGGAAGCGTAACCGTCCCATCCGACAATGCCGTCACTTCAAAATTGCCAACCATGATTCGATAGTAACCGGGTGCCTGCGTTTTGACCATTGGCGCTGCTGCATATGCATCTTCAATCAATATAGAACTTAAACTCGCACTCGCGATGAATGCAACCAACAATGTTGTTCGGATCAATGCATGTGTTCTTTTCATCGAAACCTCCAGTAAATGAAATCACAAAAAATACGCAGTTACCCCCTCTCCCACATCAGTGGGAGAGGGGACTCAATGCGTAAGCCATAATCACAAAAATACGCCAGCGATGTGATGCTGCGTACCGCTATCATTGCCCGGTCTGCGCCGGCAAAAATAAATCTTTATATTCACGCGGTTGCGACCGCAAATATTGTTTCGGTGCAGTGACTTGCGCACCCAATTTCGCCGCAGCATGCCACGGCCAGCGCGGATCGTAGAGCATCGCACGCGCCATCGCAATCGCATCAGCCTCACCATTGGCAATGATCGATTCCGCATGTTCCGGCTCGGTGATCAAGCCAACGGCGAAGGTTGGCAATCCAACTTCTGCTTTCACCCGTTGCGCAAACGGCACTTGATAACCGGGGTTCAATGGAATTGCTTGTGCAGGTGAGAGACCGCCGGACGACACATGGATCGCTGCACAGCCATGCTCTTTCAGCTTCTTCGAAAATGCGACCGTGCCTTCGATATCCCATCCGCCGGGTACCCAGTCGGTTGCGGAAACACGTACCCACACCGGCAATGCAGCCGGCACTGCTGCGCGCACCGCGTCAAATACTTCAAGCGGAAAGCGCATCCTGTTTTCCAGGCTACCGCCATATTCATCGGTGCGCTGATTCGACAGCGGTGATAAAAATTCATGCAGCAGGTAACCATGCGCGGCATGGATTTCGATGCCATCAAGACCGAGGTGCACCGCACGCCGAGCGGTTTTAACGAAGTCGTCGCGCACCCGGTCGAGACCTGCGCGATCCAATGCTATCGGCGCATTATCGCCTTGAGAAAACGGGACAGCCGATGGCGCTTGTGTTTGCCATCCATCCGGCTGGTTGGGCGGAATCTGTGCGCCGCCTTCCCACGGCACATGGCACGACGCCTTGCGACCTGCATGCGCCAACTGTATCGCGATTGGAATCGGTGAATACTTTCGGATCGCCGCAATCACGCGCGACAATGCTGCTTCATTCTGATCGGAATACAAACCCAGATCCTGCGGCGTGATGCGCGCTTCCGGCGACACGGCAGTCGCTTCGATAATCAATAGGCCCGCGCCTGATAAAGAAAGATGGCCGAGATGCATCATGTGCCAATCGGTGGCGGAACCTTCTTCTGCCGAATACTGGCACATCGGTGCGATGACAATACGATTTGGCAAGCGAAGCTCGCCGAGTTGTAGCGGTGCAAATAGATGGCTCATCTTTTTCGATCCTTGGAATTTTTCTCGTTCACGTCTGCATCATTCGTATCAGCATGTGAATATTTTTACATGCTTTCAGAATTCATGCTGACAGGCTGAAAAAATGCACCAAGGGAAAATGATGTGTTGATTAAAACAAGTTGATCAGTACCGTAGGTCGGAAAAGCGTAGCGCCTTCCGACGTTTTGTAAATGGCTGCATTCTGCATTTTGTCGGAAGGCGCTGCGCTTTTCCGACCTACGTGCTACCCGCTAGATGTATCGTTGCATTCACCACGGCTCGATAGGTTTGACTCGCTTGAATATTGGAGATGATATTTTGTCGAAATTTATAAGAATCATTTGTGATTCATAATCATCAGACCGAAAAGCCAGTATGTTCTTTCTTGATTTGTAGACGAGCAAGCTAACTCCAGAGGTCATGCCCATGCCTTCGCTAACTTCATAGGTATAAGGGCCTTTGTTAAATTGGATTGATATCAATCCAGCATGTGCCCCACTGTCGGACTGCGTTGAAAGGCCTGCTTTATTTTGCGCAGAAGCGACCATCTCAATTTCAATTTTTCCAATTGCACCAAATCGATAAGAAATTCGTGTCAATGGCTCTTTATCCCTGTCTGCGCAGAGCGACAGAAATTTTTCAGTTGCACCTTCTGATGTTTTCGTATCGGCTTTATTTGTGTCAATGCGATGCACTTTTGCATTCACAAAAGAAAATTCATCCTGCCTACAATGCGTGGGCATTGCCTCATTTGAGTGCGCCAACGGGCTATAGAATGCAATGCCATTTGAAATAAGTACGAACACACATAGCGACCTAATTCTCAATTCACGTTTTGACATTCGTTGCCTAACTAGTTGAATACGGTAGCTTTTGGCGCTAACACCATGATCTGTCGCATACTCTATCAAGAGTACTCGTTGCGCACCCGCATGCATATTGGCGCTCCACTTTGCACGCACTTTTCATACCGCACTTTACTGACAAATAAACTGGCGCGGATTTAACAGGTTTGAGCTAAATCACTCAAGGCTTCTGCAACAACGCCAACGCCTGATCCGCATCTTTGCGCAATGGACTATCGGGATGCACTTTCACAAATTCTGCAAACGCAGCCTGTGCTTGCTTCATATCGCCGGAATCAGCCAGATCCTCAGCCTTTTTGAACGCAGCCAACTCTTCTGCATTAATCAGCTGGTTAGCCTCACCCTTCCAGTAAACATCATTGGCTTGCGTTTGCGCGCCGCGCACACCACCGACTGCGGTGGTTGCTTCCAGTTTTTTCTGCGGTGTGAACATATTGATTTTTTTCCGCAGCTTTTCCCAAAAGGTCAACGGATGTTCAGCTTTGCTGGAAGCGGCAGCTTTGTCTGCGGCTAATAGCGGTTGAGAAAAAGCGGCAAACCCCATCAACAATAACAACGCAGCAATCTTCTTCATGATATCTCCCTGTTAATTCAACTGATGACTTCCGTTAAAGTGCATTCGTCAATTCCAAGACCAACGCTTTATATCGTTTCTTGATTAATGGATCCTTGCCTTCTGCCTTGCTGATTGCCTCTTTCGCTTTTTTGGTATCCTTCGTCGCTTTATACGCTCTCGCCAGATTCACAAGAATTTCTGCATCGTCGGGACTGGCTTGCGCGGCGGCGGCATACGCTTTCTGCGCATCTTTGAAGCGATCCTGAAGCATGTATAGATTGCCGCGATTATTCAATGCAGCTGCATTTTTCGGATCAAAGCTGAGGACCCTGTCAAAATATTGCATCGCCTCTTTCGGATCACCTGCTTTTGCCATGATGATCCCGAGCTGCAAATGCGCATCGATGTCGGTTGGATTGCCGGCGAGCACCTGCATATAGCGCCTGGTCTTGGTCTGCAAGCTGATTTTGAGCATGGACATGTATTCATTCGGATACGATTTTTCAATCGCTTCGCGAGAAATGTCAATTGCCACTGGCTGCACATCGGGCAACGTGGCGGGTTTGTATGTCTGCCATTGATCCTCGACATTCAAGATCGTCAGATCCTTGTCTACCCATTTATGATAATTGGCGCTACCCGCTTCCCACGCTTTGATGAACGATTTTCCTACCAGCGTTGTTTCAACCGGTATCCATAATTTATCTTCATAGACCACATACAAGTCGTCCATCGTGTAGCCATCGGCATCGGCATTGATCCCGGTTGAGAACATCATCAGCATGTGACCCGGCACTTCGATTGCGCGCGTAGCAATCCCCAGGCTCTCCAACGCAGTCATATAGAAGCCGACAAAATCCACGCAATCTCCCGACTTTCTCTCCAATGTCTCGCGTGGAAATTGAATATAGTCGACCACATTGGTATTGCCCTTGACGATCTGATACGGATCATTCGGGTTTTGAATATAGGTCATGCCGATTGTGCCCATGGCATTGAATATTGCTGCCGCCAGCAATGCTTCATCCTTGGTTTCCTTGTACTGCGTCACCACAGAGCGCGCGAACGATATGATCGGCGCATCTTTCGGCGTGATGAAAGATGCGAAACGCCCGTGCTCATCCCAGATCAGGCGATGTTTTTCATACACCATCAGTGTCGAATTGTTGCTGAATGTGTTGCGATTGCCGTTCTCAAAATAACTTGCCTCGATTGATGCTTGTACCGATGTATCTTCGGTGACAGTCAAGATGCTGTTATTGAATACTGCTTTTAAATGAATCTCCTGACTTTGCCCCGGCTGCAGCCGGTCAATTTTCTGTTCAACAGGAAAATCCATGAAGTTCTTGATGGTGAACTGTACACTGACCTGGTCAATCGGCTTATTGGTATTGTTGGTAACCTTGATCACCCCTACACCATCCTGTTCATACAGCTTGTAGGTATTGGAGAAAATATTACGCAAATTGACGACTTCAATCTCCAGCGGCGGGCGCGTAAATGCCTGCGTCGTGCCGCTCACGCCAAGCTTTTCCGACTCGGTGGCATCAATGCTGCGCACAGCAACGTAGTACACGTATTTGGTGTCGGGTGTCAGTTTGTCCTTGGTGAATTCCGGCGTCGTCGTCTCGCCGATTTTGGTATAAACGTCGCCATCTTTCTGGTAGATCTGGTATGAGCCAAAGAACGGTGAATCAACCGGCTTCCAACTCAGCTTCAATTGCCATGGCGTTGCTTCGACCTGCACAGCATCCAACGCCTTTGGCATGTACTTTTGCGGTGTTGCGCTCACTGCTGCGCTGGTTGCGCCTTCCAGGCCAAAGTCGGTTTCGGCCGCCACACGATAGAAGTATTTTGTATCAGGTTCGAGCCTCTGATTGATGAATTGATTGGCCGTGCTGGTCGCTATCCGCTCGTAGCCGCCATTCTCGCTCTTGGAGCGATACACCACGTATTGTTTGACATACGCTTGCGGCGCAGCGTCCCAATGCAACTCAGCTGAATGGACGCCGTCTTGCACTTTCAATTGCTCGGGCGCCGCAGGTCTGTGCTGCAATGCAAAGGCTTGAATGCGTTTGTTATTCTGTTCTGCGATCAGCACACTGGAATTGCCTCTCGCCAAAATAGCGACTGGTTTATCCACTTCGCCGCTGCCTTTTCCTTTGGCAGAAAAAGCGCGCAGATATTTTCCCTGCCGCGAAAACACTTTGACGCGATTGCCATCCAGGACCAGCACTTCATCTGCCACAACTGTCAGCGCTACAGGATTATTCAACGCGGTTACTTCATTGGAAATCGGTTTTCCAAAGATGAATAACTGTTCTCCCTGCGGCGAAAATACCGTGATGTTGGCACGATACTTATCCAGCACATAAAGATAATCGCGCGCATCGAATGCAATCGATGCCGGCTCTTCCAGCACATTGTTGCCGCTGCCGCGCATGGCTCGCAAAAACACGCCATCGCTGCTAAACGACAATACCGATTTGTTGCCGGTATCAGCAACAAATATATTGCCTGAGCTCGACAGCGCCAAATCGGCGGGCTCATCAAATTGACCGGCGCCGCTGCCTTCGCTGCCCATGCTGGCAACGATCTGTCCAGACTCATTCAGTTTGACGACACGCGATTTTTTCTTGTCCAGCACCCACAATGCGCCTGTCTTATCAATTGCCACGGCTACAGGATTGATCTCTTTTTGTTTGATGGTCGACTCAACGCGGCCTGCTCGAATGCGAAGGATAGCCTTGTCATCCCGATTCACCGCATAAATCGTGTCGCCGCCATTCGACGCCAGCTTGTCGGCTTCCACCGATGGAATAATTTCCTGCGATTGCACATAGGGTAAAGAAGCTACTTTCGGAATCGCTTCATTGATCACGCCTACATCGGCAGTAAATACCGCAGCATCGCCCTTGCGTACATCGCCGACGAAGAACTGGCGATCCGGTCCTGATGCCAATCCGTTGATCGACTTGAACTGACCTCTGCCTTCGCCTTTTGAGCCAAACTGATAAAGTAATTTTGAGTTGAAATCATATTTGCGCACGACAAAGGTATCGCGTTCCGCCACAAAGATGCCGTCTGCGGCAAGACTGAAAGCTTGCGCCGTTTTCAACCCAGGCAGAAAACCCAGGTAGTCGCCATTCTGCGCATACATCTTGACCAATCCGTCATCTGCGTCAAGCACATAGAGTTGACCACGATAATCGACGCCGATGTCCGTTGGTTCTTTCAGTCGATAGATATCTTTATCGCGCTCGCTTTTTTCCGCGATGCCGGGTTTCAGCTGAAAGGCGCTCAAGAATACGCCGTTGGCGCCGAACAGTTGAATGCGCTTATTACCGGTATCGGAGACGTATACGACGCCCTCGTGATAGGCAATGCCACGCGGCGATTTCAACTCGCTCAACTCATCGCTGCTGGAGCTGAAAAAACCGCCTGATTTTGGATTGAAACTGTACAGATATTTACCGGCCGACGAGAACACGACGACTTGTTCAAGATCGCTATCGACGACATAGACGACGCCATCGCCCGCGGCAACCGCTTCAGGCTGTTTGAGAATGGCTTCCTTGCCTTCTTTCGTCGGCAAGGTGCGCAAGGTCTTGCCATCCTTGTCCAGTACCACAATGACGCCGTCCTTCTTGTGCCAATACAAACCGTCGCCGACGGCGCCCAGCAATTTGCCTGCATCATTGACTGCGATCTCTTTAACGAAATCAGCTTTCAATACTTTGGACAATGTCGCTGTCGTCTCTGCGCTGGCAAAAGCCGCTGACAGCAAACCCAAAATTGCAATCGAAAAAAATCGCATCTTTTCCCACCATTACGCATACGCTTTGTTATGGCTTGTATAGTTACACCGATCGTTTCTAAGAGCATCTAGCAAAATGCGCCTGGCAGCGTTACTTCTCCTTGCCGTACGCTCGTACTGTCTGCGTCGGCGTGCCTTGCCATACGCATTTTGTTAGACGCTCTAATAACGATTTAGACCTGTTCGATTTTCTTTTCAAACTGGTTTCAGGTGTCTCTCCCCTTATTTTTCCGTACGATTGAAAACGCCATCCCAATCATCAGGCGGTGGATTCTGCATGAAATAACCACACCGTTCCAAGTATATTTGAGTCGGCATATCCTGAGGGAAATCTGTTGCCAAAACATCGAATACTTTTTTGGCATCCGACCAGCGGCGCTCATGATAAAGCGACAACCCCTGTGCGAAACGTTCCCGCAATTGCTCATCGTTTGTCGAAGCGACAACGAATGGTTCATAAATAATCGTTGGATGTTGTTTCCCGACGACGCGGATCTTGTCCAGTTCCCGATACTTGCATGTATCACGCGTCATTTGATAAGTCTTTTCACCGACCACGAATGACACACCATAGAATTTGGCCGTACCTTCCAGTCTGGCGGCTTGGTTAACGGTATCGCCGATCACCGTATATTCCATCTTCTTGCCACGGAATCCGACATTACCCGCGACTACTTCACCGGATTGCAAACCACCGCGAATGGTAAACGGCTCTACGCCCTCTTTGACCCATTGTGTCTGCAATTCTTTCATTTTTAACATCATCGCGGCGACACATTGCAAAGCAAGTTGCGCATGGTCCGGCTGAGCCAGTGGCGCGCCCCAATACACCATGATGCCGTCTCCGATGAATTTATCGACGGTCCCATCGAAGCGCTCAATCAATTGCACCATCTCGGAAAGATATTCATTCAACCGCGTCACAACCTCTTGCGATGTATGTGTCTCGCTGAATGTTGTAAATCCTTTGATATCGGTGAACATTACCGTCACTTCTTTCTTGTCACCGCCGATCTTGGCAGCATCAGGATCTTTCTCAAGACGCGCCACTTGCTTTTCCGACAAATAACTGGAAAACATCGATCGCATCTCGCGTGCATTACGTTCAAGAACAAGATAACGGAAACTGCCGCCCACCATCAGCGACACAATGGCTGCCAGAGAGGGATAGACCATGTTGACCCAATGCCCCGCGAGGAAGAATTGGTAATCTACCCAGATATCGCATGCCATCAACAGCAGTACTGCGGGCAGTGCCAAGTACAAGCGCAGGCGAGTAGTCAGGAAGAATGCCAATCCACCCAGCAGCATGATGGCGGCAATATCAAATAGTCCTTCCAATTCAGTCTGACTAACATAGCGCTGACTGATGATGCTGTCTGCGATCGCCGCATGTACTTCCACCCCTGGCGTATTGCCGCTGAAAGGTGTGACGCGCATATCATAGACACCCAGCGCTGTCGCACCAAGAAACAATATCTTGCCTTTCAATTCGTTTGCGGGAATGCGTCCATTCACAATATCGGTGAACGAGTAGCGCGGATAACGTCCCGGTTCCCCAGCAAAATTGATCCAGATTAATCGGTTCAAATCGATCGGAACCTGCCGCTTGCCGAATGCCACATCAAAGGTATTTACTTCCAGCTTACGTTCGCCAAGCGCAAACATCGCACCGGCCAGACCCAGGCTCGGCACAAATTTGCCATCCTTTTCGATCACTAACAGATTGCGTCGGTTGATCCCGTCCGGATCGGGAAAGAAGTTGATATGAGCGAACCCTGCCGCACTATTTTGCAATTCAGGAATGCTGATCGTTTCACCAGTTACCTTAAAATCGGGATCGTGTTTATAAGACACAGCCAGCACCACATTGCCCGCCCTTTTAAGAGCTGCAGCAAACGCCTTGTCGACTTTGGCATTTTCCGTTTCAGGGAAAAACGCATCGAACAGCACGACCTTTACGCCAGCCTCCGTCAACCGGTCCAGCAATTTCACGTACTGTATGCGCGACCATGGAAACCGTCCCAACTCGGCAATACTCTTGTCGTCAATGGCGATGATGCCGATGTCAGGATTGATCGGTATCGAGCCTCGCATCGTTTTGAAACGCAAATCATAGGTTTGCGACTCGACCGCATTCAAAAATGAGTTCTGTGTGAAATCCAAAAACAGAACGAAGAAGATCGACAGGCAAGCAAGCAGCAAAGACAACTTGCTCGTATTCTTGCGAAAACGGAGATTTTTCAACGGGAGGAATGCCATTTTATTATTGCTCCAGAGTGACTTGCAGCAATAATGAATGCCAAAAAGCGTTACGGCAAGTCTGGCGTGCATTCAATGTGCCAATAAGACGCATCCTGCACACAGAACTAAGCAGGTATCCAAAAGTCTTTTGGCAATATTTAACATCAACACTGAATACCCATAAATAACTCTCAAATCCCCGTCGTTCCCGCGAAAGCGGGAATCCATAGTGAGTTTGCTTTCTCAACCGGCCTATGGATTCCC
>DATBRC010000035.1:0-25385 GCA_036560485.1 Burkholderiaceae bacterium
CGGGTTGGGCGAAACCGATGAGGAAATTTTGCAAGTGATGCGCGACTTGCGCGCACATGATGTCGATATGCTGACCATCGGGCAATACCTGATGCCCAGTGGCGACCATTTGCCGGTGCGGCGTTATGTGCATCCGGACACATTCAAGATGTTTGAGGAAGAAGCCTACAAAATGGGCTTTGCGCATGCGGCAGTCGGCGCGATGGTGCGTTCCAGTTATCATGCCGATCAGCAGGCGCATGGGGTGGTGGCGGGAGAGTAATCAGCCCATTATCGTTAATTCACTTTGACTCAAAGTGCTATGGCCAAAGGAACAATTCACCTTGCGGCATATCATCAACAACCGGCACCGCACCTGGTTTCGATAGCGCACTCATTTTGACACCAAGCAGTCGCAATCTCTTTTGCAATGGAACACGCAACAGACATTCACCGGCAGCGCGCCGGATTGTGGCAGCATCAGCTGTTGGAATGGTAATCGAGATGTCACGCGTCACTGTTTTGAAATCGTCATAACGCAGCTTGATGCCGATGGTGCGGCCCACATAACCTTTGCGCTTCAGGTCTTCAGCCAAACGTGTACACAGCGATGTGAAAATGCCCGACAGGATTTCCCGGTCATGACGTGCATGCAAATCTCGTTCAAACGTGGTTTCCCTGCTGATCGATTTCGGTTCCGAGCTTGTGACAACCGGCCGGTCATCTATGCCGTGTGAAACTTTCTGCAGCCAATCAGCATAGGTCTGACCGAAGTGGGTGTGTAGCAAAGCAGGTTCTGCATGCGCCAATTCCTTGATTGTATGGATGCCGAGCGCGGCCAACTTTTCCGTAGCCTTGGGGCCAATGCCATTGATCTTGCGAACCGGTAAAGGCCAAATGCGCGGCGCGATATCGTCTTGACTCAAGATTGTGATGCCGTTCGGCTTTTCCAGATCGGAACAAATCTTGGCCAGCAGTTTATTCGGGGCGATGCCTATCGAGCATGACAGACTCGTGGCGTCGCGCACGGCCTGTTTGATGCGCATTGCAAGCGAATGCGTATCTTCATCAAGTTCAGTCAGGTCAATATAAATTTCGTCAATGCCGCGGTCTTCGATTTCAGGCGCAATCGAGGCAACGGCATTTTTGAACAGGCGCGAATAACGGCGATACGAGTCGAAGTCCGTTGGCAGAAGGAAGGCATCCGGCGCCAGCTTTGCCGCCTTCATCACACCCATTGCAGAAAACACGCCCAGCGCACGTGCTTCGTAAGTTGACGTCGTCACAACCCCGCGTCCAACATACTCGCGCAGCCGAGAGAAAGTACGGCTGCCGTCGGCCTGTGTGTGCGGTTGATGATCGTTGCGGCCGCCGATCACGACCGGCTGGCCGCGCAATTCAGGGTAGCGCAGCAATTCGACCGATGCATAGAATGCATCCATGTCGAGATGGGCAATGCGCCGTGTCGGAAAATCCATAAGGTGAATCGATCAGCGCTGTTTTGCAACGATCCGAAAGCGTAAATCCATACGATCCTGGACTTGAATTGCACCTCCTAAAACCGAATAAGGGACGATGCCAAAATCGGTTTGGTTCAATGTTAGGCGTCCAGCGACGATGAGCCGTTTCGGTGCCGTTTCAATTTGAGCAGGAACATCGAAAGTGCGCGTTACACCATGCAGCGTGATTGAAACGTGCAAAGCGGGCTGCGTGGCATCGATGCGTGTGGCATGAATCAAAACGAATGGAAAGCGATCGGCCTCCAGTACTTTTACCAGCATGTTGTGACGTGTGCCTTCAACTGCCTCCGGTGTGGGTTGCGTATCGAATCCGGCTTCCGCGCGCAGGTTCGGCTCATCGACGGTGAGCTTGGCAAGCGGCAGGATGAGATCGGCTCGCCCTTCATCCGGTGCGACATAGCCGTTTATGTCATGGCTGGCAATAACATGGTCGTGACCCAGACGCGCGAGTGTTCCTGCGCGCCGCACTTCAATAGTCACGAGTGATAACTCAGGGGTTATCCGCATGACTGTCTTGCCCATCGCTTCAGTCTGGCGATAATACGATTCCGGAAATTCTGCCGGCAACGGCGAAATCGCTGAAGGAGTTTCCTGAGGCGGTGGTGTCGTGGAACAGCCCGTTACAAAAGCGGCTGCCAGTGTGGTCACATAAATCCAGCGTACAACATCAAATCGCAAGTATTTCATAGGCAGTCTTTACTAAGTGTTTGGTGAGGCTGTGGGAGCAATTATTAAAATGGCATGCATACAGGTTTTGTTAAAGGATCGCCACTCATAGCCGTAGACAGTAGCATCATCATAAATTGGTTTCTCATTTTCAGCTAAGTCCATGTTATTCTTCAAAAACAATAAAATGCCAAAAAGAAATCTGGCGCCCCCATCGTTTCCAGGAGAGAGATGAATGTCTAAGTTGCTCACGCTTACCATTGCAAAAAAACTGTGGTTGATCACCATCACGACTGCGTTGGGAATCACAGTCTTTACGTTGGTATTCCTCATATCGGAGAAAAAACTGATATTGGAAGAAAGGCAAAACAGCGTACGCCAAGGGGTCGAAGTGGTATACGACATTGTGTCTCATTATCAGAGCCTTTCTGCAAAAGGCTTGCTGCCTGAAGCCGATGCACAGCGCGCGGCATTGGAAGAAATCAAGACCTTGCGGTATAGCGGCACAGAATATTTTTGGATTAACGATATGCAGCCCCGCATGATCATGGATCCGATCAAACCGGAGCTGGATGGAAAAGATCTTGCAGAAAACAAGGATCCAACCGGCAAGCATTTGTTCGTCGATATGGTTAATGCGGTGAAGGCAAATGGCGCAGGATTTGTTTTTTATATGTGGCCCAAACCAGGCAGCGAAACCCCGGTGGAAAAAGTGTCCTATGTGAAGGGTTTTGCACCATGGGGATGGATCATTGGCTCTGGCGCATATGAAGATACTGTCGACGCGATTTTCTGGGCACGTTTAGCTACCTTTGCGAGTGGCGCTTTGGTATTTATGAGCTTGTTGGTTGCTTTTAGCCTCTCGGTGGCACGCAGTATTTCACGTCCATTGAATGAGGCTGTCAGAATTGCGCAAACAGTCGCCGCCGGTGATCTGACCAGTCGCATTGAAGTCGATGGGAACGATGAAGCAAGCCAATTATTGCGCGCGCTGAAAGACATGAATGAAAGTTTGGTGAGAATTGTAGGCGAGGTGCGTGTCAGCACCGATACCATCGCAACCGCATCCGGTCAAATTGCCAGCGGCAACATGGACTTGTCCGCACGCACAGAATCCCAAGCAAGCTCGCTGGAAAAAACTGCTTCGTCGATGGAAGAGCTGACTTCGACCGTCAAACAAAATGCCGACAACGCGCGTCAAGCAAACCAATTGGCGGTTTCTGCATCAGAAGTCGCCGTCAAAGGTGGTTCGGTCGTCACGCAAGTGGTGGACACGATGGGATCCATCAACGCCTCGTCCAAAAAGATTGTCGATATCATTGGCGTGATCGACGGCATTGCATTCCAGACCAATATTCTGGCATTGAATGCCGCAGTCGAAGCAGCCCGTGCCGGCGAACAAGGACGCGGATTTGCCGTGGTCGCAGCGGAAGTGCGCAATCTGGCACAACGTTCTGCGGGTGCAGCCAAGGAAATTAAAACCTTGATCGGCGATTCGGTCGATAAGGTTGATATTGGGGCCAAGCTGGTGGATCAAGCAGGCGCCACCATGCAAGAGATCGTCGATAGCGTCAGGCGCGTCACCGATATCATGAGTGAGATCACTGCAGCTAGTCAGGAGCAGATGTCCGGCATCGAGCAAGTCAATGGAGCCGTGACACAAATGGATTCCAGCACACAGCAAAATGCAGCATTGGTAGAAGAGGCCGCTGCCGCTGCACAATCACTGCGCGATCAAGCAGGCAAGTTGTCTCAAGTGGTCAGCGTCTTCAAACTCGATGGCGGGAAAGCAGTGATGGCCAAGCGGACAATTGATATCACACCGAAGCACAAGCCAAGCACACCTGCAGCCTTGCCTAAAAAAGCATCTGCGCCCAAAATTGCAGCAGTACCGGCGCAGCCGAGAAAGTTGGCCAACTCCACACAGACCAGTGGCGATGATTGGGAAGAGTTCTAGAGCAGTTTTAGCCAGGCTGTACACGGCCAATCTTGAACCTGTGATGCTCACCGTACCTCACGTACGGTTGCGCTTCTCGGCCCAACCTTGGCTCGTGTATAGCCAGGCTAAAACTGCTCTAGGTTCCTTTGTTGTGGTTGGCATGATGCCACATAATAAAAAAGACGCCGCCGGCGTCTTTTTTTATTATTCAGAAATGGCATGCAGACTTGTCATGCCTTCAGCACATCCTTCAACAGTTGATGCAATTCCGGAAATGTAGGCTCACCTTCATAGCGCCGAATGATCATGCCATTTTTATCGATCACAAAAGTGGTGGGTGTGCCGCCGACACCGCCGAATGATTTTGCCAAGTCGCCGCTGGCATCATAGGCAACCTTGAAAGGCAGTTGACGTGTCTGAGTATAGTGAATGACGTAATTGGGCGCGTCATAGCTCATGGCGACCGCTACAAATTCCAAGCCTTGTTTTTTGAATTTATTGTATGTCTCAACCATTTTCGGCATTTCATGAATGCAAGTCGAACAGCTGGTTGCCCAGAAGTTGACCAGCACAACTTTGCCGCGCAAACTTTGCGACGTGATTTTTTCGCCATCCAGACTGATAAATGTGACGTTGGCAGGGCTGGCTCGTCCAAATAATAAGCAGGCACTGCCGATGATGGCAACGAGAGACGCGATAAGAACCATCGTTCGGATGATGGTCATGCGTGGCAGATGTAATCCCAGAGTTTGTTTTGGCATAGTGATCATCATTTTTGTTGGAATAGTATGCAAAAGCTACAACTAGGACTGGATAAAAGAGCCATAGTTCAATGTTTCACTAAAACAGCATGATTTTCATTGATCTCGATCAAGACGGACAGTTAATTAACTGCTACAGATTTCCAGGTTTCACTTTATTACGGGCGAAAGTAGACATATCCTTCTCTTGCCTGCAGTCGCATTATTTCTACTACACCCGCCGGGACAATTTTTGCTTGTGGCAATACGTCCGTGACTGGCACATTATGGGCTGTCAGCGTGTTATTGCAGATGCGGAATTCGACTCCCTGTTCCGCCAAGGCAGCCACTGCGGCATCAAAAGGTTTGCCATTGCGTTCTTTCGCTTCCTTTAACAAAAATTGAATGCCATCGCCCAGTGCAACGACCGTGATATGGGTGTTTGGCTCCAGGCGCAATTCATTGCGGATATTTGCCAATCCGCGCGATGCCTGGTCAATGCCGTCAGCGATGTGATACACCACTTTGATTTGATCGTCGGCGAATGCTGGTGTGACGATCAGGGAGCTGAGGATGAGGGCGAATAAACCGCCGATTAATGTCTTCGAAAAAGGTCGATGCATGATGTGAGCTCCATTTTTTCAATAGGTGATGATGTCATTCGGCGGCATATACGGCTGCCACGTTGGGTGGGACAGGCACCTCAATCGCTGCGCAGATTGCACGCAATACATCTGCTGTCGTGATAGGCAACGTTGTAGTTTGATCGGTCGCCGCCGATAACATCTTGATCAACGCCGGCTTTTCCAACGGCGCAAGCTGGTTCAGCCGATCAAGTGCATGACGAATCTTGATAAAGTTAATGTCACCCATCGCAGAGAGACTTTCTGGCGTCAACTTGAGTGCCATGCATGCTGCAATACCACGACGGAAAGAAATCGAAGGTTCTTCATGCGTAGTGGATGCAACAACATAAGCAATCAGCGATAGCAATAAGGCACTCTCTTCTCTTAACGCGGAAAGAGACGGAAACTTGACGGAAATGGCACGTCCGGATCGCTCATCGAGTCGGCGTGTCAGCACGGTTTGCAAAACGAATTCAGCAATCGTGATCTTGTTGTCGGCAGCGATCAATTTGTCGACCATTTTCAATACGCGGGTGCGTTCGAAGTCGGATAATTGCCGCAAGGCCGGCATCGCCAAATCCAGCAGGGGCAAGCGCATGTTCTTGGGTAAATTATCGATCGTTTCACTTAAATACAGAACAAAACTCGCTTGTTTCGGAAAGTCCGCCTTCAATAAAGCCATCTGCGTATCGCGCTCAGCGCCCTGCCCCAGTAACAATGCATACACCACTGCACTTGCTGATTCTGGTTCGCGAACCGCTGTATCAAGTTCGGGGGCGAGCCGGATTTTTTCAACCGCGTTGCGGCCGAATGCAATTGCTGATGGAGATGCAGGTGGCGGTGATGATGCTGCCGGGGCGGCTTGTGTATACGTGTCTTTGATGTAATCGTTTGCCGTGTCACTTTCGGCAAAACCGGAGGCGGCATAAGGCAGATCGGGTAAGCCGCCGGTACTGACGTTGTCGGTTGTGTTGCCTGCCAATTCCGATGCATCAAGCATTCCCACATTTCTCCCATAAATACGGCGCAGTCTTTCCTCAAGCGGTGGGTGTGTTGCAAACAAGCCTTTCACCAGACTCGGTCTGGCTGCACCCAAAAACAAATGAGATAGTTGTTCTGCATTCGGGTGCTGAATCCTTGAGCCCAAACCTGCCGATCGTGTGAGGCCGCCAATCTTGCGTAGCGCACCCCCGATGCCGTCTCGATTGCGCGTGAATTGCACAGAGCTGGCATCAGCCAGAAATTCGCGCTCACGCGAGACTGCCGATTTGATCAAACGGCCGAATAGCACGCCGATGTAACCGCCCGCCACCAGTACGATGCCGGACGCAAACAGCAGAGCGCCTGGTGAAGGTCCTTTGTCATTGCGCGAGCTGTACGAACCGTTCGAGCCAAACTGGATCAGTTGCTGGCCAAAGCCGGAAATCATCTGGATGCCGAACAAGACGCCGATCAGCCGCACATTCATGCGCATGTCGCCATTCAGGATGTGGCTGAATTCGTGGCCGATCACGCCTTGCAGTTCATCGCGCGTCAGCCGATTCAATGTGCCGCGTGTGACGGCAACCACGGCTTCATTAGGTTGATAGCCGGCGGCAAATGCATTGATCGAATCTTCCTGGTCCAGCAGATATACCTTGGGGCATGCAATGCTGGAGGCGATCGCCATTTCTTCGACGACATTCAACAGGCGACGCTCCAGCGCATCTTGTGTGGCAGGAGATACAAGCCGTCCACCAGCCATCTGTGCCACCGCATCGCCGCCGTCACGCAGATTGTAGGTTTGAAACAAGGTGCCGCCGACGATGAATCCTACTGTGATTAACGTATTGACGAAGAAGAACCCATGCGGGAATATGTTGTGCCCAGAGACGCCGGCGCGATGTGCCCCGATCCAGATAAGTGACAAGGCAACATTGACTGCAATGACAATGCCGACTATGGCTAGAACGAACAGGATCATCAGCGTTCGCGTATGGCGACGCGCTTGATCCTGTTGTTCAAAGAAGTTCATCGTGAGGTTGATGCGTTGAAGAGGCGTGCTGCCGCCTCATATGCATTGCGTACCACTTCAGAAGCTGACCTTGACGGCTTTGCGTTCTTCGGGTGCTTCAGTCGCTTGCAATAATTCGGCTGACTTGAATCCGAAATTATTGGCAATCAGCGAACCGGGGAATTGTTCGATCGATGTGTTGTACTGCATCACGTTGTCATTGTAGGCTTGTCGTGCAAATGCGATGCGGTTCTCTGTGCTGGTCAACTCTTCGGTGAGTTGCATCATGTTTTGATTGGCTTTCAGATCCGGATAGGCTTCCGATAACGCAAACAGTTTACCGAGCGAAGAACTGAGTGCGCCTTCTGCCGCTGATAATTGCTGTACTGCCGCCGCGTTGGTCGGGTCCAGATTGGCATTAACGGTGACCGCCTGGTTGCGCGCAGCGATCACTGCTTCCAGCGTTTCGCGCTCATGCTTCATATAGCCTTTGGCCGTCTCCACCAGATTGGGAATCAAGTCATAGCGGCGTTTCAATTGCACATCGATTTGTGCAAACGCATTTTTGAATTGATTGCGTAAGGCGACGAGACGGTTGTATGCACCGACGATCCAGAATACGACTGCCAGAATAATAACCAACAGGATGATGATTGTGACCATGATTGTTCTCTTCCCCTATAAAGATCTGCAAACCACGATAGTGCTAAACGATGTGCTAAATCACCTCCCGTTTAGTATCAGGAGCCTTGTGATACTTGTGCCTGCGGCACTTTGTCGTCTTCTATGTATTCAAAAATTTTCACGACTCTTGTTACGCCGCTGACGCCGCTTGCGATTTCGCCTGCGATCCTGCCCTCACGCTGTGTAACGCGGCCCATCAAGTAAACAGTACCGCGTTCTGTAACAACCTTGTACAAATTGGCTGAAATATCTTTTGCATCGACCAGCGACGCTTTGACTTTTCCGGTGATGATCGTGTCGCTGGTGCGTGAAGTAATGCTTGAGGTGCCTGATACTTCCAATTCGTTGACCACAGATACCACGCCTTCGATCGCGGCGGTTTCACGCTCGACCGCCGCTTTCATTTTTTCGTCTTGCACTTCGCCGGTCAACAATACCTTGCGGTTATAGCTGTTGATATTGACATGACCACCATCGCCTATCAGATTGCCAATACGGTTGCCTGCTTTGAAAACAATCCCTTTATCTTCGGTTTGCGCGCCAATCGTGCGACGGTCAGAGGCAGAAAGCCCTCCCATAGCAACCGCGCCGCCGACTGCCATTTCGATACAACCTTGCAGGCTGATTGTCACGGCACTGCACAATGCAATGGTTGCCAAAGGGCGCCGCAGGTTTCGCCAATTTCTCTGCCACTTGTTTTGCCCATCAATCATTTGCATCACCTCCAAATAGTGCGGCATCAATGCCATCACATAAACAATGAATCGTTAATAAATGTACTTCCTGAATCCGTGCAGTACGGTCATGCGGCACGCAAATATGGACATCGGCATCGGTCAGCAATTTGCCGATGGCACCGCCGCCTTTGCCCGTCATGGCGATGACGCGCATCTCACGCTCCAGCGCCACTTCAATCGCAGCGATGACATTGGCTGAATTGCCGGATGTCGACAGCGCCAGCAAAATATCGCCTGCCTGCCCAAATGCTTGTACCTGTTTGCTGAAGATCTCTTTGTAACTGTAATCGTTGCCGACTGCGGTCAAAATCGAGGTATCCGTAGTCAAGGCCAGGCCCGGCAAAGGTAAGCGCTCGCGCTCGAAACGGCCCACCAATTCTGCCGCAAAATGCTGGCAGTCCGCAGCAGAGCCGCCATTGCCACAGGCAAGAACCTTGTTGCCATTAGACAAGGCGGTGAACATTAGTTCCACCGCTTGTGATATCGGATGGGCCAGCACGGAGGCGGCTTGAATTTTTAATTCGGCACTTTCATTGAAGTGATCGAGGATGCGTTGATTATTCATGGTGGGATGATTATATCGTCGGTTCGAGTTAATGCTGATTTATGTGTTGATTGCGTTCTTGATCCAATTCAGGTGGTCCCCGTCAATGGCGACCACATCAAAGCGGCAAGCTGGTGGCATTTTATAGCGTTGCAGGTAAATTTGGGCAGCAATGATCAAACGCGCCTGTTTCGCGGACGTGACACTGGCCGCCGCACCGCCATGTCGTGCATCGGCGCGCTTTCTCACTTCAACAAATACCAACGTGCCGTACTGTTGCATGACCAAGTCGATTTCACCACCCTTGCAACGAAAATTTCGCGTGATGAGTTTCAGACCATGCTGCTCCAGATGGCTTAACGCCGCATCTTCGCCGACTTGCCCTTGAATTTGCTTATCAGTGCGTTTGTGCAGTAGTTTGTTTAATAATCCCATGGTGCGATTCAGTATTATTTGGCGGTGTCTACAGGCACCAAACTGCCTTTTCGGTAAATCGCTTGTTGTTCAACGCGTTTGAAGGATGGCGTGCCTTTGCCAAAACTGATGGTCAATGCGCCTGTTACGCCGTCGATGGTGAAATCGGAATGCTGCGTGGCGATTTCCTTTGCAACGCGATATGCGTCGATGCCTAGTGCATAAAGCCGCTGCAAATCGGCACGGCGCTGTTGATTCTCTTTTGTTGGCAATGGCGGATAACTCATCACCGCCAAGTGATCGGGTTCCAGCTGCCATGGAATATCGACCAAATGCACATTATTCATTTCCGGCATCGGCGTAGCAGTTTGTTGTTCTGATAATGTCAGCGCATTTAATTGCGAGGTGCCATACATCGGCACATCATTGCCGATGACCATGCGCAATTGCGACGCTTGTTGCGCATCGAGTGCGGCAAACAAGAGCGCAGGTTTTTCAGTTTGAATGCGCGTTTTTAATTTCTCCATGCTGCTGGCACTTAAATAACCTTCCACGTCTGGTATTTCAATCAGCTGTTGGGTAAGGCCATGCCGCTGCCATTCTTCAGTAAAAGCTGTAGCTGCACGATGCTGCCACGCTGTATCAGTGGAAACGATGAATGCATGGCTGGATTTTTTTCCTGTGCTTGCCCAATTGGCGATTTGCCGCGCCTCGTCTTCGATGGAAAATCCCATCATCAGCATTTTTTGCGGGAGAATCACTTCATCACTCGCTTCATTATCCAGCTGGGCGAGTGCGATCGTAGGCTTGCTGATTTTTTCGTTTTGCACGACTGCCGCGACATCATCGCGCGATAGCGGTCCGATCACATAATCATATTCATAAGCGGCATCGGCATAAGCTTGCAATACATCCTTAGGTTGTTCGCCGCTTGGAAAGATTCGGATCTTGACGTCGGCGCCGTCACGCTCATAAGCGGCGAAAAAACCGGCGCGTACCGCTTCAGCCGCTGAAGCCAAAGCCGGTGAATTCAGAGGTAGCAATAATGCCATGCGAATTTGCGGGCGAGTTGGCGGGATGGGCTGAGTATCATCCTTGGTGGCGGGGTTCACTGATCCTGCGGTGCTTGGCATAGTTGTATTTGTTTGCGCAGACGCGCACAATCCGCTCAGCAGGTATGCAAGCATCCCAACCAGCAGGAACAGTTTTACCAATTTATTCAACATTGCCGCCTCCACATGAATCAATCCACGACCAATTCGACTCATACCTTGCCGATGATGCAAGAGGTGTCACAACAGATTTATTCTGCGTCCACATTATATGTGGTGGCCACGCCGATCGGGAATATTGCTGATATCAGTTTGCGCGCGTTGCATCTGTTATCCATCGCCGATGCCGTTGCTTGCGAGGATACACGCAATACCGCACAGCTTTTGGCACGTTACGGCTTGTCAAAAACCTTGATTGCAGCACATGAACATAACGAGCGTGAAGTTGCCGAAAAATTGATCGCCAGGTTGCAAGCGGGGGAACGGATTGCGCTGGTATCCGATGCAGGGACACCAGCCGTATCGGATCCGGGCGCACGTATTGTGGATGCCGTGCGTAATGCAGGTTTGCGCGTAGTGCCCCTGCCCGGCGCATCTGCTGCGGTAACCGCGTTGTCGGCCAGTGGTTTGCTCAATGATCAATTTTATTTTGTCGGATTCCTGCCTGCCAAGGCAAAACAGCGCGATACGGTATTGTCGAGTCTGCGTAGCGTACCGGCAACATTGGTTTTATACGAAGCGCCACATCGCATCGTTGATACGGTAGACGCGTTGGTTGCTGCATTCGAACCGAGCAGGCAGATTGTTTTTGCACGTGAATTGACCAAGCTGTTTGAAGAAATTCATCGCTGCCCGATGTCGGAAGCTGCAACTTGGCTGACTGCGGATAGTCATCGGCAAAAAGGGGAATTCGTCATATTGATCGAAGCAGCGCCTGTTGCAATGGATACCGATGCTGCAGAAGCAGAACGCATTCTCACGATCTTGCTGGCAGAGTGTTCAGTCAAACAAGCGGCTGCATTGGCCGCGCAAATAACCGGTCAAAAAAAGAATGCGTTGTATGAGCGCGCGTTGCAGATGAAAGATGCTGCGGCTGAATAGCGCACCGATACGTTATGCAAATGTTTATCGTTGCACCACCAGAGGTTTGGTTGCACCGGTTCCCTGTAACTTCTGTGCCGCAGCAGCAGCCTCTTCTTTGGTGCTGAAAGGTCCGCAATACAAACGATACAACGCGTTACTCTGCGCGATTTCAATCGACGGTAAATTGTTTGCCCATTGTTGCTGTAGTTGAGTGCGAATTGACTCAGCGTGCTCCGCTTGTGAATACGCTCCCAATTGAATATAGAAGTTGCCTGCTGCGGCAGCTTGCGCTATCGGAGGACTTGCACTGACGGTGATGCCGGTAGGTTTGGCTGTAGCGGCATCCGGCAGATTGGTTGATGCTGCTGATGGCAAAGGGTTGGCATCATTGTGCAGCATGGCTTCCACTGCAGCCTGCGATGCAGAAGGTATCGCAGGTGCTGCTGCAATTGGTAATGAAGCAGATGCCGGCACTGATTCGACGCGAGTCGATGCACTTGGATTTTCCTGTTTCTCTTTAGCCAAACGCGCGATGTCATCCGGCAGAAGCCGTTCAACTTCCAGTTCACTGCTGCCCGTACTGAGATAGCCCAGCTTCAACGCTGCTGTGTAGGATAAATCGATAATACGTCCTGCATGGAATGGCCCGCGGTCATTGATGCGGACAATCACTTGCTGACCATTGGCGAGATTGGTGACGCGCGCATACGATGGGATTGGCAGGGTTGGATGAGCGGCGGTCATCTTGTACATGTCGTACAGTTCGCCTGACGAAGTTTTCTGTCCGTGAAACTTCTTGCCATACCAACTACCGATGCCGCGCTGTTTGAATGGTTTGTTGTCGGTGAGTGGTGAATAGGTTTTGCCGAACACCACATAAGGGCGATTGCCTTTTGTCGAATACGGTTCGATCTTCGGTTCGGCATCGGGAATGGCTTGCAAATTTTCCGGCGGTTTTTCACCCGGGCCATCATCCAGATAATAACCGCCACGTCCTGAACCTGCGGGTGGCAGTGCTGGAGCGCTGGATGTGGAAGTTGCGATTGATTTGTGGCTTGCAGATGGTGCAATAGGGGTGCTACTACAGCCGATCAGTATCAAGACCGGCGCAAGTATCGTCAGGGATCGTGCAATGTTGTTCTGAAGTATTCGCATTGCCTCTCCCGATAATAATTAGCTCTGAATCAACTTGCGATGCCGCTGTATGCTCATCAAAATGCCTGCACCCAATCCGAGTGTTACCAACGCCGTGCCGCCGTAGCTCATGAATGGCAATGGTACGCCGACCACCGGCAGAATGCCGCTCACCATGCCCATATTGACGAACACATAGGTAAAGAAGATCAAGGTAATGGCACCGGCCAGCAATCGTGTGAAGAAAGTTGGTGCATTGGCTGCGATGACTAATCCGCGGCCAATCAACAGCAGATACAACACCATCAAAATGATATTGCCGATCATGCCAAACTCTTCTGAATAAACGGCAAAAATAAAGTCGGTGGTACGTTCAGGAATAAATTCCAGATGCGCTTGCGTGCCTTGCAAATAGCCTTTTCCCGTAATGCCGCCGGAGCCGACCGCAATGGTCGATTGAATAATGTGGAATCCTTTACCGAGCGGATCGGAGGATGGATCGATCAGCATCTTCAGTCGCTCTCGCTGATAGTCATGCAAGAAAGTCCACAGCACCGGCAAGCTGGCTCCTGCTGTGACAATCAGGCCGGTCAAGACTTTCCATGACAGCCCCGCCAGGAAAATGACATAGAACCCGGCGGCCAGCACCAGAATCGCGGTGCCCAAATCCGGCTGTCTGGCGATCAAACCGACCGGAATCGCCAATAGCAAGGTTGCTACCAGAAATTCGCGCCAATGGATCATGCCTTCGCGTTTCTGGAAGAACCATGCAAGCATCAGCGGCATCGCGATTTTCATGATTTCCGATGGTTGAATCACGACGCCGACATTGATCCAGCGACGTGCGCCCTTTTTCACCAAGCCAAATACAGCGACAGCGATCAGCAAGGTAACGCCGACCGTATACAGCGGCACGGCAAAGCGCATCAGGGTTTGTGGCGGAACATTGGCTGCAATCCACATGATGACAAATGCCACCATGATGTTACGCAACTGGTCTTCGACACGGCCGGGAAAATCAATGCCGGCCGAATAGAGTGTCACGATGCCGATCGACATGATCAAAAACAGGATGAGCGCAAGCGGCCCGTCGAATACAGTGAAGTAGGATTTGATGCGCGGCCACAGCGGTTGTCGATTGGATAGATGCATCGTATGCCCTTACTCCGTATTTCCATGTGTGACGGCACCGGCTTTAGGGCCGCCATTGGACTCTTCATCGGCCTTGAGCTCGGCTTCCGAGCGCGTATCGGTTGGCTCGTCTTTTGTCGCAGGCGGTTTATCCTTGTCTTCCGGCTTTTTCCCGAGAAGATAATAGTCCAACGCCTTCTTGACGATTGGCGCTGCAGCTTCGGCGCCGAAGCCACCGTTTTCCACTACGATCGCAATCGCGATACGCGGATTGTCCGCTGGCGCAAATGCAGTGTAGAGCGAGTGATCGCGCTGGCGTTCAGCGACTTTCTTGGCATCGTACTTTTCATTCTTCTTGATTGCGACCACCTGCGCTGTACCGGTCTTGCCGGCGGAGACATATTCTGCCTTGGCAAATACGCCTGCGGACGTGCCTTCTTTGGTCACACCAACCATCGCGTTTTTAATGATATCGATATTCTCTTGTTTCAAATTGATGCGATAACTTTCTTTCGGCACGGTCGTGATCCGATCATGCGAAACGCCATTTTCAATGATCTTGACCAAGTGGGGTTTCATCACGATGCCATTGTTGGCGAGTGTGGCAACTGCATGTGCCAGCTGCAGTGGCGTAAACGAGTTGTAACCTTGGCCAATGCCGAGCGAAATGGTTTCGCCCGCATACCATTTTTGCTGGGCTGCCGTTTTGTAGGCGGTACGCTTCCATTGCGTCGATGGCAGCAAGCCGCGCTTTTCATGATCGAGATCGATGCCGGTCAATTGGCCGAAGCCGAACGGTTTCATGAAGTCATGGATTGCATCGACACCCAGATCATTGGCGAGCATGTAGTAGTAAGTGTCGCAGGATTGCACAATCGATTTATACATATCGACGAGCCCATGCCCGCCTTCCTTGTCATCGCGAAATCGATGATTGCCAAAGATGAAGTAGCCCGGATCATAAATAACGGTGGAAGGTTTACGCTTGCCGAGTTCCAACGCCGCCAATGCCATGAATGGCTTGTAAGTTGAACCAGGTGGATAACTGCCGGAAAGCGGGCGATTAACCAAAGGGCGATCGGGTGAATTGTTCAGCTCATCCCAACTTTGCTGATCGATACCTTCGACGAATTGATTGGGGTCGAAGGTTGGCATCGATACATACGCGAGGATATCGCCGGTGGATGGTTCAATTGCAATGAGCGCACCGCGTCGATCGCCAAACGCTTCTTCGACTACTTTTTGCAATTCGATATCAATCGACAAGATCAAATTATTCCCGGGACTGGCAGGCGTGCGCGACAAGGTTCGTACCGCTCGGCCGCCGGCGGATACTTCGACTTCTTCATAGCCTGTGGTGCCATGCAATTCTTTTTCGTAGCTCTTCTCGAGCCCTTCCTTGCCGATATAGTCAGTGCCGTTGTAGTTGGCAGCATCGTCGGAATCATCAATCGTTGCGGCATCTTTCTGGCTGATGCGGCCGATATAGCCTATGACATGCGATGCGACTTCGCCCAATGGATATTGGCGGAACAGGCGCGCTTGAATTTCAACGCCGGGAAAACGATAACGTTGCGCGGTAAAGCGCGCGACTTCTTCATCGGTCAGGCGCGTGCGTATCGGCGTGCTCTCAAAATTCTTTGATTCTTCCAGTAATTTGCGAAAGCGTTTGCGGTCTTTGGTTTGAATGTCGACCAACGTCCCAAGCTCATCGATCAATGCATCGAGATCGCCGGTGATTTTCGATGGCGTAATTTCAAGTGTGTAAGCAGAAAAATTACGCGCCAGAATGGCGCCGTTGCGATCGAGAATCAGGCCGCGATTTGGCACCAGCGGAACGATGGAAATGCGATTCTCTTCTGCTTGTGCAGCATAGTCGCTGTGTTTGATTACCTGCAGCCAAAAAAAGCGCGCAAATAACAATCCAAAACAAATGAACACAAAAACGCCAACCGCCGATAAGCGCAGCCGGAAAAAATGCAATTCACGTTCGGTATTTTTAAACTCAGTCATGCCATCCGAGCCTTATGGAAACGGAAGTTTCCATTAAATCGTTCTTCTCTCCCGCATATGTGAGAGAGGTTGGGTGTGAGGGAGCGCACAAAGAACATTTATCGAAATGGACTAAATCGGACGCGTATCATCCCGATTGATCGCGCGTCGTTGTGGCGCCAGCAAGATCCAGGTCACCACCGGCCATAATGCAATCGCAACGAAGCTTTCGAGGAAATAAAACCAGCCTGGATGTTTGTTGCTGATGATTAAACGAATCACCAGCTGCACCGCTTGCATCAACAGCAGCAACGGTAATACATGCAACGCTTGTGTTCCGATTGGAAACCACAATACGCGGCGATGAATCATGATGGCGAAGTAGGATAGCAAGGTGTAGGACAATGCATTTTCGCCCAGCAAAGTCGCGTCATGTACATCCATCAGCAAGCCCATCAGGAATGCCACGCCGATGCCTACTTTGCGAGGCTGATGAATGCTCCAGAATACCAGGACCAATGCCACAAAATCCGGTACGCCAACCCAACCGCCCCAAGGCAATAAATTGAGAATGAAAGCAGCCATTAAACTGACAGTGATGAATATCGGGCTGACCGGCAACAGAATGTAATGCGGCTGATTCATTTGGCAACCCCTGCTGGTTTCGGTGCATGTAATATATTTATTGCCGGATTTTTCGATGCATCTTTCGGGATTTCTTTTGGCGCTTGTTTCGGTGCTTCTTCGGCGATTTCCTTCGTGATTTCTTTAGGCACTTCTTTCGCGATTTCGTGATAATGCCGTTTCGCAAACTTGTCTTTTTTGTCCTTGCTGTCTTCTTCAGGACGTGGCGGCAACCTTGTGTCGGTCAGCAGGATCAATAATTGTTTATTGCGGTCGATGCCCGCCGAGGGTTGACACACAATGCGTGCAAAAGTAGCGCTGGATTTTGTTTCCACTTGCACGACCCTGGCAACAGCAAGTCCGGCAGGATAAACACCGTCAATCCCGGAAGTGGTCAAGAGATCGCCTTTTTGAATATCGGCATTGGTTGCCATGAAACGCAACTCAAGGCCGCCTGATTGACCGCGCCCATAGGCGACGCTGCGCAATCCACTGCGAACCACCTGCACCGGAATGGCTTGATCCTTGTCGGTCAACAAAGTGACTTCGGATGTAAAAGGAAATACACGGGTCACCTGGCCAACGACTCCAATATCATCGATCACCGGTTGCCCAAGCGCCACGCCGCTTTCGCTTCCGTGATTCAACACAATCTTGCGCGTGAATGCATCGCGCGCATCGTACAAAATTTCACTCATCAGCGATTTCAGCGGCAGCCGCGCACTCGTCCCAAGCAATTTGCGAAGTTGCGCATTTTCAGCATATAACTGCTGGGATTGCTGCAACACTTCCGCATTGACTGTTTGCTGCTGTTTCAGGCGCTTGTTTTCTTTTTCCAACGTGGAGAGTGCCGTGAAATAATCGCCAATCTTGTAAGCGGCATCACGTGGCATCAGCGCTGCCATTTGTAAAGGATAGAGTGCTGTGCCAATGACTTGCCGAATGACAGTCAATGAGCGCAGACGCGAATCTGCTACCAGCAATGCAAGGGCAAACAAGGAGAAGAACACCACTTTGGCGCGCGCTGAAGCGCCTTGTTTGAAGAGTGGCGGCGGGCTGTATTCCATTTAACGCTCTGATTCCATTTCCAGATCAAATGCACGTATTGTTGTGCGAGGTCGCTCATGCCGAATGGATGAAACATACGTGCCTTGACGTATGCTCAACGTTGGGTTGGCGATAAAGCGATATATTGCGAATCGATTAAATACCGCGATGTGAAAGTTTGCTGGGGTGTACAAGAAAGAACGCCGTGTCGACGTTCCGGCATTTCGGTTGACATGATGTTTTGCTTGGCATGCCGCACAAAACATCATGTGGTTATTCGTAAGAGAAAATAGAGCCAAGCTTGTCCATCCGTTCTAGTGCCATGCCGGAACCACGTACCACGCAAGTCAGCGGATCTTCGGCCACGATGACCGGCAAGCCGGTTTCTTCCATCATCAAGCGATCCAGATCGCGCAGCAATGCGCCGCCGCCGGTCAGCATCATGCCTTTTTCTGCGATGTCGGCGCCGAGCTCCGGTGGCGTTTGTTCCAGCGCATTTTTGACGGCAGATACGATGTTGTTGAGTGGATCGGTCAATGCTTCCAGAATTTCATTGCTGGAAATCGTGAATGAGCGCGGAATGCCTTCCGATAGGTTGCGCCCTTTGACTTCCATTTCCTTGACTTCGGAACCCGGGAAAGCGGAACCGATTTCTTTCTTGATCGCTTCAGCGGTTTGCTCGCCGATCAACATGCCGTAATTGCGGCGGATGTAGTTGACGATCGCTTCATCGAATTTGTCGCCGCCCACGCGTACCGAGCCTTTGTAGACCATGCCGCCCAGCGAGATGATGCCGACTTCGGTCGTGCCGCCACCGATATCGACGACCATCGAGCCGGTCGCTTCCGACACCGGCAAGCCGGCGCCGATTGCAGCTGCCATCGGTTCTTCGATCAAATACACTTGCGATGCACCGGCACCCAATGCCGATTCGCGAATCGCACGGCGCTCGACTTGCGTTGAGCCGCAAGGCACGCAAATGATGATGCGTGGCGAAGGCTTGAACAATTTGGAGTCGTGCACCATGCGAATGAATTGCTTGAGCATTTGCTCGGTGACGGTAAAGTCGGCGATCACGCCATCTTTCATTGGACGGATGGCCTCGATATTGCCCGGCACTTTACCCAGCATCTGCTTGGCTTCTTTACCGACAGCCTGAATCGTTTTTTTGCCGTTTGGGCCGCCTTGCTGACGAATCGCGACGACGGAAGGTTCATCCAGCACGATACCTTGACCGCGTACATAAATCAGCGTGTTTGCGGTACCGAGGTCGATTGCCAAGTCATTCGAAAAGTAACTACGTAAGAATCCAAACATGTATTGTCCTGATGCGCAACTGTGGTGCGCTTAAGCATTTTTGAAATTGAGGGTTCGCCTGATGGATGTCTAATATACGAGGCATCCAAGTATTAACCTAGCATTCTACCTTATAATTTACTTTAAATTGACGGATGAAAACCTCAAAAATATAGGGCTGTTAAGCTATGAATAAGCCGTTTTGACAAGATTTTTCCCGATATTAAAGCGCTTTTGCTTTTTTTAAAACACTGCTCGCACGGTTACCCCGTGTTACCCAAATATCATGTCACTCGAACTCTCAGACGTAAAACGCCTCGCCATTTTGGCGCAACTTGATCTTACCGACGATCAGGCGTCTCAAACTTTACCAAAATTGAACGGTATTTTTGCCCTGGTTGAGCAAATGCAAGCGGTCGATACGAGTGGTGTCGAGCCATTGAATCATCCGATTGCTGCCTTTCAGTCTGACCTGTCCTTGCGTTTGCGCGAGGATGTCGTCAGTGAACCGAACCGCCGCGAAGATTACCAACGTGTAGCGCCAATGACACAAGACGGCCTTTATCTGGTCCCTAAAGTCATTGAATAGAGGTGCGCTTATCACCTGGTACCTAGTAGTCTCACTCCGGACAAAATAGCTACATCACGTTATGCATACTAAAACCATCAAAGAACTCTCGGCAGCGTTACAAGCGAAACAAATCTCCGCTACAGAGCTGGCCGCGTTATTTTTGGCGCGTATCAAACAAAGCGGTCTGAATGCTTTTCTCCATGTGGATGAAGCTTTGACACTGCAGCAGGCGAAGGTGGCCGATGCGCGTATTGCAAAAAATGATACGACACCACTGACTGGCATTCCGATAGCACACAAGGATATTTTTGTGACACGCGGATGGCGCTCAACTGCAGGTTCCAGGATGCTGCAAAATTACACCAGCCCCTTTGACGCAACTGTGGTCGAACAGTTCAATGCAGAAGGCATGGTCACGCTCGGAAAATTGAATTGCGATGAATTTGCGATGGGATCTTCCAATGAGAATTCATTTTTTGGACCCGTCAAAAATCCTTGGGATAAGCGCGCCATTCCTGGTGGTTCTTCCGGCGGCTCTGCGGCAGCGATTGCTGCACGGTTGGCCCCCGCCGCTACGGCGACTGACACGGGCGGCTCAATTCGCCAACCAGCGTCGCTCTGTGGTGTAACCGGCATCAAGCCGACTTATGGACGGGTGTCACGCTTTGGCATGATCGCTTTTGCATCATCGCTGGATCAAGGCGGCCCAATGGCCAAAACGGCGGAAGATTGCGGCTTGTTGCTTAACGCGATGGCAGGTTTCGACGCACGCGATTCCACCAGCATCGAGCGTGACAAGGAAGACTTCACGCGCGACTTGAACAAGAGTTTGCAAGGTTTGAAAATCGGCGTGCCGCGTGAATATTTTGGCGCCGGCTTGGCATCCGATGTCGAGCAGGCAGTACGCGCAGCATTGAAAGAATATGAAAAGCTAGGCGCAACCCTGGTTGATATTTCATTGCCAAAAACCGAGCTGTCGATCCCGGTGTATTACGTGATCGCACCTGCGGAAGCATCATCCAATCTGAGTCGTTTCGATGGCGTGCGCTATGGTCATCGCGCCAAGGAATATAAAGACTTGGCGGAGATGTACAAGAAAACACGCGCTGAAGGTTTTGGTGAAGAAGTTAAGCGTCGTATTCTGGTTGGTGCCTATGTGCTATCGCATGGTTACTACGATGCCTATTATTTGCAAGCGCAAAAAATCCGGCGTTTGATTGCGCAGGATTTTCAGAATGCGTTCAAGCAGTGTGATGTGATCATGGGGCCGGTATCGCCAACGGTGGCCTGGGATCTGGGCGATAAAGCAGATGATCCGGTCGCCAATTATCTGGCTGATATTTTTACATTATCGACCAGCTTGGCGGGATTGCCCGGCATGTCGATTCCTTGCGGATTTGGTCAGGGTGAAAAAAATGCACGGCGCCCGGTGGGATTGCAAATCATAGGCAATTATTTTAACGAAGCTAAGCTGCTCAATGTCGCGCATCAATATCAACAAGCGACTGATTGGCATCTTCGCCAACCAGAAGGAATTTGAACATGCAATGGGAAGTCGTCATCGGTCTTGAGACACATGCGCAACTCACCACCACCACCAAGATTTTCAGTGGCGCGCCAATTCAATTTGGTGCTGAGCCAAATACGCAAGCTTGCCCTGTCGATTTGGCATTGCCCGGTGTTTTGCCGGTACTGAATAAAGGCGCAGTGGAACGCGCAATTCAGTTTGGTTTGGCTGTCGGCGCCACGGTCGCGCCCCGCTCTGTTTTCGCTCGCAAAAATTATTTTTATCCGGACCTGCCGAAAGGCTATCAGATCAGCCAATTCGAAATTCCGGTTGTACAGGGCGGCAAGGTATCGTTTGTCGTGGAAAAGGATGGCAAGACAGAATTGAAAACGGTGCAACTGACACGTGCGCATCTGGAAGAAGACGCCGGAAAATCGCTGCATGAAGATTATCAGGGCATGACCGGCATTGATTTGAACCGTGCCGGCACGCCGCTATTGGAAATCGTGACTGAGCCTGATATGCGCAGCGCTGCTGAAGCGGTCGCTTATGCAAAAGCCTTGCATTCATTGGTTACGTGGCTGGGCATTTGTGACGGCAATATGCAGGAAGGCTCGTTCCGTTGCGACGCCAACGTATCGGTGCGTCCAGTTGGACAAAAAGAATATGGCACGCGTTGCGAGATCAAGAATCTGAACTCATTCCGCTTCCTGGAAGACGCAATCAACATTGAAGTGCGACGCCAGATCGAATTGATCGAAGACGGCGGTAAAGTGCAACAGGCAACTCGCCTTTATGATCCGGACAAAAAAGAAACGCGCTTGATGCGCAGCAAGGAAGACGCGCAGGACTATCGTTATTTCCCTGATCCGGATTTGCCACCACTGGTCATTGCGCAGGAGTGGATCGCACGAGTGAAAGCATCCATGCCGGAGCTGCCGGGCGCGATGCGTGAGCGGTTCATGCGTGATTATGGTTTGTCGGAGTACGACGCGGCAGTACTGACGCAATCGAAAGCCATGGCGAATTATTTTGAAGCCGTGGTGAACAAAGTCGGCAAAGAGCAAGCAAAACCGGCAGCCAATTGGTTAATGGGTGATGTGTCGTCTACATTGAATCGTGAAGGCACGGATATCTCCACTGCGCCAGTGACCGCTGATCAGCTCGCGCTGTTATTGCAACGGATCGCGGACGGCACAATTTCCAACAAGATTGCGAAAGAAGTATTCGGTGCAATGTGGGAAGCCAAGTCGGATAAAGCGAATCTGGCCGACGAGATCATCGAAGCCAAAGGCTTGAAGCAAATTTCCGATAGCGGTGCGTTGGAAGGGATTATCGATGAAGTGTTGGCTGCGAATGCCAAATCGGTCGAGGAATTCCGTGCCGGTAAAGAGAAGGCGTTCAATTCATTGATTGGGCAGGCGATGAAAGCGACCAAAGGCAAAGCCAATCCGGCGCAACTAACCGAGTTGCTGAAGAAAAAACTCGCTGGATAACATTACGTTCTCTTAAGGCATAAAAAAACGGGCCGCATAGCGGCCCGTTTTTACTTCATCCAAAGAATTATGCTTTTTTGGATTTGGTCGCTTTTTCAGTAGCTTGGGTGAACTGCGAAGTTGCAGTAGCCAAGTTGCTTTCCAAAGTTTCAACAGCTTGCTTGGTTGTCTTGGTCAATTGCTCGTAGCCAGCATTTGCATTGCCGATCAATGATTTCATCATTGCAATCACGTTCTCGGAACCAGCAGGTGCATTCTTGGACACATCGTCAACCAGTGCCGATACTTTACGGGTGGTTTCAGCGATTTGCTCTTCAGCAGCCTTGGTGAATTCAGCTTGGGTGCTGGAAGCGATGCTGGCGATATGACGTGCATAAGCAACTGCTTTTTCTGCGTTAGGCTGAGCTTGTGCTGAAGCCAACGACAGGAATTCTTGCGGGTCTTTAGCAGCCAACAATTGCTTGGTGGTTGCGTTGGATTCTTCCAGGGAAGTTTTAGCAACGTTCAGGTTCAAATCAACGATTTTCTCAACGCTTTCAAAAGCTTTGTTGGTCAATGATGTGATCAGCGCGAGTTGAGCTTCGAAGTTAGCTTTGGTAGCAGCCGAAAATTGGTCTTGAATGGAATACATATAATTCTCCTTGAATGAGTAAATTAAAACAGGGGCAGTACAGGCAAAGTATTTATGGTGCACCGCAACAATTGATATTTTAGGCCTTAATAAATTAAAGTCAAGCTATTTTGTTGCGGTGCACAATATTTTACATTTCGCATCAACTTGTCTATTAATCACTATAATTAATTAAAAGTCAATTGATGGAATGATATTCAAATAAGCTTGCAAGGTCTCGATTCCATATATTGTTCAGATGAGATGGTTTGTTTTTAAAGAATCATTAATAACTGCTGATGCGACAAACAATGCGCTAACAGTTACCAATACATCACATCGTGAACTAATTGACAACTTTTTCTTTGAGAAATATCAAATAGAAGCAAATTTGGCTGAAACTTTATATTTGCAATATTAAAAGATGATGCAACCAAGAAGTAATGGGATAAATGGAAGGGGCTATAAATGAAGTTGCGGATAAAAGATGCCGCTCAAACAAAACTAAATTATCTTGGAATATAAAACGAATAATTTCACGGACAAATAAAGATTGATGTGCGGAAATGTTATTAAGTATTTTTAAAATTGTGCAACGCAACTGTTCAACTAGAAAATCAAGATAGTCAAAAGAAAAATAGGTAAAAAAGCAAATATTAATATTGTAAAAAATTTCCCGCGGTCAGTTTCCAATCAATAATGTCGAGGGAGTGGTGGTGCTGCCATAAACTATGAATTAAAAGCGGGAAAATAACTTCCTGGTAGGCAATTTGTTGTACTGCACAAATAGACAATGTGTTTAATAAAAATGCAATACGGTAGAACTACTAGGTGGATTGCATTGGTTGTATTTTGCTCTATCATCAAATGGTCTTGGAGAATATACAACTAAACATCCTTGAACTCATACCTCTACATAGACAGAGGATCCGCGATAAAACATCCGTCGCAAAAAAATCAAAACACGTGAAGACGAAGCATTATTCGGCATCGTCGTGATACTTAAAAACAATTATCTGAATCGCTGCCAACATTGTTGGTTAAGACCGGATGGTTGACTATGCGATTTAAAGCCGAATACCCTCAAATTCTAAGATGGAGACAAACATGAAGTTAAACATTAAAAATAAACTGTGGCAAATTGCAGCAGTAACAGCGTTGGTATTGCCAAGCTTTGCCGCCCAAGCCGTCACCGCAGGTCCTGGCACATGGAGCAGTAACCAGACCTGGGGAGCCGATGCAGTCAATGGCGGCAACCTGACCGGTTATTTCTATTGGCCAGCCTCACAACCAACCAAAAACGGTCTGCGCGCGCTAGTTCTGGTATTGCATGGTTGCGCCCAGACAGCGGCAAACGATGTGATCAACGGCAGCGATGGGGGTTATAACTGGAAAGCAGCAGCCGATCAGTACGGTGCCGTGATTCTGGCACCTAACGCCACTGGCAACGTGTCAGGTCAGCATTGCTGGGATTATTCCCGCACCAACCATAGCCGTACAACCGGCCATGAAAAAGTGTTGCTTGACTTGATTAATACGTTCAAAAACAATTCCCAGTATTCGATCGATCCGAATCAGGTCTATGTCACCGGTCTATCATCAGGCGGCGGTGAAACGATTGTGCTGGGTTGCATCGCACCGGATATCTTTGCCGGCTGGGGTGAAAATGCCGGCCCAACACCTGGCACCACTACATTGCAGATCGGCATGGTGCCATCCGGCTATACCGCAACCAATGCAAAGAACAATTGCAATTCGCTGGCAGGCAGCAATTCCGGTGCCTTTGCAACACAAATCGCAGCAGGTGTATGGGGTACCAGCGATTCCACTGTGGCACCTGGCTACAATCCATTGATGATGGATGCGATGCGTCAAATCTACGGCGGTACCTTCACCAAGCAAGCCAGCACATCGGTTGCAACCGGTGGTACCAATACCTACCAAAAGGATAGCCAGGGCCGTATCCGCACCAGCGAATTGTCGATCAGCGGCATGAGCCA